>NZ_JAUEPD010000010.1:0-252296 GCF_030403525.1 Pseudomonas sp. WAC2
GCCCTTTCACGGCGGTAACAGGGGTTCGAGTCCCCTAGGGGACGCCATATGCGGGAATAGCTCAGTTGGTAGAGCACGACCTTGCCAAGGTCGGGGTCGCGAGTTCGAGTCTCGTTTCCCGCTCCAAATTAAAAACACCGCCTTCTTGGCGGTGTTTTTGTTTGTGCATCTTGTTTTTGATGAGGGCCTTTGTGACCCTCATCGCTTTATCTAATGAGTTTGTCCGTTGTCTGGAAGCAGCATCAATTGCTTCTCTTGATTCCAGTCAAAGGGCTCTCCAGCAGCCTCTGCTTCGAAGCGGCGCTCATCCAGTGCCTGGTAGCGGGCGATTTCCTCGTCAGGCATGAAGTGAAGACAATCTCCCCCAAAGAACCACAGCAGGTCCCTGGGTACCAGATGGGCGACCTGGGGATAGCGATGGAAAATCTGGCTGATCAGGTCCTGCCCTAGATAATGGTTTTCTTCCGGATGTTTGGGTAGCTCAGTCAAAAGCTCGTCGAAGCGGTCCAAGAATAGCCCGTGGTTATCTTCAGGAATCTGCTCTGACTCACCCAATGCGGCCAATATGGTCCGCAGGTGCGCCAAAAGCGCCATGTTGTGTTCCAAATAGTCAGTGGCCATGTGTATGTCCCATTCATATACAGTGGAGCAGTATAAAGGCGGATGGCCAGACTGTCTTTTCTCACCCGATTTGGAATGATGTGGGCTTACATTCGTCAAAGGTTGTAAATCGGGTATTGCACCCTCATTTAGCCCCTCTAATTTTCTGAAATTTGTGAGCGAGATGAACGAAGCTCTGTCCATACGGCAACTCACTAAAACCTACGGAAATGGTTTCCAGGCGCTCAAGGGGTTGGACCTTGATGTCAACGAAGGCGATTTTTTTGCGCTTCTCGGACCTAATGGCGCAGGAAAATCTACCACGATAGGCATTCTGTCCACGCTGGTGAATAAAAGCAGTGGTCAGGTTTCGGTCTTCGGACATGATCTGGATCGTGATCCGGCAGGACTCAAGCGCTGTCTTGGGGTTGTGCCCCAAGAGTTCAACTTCAATCAGTTTGAAAAGGCATTCGACATTCTGGTTACGCAGGCAGGCTATTACGGAATACCTGCCAGGCAGGCCAAGGAGCGTGCCGAGGAATACCTGACTCAGCTAGGGCTCTGGGACAAACGAGATACCCCGTCCCGTATGTTGTCTGGGGGGATGAAGCGGCGTTTGATGATCGCCAGGGCGCTCATTCACAAGCCAAGGTTGCTCATACTGGACGAGCCTACTGCTGGTGTGGATATTGAATTGCGCCGTTCGATGTGGAGCTTTTTGACCACTCTCAATCAGCAGGGTGTCAGCATCATTCTGACGACGCACTATCTGGAAGAAGCAGAACAGCTGTGCCGCAACATTGCCATTATTGACCATGGCACCATTGTGGAAAACACCAGCATGCGTGAGCTTCTTCAGAAACTACATGTCGAGACATTCGTTCTGGATGTAAAGCAGGCGCTATCAGTTGCGCCCTCTCTTCAAGATTATCCGGTCAGGCTTATCACCAGTCACTCGCTTGAAGTGCAAGTCGACAAGAGTGTTGGAATCAATGGCCTGTTCACTCAGTTGAATGCTCAAGGCGTAGACGTCATCAGTATGCGCAACAAGGCTAATAGGCTTGAGGAGCTGTTCGTGTCGTTGGTAGAAAAGAACTTGGCCAAGGTGGCGAGATGAAAACTGAAATAAAAGCCAACCTTATTGCCTTGCAAACGATTGTCCATCGGGAGGTGCGGCGCTTTACGCGTATTTGGCCGCAGACCTTGTTGCCTCCTGCGATCACTATGGCCCTTTACTTCGTTATCTTTGGCAATCTGATCGGTAGCCGAATAGGAGGCATGGGCGGGTTCTCCTATATGGAGTATATTGTGCCGGGCCTGATCATGATGTCCGTTATTACTAATTCCTATAGCAATGTCGTATCAAGCTTTTTTAGTAGTAAATTTCAACGCTCTGTTGAAGAGTTGCTGGTCTCGCCTGTATCACCTCATGTCATTCTTATTGGTTATGCATGTGGCGGTATCCTGAGAGGGCTGGCAGTAGCGGCTATCGTTACGGTTCTTTCTTTATTTTTTACCCATGTGCAAGTGCATCATTTAGGAATCACGTTGCTTGTGATCATCCTGACTGCTGCCATTTTTTCCTTGGGTGGTTTCATAAACGCGGTCTATGCCCGTAACTTTGACGATATCTCTATAGTGCCCACGTTCATCCTGACGCCATTGACTTATCTTGGTGGGGTCTTCTATTCGATCGATCTGCTACCGCCGTTCTGGCAGGGCATGTCGATGGCTAATCCCATCCTGCATATGGTCAATGCATTCCGCTATGGGATATTAGGCGTCTCAGATATCCAAATTGGTGTCGCGATTGGTCTTATGCTAATTGCTGCCGTTGTTCTCTATATATGCTGCATTCGTCTACTGATAAGCGGGCGCGGCATGCGTCATTGATATATTGAGGGCGCTATGGCGAGAGTACATCTGACATAGCGCGCCTCGGATTTTTGAGAAATTCTATGCAGACTGTCGATCATTCTCCGCTCGGTAAAACGAGCGAGTACGTGGATATCTATACGCCTTCGTTGCTGTATCCCATACCGCGTAGCCCTAAATGGACCGAATTGGGGCTTACAAGAGAAACGTTACCTTACTGCGGTATGGATATATGGACGTGTTATGAGTTGTCCTGGCTGAACTCAAAAGGTAAGCCTGTCGCTGCTATTGCTGAGTTCTCCATACCGGCCAACTCGCCAAATATCATCGAATCCAAATCATTCAAGCTGTATCTGAACTCACTCAATCAGACAACATTCGAAGGTCCTGAGGCGCTCACTGAGGTTTTAACAAGGGATCTGTCTCAGGCAGCAGGAGACCACGTTGGGGTTTTGGTAAAGCCAATAGATTTAGTAGCCAGGGAAGGGTTTGTTACGCCCTCTGGAAGCTGTATTGATGAGCTGGATATTGAGGTACAGCACTACGATGTGCCTAGACCAGATTTATTAAAAGCCTTACCTGGTCAGCTTGTGAAAGAGTCGCTTTATAGTCATCTGCTTCGCTCCAATTGCCCGGTTACGGGGCAGCCGGACTGGGGAAGCGTCGTGATAGAGTATAAGGGCAGAGCAGTGCTTGATCGGGCGTCATTGCTCGCTTACATCATCTCTTTCAGGCGCCATGCAGATTTTCATGAGCAGTGCGTCGAGCGCATGTTTCTTGATTTGCGTAGCGTGCTGGAGCCGGAGTCGCTTACTGTTTATGCGCGGTATGTGCGGCGGGGAGGGCTTGATATCAATCCTTATCGAAGCACTCATGCCGCACATCTGCCGGTAGCAGGGCGCTTGGCCCGTCAGTGACGTCAGATACCCATGCTCGCAAGGCTCTGCATGATCGAGCGGAGGGTGTTCGCTACTCTGGGGTGGCTGACTTCAAACCGCTCGACTGCCAGATTTACGCCATCGACGAGATTGGAATCCGGCTTGGTCGAGTCTTCGTGAGCAAGCTGCAGTTCTATATCCCTGATTAACAGTTCTAGCGAGGCGCGATCTTCCTCGCTTTCAGGAGGACTTGTCTTGAGCTGGTGCTGTAGTTCGATCAGCTCCTGTTGCAGGCGAGAGGCGGGCATACGTTTTCTCCTTTTGAAGCGTACCCACCTGTAGACCTAATTGAGTGATCAAAGGTCAATAAGGCAAGTTGTTTCATCCGTAACCAATTGCAAAGACATCGCGGTTATAATTTTGCCACTCTGCCAGTAAGACTGGACAAACTCATCAGGAGAATATGATGCCGTTTAACAAAGGAGCATGGAGTACCCGTATTGGCGGCATTGCCTTTGGCGCAATGTTGACTGTCGCGAGTACCGCTGTGTTGGCTGCCTCGGAAGATGATCCATGGGAAGGGGTCAACCGAGGTATTTTCCGTTTTAATGACACGCTTGATACCTATGCGCTGAAGCCTATCGCACAGGGTTATAACAAGATCACACCTGACGTCGTGCAAACGGGAGTCAGTAATGTTTTTCGTAACATTGGTGATGTTGGCAATTTAGCTAATGACGTTTTGCAGGCAAAACCGTATGCCGCCGGTGTAGATACCGCACGTTTGCTCATGAACACCACGCTGGGTGTATTGGGTATATTTGATGTGGCGACTCATGCGGGACTGACGAGAAATGACGAAGACTTTGGTCAGACATTAGGTCATTGGGGCGTTGGTAGCGGCCCGTATGTCGTCTTGCCTTTCCTGGGTCCCAGCACAGTACGTGATGGACTAGGCCGAATTCCTGATTCCTATGCCTCGCCATACCCCTATATGGGTGATGTAGCGGCGAGGAATTCGGCATTTGCGCTGAGTGTAGTAGATACACGCGCTAACCTGCTTGATGCCGAGAAAATGATTACAGGCGACAAGTACATCTTTATCCGTAACGCTTACTTACAAAGTCGCGAATACAAGATTAAAGACGGTAATGTGGTAGACGACTTTTAAGAGGACTCATCACGTCAGGCAGCAGGTCTCTGCTTGACGTGATGCTGATCTGTGATCTAATTCATGGAAAGGATGCTGAGTCCTAGCAGTTGACTGCCTTGTTCCAAAGATGTGACGCGAATCACTTCGGCTTCGGCTTCTAGCCCTTGTAGCTCCGGGTGTTCAGAGGGGATCACTACGATCACTTTGTCTCCTTCCTTGACGTGACTCTTAGCTTCGATCTGAAGCCCTGTGCTCGACAAATCACGGCAAATTGCGTCTATTTCTTCGCCATTTGTCCGAAGAATAGCCTTGGAATCAATCTGCATTCTAATAAAGTCGCGCTTTTCGCTGTACGAACGATCGCTTAAGCTCATTGGAACAAGTCTCTCAATAAAGGTACTTCGCAAGTAAACGAAACCATATAGCCTTAGCCTCAAGGCCTTGTAAAGCTGGCCTCAGCCGTTTGGATAGAAGGGGCGCTTGAACGGCTCGGCTGATGGGAGTAGTGTCTGCGCCGTATTAAAAATAGTACCTATTGCGTGCACCCTGGCCTGATCCAAAAGACCACCTCATAGGGATACGCATGCCTGGATAGTTTATGCCTAATCCCAGCGCCACACTTTTGATTATCGATGATGATGAGGTTGTACGCCTGAGTCTGGCGGACTATCTCGAAGATAGCGGCTTTACGGTCTTACAGGCTTCGAACGGCATGCAGGGTTTGCAAGTCTTCGAGCGTGAGCAGCCGGATCTCATTATCTGCGACCTTAGAATGCCTCAGTTGGATGGGCTTTCCTTGTTACGGCGCATTTCGGAAATGTCGCTCGATACGCCTGTCATAGTCCTCTCGGGCGCAGGGGTAATGAGTGATGTTGTCGAGGCGCTGAGATTGGGCGCGGCCGACTATCTCATCAAGCCTCTTGAGGATCTGGCTGTTCTAGAACATTCGGTCATTCGGGCGCTCGACCGTGCAAGGCTTCGCCTTGAAAATGATCGTTATCGCATCAAACTGGAAAATGCCAATCGAGAGCTTCAGGCGAGCCTGAGTCTTTTACAGGAAGACCAGAATGCCGGCCGGCAAGTGCAAATGAATATGCTGCCGGTAACACCTTGGGAAACCAATGGTTTGAATTTCGCTCACCAGATCATTCCATCTTTGTATCTGTCTGGTGATTTTGTTGATTATTTTCGCGTTGATGAGCACCGTATCGCTTTTTATCTGGCAGATGTTTCCGGGCATGGAGCGTCGTCAGCGTTTGTAACGGTGTTGCTCAAGTTTATGACGACGCGGCTGTTGTATGAATCTCGTCGTAATGGCACTCTGCCTGAGTTCAGGCCTTCCGATGTGCTGGGGCATATCAATCGTGGCTTGCTGAACTGTAAGCTGGGCAAACACGTTACCATGTTGGGTGGCGTGATCGATGAAGACAGTGGCGTACTTACTTACAGTATTGGTGGGCATTTGCCGCTTCCTGTGTTGCACACAGCAGAAGAAACATGCTTTTTGCAGGGAAAGGGGTTTCCGGTTGGCCTTTTTGAAGAGGCCAGCTATTCAGACCATACTTTGGAGTTACCCGCCAGTTTCAGCCTTGCGCTGTTTTCCGATGGGATTTTTGATTTATTACCTGGAGAGAACTTGAAAGCGAAAGAGGCTTCTTTACCTGAACAGGTCCGCCTGGCCAATGGGACGCTAGGTGGGATTTCGAAACAGCTTGGACTGGCCAACTTGGGCGAGATGCCGGATGATATCGCCATGCTGGTGTTAAGCAGGAACCTTGCATGAGTACCGGTAAAATCCAGTTCGCTGAAATGAATGGCACCTTTGTGCTCAAATTCATCGGCGAGGTGCGCTTGACATTATGCTCGGCGCTGGATGCCACTATTGAACAGATCTTTTCTGCGTTGAATTTCTCATCAATCGTAATCGATCTGATCGACACTAAAAGTATCGATAGTACGACGCTAGGCTTATTGGCAAAGCTCTCTATTCTTTCACGTCAAAAGATTGGCCTATTGCCAACATTGGTCACCACCAATCCAGATATCACACGACTGTTGGATTCGATGGGTTTTGATCAGGTATTCAATATCGTGAATCAGCCCGTGCCATGTTCGGACTGTCTGCATGACCTCCCCCCGCAGGATGAGTCTGAGGAAGTCGTCAGGGATAAGGTGCTAGAGGCTCATCGTATACTGATGAGTTTGAATGAATCCAATCGTGAAGCGTTCAAGGATCTAGTCAATGCTTTAGAAAAGCATTGACTAGATCAGGCATTACTTCTTGGCGCTAATCAGGCCTTCCAGTTTTTCCTGATCACGAGCGAATTGGCGGATGCCTTCCGCCAGTTTCTCGGTGGCCATGGCGTCTTCATTCAAAGACCAGCGGAAAGCACTTTCGTTAAGGGAATGCAACGGCTCGGCTGTGCCGCCTGCTACCAGGTTACGCTCAAGCGTGCCTTCATCTTCAGACAGGCTCTGCAGTAGCTCTGGGCTGATCGTCAAGCGATCACATCCTGCCAGTTGTTCGATTTGGTTGAGGTTGCGGAAGCTTGCACCCATCACCACGGTTTCGAACTTGTTGGCTTTGTAGTACTGATAAATACGGGAAACTGACTGTACGCCTGGATCTTCCTTTCCAGTAAAGTCACGGCCTTCGGCTTTCTTGTACCAGTCGTAGATACGACCAACGAATGGAGAGATCAGGAAAACGCCAGCATCAGCGCAAGCTGCCGCCTGGGCAAAGGAAAAAAGCAAAGTCAGATTAGTTTGAATACCATCTTTTTCGAGCTTTTCAGCAGCGCGAATGCCTTCCCATGTGGAGGCAATTTTGATGAGTACTCGGTCTTTGCTGATTCCGGCTTTCTCGTACAGGTCAATCAAGCGCTCTGCACGGCTCAGGGTTGCATTTGTATCAAACGAAAGCCTGGCATCGACTTCAGTCGAAATGCGACCCGGAATGACATTAAGAATTTCCTTGCCAACAGCAACCGCAAACTTGTCGCAAGCCAGGCCGATGTCGTCACCCGTATCGTTGAGAGCGTCGCCTAGCAGTTGAGCGTAGCGGGGCAATGCTGCCGCCTTCAGCAGAAGGGAAGGGTTGGTCGTAGCATCGACAGGCTTCAGACGCGTGATAGCGTCCAGATCACCTGTATCGGCTACTACTGTAGTGTATTGCTTGAGTTGCTCTAGCTTGTTCATGCTTGCTATCGATCCTCACGTAGTGATTAGAGTGTTTGACCAGATTCAATGACCTTCCAAGAGTTCAGTGGCTTGGTCAAATATACGTAGCGGTTCCGAGCTTTTATGCACATCTACTGAGAGTAGCTGCCTGAAGCGGCGCCCTCCCTTAATTCCCTGCGAAAGGCCCAGAATGTGCCGGGTTATGTGATGCATGGCGCCGCCTGACGCCAGATGCTTGTCTATATAAGGACGAAGCGACTGTAACACCTGGTGCCGAGTCGTAATGGCACGGTCATCACCGAACAGCCGTTGATCCACAGACGCTAGAAGATACGGGTTGTGATAAGCCTCACGGCCAAGCATGACGCCATTGAAAGTCTTCAGGTGAGTCTGTGCGTCTTCCAGGGTCTTAATGCCGCCATTCAGAATGAATTCAAGATCCGGAAAATCATTCATCAGTCGTGCGGCTACGTCATAACGCAGCGGCGGGACTTCACGGTTCTGCTTGGGAGACAATCCTTCCAGGATGGCAATGCGTGCGTGTACGGTAAAACTATTGCAGCCCGCTTCGTTGACGGTGGTAATGAACTCCTGCAGCTGATCATAGCTGTCTCGGCCATTGATCCCAATACGGTGTTTTACCGTAACGGGAATGCTTACCGCGTCGCGCATTGCCTTTACGCAATCAGCCACCAGTTGAGGATGGGCCATCAGGCAGGCACCAATCATGTTATTCTGTACCCTATCGCTTGGGCAGCCAACGTTCAGGTTGACCTCATCGTAACCTGCTGCTTCGGCCAGGCGAGCACAGGCTGCCAGCTCATGCGGAGTACTACCGCCTAGCTGCAGCGCGATAGGGTGCTCACTTTGGTCGTACGCTAAAAAGCGTGCCGGATCGCCTCGAAGCAAGGCGCCTGTTGTTACCATCTCGGTGTAAAGCAGTGTTCGCTTCGAAAGCAGGCGCATGAAAAAGCGGCAATGTTTGTCCGTCCAGTCCATCATTGGCGCAACGGAGAAGCGGCGTAACAGTGTAGAAGGCTTGTTCAAGGCTGGGTAAGTGTTCGAGGCGGTCATGAGGTGTTCCAGTTACAACGTTACAGCCTGCTCCAATACGACATCGGAAATAGAGGTCAGTAACTTCGGCGAGCTTGAGCGCTAGCTTATCAGGAAAGCCTGCGTCTGATCGAAGATCGGTATCGTATCCTTGGCTACGCGTGCTTTTTAATTCAGAAGACGCCAAAAAGACGAAATACCTCATATTCCAGCGAACTCTATAGGGGTACGCTTTGTCTTGTCGGTAGCATCATAAATGTTCGTATCGGTATCCTTTCCAAACTCCTGTATTCTAGATCTGATTTATTAACCATATGGTCGGTTTGTTTTTCTTTGCGCCGACTGTATAAGCCTTATTTCATACCACGAAGAGATTCGCTGTGATACTGACCATGCCCTCAGACAAGCTCAAAGCCTGGGGCGCCCATGGCGTCACCGCCACGGGTGTTGTCCTGGCGTTGCTTGCAACACTTGCCCTGTTTGATAATCAGCCCAAAGAATGCCTGCTGTGGCTCGGTGCTGCCCTGATTGTAGATGGTCTGGACGGAACCCTGGCGCGCAAGCTCAATACCAAATCTGTTCTGCCCCATTTCGACGGTTCAGTACTTGATCTGGCGATTGACTACCTTACGTATGTCTTCATTCCGGCGCTGTTCATTTACAAGTACATACCTTTACCAAGCTACACCGCGCTCTTTACCGTTTCAGTGATTCTGGTGTCTTCCTTGTTCTGTTTCTGTAACGTGAACATGAAGAGCAGCGATAACTACTTTGTAGGCTTTCCGGCAGCCTGGAATGTGGTGGCGCTTTATTTGTATATCCTGTCGCCAGCACCGTGGCTGACGCTATTGGGCGTTATTGTGCTGGCGATGCTGACCTTGACGCGCATGAAATTCTTGCACCCTTTCCGAGTGCGCAAGTTCATGCCTATCAATATTGCAGTAACGTTCGTCTGGCTGCTGTGCAGTATGTTGCTGATTCTTAATCATCCTGACCATAGTCCAACCTTGTTGGCAATCTGGTTTGCCATGTCTGGATACTTCATTGGAATCTGCATTTGGCGCTCGGCCATTGAGTGGTTTGGTCACCTGCGTGCTTAAGCGCTAGAATCGCCTTTGCCTAAAAGCCTCGCTCATGCGGGGCTTTTTATTGCTCATGAGTTTTGGTAATGAAAGTGTCGGTCGTATAGAGATCATTGGCCTTGAACACCTGTCGAGTGATCAGGTCTATCTTTGACGAGGCAATGCTTCGAAGTGAAAAGAAGACCACTAATCTAAGACGGGGGCCGCTATGAAAACCAAAGCACTAGCTGTGTTGGCGTTGACGGGACTGATGTCTGTAACTGGCATGGCATTGGCTGACGATAAGACAAGCCCTAACTCTGCCGGCATGGGGACGCCTGACGGATCATCCTCGGGTAAAGGCGCCGGCGCTGACGTGGGGGGTGACGTCACGCCTTCACCAAAAGAAGAGCAGGGCGATAAAAGCGATAAGTAAGGTATATAGATTTAAAAGCTCAAGTTTCCAATCTGGGGAACTTGAGCCTGTTTCGTGGTCAAAGCTGCGTGTTTAATCGAGTGAGACGGTTCATGAGTTCTACAGATAAAGTGGTATTAATCGTAGAGGATGAACCTCAGGTCTTGTTAATACTCGTTGATTACCTTACTGAGCTTGGTTACAAGGTGCTTCAGGCGCCTTCATCGACCGAAGCCTTTCTCATTTTGGCTACAAAGCCTGACCTTGATCTTCTGATCACTGACTACAGATTGCCTGATGGCGTGTCGGGCGTAATGATTGCCGAGCCGGCACTTAAGCTACGTCCTGACCTAAAAGTAATGTTTATCAGTGGCTATCCGGCTGAAATCATGGATACAGGCAGTCCTTTGATTGGGACAGCTCCAGTATTGGCCAAGCCTTTTGCTTTGGACAAGCTGCAGGACTATATCCAGCGGCTCCTGGCTTAACGCTGCTTTTAGTTGATCCAACTTTCTGCCGACAACAGTCGATGCTCTGCCATGGCATGGTGATCTGTTGTGTTGTACTAACAGATACTTATTCTTTTATACCTCAGGCAGATCGTTTCCTAGCCTTATCAGTCTACTAAGTATCCGGTTGGCTTGTGGACGCCAACGTTAATGTGGAGAGGACTGTATCTATGGCAATCAAGCATTTCGAACATTTCGAAGCGATTTCATCCGCCGTACCTGCGCAAGACGGCTTTGAAGCCGTGATTGGCGTTAAGGCCCGAGAGGAAGGAAGTCAGCCTCATTTTCACCGTGTAGCCACCGAGCGGCATTTCGACTTGGCATCCGAGGCTGAAGAAGCTGCTGACGCAGCGCTTAGTCGGGTAGTTGAAGTCACTGAGGATGGCGGTCTTATCTGGGAAGAAAGTACCCGCTGAGCGAGGAAGCTCTATGGATCCGGTTGATAAGGGAAAAACGCCTGGTCTTACCGCCGAGGAAGAGCAGGATGTTAGTGAGAACCAGCCGCCCCGCGCGGCGGTTCTCCATGAAACGATCAGAAAGCAAGGCGAACAGGAGCTTGAGAGAAGTAGCAGTGCGCTTTTCTGGTCCGCTCTGGGCGCAGGGCTAACTATGGGCCTTTCGCTGATAGCGATGGGGCTCTTGAATTCTCACCTTCCTGAGGGAGAGACAAGCAAGATTATTTCGAGCTTTGGTTACTCGGTGGGTTTTCTGGCTGTCATTCTGGCTCGACAACAGCTTTTCACCGAAAACACCATCACGGCAGTACTTCCTGTAATGACGCAGCCGTCATTACATATGTTCAAACAGTTGCTGCGGCTATGGGGCATCGTTCTTATAGGTAACTTGATTGGTACATCGCTCATTTCCTATGTCGTGCTTCACCTTCCGCTATTCGAACCCAAAGTGGACGCGGCCTTTTTGGAGATTGGCCGGAAAGTAATGGAAAATGGCGTGCCGGAGATGTTCTCGAAAGGAATCATTTCCGGATGGATGATTGCAACCATGGTCTGGATGATATCGTCAGCGGAGCAGGCCAAGATCTGGATAATCATTGCGATCACCTATCTGATGGCCTTGGGCGATTTCACCCACATTATCGTGGGATCGGCTGAGGTGGCTTATCTAGTGTTTTCCGGCGAGCTTTCATGGACAGAGTTTGGGCTTGTCTTCGCTGGACCTACCTTGGCAGGTAATATTGTAGGCGGAACGTTTATTTTTACTCTTCTTAGCCATGCCCAGATACGGAGCGATACGCCATAAAAAAGGCCCCTTAGGGGCCTTTTTTATGTTTACGTCACTCTTCTATCTGACCCATGGCGGTAGTGTTGAAGCCGCCATCGACATAAAGAATTTCGCCGCTGATGCCTGATGCTAGGTCCGAGCACAGGAAGGCACCGGCGTTGCCGACCTCTTCGATGGTCACATTGCGACGCAGAGGGGTTTGGCGTTCGTTAGCCGCAAGCATCTTGCGGAAGCTCTTGATACCCGATGCTGCCAGGGTGCGAATGGGGCCAGCCGAGATGGCATTGACGCGAGTGCCTTCCGGGCCAAGGCTGCCTGCCAGATAGCGGACACCTGCCTCAAGGCTGGCCTTGGCCATGCCCATGACATTGTAGTTGGGCATGGTGCGCTCGGCACCCAGATAGGACAGGGTCAACAAGCTGCCGTTGCGGCCCTTCATCATTTCGCGTCCCGCCTTGGCCAGCGCAACAAAGCTGTAGGCGCTGATGTCGTGAGCGATACGGAAGCCTTCACGGGTTGTCACTTCAGTAAAGTCGCCATCCAGCTGATCGCCGGGTGCAAAGCCAACAGAGTGAACGATGATGTCCAGGCCGTCCCACTTCTTGGAGAGCTCTGTAAACACCGCTTCGATTTCTTCGTCTTTGGCAACATCGCAAGGGAAGCACAAATCGGCATTGGAGCCCCAGCCAGCCGCGAACTCTTCAACGCGGGACTTGAGCTTGTCGCTCTGATAGGTAAAGGCCAGTTCGGCACCTTCACGGTGCATCGCAGCAGCGATACCGGAGGCAATGGACAATTTGCTGGCGACGCCTACGATCAGGACGCGCTTACCGGCGAGAAATCCCATGTGTTTTCTTCCTCTTGGTTAATAGGCAGGGGCGGACGATGCAAGTGCCGCATCCAATAACTGCCGTGTATACGGGTGCTGAGGTCGTTGAAAGACATCTTCAGCACTCCCTTGTTCTACAACCTGGCCCGCTTTCATCACCAGCAGTTGGTGACTCAGCGCTCTTACAACAGCCAGGTCATGGCTGATGAACAGATAAGTCAGATTGTGTTTGGCCTGCAGATCGCGAAGCAGGTCCACGACCTGCCGCTGAACTGTCCTGTCGAGCGCTGAGGTAGGCTCATCCAGCAAGATCAACGAAGGTTTCACTATCAGGGCCCGGGCAATGGCGATGCGTTGCCGTTGCCCACCTGAAAACTCGTGAGGATAACGATGGCGGACCTCTGGATCGAGTCCTACCTCCCGTAATGCCCTGATTATTGCTGTCTCCTGTTCTTCTGGTGTTCCTATGCGATGGATTCTCAGTCCTTCTCCCACGATGTCGCTAACGGACATGCGTGGACTCAGGCTACCGTAAGGGTCCTGAAAGACCACTTGCATCTGTCGCCGCAACGGTCGAATTTGGGCAGAGGATAACTGATCAAGCGCCTGATTGCCGAAGCGTATGCGGCCGCGGCTTTCCAATAGACGAAGAATGGCCAGGCCCAATGTGGTTTTACCAGAGCCGCTCTCACCCACAATGCCCAAGGTTTGACCTCGTGGAACCGCTAGTGAGACGTCGTCAACGGCTTTTACGTGATCAACCGTTCGACGAAACAGCCCTTTACGAATCGGAAACCAGACGCTCAAATGTTCAGTAGCCAGCTCTACAGGTGCAGGATGGCTGGGAATCGGGTCGCCACTCGGCTCCGCTGCCAGCAGTAACTGTGTGTAAGGATGCTGTGGATGTTGAAACAGCGTCTTGCACGTTTCCTGTTCGACGATGCGACCACGTTGCATGACACATATTCGATCGGCAATCTGACGTACCAGGTTCAGATCATGGCTGATAAGTAGGATCGACATGCCTAATCGCTTCTGCAGATCTTTCAAAAGGTGTAGAACCTTTTGCTGAACGGTAACATCCAGTGCAGTAGTGGGCTCGTCAGCAATGAGCAGATCCGGCTCGCATGCCAGCGCCATGGCAATCATAACGCGCTGACGCTGACCGCCCGAAAGCTCATGTGGGTAAGCTGAAAGGCGGCTGGCTGGATCGGGAATGCCTACCAGGTCGAGAAGTTCGACCATACGCTTGCGTGCCGTAAGACCTTTCATGCCTTTATGCAGCGCCAGGACTTCGCCTAGCTGCTTATCGAGTGTATGCAGTGGGTTGAGGGACGTCATCGGCTCCTGAAAGATCATGGCGATGCGATTCCCGCGTATTCCGTACAGTTTCCTTTCAGGCAACTTCAGCAGATCTTGGCCACCGTACAGGATACGGCCGGCAGGATAGTGGGCGGTGGACGCTGGTAATAAACGCAGCAACGAATGGGCTGTTACTGACTTGCCCGAGCCGCTTTCACCGACAAGAGCCAAGGTCTCGCCAGGGTAAATATCGAACGATACCTGCTCGACTGCACGAATTATCTCTTGTCCGTTACGAAATTCGACGCACAGATCACGCACTTCAAGCAGTCGGGTGGTCTGCTGGGCAGAAGACGCCACGTTATTTTCGGGGGTCAAATGCATCGCGTGCCGCCTCGCCAATGAATACTAGAAGGCTTAACATCAAGGCCAATGTCACAAAGGCCGAGATGCCCAGCCATGGCGCCTGCAGGTTCTCTTTACCCTGAGCGATCAGCTCGCCCAGGGAGGGTGCACCAGCCGGAAGCCCAAACCCTAGAAAATCCAGGGACGTCAAGGTTCCAATCGCTGCCGTGAGCAGGAAGGGAAGAAAGGTCATGGTAGCGATCATGGCGTTTGGCAAAATATGATGAAACATGATCGCAGGATCTTTCATGCCGAGCGCGCGTGCCGCACGTACATATTCAAGGTTACGGCCACGCAAGAATTCAGCGCGCACAACATCTACCAGAGACGTCCATGAAAACAGCAGCATGATGCCCAGCAGCCACCAGAAGTTAGGCTGTACAAAACTGGACAGGATGATCAGTAGGAACAGCACGGGCAGACCTGACCAGATCTCCAGAAAGCGCTGCCCTAGAAGATCTACCCAACCGCCGAAATAACCTTGTAGCGCGCCTACAAGCACGCCAATCAGGCTGCTGCCGATGGTTAGAATCAAGGCGAATAGGACCGATATGCGAAAGCCATAGATGATACGGGCCAGAACGTCTCTTGCCTGATCATCCGTTCCTAGCCAATTTTGTGCCGAGGGTGGGGCGGGGGCTGGGACATTGAGGTCGTAATTGATGCTGTCGTAGCTGAAAGGAATGAGCGGCCATACCATAGAGGCTGCTTTTTCAGCCATCAGCTTTTCGAAGTAGGGGCCTTTGTAATTGGGCTCCAGAGGAAACTCACCGCCAAAGTCTGTTTCGTTGTAATGCACCAACGCAGGGAAATACCACTGATCATCGACATGAATGACCAAGGGTTTGTCATTGGCAATGAGCTCTGCGCAGAGACAAAGAACAAACAGGACGATAAACAGCCAGAGCGAATACCAGCCTCGTTTATGAGCCTTGAAGCGACTCCAGCGGCGTTGATTGAGGGGGGAAAGACGCGGCATCAGTAGTCTCGGCTTTCGAAGTCAATGCGAGGATCAATCAGCATATAAGTTAGGTCGCTGATTAATTTGGTCACCAACCCGAACAGGGTGAATAAAAACAGTGTTCCGAATACGACTGGGTAATCCCGGCTCATGACTGACTCGAAGCTAAGCAGCCCGAGGCCATCCAGGGAAAAAATTACTTCAATCAATAATGAGCCGGTGAAAAATACGCCCAGTAATGCCGCAGGGACACCTGATATGACCAAAAGCATAGCGTTTCGAAAAACATGCCCATAGAGGACGCGACGCTCTGTCAGGCCTTTGGCCCGTGCGGTGATGACATACTGCTTATTGATCTCGTCTAGAAAACTGTTCTTGGTCAATAACGTAAGCGTTGCAAAGCCGCCGATCACAAGGGTGGTGACCGGGAGCGCCAAGTGCCAGAAGTAGTCGACGATCTTGCCACCTAGCGTCAGTTCCTCGAAATTGGGTGACGTTAGGCCGCGCAGTGGAAACCATTGCAGATAACTGCCGCCCGCAAACAGTACGATCAGCAGGATACCGAACAGAAAGGCCGGGATCGCATAGCCAATGACGATGGCAGAGCTGGTCCATACATCGAACGTACTGCCGTGGCGGATAGCCTTGGTAATGCCGAGTGGAATGCTGACCAAATACAGAATCAGTGTGCTCCACAAGCCAAGGGAAATTGAGACCGGCAACTTTTCCAGGATAAGGTCAGTTACTTTGGCGTCCCTGAAAAAGCTCTGGCCAAAATCCAGTTGGGCATAGCTTTTTATCATCAGCCAGAAGCGCTGCGTTGCAGGTTTATCAAAGCCGTATTGCTTTTCGAGCTGCTTGATCAGATCCGCGTCTAGGCCCTGGGCACCGCGATAATGTGTATTGCCATGCTCTGCCGACTCGCTCCCGCCGCCCGTAATGCGGCTTGTTGCGCCACCCGCGCCCAAACCTTGCAGGCGAGCCATGGCCTGGTCAACAGGGCCGCCAGGAGAGGCCTGAATAATGATGAAGTTGATGAGCAAGATGCCGAACAGCGTAGGAATAATCAGCAGCAGTCGTCGCAGGGCATAGGACAGCATCAGGGGCTCACCTGCGACGTTTTGCGCGCCGTATCGCTGACTTGCCACCAAGTCATAAGGCCGAAATCGGAGTCGGGTTGCTTAGTGGGGCGTCCGAAGCGGTTCCAATAGGCAACTCGCCAGCGGTCGGTATACCAGTTGGGAACGACGTAATATCCCCAAAGCAAGGCGCGATCTAGCGCTTTGGCATGGGTAATTAGTGAAGCACGAGTATCGGCGCTGATTAGCATTTCCACGAGACGATCGATGGCAGGGTCCTTCAGTCCAAGCAGATTACGACTTCCAGGGTCATCTGCACTGGTTGAGTGCCAGAAGTCACGCTGTTCATTACCGGGCGAGCTGGACTGTGGCCAGCTGAAAATTGTCATATCGAAATCGCGGGAGCGTACACGATTGACGAACTGGGATACATCTACCCGCCGAATATCCAGGGTGATACCAACTTCCGCGAGGTTGCGTTTGTAGGGCAGCAGCACTCTTTCAAAGGCGGGCTGGGCCAACATGAACTCAAAGCGCAGTGGATTGCCTTGTGCATCCACCATGCGATCATTTTCGATGTGATAGCCCGCTTCCAGCAAGAGCCGGTACGCCTCTCGTTGTTGCGGTCGGATAATTCCGCTTCCGTCGGTACGGGAAGGCTCCAGCGATTGGCTAAAGACTTGTGGAGGCAGTTGATCGCGTAGAGGTTCCAGAATCTTCAGCTCTTCTGGGCCGGGTAGTCCTCTGGCAGCCAGTTCGGAGTTTTCGAAGTAACTGTTGTTACGTGTATAGGCGCCGTAAAACAGCTGACGATTGCTCCATTCAAAGTCGAATAGAACTGCAATAGCCTGGCGCACCCGCTTGTCCTGGAACATGGGACGGCGCAGGTTGTAAATAAAAGCCTGCATGCCTTGAGGCTCATGATTAGGTATTTCCGCCTTGACGATGCGTCCTTCTCTCAAAGCCGGTGTTTCGTAAGCAGTTGCCCAATTCTTGGCGGACATCTCCTGGTTCACATCGAACTGATTCGCCTTGAACGCCTCCAGTCCTACGTTCTGATCGCGGTAGTAGTCAACCGTGATAGTGTCGAAGTTGTAGAAGCCCTTGTTAACGGCAAGATCCTTACCCCACCAGTCTTTTACACGCTCAAGCCTAAGCGAGCGCCCGGCCTGCAGGCTGGCGATTCGGTAAGGACCGCTACCAAGAGGTGGTTCCAGAGAAGACTTCCCAAAATCCCGGCTGGCCCACCATGCCTTAGGCAGAACCGGTAGCTGCCCCAGAATAAGAGGCAGCTCACGATTTTGGGTTGTCTTGAAGTCAAAACGGACCACCAGCCGGCTCTCAGCTTTGACTTCTTTTACATCCGCGTAATAGCTGCGGTAGAGCGGATCGCCCTGATTGACCAAAGCGTTGAAGGTGAACACTACGTCATCAGCCGTGACTGGTGTTCCATCATTGAATCGAGCCTGGGGACGCAGGTAAAAGCGAACGTAGCTGTTATCAGAGGCTTTTTCGATCTTTTCGGCCAGCAACCCGTATTCGGTGAAAGGCTCATCCTGAGCATGAAATGTCAGCGTTTCATAAATCAGGCTGATCTGGACAGGGGGCGTCCCCTTGTTGTTGAAGGGATTGAGCGTATCGAAGCTACCGAAGCCGGACAGGCGTAAGGTGCCGCCTTTAGGAGCATTTGGATTGGTGTAATCAAAATGACTAAAGTTTGCTGGATACTTGGGGGCCTCATCATACAAGGTAACTGCATGCTGAGGGGTAGCATGGGCGTTACCATACACCAGCCCTAGCGCGGCGGCGAAAAGAGCGCCATGAATCCAGGCAGAAAAACGAAGGGCCATCTTAGCGCTCATTGTATGTGTCGGAGAGGCTGGCTTGATCATAAGCTGTACGGCCAGGCAGAACTCTTTCTGTAAGGCATTGAGCAGTAACGGTACCAGTTCGCTTCAGCAGGAAAAAGAGACGTATATGACTGCCTGTGACGCACCAAGACCCATCAATCGAGATACAAGGTCAAGGTCTGGCCAGGCGTGAGGTTTTTTCCACTCTTGGGATTCCACTGCTGGATAGATTGCAGTTGTACATTGAAATGTTTAGCAATCATGTACAACGAGTCGCCCGGCTTGACTCTATAGTACGTCACGTTCTGGCGCGATTTGCTGCTGTTGGCTAGCTTGCTTGTTTTCACCGGTGCGCCATAGAGCTTGAGTACCTGGCCCGCCCTAAGGCCCTGCTTGCCCAAATTGTTCCAGCGTTTCAGGTCGCCCAGCTCGACCTTATTGTCGCGAGCGATGGTCCAGAGATTATCGCCACTTCTGACCCGGTAGGTACGAGTCACCGGCTCCTCAACAAGGGCGGCAATGTCTTTCTGGCTAGTGACTGGTGAAATACTACCTGATACGCGAGGAATCATCAGTCTCTGGCCTGCAGCCAGTCGGCTGGACTTCAGCTTGTTGAGTGACAGGATCTGTTGAGTGCTTACGCTATAGCGATTGGCGATAGCGCCCAGGCTATCACCACGGCGCACCGTGTATTCCTGCCATCTTACGATCGCTTCAGAGGATTCGTTCGCCAGGTTTTCGAGTAACAACTCGGCTTTTTCTGCCGGAATCAAGAGCTGTTTGGGTCCGTCCATGGTAACCCGACGGGTATACGCCGGGTTCAGGCGATACAGTTCGTCCTCATCGAGGTCAGCCAGCTTGGCAACCTTGGCAAGGTCCAGGTGCTGCTTGATCTTGACGACTTCGAAATAGGGCTCGTTGGCAATCGAGTCCAGTTGGATACCGTACGATTCAGGGTTCATGATCAGCTGGGAAACGGCCAGCAGCTTGGGTACGTAGTCCTGTGTTTCCTGTGGAAGCGAAGACAGGTTCCAGTAGTCGGTAGGCAATCCGAGCTTTTGGTTGCGTTCAATGGCGCGACCTACAGTACCCTCACCGGCGTTATAGGCTGCCAGTGCCAGTAGCCAGTCGCCATTGAACATATCGTGGAGCTTGGAAAGATAATCGAGCGCGGCGTTGGTAGACGCTGTGATATCCAGTCGTCCATCGTACCAGCGAGTCTGTTGCAAGTTGAAATAGCGCCCGGTGGTGGGAATGAATTGCCAGATTCCGGCCGCCTCGCTGCGTGAAAGCGCAAAGGGGTTGAAGGAGCTTTCTACAATCGGAAGCAGGGCAAGCTCAAGGGGCATATTCCGCTCTTCAAGCCTTTCGACAATATAATGCAGGTACAGTCCGCCCCGGTTAGCCGATTTTTCGATATTGGCCGGGTTGCTGACATACCAGAGCCGCTGCTGCTCGATACGAGGATTTACGCCGATTTCGCTTTGCAGCTGAAAGCCACTGCGCATGCGATCCCAGATATCTTTGGGTGCCTTGTTCTGGGTGCCGAGCTTTATCCACTCGGGCTCCCGATGCATATTGATATTGCTGCTCAGGCTGTCTTCTGGGAGATAGCGTTCCTGGTCTTTAGGCGCCATTCCCTGACAGCCCGCCAGGAAGACAGCAAGGAAAAGAGCAGAAAGTTTCGCGGTGCGAGCCAGTCCGTCTACGTCGGCATTATGTGGCGGCTGTGGCGGCATTAGCTGAGTGCATCCCCGGAAAAATTTGCGCGATTCTAGGAATGCCGCTCCGCAGGGTCAAGATTGACTAGTCCTCAGAAATGATCTTTCCATGCGCGCAAGGTAGTGAAAACTTCTACTTCCGAGCGGGTTGGAAAGCCATTTTTTTCGTCCGCAGCGCGTTTGACAGAAGGGGTTGAACAGCGCATGAACGGGTTCGTAGCAAGCTCTAGCTCTAGGGTAGAGGGGAGCGTCATTTCGCCTCGCTCGCGCATGGCCTCTACCTGCCTGTACCGTTTGGTCAGCTCGTTATTAGTCGGTTCTACGGCATGAGCAAAACGCAAGTTGTTCAGCGTATATTCATGTGCACAGTACACTTTGGTCGTGGGCGCAAGCTGAGCAAACTTACGCAACGAGTCATGCATTTGTGCAGGTGTCCCTTCAAACAACCGACCGCAGCCGCCTGCAAATAGAGTATCGCCGCAGAACAGCAAAGGCTGAGCGCCGGTACGAACATAGGCAATATGGCCCAAGGTATGTCCAGGAACATGCAGGACTTGAAACGGGCGCTCAAAAACTTCAAGGCTGTCGCCTTCATTAAGTGCAGTGTCCAGACAGGGTACGCCTTCCAGTGCCGGACCGTAGACGTGGGCTGCTGTCGCTACTTTCAGAGCCTGCACGCCGCCTACGTGATCGTGATGGTGGTGAGTGAGAAGAATGTCTGTAAGCGTCCATTCCGGATGCCGTTCCAGCCATTCAAAGACGGGAGCAGCATCGCCTGGATCTACCACGGCACAACGCTTGGAAGACGGATCCTGCAATACCCAGATGTAGTTGTCGGAAAAGGCGGGAAGGGCGTCTATCTGAATCATGTGCGGTAACTACCGTTAGATGTGCAAAATTGCATATTAGGCTTTTATGAGTTTGAGAAGCGAGCACTAAAGCTGTGTCGTACGTTCATCGCTTGTCGGAAGTCTGCAAGCAATCATGAAAGGATACAGTCTTCATGTGTAGAACTGTTTAAAGTCTGTAGATTGCTGTCCATCGTCGGGGACACTTGCTGTTTGGTATTGAGGGTGCCGCCTTGGTGCTCAAGCGTCTCTAAATCCAGGTGCTCTATGGCGCCTCTGGAGGAAAAGCATATGGTAAATGACGCATTCGCCCAGGCTGATGAGCGTTGGTTAGCGCTGATGCGCTCGGCTCGCCAGTGGCTTGATGGCCCGTTGGGCCAGTTAATGATTGAGGAAGAGGAGCGCCTGCTTTCCGAGGAGCTGAAGCGCCACTTTGGAGGTTATCTGGTCCACTATGGTCCTTCCTTGAAGATCCCTCCAGGCGCAGACCAGTTACGTCATGGCGTACGTCTTGGGCCGCCGTTGCCAGGTGTCGATATCGCCTGCGAGGAAGGTGCCTGGCCACTGGGTGAAAATGCAGCAGACGTGGTGTTGCTCCAGCACGGTCTGGATTTCTGTCTTTCACCCCATCGCTTGTTGAGAGAGGCTGCCCTCAGCGTAAGGCCCGGTGGGCATCTGCTGATTCTTGGTATCAACCCTTGGAGTACCTGGGGTGTCAGGCATTATTTTGCCCGCGACGCGTTTCGCAAGGCCCGTTGTATTGGTGCCAGCCGTGTAGCTGATTGGTTGGCATTGCTGGGATTCGCGTTGGAGAAACGTCGGTTCGGGTGTTATCGTCCGCCGCTTTCTTCGCCGGTCTGGCAGAATCGTTTGTCTTGGTTGGAGCGCAATCGGGAAGGCGAGCCCTCGCCAGGTGCAGGCTTCTATTTATTGTCGGCTCGCAAGCTGATGGTCGGGCTTCGTCCCTTGCCACAGACCCGCCGTGAACCCCGTGGAAAGCTGATTCCCATGCCGGTTGCCAAGGTGAGCCGTCGCGAAACGAGCGGAACGAATGAGTGACATCGTAGAGATCTACACGGACGGTGCCTGCAAGGGAAATCCTGGCCCTGGCGGTTGGGGTGCCTTGCTGGTCTACAAGGGCAACGAGCGAGAGTTGTGGGGCGGGGAGGCCGTTACGACCAACAATCGAATGGAGCTGATGGCCGCCATCCGCGCGCTTGAAGCGCTCAAGCGTTCATGTCACGTACGAATCGTGACAGATTCCGAATACGTAATGCGTGGTATCACGGAGTGGTTGCGTGGCTGGAAGTCTCGCGGCTGGAAAACCGCTGCCAAACAGCCGGTCAAGAATGCCGATTTGTGGCAAGCCCTCGATGCCCAGGTGGCTCGACATGAGGTCGAGTGGGAGTGGGTAAGAGGACATACCGGGCATCACGGTAACGAGCGGGCTGACCAGTTGGCTAATCGTGGTGTTGATGAAATCCGCGCCCTGCGGACAGTGTGATAGGTGACTTTAGATGCGTAGCGTAGTACTCGATACGGAAACAACCGGTATGCCCGTTACCGACGGGCACCGAATCATCGAGATTGGTGGTGTTGAGGTTATTGGTCGTCGACTGACGGGCCGGCATTTTCATGTCTACCTCAATCCTGATCGCGAGATTGACGAAGGTGCTATCGCCGTTCACGGCATCACCAGTGAGTTCCTGGCGGACAAGCCGCGCTTTCGTGACATTGCAGAAGAATTCTTTGAGTTTATCAAGGGCGCTGAGCTGATCATTCATAACGCCGCGTTCGACATCGGCTTCATCAATAACGAGTTTCGTCTGCTAGGTGATCGACCTGAGTGGGCAGAAATTACAGATCATTGCACGGTACTCGATACCCTGATGATGGCGCGTGGGCGTCATCCAGGTCAGCGTAATAGCCTGGATGCGCTGTGCAAGCGTTATGGAGTGGATAACTCGAACCGCGAGCTGCACGGCGCCTTGTTGGACTCTGAGATCCTGGCCGATGTTTATTTGGCCATGACCGGTGGGCAGACCTCCCTCTCCCTTGCTGGACAGGGGCAGGAAGGTGATGGCAATAACAGCGGTATCAGCCCGATTCGCCGTCTGCCAGTGGACCGGGCCAGGACACGAGTCATCACGGCAAGTGAGGCTGAATTGGCCGATCATGCTGCGCGTCTGGCTGCCATTGAGAAGTCTGCAGGCGCCCCAGCGTTATGGGCTCAGATGGAAGAGCAAACCACCCAGCATTGACCTCTTTATACCTTGGCGGTTTAGGCGAACTGCCAAGGTTGCTTTCCTATCGCTATGCCTTTCCAGCTGAACGGTTCCTGTCAAAATGTCACGCAGACGCTCGGAAACGTCTGTTTGGCACATCAGTGCAAATATTTCGAATTATCAACTGAACCGTATTGCTTTATGATGTGACTAAAGTCGCAGTATGAATAGCGGCATATCGCTATCAAGGCAAGGCGGCTTTTGGTTGTCCGCTACCCCGTTTTCGAGAATCGTTCCAGCTTGGAAGAGGAGCAGATGGAAGAATTCAGCGCGTTCCGTCTTGAGCGTGTCGATAAGGTCGCTCATGTGATTATCAATCGACCCGAAAAGATCAATGCCATGAACGCTGAGTTCTGGCAGGAGATACGCAGTCTCTTCCATTGGGCCGATCAGGAGCGTTCAGTACGGGCCGTTGTGCTGTCAGGCGCAGGTCCTCATTTTTCTTCCGGTATAGACCTTTCGTTACTTGGCGAGACCGCCGGTCAGCTTGGACGTGACGTAGGCCGCAATTCGGAGTTATTACGCTCCAAGATTCTTGAACTTCAATCGTCTTTCAACGCAGTCGATCAGTGTCGCAAGCCGGTTCTGGCTGCTATCCAGGGATATTGCCTGGGTGGCGCTGTTGACCTGATAGCCGCATGCGACATGCGTTATGCCACAGCCGGAGCTCAATTTGCCTTGAAGGAAATTGATCTAGGCATGGTGGCTGACCTGGGCTCATTGCAACGCCTGCCTCATCTGATCGGTGAAGGCATGCTGCGAGAGCTGGCTTACACAGGGCGATCTTTCAGTAGTGAGGAAGCGTACTCCATGGGGCTGGTCAACCGTATTTATGCAACGGCTGAGCAGATGATGGAAGACGTATTTTCATTGGCGCATACCATCGCTACCAAATCACCGCTGGCTATACGCGGTACTAAGACGATGATCGGTTATATGCGTGATCATCGGGTAAATGAGGGGTTGGATTACATCGCCACATGGAATGCGGCAATGCTGCAATCAACCGATTTGCGTATCGCATTGGCTGCGCAAATGAGCAGGCAAACTCCGGAGTTTCCGGACTGATGGCAAGCGGATGTAGCGCAGGAGGCGTTTGACGGTATGGTTACCGGAGCGAGAGCACTGAGTCTGGTGCGCGACGAATTGTTCGCGACCATCGATCAGGCTGAACAGAATTTAGAGCGTTTCATTATGGAGCGGCACTGCAGTAGTCTGCTCCAGCGTGCCGTCGAATGCATTCATCAGATTCGCGGTGCCCTTTCCCTTATTGAGCTGGCTGGAGCCGAGCTGCTCGCCCACGAAACATTTGAGCTGGTGACTGACATTCCGGCAGGTGCTGGCGCAGAACGTGACGACCATTTGATGGCGCTCTGTCACGCACTGCATGTATTGCGTCGTTACCTTGAGCAGTTCCGCAGCCGTTATGAAGAAATGCCGGAGCTGTTACTGCCTGCTATTAACGAGTTGCGTCGCGTGACGGGGCAACCCGCGTTACCTGAATGCTATTTCTTCACGGTCCGGCTGGATCTGCCGCGTAACCCTGTCTCACGTACTGATGACTTGTCTCTCAACGAGCAGCGCAGTCTGGCGCGTCGCATGCGGCAAATGTATCAGATTGGCTTGCTGGGCCTGCTTAAGGAGCAGAACCCCAAGGCGAGCCTCAACTTGATGGAGCGTGCACTGACGCGCCTCGACCATCTTTTATGTGATCAAGCGGGAGCAAGGCTGTGTTGGGTCGGTGCGGCTGCCATTGAAGCTTTTCGAGAGGGCGACCTGCTACTTCACCGGACCCGGAAGCAGCTGTTTTCGCGTCTTGACCGTGAGCTCCGTCAGCTGTTGACGGTACCGGAGTACGAACCGCCTCGTAGTATCCTGAAGGATCTCCTGTACCTTATCGCCTTGTCGGAAAGCTCGGGTGCCCGCGCTGAAGAGCTGCGAGAAGCGTTCTCCATCGATACGCTGCCTTATACTGACGCGATGCTCGACAGAGAATATCGCAGGCTGACAGGACCAAGCCAGGCGGTTATGCAATCGCTTTCGCAAGCGATTCATGAAGAGTTGGCAACCGTTAAGGAACTGCTGGATCTTGTGGAGCGGCGTGTGGCTGAGCCTGATGCATATGCCCGACTCTATATCCAGCTGGGTATTCTGGCGAAGACATTGATCATGGTAGGACAGCCTTCCGCGGGTCAAGCCCTGCAAGCACATTTGCCCGTGCTGAATCAGTGGGCCAAAGCCGGAGCGGTAGAACAGGTACAGCTCGATAATCTCGCCGATGCCATCCTTTATGTGGAAAGCTTGGTTTCCTGTTTTGAGCACGAAACCGACAAGGAAACCTGCCCAGTACCCGCGTCGCCAGGGCAGGAGGGCGAGTCGTTTGGCAACCACCTGTTGAACGAGGCCCAGATGCTGCTGCTGGCTGAAGCCAAGACGGGGCTTTCCAATGCCAAACAATCCATTTCGGCGTATCTGGACGCCAGGGGTGAAGCCATACACTTGGCCAATGTCCCTGCAACGCTGCATAACGTGAGAGGTGCTCTGTTGTTTCTGGAGCATGCCCGTGCGGCGGAACTGACTGGTATCTGCGCCCAGTATATTCAGGCGCATATGGTGAATAATTTGAACATGCCGACTGCTTCGCTACTCGAAGTACTGGCGGATGCATTGAGCAGCATCGAGTTCTTTCTTGAAAGCGGTGCAATGGCGTCCCGTTCTGGGCAGCCCGATATCCTCGAGCTGGCTACCGAGAGTGTAAGTGCCCTAGGGTGGAGGCCTGTTGCCGCAGCATGAGTCATTGGGAGCCGGGTTGCCTGGACCTGTCAGGCAGTGTTGATAGTTTGATCATTGTTCATAGCTCGATGGGTTTTCTGACCCGAGAAGACAATGTTCTGTTTTCTCAGGGTTCTCCGTTTTTAAAAGAGCTGACAACATCCGGTATCTACGGGTTGGGCTACTTCGATGGACAGGCTGTTGCCCTGTATGAAGTCGTGTCTGCTCCCGAGCTTGAGGGTTATGAGTGGCAGCCTCTTCGTCCGTTGATGCTCAAGACCGAGCATGCCGTCTTCAAGATGTTGGGTTATGCCGCACAGATTGGCACTTGGGCGAACGATCATCGTTACTGTGGCCGCTGCGCCACGCCTACTGTGATCATCAAGGGGCAGCGTGGACTTAATTGTCCTGCCTGCGGGCTGACCCAGTATCCGCGCTTGTCGCCCAGTATCATTGTGCTGATTACTCGGGATGATGAAGTCTTACTGGCGCGCTCTCCGCGCTTTGCACCGGGCGTTTACAGTACCTTGGCGGGGTTTGTAGAGCCAGGTGAGACCATCGAGGCGTGCGTGGCGCGTGAGGTCAAGGAAGAGGTAGCCGTCGACGTCAAGAACCTGCACTACCTGGGAAGTCAGAGCTGGCCCTTTCCTCACTCATTAATGCTGGGCTTCCATGCCGAGTATGCTGGCGGAGATATTGTTTGCCAGCCGGAGGAAATCGAAGATGCCCAATGGTTCAAGCTGGATAATCTGCCCCAGCTGCCAGCCAAACAGTCCATTGCCCGTTTCCTCATAGAGCTTTATATCGCGCGCAGGCTAGGCATGCCCGAACCAGTGTTGCCAGACTAAACGCGCCGTCAGTGCCAGTACGACTAGAATAAACAGGGGGCGTATGAATTTTGCGCCTCCGGCTATGGCGGTATGGGCGCCCAGGTAGGCGCCAAACATCAGCGAAATACCCATGGTCAGTCCAAGCATCCAGACCACTTGGCCAAGGCAGATAAACACCGCCAGGGCTACGCCATTGCTGACAAAATTCATCGTGCGTGCTACGCCGCTGGCCCTGACGAGATCGATCCGGTAGAGAATGAGTGTGCTGATCGTCCAGAAAGCGCCCGTGCCTGGTCCGATCAAACCATCGTAAAACCCCAGTCCCAGCCCTTGTGGCCATTGCCGCTTCCGAGGGATCTGAGCATCAGCATCCAGCGGAGCTTCAGGCAGCCGACCAAACAGCAGGTAGATACCGCATCCGAATACGGCGAGCGGAAGTAGCCGGTCCAGCCAATGGGCAGGAAGATAATGTGCGCCGATTGCACCGACGGCTGCGCCCAGTGCGGTAGCGCTTAGGGCATTTTTCCACTTAAAGGGCGTAAACAGTTTCTTGCGATAGAACGTATAGGCTGCCGTTGCGCTGCCAAAGGTCGAACTCAGCTTGTTCGTACCCAATACCAAGTGAGGAGGCACGCCAGCAAGGAGCAGGGCCGGAACCGTTAGCAGGCCGCCTCCGCCAGCAATGGCATCGATGAAGCCTGCAAGAAAGGCAACGGCCGCGAGGATAATAAGTGTGATGGGTTCAAGCGCAAAATCATAAGGCATAACTACAGCTCGACAAGACCGCTATCCCGGCGGGGCGGGCCGTATAGTGCCTAATAATGGAGGGGTTAGAAAGCCCAGGCGGTTATGCCAAGAGGCCACCGTCGACGTTTAGGATCGTACCGGTGGTATAGCTTGACGCATCACTGGCAAGGTATAGCACTGCGCCAGCCATCTCGTCCGGTTGTGCGACACGCTTGAGCGGGATCTGCTGAAGCGCCAGATTGAGGATGGAGGGGTTATTGACCAGTGCCGATGCAAAGCGTGTATCGGTAAGGCCGGGAAGCAAGGCGTTGCAGCGGATGCCAAAACTGGCGCATTCCTTGGCAAAGACTTTGGTGAGGTTGATAACCGCCGCCTTTGTGATGGAGTAAACACCCTGCATGAGGCCCGGCGAAACGCCGTTGACCGAGGCTATGTTAATAATGCTTCCGCCTGTGCCGGCTTGGCGCATCAATTTGCCCGCCTCGATGGACATGAACAGATATCCGCGGATATTGACATCAACCGTCTTTTGAAATGCCTCGGCGTCCGTGTCGAGAATATGCCCGAACTGCGGATTGATAGCGGCATTGTTAACCAGGATATCTAAAGAGCCAAAGCGCTCACCGATGTGGATAAACGTCTGCTTGATCTGATCAAGGTCCCCGATATGGCAGGGCATGACGGTTGCCTGACCGCCAGCTTGGTTAATCGCGTCTGCAACCGATTGGCAGCCGTCGGCCTTGCGGCTGCATACGATGACATGAGCACCCTGCGCAGCGAGCAAATGGGCGATAGCAGCACCTATGCCGCGGCTTGCGCCAGAGACAAATGCTGTCTTGCCGGTAAGATCGAACGCTGCGCTCATGTCATTTCTCCGCTATAAAAAAGCCGGAGCATGCTCCGGCTTTCACGTGCTTAGTTAGGGAACAATTCGCTGAGCTTCATGGCCAGCATCATGTTGCCTTCGGCGCGAACCTTGCCAGCCATGAAGGCCTGCATGCCATCCGTTTCGCCAGAAACGATGCCTTTGAGCGTGTCGGTATTCATGATGAGCGTGCAATCCGGCTCGTCAGCATTGCCTGCCTTGACGTCGCAAGTCTGATCTTTCACAACCAGGTGATAATTCTCACCATCTTCGATGTCAAACTGATAAGTGAGATCCAGGCCGGCGGCCGCATCAGGATTGAACTTGCTTTTCAGGTTTTCGATGATGTCAGCACTGCTCATATGCAGAATCCTTAGGGGTCGTACATGAATGCGGACGCGTCCGCGGTTAGCCCAGCCGCTCATCAGCGGCAATGAATCGAGAGTAGGGTGGCTAGTGTTCGCTGTCAATGGAAAATCATACAGTTGTTTGAATACGCTATAGTTGCCTGGGTGTCCCGCTGGCTGGCAAGCGTAGCCATGAGTATGCTTAGTGGATCAAGAGTCGTGGATGAGCGGAAGGCTTGTCGACAGTAAGGAGAGCATGTGGATTTTTTTGTGGATTACGCCAGTTTTCTAATTAAGACCGTTACGGTTGTCATTGCCATCATAGCGGTGCTGATTTTTATCGCTGCCCTACGCAGTAAAGGCAAGCGTGCCACGGGAGGACACCTTGAAGTCCAGAAACTAAATGATTTCTACAAATCGCTACGGCTCCGCTTGCAGCAGAGCGTCCTTGACAAGGAACGCTTCAAGACGATGCGCAAGGAGGAGGCGAAAGCAGAAAAGGCCAATCGCAAGAAAGGGGCTGCCAAGAGCCACGTCTATGTGCTGAATTTTGATGGCGACATCAAGGCGTCTGCCACTGAGCAACTGCGCCATGAGGTGACGGCCATATTAACGATGGCAACTTCCAAGGATGAAGTGGTTGTTCGTCTGGAGAGCGGTGGAGGCATGGTGCATGGCTATGGGCTGGCAGCCTCGCAACTGGCACGCATCCGTCAGGCAGGTGTTCCGTTGACGATTTGTGTCGACAAAGTTGCTGCCAGTGGCGGATACATGATGGCCTGTATCGGTGACCGCATCCTGAGTGCACCGTTTGCCATTCTGGGCTCGATCGGCGTTGTTGCCCAGCTACCCAACGTTCACAAGCTGCTGAAAAAGCACGATGTCGATTATGAGGTTCTTACGGCTGGCGAATACAAGCGCACCTTGACGGTATTCGGTGAAAATACGGAAAAAGGGCGCGAGAAATTTCAGGAAGACCTGGAGAAAACCCATGAGCTCTTCAAGAACTTCGTGAATCGGTATCGCCCGCAACTGATCATGGATGAGGTGGCCACAGGAGAGGTATGGCTCGGTGAGTCGGCATTGGGTAAACGTCTGGTTGATGAACTTAAGACCAGTGACGAGTACCTGTGCGAGCGAGCCAAAGTGGCAGAGCTTTTCCAGGTTCGCTTTATTGAAAGAAAGACATTGCCTGAGCGCGTAGGTCTGTTTGCCAGCGCCACTGTCGACCGACTGGTTACGACATGGTGGGGTAGATTCACTCAGCATCGCCCTTGGCAGTAATGCCCAGGTTTTCAGGCATCACGATTAGGAGAAGGTAGATGGATACTTTCAAGGCGCTCTGGATTACGGAAGGCCCTCATGGGGCATTCCAGCAAGAGCTCATCCAGCGCCGTATCGATGAACTGCCCGCTGGCGAGGTGCTGATCAAGGTCTGTTATTCCTCGCTCAATTACAAGGATGCCCTGTCGGCGATTGGTAATCGCGGTGTTACACGGCGTTATCCTCATACCCCTGGTATCGATGCGGCCGGTATCGTGGTCGAATCTCAGTCGGATGAGTTTAAAGAAGGCGACGAGGTCATCGTGACGGGGTATGACCTTGGCATGGATACGCCGGGAGGCTTCGGGCAATACATTCGTGTTCCTGCTGCCTGGGTGATCAAGCGGCCTGAGGCTTTGTCGCTACGTGAGGCCATGACGCTGGGTACAGCAGGCCTGACGGCTGGGTTGTGTATCGACAAGCTTGAGCATGCAGGCCTGGTACCGGAAGCGGGTACTGTTCTGGTAACGGGTGCTTGTGGTGGTGTTGGAAGCCTTGCCATCAAGTTGTTGAGCAAGCTGGGCTATCGAGTAGCGGCTTCCACAGGCAAGCTGGAGCAGGCCGAGTTTCTCCATCACCTTGGCGCACAACAGATCCTGGATCGTGCCACGGTATTAGATGGTATTGAAAAGCCGCTTTTAAAAGAGCAATGGGCCGGCGCGGTAGACACCGTGGGCGGTGACATCCTGTTCAATATCGTGAAGTCCCTGAGCTATGGCGCAAGCGTTGCCAGCTGCGGCCTGACGGCTGGCAGTGGTTTCAAGGCATCGGTCTTTCCGTTCATTCTGCGTGGTGTCAATCTACTGGGGGTAGACTCGGTAGAGTTGCCCCTATCTGTAAAAGCAGCCATGTGGGAAAAGCTTTCGGCAGAGTGGAGGCTGGAGGGGCTGGATGAAATCACACGAGAAGTACCGCTTGATGATCTGCCAGGCACTATCAATCAGATGTTGGCAGGTAAAATGATCGGACGGGCACTCGTCAATCTTCAATGAATACATAGCCTATAAAAAAAGCCCCGCTAATACGGGGCTTTTTTCATCAGGCCAAGCGTCGCCGGAAAAGCGGTTGGGGCTGATCTACACCGCTCTGGTAGGCAACCGTGAAATCGTCCAGGCCTGCCAGGGCTGCTTCTGGATCACGATCTGCACGGATCACATAGGCATCAAAGCCACAACGCTGCATGAAAAAGAGCTGGTCCTGGAGCACATCGCCAATGGCGCGAAGCTCTCCCTTGTAACCAAAACGCTCCCGCAGCAGACGCGCGTAGCTGAAGCCGCGACCGTCAGTAAAGGCCGGGAAATTAATGGCGATTACCTGAAAATGCTCCAGGGAATCAGCAATGCTTTCCGGCTCTTCATCGCTATCCAGCCAAACGCCCAGCCCGCCGTCGCGTGTCGTCAAGGCATGACCATGCTCAAGCCAGAGCGCAGCGGGAATGATGACGTTATCGCTGTTGGGAATTTCCTCGAAGGTGGTTTCCTTTGGCAGCAGGTGCCAGTTATCGGTAACGACCTCGCGTCCCTTAATGATTCTTTGCATAGACGCGCTCCTTGAAGGGGTCGATGCCAATACGGCGGTAGGTATCGATGAAACGCTCATCTTCGGTGCGCTGATCGACGTAGACATTGATGATCTTCTCGATCACATCCGGCATTTCGTCTTGAGCAAAGGAGGGGCCCAGGATCTTTGCCAAGCTGGCGTCACGACCGGCATAGCCGCCGAGCGATACCTGGTAGAACTCTTCGCCTTTCTTGTCTACGCCCAGAATACCGATATGGCCTACATGGTGATGCCCGCAGGCGTTCATGCAGCCGGAAATGTTCAGATCGATATCACCGATGTCGAACAGATAGTCCAGATCGTCGAAGCGGCGCTGGATCGACTCGGCCACCGGAATGGACTTGGCATTCGCCAGCGAACAGAAGTCGCCGCCTGGGCAGCAGATCATATCCGTTAAAAGGCCCACATTTGGTGTCGCAAAACCATTCTCGCGCAGTTCGTTCCACAGCGTGAACAACTGATCCTGACGGACATCTGCCAGGATGATGTTTTGCGTGTGGGACGTACGAAGCTCGCCAAAGCTATAGCGGTCCGCCAGATCGGCAGCGGTGTCGAGCTGCTTGTCAGTGATATCGCCAGGCGCTGTGCCGGTGGGCTTGAGGGATAGCGTTACCGCTACGTAACCCGGCTTCTTGTGCGGGAAGGTGTTGCGGCTTCTCCAGCGGGCAAAGCCCGGATTCTCGGTGTCCAGCTTAGTCAAGGCCTCGCTTTGGTTTTCGAGCGCTTCATAAGCCGGATCAACAAAGAACTTGGACACGCGCTCGACTTCTGCTTCGATCAGGGTGCTAGGGCCGTCTTTAAGATGCGCCCATTCCGCTTCGACCTTCTCGGCAAAAGCTTCTTCACCCAGCGCCTTCACCAGGATCTTGATGCGTGCCTTGAACTTGTTATCCCGACGACCATAACGGTTATAGACGCGCAGGATCGCTTCCAGATAGGTCAGTAGATGCTGCCAGGGCAGGAAGTCCTTGATGAACGCACCTACGTAAGGCGTACGGCCTTGTCCGCCACCTACCAACACGCGGAAGCCAAGCTCGCCCGCTTCGTTCTTGACTGCCTCAAGACCAATGTCATGAACCTCGATGGCGGCACGGTCCATCTTGGCGCCGTTCACGGCAATCTTGAACTTGCGTGGCAGGTAGGCGAATTCGGGATGGAAGGTCGACCACTGGCGGATGATCTCGCACCAGGGACGCGGGTCGACTAGCTCGTCCGCCGCTACACCGGCGAACTGGTCGGTTGTTGTGTTACGAATACAGTTGCCACTGGTCTGGATGGCATGCATCTGCACCGTAGCCAGCTCGGCCAGAATATCTGGAATCTCTTCAAGCTCAGGCCAGTTGAACTGAAAGTTCTGGCGCGTACTGACATGGGCATACCCTTTGTCGTAGTCGCGGGCGATCTGCGCCAGTTTGCGTACTTGCTTGGTGTTGAGCAGGCCATACGGTACTGCGATACGCAGCATAGGGGCGTAGCGCTGGATATACAGGCCGTTCTGCAGGCGGAGTGGGCGATACTCTTCGCCTGAAAGCTCACCAGCCAGATAACGGCGGGTCTGATCGCGGAACTGCTTGACGCGTTCCTCGACGATCCTCTGGTCGTATTCGTCGTATACGTACATTAAAAATCCTGCTCAGGCTAAGGCTGTGCGCGCACGACTGCGCGTTCTTATCAGATATGCCCACGATAACAGCACCCGTATATGCTTAAAAGTGATGTTTTTTTATATAAAAATCGATTTGGGCGATAAGAGGTGATTCAAGCAGGTATGGCAAGGCAGCATCCCAGTATTATTGGGATGCTGCTTTTTAACAAACGATAGGCTAGTTGAACTGGCTCTTGAACCAGGTCCATACCCCGAATGAGAAATCAGGAAAGATATCGATGTTCAGGGCGGATTTGATTAGATAAAGAATGACCAAGCCGACAGCGAGGCTAAACAGCAAGAAGATAGCAATCACAAAGGCTTTAGCCATTTGGGACAATTCATGCTGGCGCCGGGACAAATCACGGCGGTTGCGGCCAACCAGGAACACACAGTAGTACCGCCAGCGCCACAGTTTGAACGTGGCGCGAAGGTCAACCGCATGCTTTCCCCATTGGCGGGCGCCAAACGCAACCTTGAGCGCCTGGAGTTGCTCCTCGGTGAACGACTCTTTCAGGTCGCTGGGCAAGCGCTCCTTCAGGCCTTGAACGAAGGGGTCTTGATGGATATCGATATCCGGCATCGTACAGATCCTTTTTGCGTCTGCCAGGGCAGAGGCCTTTGAGCTAACAGGTTTCCTTCCTGCACAGGACGTGTACAGACCTATCGCTTCGCACCGGCAGATGAAACGCTTTGCCTTAAACGACTGCTTACGAAGCTCTATCGTAGAGGTGTACGTGCCGGTAAGTGCGGCTACGAACTCAACGTAGTGGCTTACATGGGTGGCATAGCCAGGCCCTTGACCATCGTCAGGTTGCGCAGCGTTGGATAGATCAGTATGTCGTCCCAGCTAAGGGTGTTACCGTTATCTGCCGGTATGAGCAAAACCTTTAGCCCTACAAGCATTTTTTCTGCGCTTTGCTTGCGGAGGAGTATTTCTTCAAGGACCTGCCCAAATGAGCGCTCAATCATCGTTTCCTTGCGCAGCTGAAAATAATCACACGCCGATGGTTACGAGTTCCGGCGGGCTAATCGCAACACTGCGCGGAATCAGCAGGCCATTAATGGCGAGACGTATGCTGTCGATGCATTCAAGAGTGGCACTGATATCGGCTCCGGTGCGTATGACACGCTCTAGGTTGCCCAGCTCATCCAGCTTTCAGGCATTATCAAGACGCTCATCCATGCGGCTGCCATCGTTGAGCTGGAGACTAGGCACCTTTTTGCGCCGATCAGATCGAAGCAGGTAGCTTCGTCATCATTGGAAAGGTAGATCTTCTCGCGCTCGACCTGCTTGTAGTGGCAACCATAACGGCATGGACGCAGAAGAGGCAATGATCGTATGGGGAGAGTTTCATGGACATCCTTATTGCTGCGAGCCTGTCTACAGTGAGCAGGCCTCGGGCAAAAAGATGTCCATGTGTAAAGCGGTACGGTAATGCCGCCAGGGCGGGGTGGCGCTTAGCGGACCCGCTTGATCAGCCGCTTGCTGTCAACGGTCTGCACGGCGCGCGCTCTAAGTTGCCCGCAACCACCCTCGATATCCTGGCCGGCTGAATTACGGACTTTGGTCAATACACCACGGCTGTGGAGATAGCGGACGATCTCAACGATACGCTCACCGCGTGGCCGCTGGTAGTCATCACCCTCCAGGCTGTTGTAGGGAATCATGTTCATAACGGCATACTTGCCCTTGAGCAGGCGCAGGATGCCGTCCAGCTCTTCCTGGTTGTCATTGATGCCGGCCAGGAGCGTCCATTGATACTGGATGGGATAACCTGTTTGGCGAGCATAGGCTTCGCCAAGTTCGACCAGTTCTTCCGGATCTATCCGGGGGGCCTTGGGCAGCAGCTGTTGTCTCAGGTCGGCACGGGTCGTGTGAAGCGAGAGCGCCAGGGCTGGACGGACGGTTTGCTGAGGCAGACGCTCAAATACGCGCATGTCCCCCACGGTTGAAAACACCAGGTTCTTGTGGCCGATGCCGCCCTCCGTGCCGAGCAGATCGATCGCTTCCAGTACGTTGTCCAGATTATGGGCCGGCTCGCCCATCCCCATGAAGACCACTTTCTTGACCGGCCGGAAACGACGAGCCAGCGCTACCTGAGCCACAATTTCAGCGCTACCCACTTGGCGCAGCAAACCACTCTTGCCCGTCATGCAGAATACACAGCCCACTGCACATCCCACTTGTGTAGAGACGCACAGACCGTCCCGAGGCAACAGTACGCTTTCCACCATCTGCCCGTCGGTCAGCTCTACGAGCAGGCGCGCTGAGCCATCGGCAGCAAGGTGCTCTGATTTCAATCGAGCAAGCCCGTCGAGTGTGCAGGCAAGCTCAGGTAGCCCTTCACGAACGGTCAGCGGCAGAAAGTTTTCCGTTTGCTGATGCCGTGTCCCGGTGTCGAGTGGCAGGCCTTTCAGCCAGGCGCGACTGACGCGTCCGATGTGCATGGGTTTGGCGCCGAGGTCGGCAAGGCGGTTTTGAACGTCGTGGATGCGCATGAAATAGACTACTGATTCATAAGGCGGAATACGGTTGCTACGGGTAGGTCAGCCTCGCACGCGTAACGTCAGGCCCTTCAGGAAATTTCGTAATAACTGATCGCCACAGGTGCGGTAGTTGCTGTGTCCAAACTTGCGAAACACCGCGTTGAGCTCTGGCTTGGTAATAGTGAAGTCTACGGATTGCAAAATCTGCAAAATGTCTTCTTCCCGGAGCTCAAAGGCCACGCGTAGCTTTTTCATCACCAGGTTGTTCGTAACCGGCAGCTCAAGCGGAGGGGCGGGGCGGCTCTCGTCCTTGCCGCGTAGGTGGAAGACCAGACCATCCAGAAAGCTGGCCATCAACTCGTCCGGGCACAGCTCGAACCCGGTCTCATCATCTCGTTTGAGAAAGGCGGTAATGTCATCTGAGCTGACCGTTTTGCCAGCCAGTTTAAAGATATCGGCAACCTTCCGGTCATTGATATCCAACATGTAGCGAACGCTGCGTAATACATCGTTATTGAGCATGCGGGTGATCCTTGGGTAAGCGTGAAAGACGTAAAGAGCAGCGCGGTTAGAAGCGTTCCTGAAGTGAAAGGTAGCGCCACTGCCCCAAGGGGAGCTTGCCCATCGAAACGCCGCCTATTCTCAGACGCTTCATGCTGACTACCTTTAGCCCAACGCTTTCACAAAGGCGCTGAATGATTCCAGGTGCGGGATTCTTCATGGCGAAACGCAAGCGTGTCTCGTTCTGCCAGCTGACCTTGCAGGCAGGAAGTGGCTGGCCTTTATGGGTATGACCGCGTTTGAGGCGTTCCAGCCCGTTCTGCACTATCTCACCACTGACTTCAACGACATATTCCTGTTCAAGCTTGGCTGCGTCCTCAGTCAGTTTGCGCAGCGTCCGCCAGTCCTGGCTATAAACCGCCAACCCTTCCGCGCCGGGTTGCAATGCCAGCCCTGGCTTTAAGCGAGCAAAATGCCCCTTGAGTACCGGCCGCTCGCTTGGGTCTTCCGCCCAGTGCGTTTCACGGCTAAGCAGATGCTTGTCAGCGTCTGGCAGTGAAGTAATGCCAGCGGGCTGATAGACCAGAAACGTTACAGGCTCCAGCGGGGTAGCCGAAGCGCCTGGTAGCAATGCCACCGTTTCGGCGTGAACCTGAAATTGCGGCTCGTCGATAACATTGCCATCGACCGTTACCCAACCCCCTTCGATATACAGCTCAGCCTCACGGCGCGAGCAGCCCAGCAGTTCAATGAGGCGTTTAGAAAGGCGAATGGAGTCAGTCATGAGGAGAGGCAAACGTTAGAAAAGAAGACTAGTTTACCTGGGATGCACGAAAAGGGCGGGACTTATCCGACCCGCCCTGATCTTATGCCGCTATCTGGTAAACGGTTGCCCGTTGATGGTGACGTTCTGTGCAGTCAGACCCTCCACGTGCTCAAGCACACCAATGCCACCTGCCTTCTGGAAATGAACATCCGCTAGTCGCAGGTCTTTTATGGGTGCCCGTTCGAAGCCGCGAACCTGAAATACCTGATCGGCACGCTGGCAGACGAGGTTGCGAATTTCGATATCGCGCACCGTTGGGTCGAACTTCCCGGCATCGCCTTCCTCGTAGTGGAAGTCTATGACGATCGCATTCTGAACCTCTCCAATGGTGATATCCCGATAGCGAATATGCTCGATTACGCCGCCGCGTATGGAGTTGGTCTTGAAGCGGATACCGCGCTCCAGATCAGGGCTGCTCATGCTGCAATGCTCGACAAAGATGTTTCGTGCGCCGCCCGAGATCTCGCTGCCAATCACGACACCGCCATGGCCTGCCTCCATCTTGCAGTTGGCGATGACAATGTTCTCGGCAGGTCGATTGATCCGGCGCCCATCCGCATTACGTCCGGACTTGATGGCAATGCAGTCGTCACCGGTATTGAAGAAGCAATTCTCGATGACTACGTTGCGGCAGGACTCGGGGTCGCAGCCGTCGGAGTTCGGGCCCAGGCTTTCCAGGTGCACGCCGCGCACGGTCACGTTTTCGCACAACACTGGGTTCAAGAGCCAGAAGGGTGCCCGTACGATGCGTACATCCTCGATCAGCACGTTCTCGCATAGATAAGGCTGCACGAAAGGTGGACGGAAATAGTAGCCTTCGGCATACAGCCGTTGCTCTGGCGGTATGCCAGCCTCCACATCCTTCATCAACGCTTCGCGGCCGGCATCCTGAGAAGGATAGCCCTCCACACCCCACTCCTTGTTGCCTTTCCAGGGCCACCACGTAGTGCGGTCGGCCTGGCCGTCCAGTTCGCCCTTGCCGGTAATGGCAATGTTCTTCTGGCGGTACGCGTAGATCAGCGGCGAATAACCCATCAGCTCCATGCCTTCCCAGCGAGTGAACACCGCAGGCAGATAAGCCTTGGAATCGGTAATGAAGCGAATCTTTGCGCCTTCTTCGATATGCAGGTTGATGTTGGACTTGAGGTGGATGGGACCGGTCAGGTAATCGCCACCGGTTACCAGTACCCGACCACCGCCAGCAGCGGAGCAGGCCTGAATAGCGGCGGCAAAAGCCTTGGAGTTATCGGTACGACCATCGCCTACCGCGCCATAGCGGCGGATATCGAAGTCTACGTTTGGAAAGCGGGGGACGGTGGTCTTGCGGCGGATCGCATCGGCCATGGCCCAATCGTTGGTCTGGCCAGAACCGTCTGACCCGAACGACGAGCACCCTTGAAGATTGATCAGCGCGAGGCCAGCAGTCCCTCCTGCCATGGACGCCAGAATACGACGTCGACTAAACATGCTCACTCAGCAATTCCTTATTCGAGTTGTTTGCTTCAGGTGATGCCGCGATACGTGGCTCTTCCACTATAGACCCAATCGAAGCGGCGCGAGCCTATAAGGCTACTAAGGTAGGTAGTGAAATGGTGGGGTGGCACGGTTTACCGGGCAAGCCAAGTGAGTGCAAGACCAACCGGGCGCCTTACTCAAGGGAGAAAAGGTATAGCCATGCAGGGTTTAACCTCGCTGCACAACATGCAGAAAGTTAAGCGTCGGTAAGGTAAGCGATTCACGCAAAAAGGCAGGGCGCAGGTCTACATCACGAAGGGATGCCCTGGGAAACCATCGAAACTCTAATGATGTTCCAGCCTCAGTGCCGTTATGGGTACGCGACTTATCGAGAAGGGCAGAGTGGCTATGAAGCTGAGCGCGAAAGTACAAGCCGATTTCATGATTTGGCTGGTTTAGGTAATCAAAGAAGTTTTCAACCAAATATAGTAGCTCGCCACAAACGATAGGCTCGTCAAGCTCCTCCATCATTTCGCGAACAAGTGTGGCCTGGGCGTTTTCACCTGGCTCAACCCGGCCTCCAGGTAATGCCCAGAATGAGTCATTCACGCCTCGGTGTAGCAGAATATGGTTGTCGTGTTCCACAACGGCCGCTGCACGCATCTGGAAGCGGTGGCCGTCAATCTCGACAGAGATCATGAATCATCACCTTTATCGGATAAAAAAGCAGGGCATGGTATCTGGTAAAGATAGGCAGCTCAGGCTTGCCCCAGCTGTTTGGCTGTTTTGGCAACAGGAGCCGGAGCTGTCACCTGCTGATGAGCCTTGAGAATCTTGTTTGCAGCCATCAGGTTCTTGGCTGGAAGAACCAATCCTGATTCAAAAGGGCTCAACACAAACGTTGTGATCAACGCGGTCATCAGCCCGACCGTACGCGCTTTGGGATCAATGCTGCGGCAGAGCCTGTGAACCCGCACGGTGTAGAACAGCACAGGTGGAAGCGTGACGAGTGTAAGCAGAACTGACGCCTGCATACCGTGCTTTTCCCACTGCAACGTGAAGAACACACACATGACCACAAACCACACAACATGCATTACATAGGTGTGGATCAGGCCGGTACGGGCCTTGGTAAGGTCACGAATAAGCTGATCTTTCGAAGGGGCATCAGCGCTCCTTGTCATCTTGGCTCTCCTGTTGAGGCGGAGCGTTTCCTAGGTGATATAAAGCTTGAGTGAAGGAGAGGGCTTCAACACTTCTTGCCTGAACACGATCTGGAGACGCGCTGCTTACCAGGGTTACGGTATAGGGCGTGGATGACAGATTCTTTAAACGTTAAGCCAGCAAGGCATCTAGCATGCTGCTCTGAGCGCTCCAAGCGATGCGAGTCAAGCTCGCTATCGCGCACAATAGGCCCGTAAAGGCCGATTTACTTCCACAGCGCCCATTCTTACGATGACCCGCTTCGGATATGATGCGCGCCCCCCAACGCTGCACTCAAATCAGGTCATCATGCCCGGCAACGCCCTCTATACCGATCTGTCGGGTTACTACGATCTCATGTGCGCCGATATCAACTATCAGGCGCAAAGCCACTGCATTCATCGGCTGCATCAGTTATTCGGGAGTGGCGGAAGCAGGCACCTCGACCTTGCCTGCGGAACAGGGCCGCATGTTCGGCATTTTATTGATGCTGGCTATCAAAGTGCGGGGCTCGACATCAATCAGCCTATGCTGGATAGAGCATCCACTCGCTGCCCCGAAGCTCAGTTTTCCTTGCAGGACATGTGCAGTTTCACGGTAGAAGAGCCGGTAGACCTTATTACCTGCTTTTTGTATTCCATTCATTACAGCGCAAGTGTTGAAAGGCTGAAGGCCTGTATCGCCAGCGTATATGGCGCATTGGCCGATCATGGCATCTTCTGCTTCAACGCAGTCGACAAGAACACTATCGATAACAACTCATTTGTATCGCACACCGCCAATCACCCTGACGGCTTATTTAATTTCAGCTCCTGCTGGAATTACAGGGGAGAGGGCGAGCAGCAGTCACTGAAACTTCGCATCGAAAAAACGACAGCAGATGAGCGCCAGGTATGGCACGACGAACACCCTATGGTGGCTGTAAGTTTCGGCGAGTTACAGACGCTATTGCAGCCGTACTTTGAGGTTCATGTTCTGGAGCATGATTATGAGAAGATCATCCCTTGGGATGGGGCCTCTGGGAATGCGATTTTTGTTTGTGTAAAGGTTTAACAATGTATGAAAGTGCGGTTATTCATCACAGTGAATGGCCATGTGGCTGAGATAGTACAAAAGCTTATGCCCTTACTCAGCGTTAGCGGCCAGATGTTGGCTTTAATTCAGGTAAGGGGCGGGCTTCAGCCCGTCCCAGTGAGCGAAGTGAACGGTTTGAACCAGTTGTTAGGCTTTTGTTTGATCACTTTACTGATCATAATTTTGAATTGGTACTTCGTTCAGATAGTTGGTTAGCTCTTCGGCGCTGATGCCGGGGGCTCCCAGTTCTAACCAATATTCAAACTCCGCTGAATACAATGAATGAACGTATGTACCTTTGAGGACTCTCTGCTGCGAAAGACCGAACTGCGCTGCATACCTAACATGATAAATCGCCATGACCCAAGCACGGCTTTCTTCTCTGCTTGACTCTGAGATGCCAATGCTGTGCGGTAGCGTGTAACAAGACTCGCCCTCCATCAACTCTCGCAACTCTTCAGGCCGATTTGCTACTAACCAGCGTAGTGCCTGTTTATGTAGATGAGTCACAGCTGACTTCATGAAAGGCCTAGCGTTCAGGTTAAGGGGCGCGCTTTAGCGCGTCCAAGTGAGCGAAGCGAACGAGCCTTGAACCGCATGTTAGGCCGTTTCTGACTCATCGATGATCTCAAAGTCTGCTCCCAGTTGCTCACGAAGATTACCCAGAAGTCGCTGCGCAGATAGATTGAAGTCGGTGCGCTCTCGCACGTCCCAAGGCGAAGGGTTTGGTGGATAGCTCCAATCTATGCTCGTGTCGTACCAAGCACAAATGTAGAGCGAAAATCGCCATGTGTTTTCAGGCAGCGGAAGGCCCTGGGCATCAATTGGGTAATCCCACTTCTTGTGCGCAGCTTCATTCCCGGCCCAAAGGCAAACGTTGCTCCCGGCAGAGAAGAAAAATCTGAGTTGGTACAGGTGCATTACGAGGCAGCCTAACGCCTTGGGTAAGCCGCCGGGACGGAGCACAGCGTAGTACCGGTCGGCTTCACCCATTGGTGAGAAATTAGTCTAAAAAGCTACTCTGAATCCGGGTAACCAATGGTCTTTCCCTTAGGCAGAGAATACTTTATCGCTTCACCGCTCTCTGGTCTTAACTCAATTTGTTTCTCAGGAACATGCCATTCTCTAGAGATGGTTTCTTTAAAAGTATCTAAACTAAACTCTCTAAAGGACAACTTCCATATGTTGCTGAAAGAATCCTCGTCCTCTTCCGTATCAATTAGAAGCTCCTGACCTTTAACCACGATGGACTCTATAGAAGGAGGATCTTTTTTCTGAAGGTCAAGCTCAACGATCAAAATTTGCGGATTCGAATTAGGTATGATTGGCAACTGGTCTTTATAAGGCTGGAGGACCCGCTTTATAAAGCTTATTGAGTCTGAGTACTTTTCAACGGATTGAATTTCTAGCAACTCGTCTAAACACCGACTTTTCAAATTTCGGCCACGAAATTCGCCCTTGGAATCAAAATACACCTCATAGAACATGCCGTTGATTAGGTGCTCGGCCGGAGCCTGAGGAATAGTCGCCATCTCTCTTCTCAGGTTATCTAATATATCGTTTGCCTTATTTTCTCCCCCACATGCTGTTTGATATATATTTCGGCCGAGTACGAATAACTCGTCATCACTAAGATTGTTCAAATCAAGTTGGAATATCTTATTTATAGCGGGATTTTGTGTGTACCAATTGCTGGACTTTAAATCGGTAAGGATCTGAGATACAGAGGGGTAGTCAGCGAGAGGAAAATCTATATCTGCTTTAGCAAAACTTGAATAACTGAACTTTTCCTCAACCTGAAGAGATACCCCGCTATCCTCAAGTTTTTGAATTATTTTGTCACCGAATTTTTCCGGTTCGAGACCACGCAAGCTAATGTAGCCAGTGGTTTTCAGCAACCCTGGAATTTCCACAGCTTCATCAAACATTGCCGGCAGGATATATTCTTGACTTTCGGTAAAAGCTCGAGCCTGAGCACTTTTGCGCTCGTGGTTAGTCCATAATTTTTCTTTGTAGGCTTCAGACACGAACATAACCGTATATAACGCGCGGTTTTGGTATATGTCCGTCAAATATGTATAGAGATCTTTTCCCCAGAGCTTGGTTTCCTCGAACTTATCGTAGAATACCTCGACACCGTTTTCGCGTAGATGGTTCGCGACACGATCGACATAATCTCTGTCTTCACCAGCGAACGACAACGCAATATGGTACTTACTCATGGGATCTCCTTTTTCAATATTTCTAACGTTTGGTTAAGGGGCGGGCTTTAGCCCGTCCAAGTGAGCGCGGCGAGCGACTTGAACCACTCGTTATGTTACTTTGGTTGCGGCAGTTCGATTTTACCTATAAATGCAAGAAGTTCTTTTTGCATTCCTTGAGTGAAGAATAAAAGCATACCTATTGTCGAAAACATGCCCTTCACCGTATTTAGTACGTCGGTGATTTGCTCGGTTGTGTAGGACATTTTTTCGTGCTCATAGTATGATTTTAAAAGTTCTCCTTTGCCATGACTAAAGAGAGAGAACTTCTCATAGCTTGCCATGTGTTTTTTCGTAAATTGAGAAAATGCACCGTCGAAACTACTTCCTTTTGGATTTTTTACCTTTTCTAGTTTTTCTGTCATCTGAAAGAAGCTAGGGAATTGCTTCTCTTCATTTATATATTCATTTACATCGTCACCTTGTTCTTTGGCTATAAATTCTAGGTAATAGCTTTTAATATGAATCTCAAGCATTGTTCTTACTAAGATAATTCCTGAAGTGTGATAGCCCCCGGAGTAGATCAGGTGATTGATTGCTTCGTAGTGCGTTGAAAATATTCTAAAGTAAGCCCAGATAATTTTCTTATAGTCATCAGAGAGGTCCAGTTCATGATTTTTCAGGAAACCATGAAACACACCATATTCCTCCTCCATTTTTCTTACTAGGCATTCAACTTCTTTGCTCACAGCATCCTCCATAATTTGGTGAGTAACATAACGTTTGGTTAAGGGGCGGGCTTTAGCCCGTCCTAGCGAGCGAAGTGAGCGACTTGAACCACTAGTTAGATTTTTGGGAATGCTACGCCGTTTTTGATGAAATTTTCCATTGAATTGGCTCCGCGCTCTTTAAGCCCAGCAGCCTGCATTGCTGCGTACCATTTAATCAAAGCCTCTTTCATGGCGGAAAAATCGCTCTTTGAAGCCTGGCCGACATGCTCAATCCATAACTCAATTTCTTTTGTAGTAACTTCGCTCTTTCCCGCGAGAAGCTTTGCTATTTGGACGAGTGATTGAGAGAGTTTTTCGTCGATGATGTTGCTAGGCATCGACCAATTTTTATTACCCAAACAATCCGTATAAAAGCCAAGCTGTTTTAGCTGATCAAGGATAAATGGATGCTCTGCATCTTCATCGAAGAGAGGGCGCAGATCTTCTAGCTTCCTTGCCCCTTTTATTGCGAGCTCAGGAAGCAACCACTGAACGTTCTTGCGAGTATGAGAGCGATAATTTTTCCAGCTTGCTTTGATTTCTTCTGCGGTAGTAGCCGTAGAAAGCTGGCGTAGGATTGAAGCCTTTCCGGACTCCTCGATAGACAGAGCTGCGAGGGATGCTGCAGTTGGAAAGCTTCCGGTCTTCAGCAATTTCTCAGCATCGTTTGCTAGACGCAGGGCGTTGGCGTTGGCCGCGTTCATGCCGGCTGCAATTTCTGAGGCAGATAATTTGCCTTGATATGCATCGAGTTTCTTTTTGATTGGCATAAAAATCTAACGTTTAGTTAAGGGGCGGGCTTTAGCCCGTCCCAGCAAGCACAGCGAGCGATTTGAACCAATGATTAGAGGTCTTTCTCAAGCTCGCCGTCCATTCTGTATTCAACGCCATCTTCAAGCCACTTTCCTGATATTTCCAAGAATGTATCTTCAAGTTTTATTGATACTTTAATAGAACTTTCGTAAGCCTCGTACCCTTCATATTGGAACTTACCTAGACCTGAGTACTTTTGAGGCGACCGCTCGTTGGCAATGCAGTGCCCTGTAAATTTACAGCCTTCTTTTATGCCCACAAAATCGAAGCTAATTTTTCCCTCTGAAATAACGCAGCGAGGGATTTGATATATCCAACGATGGGCTTCATTAGCCACATCAATTTCTCCGCTGAATTTCATGGGGTAATCCTCTAACGTCCGCGTAATAGGCGCGAGCTTGCGAGCGTCCTAATTGACGCGTTTGTTAAATTTTAGCTGCTAGCTTACGTAGATGATCTTTGAAATTTTCGCATGTGGATTCTGTTGTGCAGAGCTTCTTTTTTTCGTGCTCTGCAATGAAAATCTTTCCTAAGCGCTGCAGCATCATTACTTCATTTGGTTCAATCGGCGTGTTCATTAAGCTTGCGTTAAACGCCTTCTTAAGATGCCAATGATTTAGATTCACAAATGATATGAATTCGGGGTAATTTATCTCATCAAAAAATTCATCTGGCCTTAAGCCAGCAAGCTTTAGCAGCTGAGCTTTATAGGATTCTGAAGTATTGCAGAGCTTTGAATACGCGTCTTTATGCCATTGATCTTGATACCAATGCCTAGCACCTTGATTTCTTTCGACTAAGGTTCCGAAATTAAGCGGCTCTACATTTCCTCCCCACCACTCTGAAAATAGTGAGGGATATAAGTCAACTTCTAATATCGTGTTTATGAAATTATGTTCGCCCAGCGTATGGTAAAACTTTTGACTAAATCCAATACCTTTATTCTCAGCGTATGCATGACAAACCGTATCTAGTAGCTGCGTAGAAAACGAGCAAGCCATTTGATAAACATCTACGGTTTCATTATACGAATCGGTTTTGTTTTTGAAGTTGATTTTAAAGAACCACTTTCTTGTTATCCCTAGGCATTCTCCAAGAGCAGAATGCTCCAAATCCATGAAAGCAATACTCTGAAATGCCAGAAGGTCATGAAAGATATCTTGCGTGTTTTTTAGTGCTAAGTCCCATGAGTACTTGCCTGGCTTGTTGTGGTCACCCAACCCAAGCTTCAGCTTGTATTCTATCTCTGAACGCAGCCTATATAATCCTCCAACCAATGATTCTTCGGGAAACACAAGGGCTTGGTGTGCACTTACATTTCTTAGGTGCTTTAGAATCTCATACTCTTTTAAATTTTGACTTCTATATGTGTTAACTGCGTCCTTCAACCAATCTGGAGTGTTTTTAATTGACACCTCAACGAAAAACAATGTACTTCGGAGCAGATTGTTTAGGTTTAAAATGAACTGTTTCGGGTTGTGATAACAAATATCAAGCTGCATTTTGTTTTCATGGACAACCTCCATGTTCTGAACTAGCAAAGGCTCTTCCTGGGCAAGTTGCTCAAAAAAAACCGAAGATTTTTCTAGCTCGAACATCCGATATTTCCTGATAATTTAACTATTATTAGACGTCATGTGACGGATAACACGCTGGAGGCGTTTGACGGATAACCTTCCTTGTCATCTTCATTCTTCCTGTCTAGGGTGGACGTTTCCGAGGAGCACTGACGGTATAAAGGGGTTATACGTCGTGGAAGGGAAGCCACGACTGCTGGATCAAGTGCGAGAGCAAATCAGGCTCAAACATTACTCGATCCGAACGGAGCGCGTCTATTGCGAGTGGGTCAAGCGATTCATTCGTTTTCATGGTTATCGACATCCGGTCGAAATGGGAGCACCGGAGGTTGAGTCTTTTTTATCTCATCTGGCTGTCAATAAAGATGTGGCTGCGTCGACCCAGAATCAGGCGCTGGCTGCGCTTCTGTTTCTTTATAAATAAGTATTACGGCAGGACTTGTCCTGGCTGGGTGAAGTTGTGCGCGCTAAAAAGCCAAGTCGTTTACCTGTAGTGTTATCAAAAGAGGAAGTGCAGAAGATTCTGGCGAATCTGAAGGACGAGCCATGGCTTATCTCAAGCTTGCTGTACGGCACGGGGATGCGGTTGATGGAGGCTGTCAGGCTGCGCGTTAAAGATGTCGACTTTGGTCGGCGAGAAATCCTTATTCGTGACGGAAAAGGCCAGAATGACAGGGTTACGGTGTTACCCCTGCGCTTGATTGAGCCGCTCAAGGCGCAACTTTCTCATGTGAAATATCTTCATCAGCATGAAGTGGCACAAGGGCGCGGTGATGTGTATCTGTCCGATGCCCTGGCGCGCAAATACCCTAGAGCACCTTGGGAGTGGGGCTGGCAATACGTGTTTCCAGCTTCTGGCTTATCGGTTGATCCCCGCAGTGGTGCCGTCAGGCGTCATCACTTCAATGAGCAGAGGCTTCAGCGTGGCTTCAAACACGCTGTTCAGGTGGCAGGCATTGTTAAGCTGGCTACGCCCCATACGTTGCGCCACAGCTTTGCCACGCATCTGCTGGAGAGTGGCCAGGATATTCGGACGGTGCAGGAGCTGCTGGGCCACGCCGATGTAAAAACCACCATGATTTATACCCACGTACTTAATCGCGGTGGGCTGGCCGTCTTGAGTCCATTGGATCGAGTTTAAGCGGCTTCTTTACTCGTCTTCGGAGTCGGCACCAATGGCTTCAAAACAGACGAGACGATGGTCCTCGATCAGCCAGCTGTTTGTCGTCGTGTTGTGCTCGGCCTCCATTACGCTGTTGTAGCTGAACTGCCAGCGCTTGCGCTCGCGTCCGTCCAGCGCTTCGATGGTCAGGACGATCTCTTCGCTTTCAAAAGACTCACCGGCTTCGGCGGCGGCATCGGCCTGGTCGAGAAGATCATCGTTTAAGGTAAAGTTGGCCGCATGGAGCCCGTCGATTTCGAGCATGTCGGCGAGTTCGAGTTGGTCGAGCAGGTAGGGCGTTTCGGTGGTCATGGGCAGGTACGTAGAATCTGAAGAGGGAAGAGGTGGGCCAGCCAGCGGCGTAACCCACCCTACAGGTTAGTTAATTATCGTAGCCCAGATTAGGGGCTAGCCAACGTTCGGTGACGGCGAGATCCTGGCCTTTACGCTGCGTGTAGCTTTCCACCTGATCCTTGTCGATCTTGCCAACGGCAAAGTATTGCGCTTCCGGATGGGCGAAGTACCAGCCGCTCACAGCTGCGGCGGGGAACATGGCGTAGTGTTCGGTCAGGAATACACCGCTGCGGCCCGCCTGGTTGAACTGCGCCTCCGGGTCGAGCAGGGCGAAGAGCGTGGCTTTTTCGGTATGGTCCGGGCAAGCCGGGTAGCCAGGAGCAGGGCGGATGCCTTTGTAGCGTTCCTTGATGAGTTCCTCATTGGAAAGTTGCTCATCACGTGCATACCCCCAATGCTCCTTACGTACACGTTCGTGCAGCCACTCGGCACAGGCTTCGGCCAAACGGTCGGCCAGTGCCTTGACCATGATGGCGTTGTAATCGTCACCCTTGGCTTCGTAGCTCTTTGCCAATTCTTCTGCGCCGATGCCGGCAGTAGTAATAAAACCGCCCATGTAGTCGGTTATGCCGCTTTCCTTGGGTGCTACGAAGTCGGCCAGGGAGAAGTTGGGCTTGCCGTCTGGCTTGATAGTCTGCTGGCGCAGGTGATGCAGCGTTGCCAGAACTTCACCGGAGTCGCTGTAGACCTCCAGGTCATCATTGCGTATCTGATTGGCTGGCCAGAAGCCGAATACAGCACGCGCCTTGATGAGCTTTTCGTCGATCAGCTTTTTCAACATTGCCTGGGCGTCGTTGAACAGGGCAGTGGCGGCTTCGCCCACTACTTCGTCGGTCAGGATGCGGGGGTATTTACCTGCCAAGTCCCAGGAAATAAAGAAGGGCGTCCAGTCGATATATTCGGCCAGTACGGACAAGTCGATATCATCCAACACTTTGACCCCAGTAAAGCTGGGTTTGGGTGCCTGATAGCCCAGCCAGTTGAACTGCGGCTTGTTGGCGACGGCCTTCTCATAACTCAGGCGTTCAATGCGTGCGCTGCGGTTGGCCGTGCGTTCACGCACTTCAGCGTATTCGGTACGGGTTTTCTCGACGAAGCCCGCCTTGAGCTCCTTGGAGAGCAGCTGGGTGGCGACACCTACGGCGCGGGAGGCGTCGGTTACATAGACCACCGCGTCATTGCTGTACTGCGGCTCGATCTTGACGGCCGTGTGCGCCTTGGAGGTCGTGGCACCGCCAATCATGAGTGGCAGTTTGAAGCCTTGACGCTGCATTTCCTTGGCGACGTGGACCATTTCGTCCAGCGATGGCGTAATCAGTCCGGAGAGGCCAATGATGTCGCACTTCTGCTCGATGGCGGTTTGCAGGATTTTTTCTGCCGGCACCATCACGCCCAGGTCAACAATGTCGTAGCCGTTACAGCCCAGCACCACGCCCACGATGTTCTTGCCAATGTCGTGAACGTCGCCTTTTACTGTCGCCATGAGGATCTTGCCCTTGGCCTCGGGCTTGTCACCTTTTTCCGCTTCGATGAAGGGGATCAAATGAGCCACAGCCTGCTTCATCACGCGAGCGGACTTGACTACCTGAGGCAGGAACATTTTGCCGGAGCCGAACAGGTCACCAACGACGTTCATGCCGGACATCAACGGGCCTTCGATAACCTCGATAGGGCGGGCACATTGCTGGCGGGCTTCTTCAGTATCTTCGACGATAAAGGTCGTGATGCCTTTGACCAGTGCATGCTCAAGACGCTTGTCTACCGGGTAGCTGCGCCATTCTTCTGTTTCGACTTCCTTGACGGAGCCGTCACCCTTGTACTTGTCGGCAATGGCCAGTAGCGCTTCGGTGCCATTGGGGGTGCGGTTGAGCACAACGTCTTCGACCCGATCACGCAGTTCCTTGGGAATCTCGTCATAGATTTCCAGCTGACCGGCGTTGACGATACCCATTGTCAGGCCGTTCTTGATGGCGTAATACAGGAAGACAGAGTGGATGGCCTCACGCACCGGGTTGTTGCCGCGGAACGAGAAAGACACGTTGGAGACGCCGCCGGAGGAGAGGGCGTAGGGCAGGTTGTCTCGGATGAAGGCGCACGCGTTGATGAAATCCACCGCGTAGTTGTTGTGCTCTTCGATGCCGGTTGCGACCGCAAAGATGTTCGGGTCGAAAATGATGTCTTCCGGCGGGAAGCCTACCTGATTGACCAGAATGCCATAGGAACGGGCGCAGATTTCATTCTTGCGCGCTTCGGTATCGGCCTGGCCCGCCTCATCGAAGGCCATGACGACCACAGCCGCACCGTAGCGTTTGCAAAGCTTGGCGTGGTGGGTGAATGCGTCGACACCTTCCTTCATGGAAATGGAGTTGACGATGCCCTTGCCCTGGATGCACTTGAGGCCGGCCTCGATGACATCCCACTTGGAGGAGTCAATCATGATCGGCACACGGGAGATGTCCGGTTCAGAGGCAATCAGATTCAGGAAAGTGACCATGGCCGCCTTCGAGTCCAACATGCCTTCGTCCATGTTGATATCGATGACCTGGGCGCCAGCCTCTACCTGTTGGCGGGCTACGTCCAGTGCCTCGGCATAGTTCTCTTCGCGAATCAGACGGGCAAATTTGGCGGAACCGGTAATGTTGGTTCGCTCGCCTACGTTTACGAAGAGGGACGTGCGATCAATGGTGAATGGCTCAAGGCCGGACAGGCGGCAAGCACGCGGGATCTCTGGTAGGGCGCGCGGTGGGTATTTGGCTACCGCCTCGGCAATCGCCTGGATATGGCCGGGCGTGGTGCCGCAGCAACCGCCTACGATATTCAAAAAGCCACTGGCCGCGAACTCTTCAACTACCTCAGCCATTTGTGCAGGCGTTTCGTCGTACTCGCCAAAGGCGTTAGGCAAGCCAGCGTTCGGGTGGGCTGAAACGTGGGTTTCGGCCTTGGCGGACAATTCTTCTATATAGGGGCGCAGCTCTTTTGCACCCAGCGCGCAGTTGAGGCCGACCGAGATGGGCTTGGCATGGCGAACCGAGTTCCAGAAGGCCTCAGTGGTCTGGCCGGACAAGGTGCGGCCGGAGGCATCGGTGATTGTACCGGAGATCATGATCGGCAATTCAAAGCCGACTTCCTCGAATACGCCCTGTACTGCAAAGATCGCTGCCTTGGCGTTCAGGGTGTCGAAGATCGTTTCGATCAGAATCAGGTCCGCGCCACCTTCGATCAGACCGCGCGTGGCCTCAGTGTAATTTTCCACCAGCTCATCGAATGTTACATTCCGGTAGCCGGGATTGTTTACGTCTGGCGAGATGGAGCAGGTGCGGCTGGTTGGACCAAGGACGCCGGCAACAAAACGTGGTTTATCTGGCGTTTCGGCTGTCTTTGTGTCAGCAACTTGACGCGCCAGCCGTGCACCTTCCACGTTCAGCTCATACACCAGCGCTTCCATACCGTAGTCGGCTTGGGAAACGCGCGTAGCGTTGAATGTATTGGTCTCGAGGATATCGGCGCCTGCATCCAGATAGGCTTTTTCAATCGCCTGAATGACATCAGGACGAGTCAGAAGCAGGAGGTCGTTATTGCCTTTGACATCGCTAGGCCAGTCAGCGAAGCGTTCGCCCCGGTAATCGGCCTCTTCCAGTCTGTAGCTCTGGATCATTGTACCCATACCGCCGTCCAGAATAAGGATGCGCTCCTTGAGTGCGGTTTGCAGGGCGGAGAAGCGTGCGGCGCGATCGATCATGGGCAGGTATCCAGATTACAGCGACAAAAAAGGGATGATAGCAAAGCTGTCAGATGGCACGAAGACTGCTTTAGTCATCTGATATATGAGCTATCTTCAAGTAGTAACGCTTCCATTTTTAACGAGTATCGATTGTGACTGCGACCCCGCTACTGGTTTGTGATGATTCTGCCATGGCTCGAAAGCAGCTGATTCGTGCTTTACCTCCTGAGTGGTCTGTGGACATAACACAGGCGACCAATGGGAGCGAGGCGCTTAACGTGCTGCGTCAGGGCAAGGTCCAGGTCATGTTACTGGACCTGACCATGCCGGTCATGGACGGTTATCAGACGCTGGAAGCGATGCGGGCTGAAAACATCACATGCAACGTGATCGTGGTTTCTGGCGACGTTCAGGAAGAGGCCATACGGCGTGTGCTGGAGTTGGGTGCACTGGCGTTTCTGAAAAAGCCAGCCGATGCTGAGCAGCTCAAGGCACTGCTGCTTCAGCATGGCTTGCTTGGGTCTGCACCCAACAAGGACGCCGTCATGGAGGATCGTCCCGATCCTGATGTCAGCTTTCGTGATGCCTTCCGCGAAGTGGTCAACGTATCCATTGGTCGCGCGGCAGCGTTGTTGGCCAAGGTGCTCAACGTCTTCGTGCAGCTCCCGATTCCCAACGTCAATATCCTTGAGGTAGGTGAGCTGCATATGGCGCTGGCCGATGTGCAGCGCGGCAGCCGTGTCACAGCGGTCTGCCAGGGGTTTATCGGTAACGGCATTGCGGGCGAGGCCTTGTTGATTTTCCATGATTCGGAAGTCAAGGACATGGTAACGCTGCTCCGCAGTGGCAGCACACAAAACAATGATCAGATGGAGATGCTGCTCGACTTGGCCAGCATCCTGATCGGGGCATGCCTTAGTGGTTTGTCGGAGCAGATCGATGTGCGCTTCTCACAGGGGCACCCGATGATCCTGGGGCAACATACGGCGCTTGAGAATCTGATTCAGGTCAATCGCCAGCGCTGGAAGAAGACCCTGGCTGTGGAGGTGAGCTATAGCCTCGAAGGGCATGACATACATTTTGATTTGCTGCTGCTGTTTACCGAAGACTCGGTCAAGCGGCTTACTAATAAAATCAATTACATGATGGATTGATACATGGCGATCGAACTCGACGATCTTCACTGGATGCTGGATATCGTGCAGCACATCGATGTCGGTGTGCTGGTGATCAATCGCAAGTATGAAGTGGAAGTCTGGAATAGCTTCATGGAAAACCATTCGGGGATCGTTCCGAGTGACGCGCAAGGCAAGCCGGTCTTTTCGCTTTTTCCCGAGATGGATGAAGAGTGGTTCCGTTACAAGGTCGAAGGCGTCGCCATGTTGGGAACGCCAATGTTTACTATCTGGGAGCAACGACCCTATCTGGTCAAGTTCAAAAATTACCAGCCCATTACAGGCCTGGAAGACCATATGTACCAGAATGTCACTATTCTGCCTTTGCATGACACGCGAGGCGGGGTGGGTTACATCGGTATCATTATCTATGACGTGACACGGGTCGCGACCAACACGCGTCAGCTGCAGTCGGTCAATGGTCAGCTGGAGCAGTTGTCACGAACCGACCGGCTGACCGGACTGTTCAATCGTGGCTTCTGGGATGAATGCCTGAAGCATGAATTCGCGCGTCATTTGCGCTACCGTTGCAATGTCGGGCTGGTGATTATTGATATCGATCATTTCAAAAAGATCAATGACACCTACGGTCATCCGGGAGGCGACAAGGTTATCCAGGCTCTGGCTAACCTGATTAACGGGCATATTCGGGCAACCGACAGGGCGGGGCGCTATGGTGGTGAGGAGTTCGTCATTCTGATGCCGGATACGCCATGCAGTGGCGCCCAGGTCTTTGCAGAACGCTTGCGCCAGCAGGCCGAACAGTTGAAGGTGGAGCACGAAGGTAAGCAGATTACCTTTACGATCAGCATTGGTATCGCCGACTTGAGCCTGCCGGTAGAGAGCCCTGAGGTGTTGCTGGAGCGTGCCGATCAGGCGCTTTACCGGTCCAAGCATAATGGTCGCAATCAGGTTACGGTCTATTTAGACGCATGAGTAGGCGAGAAAAAAGCCCGCTGTTTCAAGCGGGCTTTTGATATGCCGTGCTGATCAATCCAGGCCTTGCAGCAAGCCAGCCATGTCATCGGCGTGTTCTTCTTCCTGAGCCAGGATGTCTTCGAAGATACGCCGTGTGGTTGGGTCCTTATCACCGATGTACTGCACGATCTCGCGATAGGTATCGATGGCGATGCGCTCGGCGATCAAGTCTTCCTTGATCATGTCACGCAGGTCGTGACCTTCGGCATATTGGGCATGGGAGCGGGTGAGCAGACCTTCAGGGTTGAAATCAGGCTCGCCGCCCAGTTGCACGATACGCTCGGCCAGGCGATCGGCGTGCTCCTGTTCCTGGTCGGCATGCTCCTGAAATTCGGCAGCCGCAACGCTAGCCTTGATACCGGTAGCCATGAAGTAATGACGCTTGTAGCGCAGCGTGCATACGATCTCGGTCGCAAGAGAATCGTTAAGGAGTTTGATAACGGTTTCGCGATCGGCGCTATAGCCCTCGGTGATGGGACCGTCTTCAATATGTTGGCGGGCTCGTTGGCGAATGGTTTCGATATCGGTCAGAAAGGGTTGGTTGGTCAGCATGGGGCATTCCTCTTAGGCTTCACGGTCCATCTGGGATGGCCCTCTGTCGGGGCCTGTCCAGATGTGATTCCCACGTCTGGTAAAAGTTTTGTCCAAGATTTATCGGCGGATCGGGCTTGAAAGAATCGAGCACAGGTGCCATTTATCCTACTAAACTAGTAAGTCTTTAACCGTAGGCCGCTCTGGCGTACACTGCGCCCAGGTAAGCGAGGAGTAGAAATGAGCGCTATCACCATTACTGAAGCCGCCCAGGATTACCTGGCTGGCCTGCTTGAAAAGCAAAACACTCCCGGTATCGGCATTCGCATTTTCATTACGCAGCCGGGAACCCAGTACGCCGAGACCTGTATTGCCTACTGCAAGCCGGGCGAGCAGAAGCCGGAAGATACGTCGTTTGGTCTGAAGGACTTTACCGCCTGGATCGATGCGATCAGCGAGCCCTTTCTGGAAGATGCCATCGTCGACTATGCCCAGGATCGCATGGGTGGTCAGCTGACCATCAAGGCGCCCAACGCCAAGGTGCCGATGATCAGCGAAGACAGCCCGATCAGCGAGCGCATCAATTATTACCTGCAGACTGAAATCAATCCCGGTCTGGCCAGCCACGGCGGTATGGTGAGTCTGGTTGAGGTGGTAGAAGACGGGGTTGCCGTGTTGCGTTTTGGAGGCGGCTGCCAGGGCTGCGGTCAGGTTGACCTGACGCTCAAGGATGGCGTCGAGCGTACCTTGATCGAGCGTATCCCTGACCTGAAAGGCGTTCGTGACGTAACCGATCATAGCAATCGCGAAAACGCCTATTACTGATAGGGTTTTGCGAAAAGAAAAGGCGGCTACGAGCCGCCTTTTCTATGCCGCCTGTTAGTTAGTGCGGGGTATAGATCTGGTCGAAGACACCGCCATCGGCAAAGTGCGTTTTCTGTACGGTCCGCCAGTCACCAAACAATTGCTCGACTGAGAAGAAGTCCACTTTCGGGAAGCGGTCCTGATACTGCGCCAGAATCTCTGCATTGCGTGGACGCAGATAGTTGTCGGCTGCGATACGCTGACCTTCTTCCGACCAGAGATACTTGAGATATCCCTCAGCCACTTCGCGTGAGCCTTTCTTGTCAACGACCTTGTCGACCACCGTGACGGGTGGCTCGGCTTCAGCCGATACGCTGGGGTAGATCACCTCGAAGTTACCGCGACCAAATTCGCGCGCAATCATTTCGGCCTCGTTTTCAAAGGTCAGCAGCACATCGCCAATCTGATTTTGCATGAAGGTTGTGGTAGCAGCGCGACCGCCTGTATCCAGAACCGGAACATGCTTGAACAGCTCGCCCACAAGGGCTTTGGCCTTGGCCTCGTCGCCTCCGGTTTTCAAAACGTATCCCCAGGCGGAAAGGTAGGAGTAACGTCCGTTACCTGTGACCTTGGGATTTGGAATGATGACTTCCGTACCGTCCCTGACCAAGTCAGGCCAGTCTTTAATGCCCTTTGGGTTGCCTTTGCGAACGATAAAGACGGTAGCGGAGGTGAATGGGGCGCTGTTATTCGGTAGACGCTCGGCCCAGTTCTTGGGGATCAGCCCGCCATTGTCGGCCAGGGCGTTAATGTCGGTGGCCTGATTCATGGTGATGACATCCGCAGGTAAGCCATCAATGACGGCGCGGGCCTGTTTGCTTGAGCCACCATGAGACATCTGAATGGTTATATTCTGGTCATGGGTCTCCTTCCAGTGCTTTTGGAAGGCCGGGTTGTACTCCTTGTAGAAGTCACGCATCACGTCATAGGAAACGTTCAGCAGGGGCGCTGCATTCGCGGCACTTCCCAGGAGCAGGCCGGCCGCCAATAGCGGAGCGAAGAGTTGTTTTCTCATGGTGATGTCTCTTATCGGTTGTTATCAGAGCGTCCCGCTCTGGAAGGGCCACATTATTCCGGTATTACTGTTCGTTTATAAAGCGAGTTTCCACAGCGGCTACAAAACGATGCCTGTGCTTCGTGGAGTTCCTTGCCACACGCCCCGCACGGCTTGTGGATACTGTTCTCGCCTCGAATGGCATTGGAGAGCTCAGCGGTAAAAATGCCAGTAGGCACCGCGATGATCGAATAACCGCAGATCATGACGAAGCTCGCGATAGCCTGACCCAAGGCAGTCTGCGGAACCATGTCGCCGAACCCTACGGTTGTCAGGGTCACGATAGCCCAGTAAATGCTCTTGGGAATACTGGTGTAGCCGTTTTCCGGCCCCTCCACTACATACATCAGGGAGCCGAACAGCGTCACCATTGTCAGAACACTCAGCAGAAAGACGATGATCTTTTGCCGGCTGCCCCTTAAGGCTGTTACAAGAAAATTTGCCTGGGTGAGGTACTGACGAAGCTTGAGAATCCTAAACACCCGGAGCAGACGCAGGATGCGGACCACTAATAGGTATTGAGCGCTCGGTAGGAAGAGCGCAATGAAGCTGGGTAAGATGGCCAGCAGATCCACGATGCCGAAAAAGCTGAAGGCATACTTCGCAGGTTTTCGTGCACTGTACAGCCTCAACAGATATTCGATGGTGAACAGAACGGTAAATGTCCATTCGCACAGGGACAGCAGCTCGTCGTATCGAGCATGGATGTCCGCCACGCTATCGAGCATGACCACGACCAGGCTCGCCAGGATCGCAAAGAGGAGGGCTTCGTCGAACCAACGTCCCGGAGCGGTGTTGGAATGGAAGATGATGATCTCCAGACGTCGGCGCAGGCGCTGAGCGTCGGCCATGGCATAGACTCCTTCTAATGTTAAAATCGCACCCTTGTGTCTTCTCGCCATGCCGGTAATGAAGGCACGCGAAGGAAGGGCGCATGCGGCTAAAATCCATCAAGTTGGCGGGCTTCAAATCATTTGTAGACCCGACAACCGTTAATTTCCCCAGCAATATGTCGGCAGTCGTAGGGCCGAACGGATGCGGCAAATCGAATATCATCGACGCCGTGCGCTGGGTCATGGGCGAAAGCTCGGCAAAGAACTTGCGCGGCGAGTCGATGACCGATGTCATCTTCAACGGCTCGAACAGCCGCAAACCGGTTACTCAGGCTTCAATCGAGCTGATTTTTGATAATTCGGACAACTCTCTGGTCGGTGAGTATGCCAGCTATGCGGAAATCTCCATTCGCCGACGGGTAACTCGGGACGGGCAGAATACCTATTTTCTCAACGGTACCAAATGCCGTCGCCGCGACATCACTGATATCTTTTTGGGCACAGGGCTTGGCCCGCGCAGTTATTCGATCATCGAGCAGGGGATGATTTCCAAGCTGATCGAGGCTCGTCCCGAGGATTTGCGCAACTACATCGAAGAAGCGGCGGGGATCTCCAAGTACAAGGAGCGCCGTCGTGAAACGGAAAGCCGTATTCGCCGTACCCAGGAAAACCTGGCGCGCCTGACGGACCTTCGTGAAGAGCTTGAACGGCAACTCGAACGGTTGCACCGACAGGCGCAGGCTGCCGAGAAATATCAGGAGTACAAGGCGGAAGAGCGTCAGCTTCGTGCCCAGCTGGGAGCACTTCGTTGGCGCGATCTGGATGAGCTGGTGCAGCAGCGTGAGCGCGTCATTGGCAATCAGGAGGTAGCACTCGAAGCGTTGGTTGCTGAGCAGCGCAGTGCTGATGCCAGTATTGAGCGACTGCGAGACAGCCATCATGATTTGTCCGAGCGGTTCAATCAGGTGCAGGGGCGCTTCTATTCGGTTGGTGGAGACATTGCGCGGGTCGAGCAGAGCATTCAGCACGGCCAGCAGCGCTTGCGTCAGCTGCAGGATGATTTGCGTGAAGCCGAGCGCTCTCGGGAAGAAACCGCCGCACATCTGGGTAATGACCAGGCGCTTCTTGCTACCCTGGCCGAAGAGCTGGCCATGCTGGAGCCCGAGCAGGAAATGAGCGCAGCTTCTGCTGAAGAATCTGCCCTGGCGCTGGAGGCGTCCGAGCAGGCCATGCAAGCGTGGCAGCAGCAGTGGGACAGCTTCAACCAGCACAGTGCAGCGCCTCAACGTGAGGCCGATATTCAACAGTCCCGGATTCGTCACTTGGAGCAAAGCCTGGAGCGACTCATGGAGCGCGAGCGGCGTCTGCGTGACGAGCTGACGCAACTGGCGGCGGACCCTGAAGACGCGGCGTTGCTCGAGCTCAGCGAAGAGCTCGCGGGAATCGAGTTGATTCTCGAGGACCTCGCCCAGGAAGAAATAGAGGTCACCGAGCAGCTGGCTATCGGTCGAGAGCAGCTACAGGTCGTGACCGCCCAGCAGGCCGCAACGCAAGGTGAATTACAGCGTCTGGAGGGACGTATTGTCTCCCTGGAGGCCTTGCAGCAGGCTGTGCTCGATCCTGGAAAAGGGGCGGATGACTGGATGCGCCTGCATGATCTGCATGAGCGTAGCCGCCTGGCCGAGGGTGTTCGGGTTGAGTCAGGCTGGGAGAGAGCCGTTGAAACGGTGTTGGGCGCTGATTTGCAGGCGGTTTGCCTGGATGATCTCTCCGGTCTCGACCTGGCTGCATTCGAGCAGGGCGAGCTGCGCCTGGTAACACCTGGGCATGTAGCGCCTGCAACGCCAGGGAGCTTGTTGGATAAAGTCGAAGCCCCACATGATCTGTCGCCCTGGCTGGGCAATGTATTTCCAGTGGAGACCCTTGAGGACGCACTGGCGCAGCGGCAGAGGCTTGCTGACGGGCAGAGCCTTGTCAGTCGAGACGGGTATTGGGTATCCCGTCACTTTTTACGAATACAGCGCTCCAGCGAGGCGGAAAGCGGTGTGCTGGCGCGCGGCCAGGAGCTTGAGCGTTTACACGCTGAGCGTACTCAGCTGGAACACCGGCTGAGTGAGGGGCAAAAGGCATTTGAGCAGGCGCAGGAGCAGTTGGCAGAGCTAGAGCGCAGCCGCGAAACGGTCCGCCGTCGATCTCAGGAGGAGAGCCGCCGCCAGGGTGAAGTCAGAGCTCAGCTGTCGGCACGGCAGGCCAAGGCCGAGCAGCTTGGACTGCGCCGAAAGCGGCTTGAAGACGAGCGGGTTGAAATGGCAGAGCAACGCGCTATCGAGACCGAGCAGATTGGTGAAGCACGACTGAGCCTTCAGGATGCATTGGATGCCATGGCTGCCGATACCGAGCGCCGCGACCTGTTGATCGCTCAGCGCGAGACGCTACGCGAGCGGCTGGATCGGGCTCGTCAGGAGGCGAGGCAGCATAAGGAGCAGGCTCATCAGCTGGCTGTAAGGCTGGGGTCGCTCAAAGCCCAGCATGACTCTACACAGCAGGCACTGGAGCGTCTGCTGCTGCAGGCGGCTCGGCTCGACGAGCGACGTGAGCAGCTTAGTCTCAACCTGGAAGAGGGCTCTGCACCGATTGAAGAGCTCAGGTTGAAACTCGAAGAATTGCTTGAGCGCCGTATGAGCGTCGATGAGGAGTTGCGAGGCGCGCGCATGGCTTTGGAGGAAGCGGATCGTGAGCTGCGTGAGTCCGAGCGCCGTCGCACCCAGGCCGAGCAGCAGGCGCAGGTGGTGCGCAGTCAGGTGGAGCAGCAGCGGCTTGAGTGGCAGGGACTGTCCGTGCGCCGTAAAACCCTTCAGGAGCAGCTGCATGAAGAGGGGTATGACCTGCAGACCGTAGTGGCTACCTTGCCTGAGGATGCCACCGAATCGGCATGGGAGTCTCAGCTGGAGGCGCTGAATGCGCGTATTCAACGCCTGGGTGCCATTAACCTGGCAGCCATCGAGGAGTATCAGCAGCAATCCGAGCGCAAGCGCTATCTGGATGCGCAAAACGATGATCTTGTTGAGGCCTTGGAAACGCTCGAAAACGTGATTCGCAAGATCGACCGTGAAACCCGCAATCGTTTCAAGGAAACATTCGATCAGATCAATAATGGCCTTCAGGCCTTGTTTCCAAAAGTTTTTGGCGGCGGACACGCCTATCTGGAACTTACGGGAGAAGATTTACTCGATACCGGGGTTGCGATCATGGCGCGTCCGCCGGGCAAGAAGAACAGCACGATTCATCTCTTGTCGGGCGGTGAGAAGGCATTGACGGCAATCGCGTTGGTTTTTGCGATTTTTCAGCTCAATCCAGCGCCATTCTGCATGCTTGACGAAGTGGACGCGCCTCTGGACGATGCCAACGTTGGCCGCTACGCGCGGCTGGTGAAGGAAATGTCCGAAAAAGTGCAGTTCATCTATATCACACACAACAAGATCGCCATGGAAATGGCCGATCAGCTGATGGGCGTGACGATGCACGAACCGGGCTGTTCGCGTTTGGTGGCCGTCGATGTCGAAGAAGCTGTTGCTTTGGCTGAAGCTTGATACGACAGACGGTGTAAAGTTGGTGGCGGGCGTGCTAGTTTATGCCCGTTTTTGGGCGTTTGGCATTTTGCTATGCATGGGCAAGTGGCGAGCGCGAAGTTGATTTTTGACAGAGGTATGCGTCTTACATGGATATCGGTCTGCGCGAATGGCTGATCATCATCGGCATTATCGTAATCGCCGGCATACTTTTCGATGGCTGGCGACGGATGAGCGGGAAAGGGAAACTCAAGTTTCGCCTGGACAACAATCTCTCCGGCCAGTCCGATGAGGGCGGTAGTTCAGAACTACTAGGGCCGTCTCGTGTGGTCGAACATAAGGAGCCGTCTTTTGATAGCGAGGAAGAAGCGCCTCGCCCAAGTCGTGCCGCTCGCAAGCGCCGCGAAGAACCTGTTGCGGAAGAGTTAGAGCTAGGCGGCGCCGAACCTCAGTTCAGTGCCCTGGCTGATGATGATGAGGCACCGGCTCGTGGCAAGGGCAAGGCCCGCAAGGACATCGTCGACGCCGAGCCGGACCTGTCTGCGATGGAGGAGCCTCGCAAAGAGCGCAAAGAGCTGCCACCCGTCGAAGAGGTGTTGGTCATCAACGTGATTTCGCGTGATGAGAACGGCTTTCGCGGTCCGGCTCTGCTGCAGAACATTTTGGAAAGCGGCCTGCGCTTCGGTGATATGGATATCTTCCATCGTCACGAGAGCATGTCCGGCAACGGCGAAGTGCTTTTCTCCATGGCCAATGCCGTACGGCCAGGTACGTTTGATCTGGACAACATCGATAGCTTCCGCACGCCGGCCGTAAGCTTCTTTTTAGGCCTTCCAGGCCCGCGGCATCCCAAGCAGGCGTTTGAAGTGATGGTGGCTGCCGCTCGCAAGCTGGCCTCCGAGCTCAACGGTGAGTTAAAGGACGAGCAGCGTAGCGTCATGACGGCACAGACCATCGAACACTACCGCCAGCGTATCATCGACTTCGAACGTAAGAGCCTGACTCAGAAACGCTGAGCCGATTTCAGAGTCGATTAAAGAGCAGCTTATGCTGCTCTTTTTGTTTCTGCCTGTTGCTGGACATGACGTCCAGCCTTGGTGCTAGAGAGAGAACAGCATGACCCAAGCCCAAGATGCCGCTGAGCGGATCGCTTCTTTGCGCAGCGAAATCGATGCGCATAATTACCGTTACTATGTTCTGGATGAACCCAGTGTTCCAGATGCCGAATACGATCGGCTGTTTCGTGAGCTCAAGGCGCTTGAGGCCGAGCACCCTGAGCTGATTACGCCTGACTCTCCCACGCAGCGGGTGAGTGGCTCCGCCCTGTCGGCTTTCGGGACGATTCGCCATGAAGTCCCCATGCTAAGTTTGGGGAATGCCTTTGAAGAAAAGGATTTGCTCGAATTTGATCGCCGCGTACGGGACGGGCTGGCTGATGAGCTTGGCAGTCATAACGGTAACAATCTTTTCAGCCAGACGGCAGAAATTGAATACACCTGTGAGCCCAAGCTCGACGGCCTGGCGGTAAGCCTGCTGTATGAGCGGGGCGTGCTTGTTCGCGGGGCGACCCGTGGTGACGGCACGACAGGCGAGGACATCACCGCCAACGTGCGTACTATCCGCAACGTCCCGCTCAAGCTTCAAGGCAGTGGTTGGCCGGAGGTGCTCGAGGTGCGGGGCGAAGTCTTTATGTCCAAGGCCGGTTTCGAAGCCTTGAATGAGCGCGCCATGGAAGCCGGTGGAAAAACCTTTGCGAACCCACGTAATGCCGCCGCAGGCAGTTTGCGCCAGCTCGACTCCAGTATTACTGCCAAGCGCCCGCTCGAATTCTGCTGTTACGGCTACGGACGGGTAGAGGGCGGAACGCTGCCAAATACTCAATACGAGATCTTGCAGTCGGTTCGCAAGTGGGGCATTCCAATCAGCAAGGAGCTGAAGCTGGCCAAAGGTGCTCAGGCGTGCCGTGATTACTACCATGATATTGGCGAGCGACGTGATGGGCTCGCTTATGAAATCGATGGCGTCGTCTTCAAGGTTAACCGTATCGATTGGCAGAAGGAGCTGGGCTTCCGGGCCAGGGAGCCGCGCTGGGCGATTGCCCACAAGTTTCCAGCCCGTGAGGAGCTGACGGAGCTTACCAACGTTGAGTTTCAGGTGGGCCGTACGGGCGCCATCACGCCTGTTGCTCGTCTCAAGCCGGTTCAAGTGGGCGGCGTTACGGTCACCAATGCAACCCTGCACAATATGGATGAGGTCGAAAGGCTGGGCGTGATGATTGGCGATACTGTCATCATCCGCCGTGCAGGCGATGTTATTCCTCAGGTCATGCAGGTGGTGCTTGAGCGTCGTCCGGCAGATGCGCGGCCTGTGGCGGCGCCGACCCATTGTCCCGTCTGTGGCTCGGAAGTGGAACGGACACAGCTCGTCAAGCGAGGCAAGGGACGAGAATCGGTCAGCGTGGGCGCTGTCTATCGCTGCGTAGGTCGCCTGGTCTGTCAGGCGCAGCTCAAGCAGTCCATCATTCATTTTGCGTCACGCCGTGCGATGGAAATCGATGGGCTGGGCGACAAGATTATCGAGCAGCTGGTAGACCGGGGTATGGTCAAGTCACCGGCTGATCTGTATGCGTTGACCTTTGAACAGGTCATCCAGCTGGAGGGGTTTGCGGAAATCTCGACCAGAAACCTGCTCAGCGCTATCGCGAACAGCCGAACGCCTGTGCTGGCACGTTTCATTTTTGCCTTGGGCATCCCCGATGTCGGCGAGGAAACTGCCAAGCTGCTGGCACGTACGTTCGGGAGTCTGGAGCGTATTCAGCGGGCCTTGCCGGAAGTGCTGATCTACTTACCCGATATTGGTTATGAGGTCGCGTACGAGATCCATAACTTCTTCGAGGAAGAGCACAACCAGAATGTCATTGGTGATTTGTTGCGTAATGGCGTGCAGGTTCAGGAGGAGGGTGAGCTTCATCCTGAGTTCGCTGGCTACGCCACGTTTGCCGATTTCATCGAGAAGCTGGGTATTCCCTATGTAGCGGCAACCGGCGCTAAAAATCTCGCCGGTCACTTCAAGACGCTGGAAGCGTTGATTACTGCCGACTGGCTGGATCTGAGCGCCATGAAGGGCTTGAACGAAAGAGCCAAGAATGCCGTGCGCGATTTCTTCAGTCAGGCTGAACACGCAGAGCGCGCGCGAATGATCGAGGCACAGCTGCGCGAATTTGGCATGCATTGGGAAAGCGAAAGGACACAAGTGGAAGGGTTGCCGCTAGCAGGTCAGACGTGGGTGCTGACAGGAACGCTAGAGGCGATGAGTCGAGATGTAGCCAAGGAAAAGCTCGAGGCGCTTGGCGCTAAGGTTTCCGGATCGGTATCTGCCAAAACCACATGTGTCGTAGCAGGTCCGGGCGCTGGATCAAAGCTGACCAAGGCAACCAAGCTAGGTGTTACGGTACTGGATGAGCAGGCTCTGCTTGATCGTCTGGCCAGCTTCGAGGTGAGCTGAAAATAAGACGGCGCCCTCCATCCAGAAGGCGCCGTCTTATTAATTATCCGCTAAATGACTGAAAAGCTTGTAACTTCTGCTCAAGTGAGTAGAATGATGCGCCTCACCTGTTGGTGACGTTCGTTATGGTGGTCCTGCCGGTCCCCCCGCAACGATCAGCCGTGAACCCGGTCAGGTCCGGAAGGAAGCAGCCGTAGCGGTGACATCGTGTGCCGGGGTGTGGCTGGTGGGGCCACCTCCATTCTTAAAGCGTTCAGCTTGACTCTCTAATCAACTTCTCGAATTTGCTGCTTTTGCGGGTAGATATTCTCGCGTTTAGCAATAGTCTTTTGCCATGAAGGCACTTTGCTACCGCTCATCTGTCTGTCACAATTTTTCACGCTTAAGATTGAATTAATTAACGTATTTCATTTCTACAGCGTGACGTAGGTCCTAGTTGTACTGCAGCGCTTGTCTGTATGTGTTGTTCTGACCTGCTTGTCAAAGAATATTGTTCAGCGTGCATCCAGTAGTCCTTTCTACAAAAGGATGAGGAAAGGGCTGCAATAATAAAATTCAAAGGATGAGCAAAAAATGGAAAGCATCCAGACATCAGTATCCCCAGAAGAGCCTGTTTCATTCGTATCTATCATTCAGAAAACTGTGCAGGAGGCATGGGCTGTGGTTTATGCACATGGAGGAATCATTTCGGAGTTCAACAACGAGCAGGAAGCTAAATGCGAAGCAGAGCAATGGGGCGGGGTGTGGTTCCGTCTTAACGTCTGATAGTTTTCTCTAGCATCTGTGCGGCTGATTGGCAGCTGCACAGCTGTGCGCAATAACCGCCCTCCTTATTTTTCTTTTCAGTTGCCTCGTCTAATCATATGATGATTAGAGCGCTTTCTATCAATAACAATACGTCTTTGCGCTGATCGAGCAACGGCCTTCAACAGTCGTTAAGATGCTTATAGGTCAGAGCGGGCGAGGGCGAGGTCTGAATGTCGAATAACTTTCACGCATCAGCCGTAGATAAACTGGGTAGCTTGATCGCTTCCGGGCAATTCAAGCCTGGGGATGCGCTGAAAGTCGAGGCGGATCTTGGTGAGGAGTTGGGTGTCAGTCGAACGGTCGTGCGGGAGGCCATCAAGACACTGGTCGCCAAGGGGATGATCGAGGTGGGCCCCAAGGTGGGAAGCCGTGTATTACCCCTAAATCGGTGGAATCTCTTCGATCCCCAGGTGGTGGCATGGTTGAGTCGTGGCGGCTTGCCCGAGAATTTCGTCAAGGATCTGCTTGATTTACGGCGTGCTATTGAGCCAGTGGCTGTGCGCTGGGCTTGCGAGCGTGCAACACCTGAGCAGATCAGGCGCGTCCAGGCAGCCTATACGGCGTTGGAAGCTTCGCTTTCAGGTGGAGATTACAACAGTGCCGACCAGCACTTCCATGAGTGCGTCCTGGCGGCCAGTCACAACCAGTTCATCGAGCAAATGGTGCCCGCGCTAGGCGCCTTGCTTGCCGTTTCCTTTCAGATTTCGTCTGTCGATCCTTCAGAGTTGCAACGAACGCTGCCCTTGCACAAGGAGCTGGCGGATGCCATTGCTGCGCGAGATTCCTCTCGGGGCGTTTGGGCATGCATGACGTTGATCGACAAGGCTGCTGTCACGATTTCTAAATATGCTCAGGCTAGTAGTTAGCGTGAGCTGTGCATTCATAACTACAAATAAGGATGCTTTATGGAGTGGCAACCGGTTATATCCCATCGCTTTAAATTAGCGGAAGGTCCTTTTTGGGATGAGCCCACCCAAGCGTTGTACTGGGTGGATATCGTAGGTAAGAAAGCCTGTCGACTGGAGGGGGGGCATTACTCTGAATGGCAGGTGACCGAGCCTGTTTCGGCCTTTATTCCCACGATACGCGGAGATGCGTTGCTGACCATGGTCAGTGGTGTTCACCGCCTGGACCTGGAATCACCACCGCATGCACCTTCACTTTCACTGTTCTGCGTACCGGATCCTATTGAGGGGAACCGCGCCAATGAGGCGCGCTGCGACGCGGCAGGGAATCTGTGGTTGGGCAGCATGCAGAACAATATAGGTGAGCAGGGCGAAGACCTGCCGATCACCCGTCGTTCGGGTGGATTATTTCATATCGGTCCTGATGCGAAGGTCACTCGTCTGGCCAGCGATATCGGCATTGCCAACACGCTACTCTGGAGTACAGAGGGGGATTGCGTTTACACCGCCGATACGCTGGAAAGCGTGATCTACCGTCATACTATTGGTGCCAAGGGGCTTGGCGAAAGAACAGTTTGGGCGCAGGCCCATGAGCGTGGTCATCCAGATGGGTCTGCCATGGATTCGCAGGGATATGTCTGGAATGCGCGCTGGGACGGCCACTGTCTGATTCGATTTGCTCCAGACGGTTGTGTCGACACGATTATAGAGCTACCTGTGTCCCGGCCCACCAGTTGTGTGTTTGGCGGACACGACCTCAAGACGCTCTATGTCACGAGTGCGGCAGGTGATCAGCCTCTAGATGGTTCTGTGCTTTGTGCGCGTGTGGATGTGGCCGGGATGCCGTGCCATCGCTTCATGGGTTGACGTTAAGCGACTCGATTTGTGATCCAGCGCTTCTCTTTTTTCGATTGCTCAAGGAGAAGTTGCAGCCGATCGAGTCCAATCATATTATGATATGACTGTTTCGCCTGGTCTGTCTTATTACGTCAGTCAGGTGTCAGCACAATTTGATGCAGTACACGCTAGCTATTCAATAAAAATAAGGAGGTAGCTATGTTTCGTGGCCGTGGGATTTCTTCCCTGGTGAAATCTGCCTTGGCAGCTGGTGCGCTGGGCCTTTCGTTATCTGCGGCTTCGGTCGCCCATGCCGAAGATGTGAAGATCGGCTTTCTCGTCAAGCAGCCTGAAGAACCTTGGTTTCAGACCGAGTGGGCTTTTGCAGAAAAAGCTGCGAAAGATAAAGGCTTTACCCTCCTCAAGATTGCTGTACCTGATGGTGAAAAAACGCTTTCCGCCATCGATAGCCTGGCGGCTAACGGTGCTAAAGGCTTTGTCATTTGTCCGCCTGATGTTTCCCTCGGCCCAGCCATCGTGGCCAAGTCCAAGATCAATGGCTTGAAAGTCATGGCCGTGGATGATCGCTTTGTCGGCTCCGACGGAAAGTTCATGGAAGACGTGCCTTACTTGGGCATGGCCGCCTTTGATGTAGGGCGTCAACAGGGCGAGGCAATGGCTACGGAAGCCAAGAAGCGCAACTGGAAGTGGGATGAAACCTACGCGGTTATCAACACCTTCAATGAGCTTGATACCGGAAAGCAGCGTACCGACGGCTCTGTAAAGGCGTTGCGTGACGCCGGTCTGCCAGAGGACCACATCATTTATGCTCCGCAAAAGACGCTGGATGTACCCGGCAGCATGGATGCCACCAGCTCCGCACTCGTCAAGCTACCGGGTAGCGCCAAGCACCTGATCGTAGGTGGTATGAATGACAACACAGTGCTGGGTGGTGTGAGGGCGACTGAAAGTGCCGGCTTCAGTGCTGAAAACGTGATCGGAATCGGCATCAACGGTACAGATGCTATCGGTGAGTTGAAAAAGCCCAACAGCGGCTTCTTCGGCTCGATGCTTCCCAGCCCACACGAAGAGGGCTACCAGACCGCCACTATGATGTACGAATGGGTGACTACCGGCAAAGAGCCGCCCAAGTACACCGCCATGGACAAGGTTACGCTGATCACACGCGAAAACTTCCAACAGGAACTCGAAAAGATCGGGCTCTGGAAATAACCGTCTCCTGCATTATCCGGTCCGCCTGACGGACTCCTTGCAACCTTGCGACGCCTCTATGGCGTCGCTTTAGGAGGTGATATGGAAGCATTACAGCAGTCGGTGCAGGGCGAAAGCCTTGCGTTCCAGGGCATTGGTAAGACGTTTCCTGGCGTCAAGGCGCTGTCCGACATCAACTTCACGGCTCGCCCCGGCTCCGTACATGCCCTGATGGGGGAAAACGGTGCAGGCAAGTCAACATTGCTCAAGATTCTGGGTGGCTATTACCAGCCCAGTAGCGGTCATCTACGCATTGGTGATCGTGACATGGTCTTCAAGAACACGGCGGACAGTATCCGTAATGGCGTAGCCGTGATTCACCAGGAACTTCAACTCGTTCCGGAAATGACTGTGGCTGAGAACCTGTTTCTGGGTCACTTGCCGGCCCGCTACGGCATTGTTAACCGTGGGCGTCTTCGTCAACAGGCTCTGCAATTGCTGAAAGGCCTAGCGGAGGAAATCGATCCGAATACGCGCGTCGGGCGTCTGTCCCTGGGGCAGCGGCAGTTGGTGGAAATTGCCAAGTCCTTGTCTCGTGGCGCCCATGTAATTGCATTCGATGAGCCCACCAGCAGCCTGTCTGCCCGTGAAACCGAGCGGCTGATGGCAATCATTGCGCGTTTGCGCGATGAGGGAAAAGTCATTCTTTATGTTTCGCACCGGATGGAAGAAGTCTTCCATATCTGCGATGCCGTCACGATCTTCAAGGATGGACGTCATGTGCGTACATTCGAGCGCATGAGTGAAACCACGCCGGATCAGCTGATCACCTGCATGGTAGGACGTAGTCTGGACGATATCTATGACTATCGTCCCCGTGAAAAGGGCGAAGGTTGTTTGAACGTATCCGGCCTGATGGGGCGTGGTCTGCAGCAGCCAGTCAGCTTTGAGGTTTGCCAGGGTGAAATCCTTGGGCTCTTCGGGCTGGTTGGAGCAGGGCGTACCGAGTTGCTCCGCCTGCTATCAGGTCTTGAACGGCACAGTGCGGGCGTGCTCAAGCTCAAGGGCGAGGCGTTGACGCTTCGCAACCCACGTGATGCCATCGCTGCTGGCATCCTGCTCTGTCCCGAGGATCGCAAGAAAGAAGGCATCGTTCCGCTGGGCAGTGTGGCCGAAAACATCAATATCAGCGCACGTCCGCGGCATGCAACCTGGAGCTGCCTGCTTCAAAGCCGCTGGGAAAAGGAAAACGCTGAAAAGCAGATTCGCGCATTGAATGTAAAAACACCTACGCCTTACCAAAAGATCAAGAACCTTTCGGGCGGTAACCAGCAGAAGGCCATCCTGGGGCGCTGGCTGTCCATGCCCATGAAGGTGTTGCTACTGGACGAACCTACACGCGGTATCGATATCGGTGCGAAATCCGAAATCTACCAGATCATTCACTCGCTGGCGGCCAAAGGCATTGCAGTGATTGTGGTGTCGAGCGATCTCATGGAAGTCATGGGGGTTGCGGACCGCATCATGGTCATGAGTGAAGGTGCTGTAACGGGTGAGCTGGCACGTGCCGAAGCGACCGAAGAGCGTTTGCTGGAGCTCGCATTGCCCCGTACGCGCGCCTGATATGTAACAAGCCTGCGTTGCCTTGAAGGCTTCGAAATACAAAAACAATTGAGGTGTTCCATGTCCACGCAAAACAACGCTTTGGCGGCACCGCGCCGTAGCTTTGATACTCGCCGTTTTATTGATGACTGGGCGATGATGCTGGCGGCCCTGGCGATCTTTGTTCTCTGTACCTTGTTTATCGATAACTTTCTTTCGCCGCTCAACATGCGAGGGCTGGGGCTGGCAATCTCCACAACGGGGATCGTCGCCTGCACCATGTTGTTCTGTCTGGCATCTGGGCATTTTGACCTGTCTGTAGGCTCGGTCATTGCCTGTGCGGGCGTTGTCGCAGCGGTAGTAATGCGTGAATTCAATAGCGTGGCGCTAGGTGTAACCGCTGCACTGGCAATGGGGTTATGCGTAGGGCTCATCAATGGGCTGGTCATTGCCAAACTCAAGATCAATGCCTTGATCACAACTTTGGCGACCATGCAGATTGTACGCGGACTGGGTTACATCTTTTCCAACGGCAAGGCCGTAGGCGTAATGGAAGAGAAGTTCTTTATCTTTGGTAATGGCCAGATGTTTGGTGTTCCGGTGCCGATTCTGATCACACTGGTATGCATCCTGTTCTTTGGCTGGCTCCTCAACTACACCACGTTCGGACGCAACACGCTGGCTATCGGTGGTAACGAAGAAGCCGCCTTGCTGGCGGGTGTACACGTTGATCGTACCAAGATCATCATCTTTGCCATGCAGGGTGTGATCGGTGCGTTAGCGGGCGTGGTTCTGGCGTCGCGTATGACCTCCGGCCAGCCGATGATAGGGCAGGGGTTCGAGCTGACCGTGATCTCGGCATGTGTGTTGGGAGGGGTGTCGTTGGCCGGTGGTATCGGCATGATTCGTCACGTCATTGCTGGCGTGCTGATCTTGGCAGTGATCGAGAACGCCATGAACCTCAAAAATATCGACACGTTCTACCAATACGTCATCCGTGGAACGATTCTGCTGCTGGCCGTTGTAATCGACCGCTTCAAGCAGCGCTGATACCTAATGGAGACCTCACGGCACGCGTGCTGACACGTGCCGATGGGGTCGCTTTTGCCTGTGACCCGGCCTATCCCATAGATAAGAGACATCCATCATGTCCACAAAAAAGACCACCCTGCGCTCGGCCCAGTGGTTTGGCAATGCCGACAAGAACGGCTTCATGTATCGCAGCTGGATGAAGAACCAGGGCATCCCGGACCACGAGTTCCAGGGCAAACCCATCATCGGGATCTGCAACACCTGGTCCGAACTTACCCCCTGCAACGCCCACTTCCGCAAGATTGCCGAGCACGTCAAGCGCGGCGTCTACGAAGCCGGCGGCTTTCCCGTCGAGTTTCCCGTCTTCTCCAATGGCGAGTCCAACCTGCGCCCCACCGCCATGCTGACCCGCAACCTGGCCAGCATGGACGTGGAGGAAGCCATCCGCGGCAACCCGGTCGATGCCGTGGTGCTGCTGACCGGCTGCGACAAGACCACTCCTGCGCTACTGATGGGCGCTGCCAGCTGCGACGTACCTGCCATCGTGGTGACCGGTGGCCCGATGCTCAACGGCAAGCACCACGGTCGCGACATCGGTGCCGGTACCATCGTCTGGCAGATGCACGAGGCCTATAAGGGTGGGCTGATCGACCTGAACGAGTTCCTCTCTGCTGAAGCCGGCATGTCCCGTTCGGCCGGTACCTGTAACACCATGGGTACTGCCTCCACCATGGCCTGCATGGCTGAAGCCCTGGGCACCTCGCTCCCGCATAACGCTGCGATCCCAGCCGTGGATTCGCGTCGCTATGTACTGGCGCACCTCTCTGGCATGCGTATCGTGGACATGGTGCATGAGGACCTTCGCCTGTCGAAGATCCTGACCAAGGAAGCATTCGAGAATGCCATCCGCGTCAATGCTGCCATCGGCGGTTCGACCAATGCCGTGATTCACCTCAAGGCCATCGCTGGCCGTATGGGCGTAGACCTTGAGCTGGACGACTGGACGCGGGTCGGTCGCGGTACGCCCACCATTGTCGACTTGCAGCCATCCGGTCGCTTCCTGATGGAAGAGTTTTACTACTCCGGTGGCCTGCCTGCCGTGATTCGCCGGATGGGCGAGGCAAACCTGCTGCCGCACCCTGATGCCCTGACTGCCAATGGCCAATCGATCTGGCAGAACTGCGCTGAGGCACCTATCTATGGCAAGGATGAGGTTATTCGTACGCTGGACAATCCCATCCGCAAGGACGGCGGCATCTGCGTGTTACGGGGCAACCTGGCACCCAAGGGCGCAGTGCTCAAACCCTCTGCTGCCACGCCAGAGCTGATGCAGCACCGGGGCCGTGCGGTGGTGTTCGAGAATCTGGAGCATTACAAGGAGCGTGTGCTCGACCCGGACCTGGATATTGACGAGACCTGCGTCATGGTGCTCAAGAACTGCGGACCAAAAGGGTATCCGGGCATGGCTGAGGTGGGCAACATGGGTCTGCCACCCAAGCTGCTGGCCAAGGGCATTACCGACATGGTGCGTATTTCCGATGCGCGCATGAGTGGGACGGCCTATGGGACGGTGGTACTGCACGTAGCGCCGGAGGCTTCGGCAGGTGGTCCGCTGGCGGTTGTGCGTGACGGTGACATGATCGAGCTGGACTGCGAGAACGGCCGCCTGCATCTGGATATCAGCGATGAAGAGCTGCAGGCCCGCCTGGCGGACTGGCAGGACCCGAACGCCAACCTGCTCGGTGGCGGTTACCGCAAGCTGTACGTGGACCACGTGCTGCAGGCTGATGAGGGCTGTGATTTCGACTTCCTCGTTGGCTGCCGTGGCTCCGAGGTGCCGAGGCACTCGCACTGATCTTCTTTAAGGTAGCCCGGCCATTTCAGGCTGGGTTATCTTCTGAATGCCTTGATTTCTCTGGCCTAGACCCCATCTCTTGAGTCTGGCTAAAGGGTGTCCCGTACATGACTCGATATAGGAATATGAGGCGAGTCATAGGCTTTTGGATGCAATTTACCCCTTGCTTCGCTAGCATTAGCCGACTTCTTTTTCTTCGCCGTGTCAGGTATCGATGAGTTATCAGGTTCTCGCTCGCAAATGGCGTCCGCGCTCTTTCCGTGAAATGGTCGGACAGACCCATGTGCTTAAAGCCCTGATCAATGCCCTGGATAACCAGCGCCTTCATCACGCTTATCTCTTTACCGGCACGCGTGGGGTGGGTAAAACCACCATTGCGCGTATTCTGGCGAAGTGTCTGAATTGTGAGACCGGCATCAGCTCGACCCCCTGCGGGGAGTGTTCGGTCTGCCGGGAAATCGATGAAGGTCGTTTCGTCGATCTGATCGAAGTGGATGCTGCCAGCCGCACTAAGGTAGAGGATACCCGGGAGCTACTGGATAACGTGCAGTACGCCCCTACGCGTGGTCGTTACAAGGTTTACCTCATCGACGAAGTCCACATGCTCTCGACCCATAGTTTCAACGCACTGTTGAAAACATTGGAAGAGCCGCCGCCTCACGTTAAATTCCTGTTGGCAACGACCGATCCGCAAAAGCTCCCCGTTACCATTCTGTCGCGCTGCCTGCAGTTTTCGCTGAAGAACATGCCGCCTGAGCGTGTGGTTGAGCACCTGACCCACGTGTTGACCGCTGAGCAGATTCCTTTCGAACAGGATGCCCTATGGTTGCTGGGGCGTGCTGCCGATGGCTCGATGCGCGATGCGATGAGCCTGACCGATCAGGCGATTGCCTTTGGCGAAGGGCATGTTCTGGCTGCCGATGTACGCGCCATGCTGGGTACGTTGGATCAAGGGCAGGTATATGGTGTATTGCAAGCCCTGCTGGAAGGCAATGCCCGCGCACTGCTCGAGGCCGTACGTCATCTTGCCGAGCAAGGTCCTGATTGGGCAGGTGTGCTGGGCGAGATGCTGAATGTTTTGCACCGTGTAGCGATTGCCCAGGCGTTGCCTGAGGCTGTGGATAACGGTCAGGGTGATCGTGAGCAGGTTTTGGCCTTGGCTCAGGCGCTACCCGCCGAAGATGTGCAATATTATTACCAGATGGGGTTGATTGGGCGTCGAGATCTGCCGTTGGCGCCTGATCCTCGTGGCGGCTTTGAAATGGTATTGCTGAGGATGCTGGCCTTCCGACCGGCTGAGGGCGGCGGCAGTACACCCAAGGCTGCGTTAAAGACGTTGGGAGCCAGTCAGGCCACGACTGACTCCAAGCCAGAACCGGTGGCCGCTCCGTCTGCACCATCCACGCCGGCTCAGTTGCCTGTTGCGCCAGTCACTCGCCCAGCGCCCGTGGCGAAACCCAGTCCCGCTCTGGTTAAGTCCGAGCCTCGGCCGGAACCGGTAACGGCTTCTGCATCGTCTGTTGCGAAAGAGCCAGAGGCCTCTCAGACAAGCGAGCCTGTCGATCTACCCTGGGATGAACCTACAACGGCCATCAAAACGCCGGTAGAGCCAACCCATGTGGTTCCGATGGCAACCGAAACGTTGGAGGCCACTGTAATTGAGCGGGTCGTTGACGAGCAGGACAATGAAGGCTTGGCAGACGACGAGCCACCGCCTGCCGATGATTATTACAATGCCGAGTCCGATTACGGCTATTTGGACGAGCTGACCGAAGGCGTACTGGCCGAGACGCCGGCGACGGCCCCAGAGCCCGTACCGGCAGCCAAACCTGCAACCGGACTTGCCGCCGAGTGGATCGAATTGCTACCTAAGCTAGGCTTAGGAGGCATGACTGCAAGCATTGCGGCAAACTGTACGCTGGTGTCGGTTGAAAATGATGCATGGCACCTTCATCTGGATCCAAATCAGAGCGCATTATTCAACACGAACCAGCATCGCCGTTTGAATGATGCCTTGAATCAATACCAAGGGCGTACGATCAAGCTGGATATCACACTCCAGACGCCCGAGCAGGAGACGCCAGCACAGGCTGCCGCTCGCAAACGTGCGGAGCGTCAGCGGGAAGCTGAGGCGTCCATACAGAATGATCCGCTGATCCAGCAAATGATGGAACAGTTCGCGGCTGTAGTCCGCGCGGACACTATCGAGCCGGTCAATTCCAAGGACTGACCGGGTTCTCAAACCAGACGAGGTAAACAGACATGTTAAAAGGTGGCATGGCCGGCCTGATGAAGCAGGCTCAGCAAATGCAGGAAAAAATGCAGAAGATGCAGGAAGAGCTGGCAAATGCCGAAGTGACCGGTCAATCCGGCGCCGGGCTGGTCAGCGTCGTCATGACAGGTCGCCACGACGTCAAGCGTGTGTCCCTGGATGACAGCCTGATGCAGGAAGACAAGGAGATTCTGGAAGACCTCATCGCGGCTGCGGTGAACGATGCCGTTCGCAAGATCGAGCAGAACAGCCAGGAAAAGATGTCTGGTATGACTGCGGGCATGCAGCTGCCGCCTGGATTCAAGATGCCTTTCTAAGCGTCTAAAGGCTTATGGTCACGCCGCTGGCCGTTCTGGCTGGCGGCGATCCAGGCACGTTAACAGACGATAGCCTGTCTATACTTTTATCTATCTCCATTCGAGATTTCTTCATGAGTTTTAGTCCTCTCATTCGACAATTGATCGACGCGCTACGCATTTTGCCTGGGGTGGGCCAGAAATCAGCCCAGCGTATGGCCATGCAGATGCTTGAGCGTGACCGGAGCGGGGGCCTGCGCTTGTCGAGTGCCTTGCAGGCAGCCATGGAGGGAGTAGGGCATTGCAAGCATTGTCGTACCCTGACGGAAAACGAACTGTGCCCTCAGTGCGCTGATCCGGATCGGGATGATCAACTGCTTTGCGTGGTTGAGTCACCGATGGACGTCTTTGCCGTTGACCAGACGGGCTTTCGTGGGCGTTATTTCGTGCTGAAAGGGCACCTGTCTCCTCTGGATGGTCTCGGCCCGGAGGCGATCGGCATTCCAGAGCTGATGGAGCGTATCGAGCAAGGTGCCTTCCAGGAAGTCATTATTGCAACCAACCCGACAGTGGAAGGCGAGGCAACGTCCCATTACATTGCGCAGCTATTGAAACCACGCGGTTTAACTATTTCCCGGATTGCCCATGGTGTCCCCTTGGGTGGTGAACTTGATCTGGTAGACAACGGCACCCTTACGCATGCCTTTGCAGGCCGTAAGCCGATCACGCTTTGATCGGCGGTACGCAAATTGACGTAAAAAAGCATAGACCTATTCTTGAGAAGCATTATCATTAGCGATATCTTAATGCCATCTCGATAGGTTCTGACATGTGCGCGGCTGAAGTGTCATCACCCAACGCCTTGCATGACTGGTATAGCGAGCATCATGGCTGGCTGCACGGCTGGCTGAGCAAACGGTTGGGATGCTCGTTCAATGCAGCCGATCTGGCCCAGGATACATTCCTTCGCCTGTTAGCCAAAGGACGCGATCTTCCGTCCGTTCGAGAGCCGCGCGCTTACTTATCGACCATCGCCCATTCATTACTCGTCAATCACTGGCGGCGTCAGGATATCGAACGGACCTATCTCGAGGCGCTGGCTGATCGTTCCGAGTATTACGCGCCATCTCCAGAAGCGCGAGAAATCATTATTGAAAGTCTCGTTCAAATCGACGCCATGCTGGACCGTCTACCTGAAAAGGTGCGCTCAGCCTTCCTGATGTCTCAACTGGAAGGGCAGACGTATGCAGCCATTGGTGAGGTGCTAGGGGTGTCCGAGCGAATGGTCAAAAAGTACATGGCCCAAGCCATGCTGCACTGCCTGACCCTTGAGGTGGAATAGACCATGCAGGCCGCCCAGCAGATATCCGAGACAGAGTGCGACTTTGCGGTGCTTGAGCAGGCGGCCGAATGGTTTGCCGTGCTCAGTGCTGATGATGTCAGCGATCAGGAACGTGTGCAGTGGCAGCTCTGGCTGGCAGAAAATCCGCAACATGCCCAGGCGTGGCAGCGTGTCGAGCTGATCAGTCGTCATTTTCAGCGCATACCCTCCGAGCAACGCCATGGCGCTACACAAGCGCTACAGAAAAAAGGGCAAACGCGGCGTCAGACATTAAAACTGATGACCGTACTTTGCAGTACCGGTGTTCTGGTCTGGACTACCTCTTCACAGTTGTCCTGGAGACAATGGTATGCCAGCTACCGAACACGTGTGGGAGAGATCAAGGATTTTCAGCTTGCTGATGGCTCGCATCTCTGGCTGAACACCGATACGGCAATGGACGTCTCGAACGAACCGGACCGCTTGCATCTGGCACTCTACAAGGGTGAGGCCATGCTGTCTCGAGGCAAGGATGCTCACTATCCGCTGACGCTTGATACGACATTCGGTGCGTTACTGGCCAAAGAAGCCCAGTTTAGTGTTTTTGATCGAGGAGGCTTTGGCGAGTTGGCAGTTTTCAACGGCAGTGTGCAGGTTGCTCCTGTGGCGTCGGCGTCCGTCACAGTAAAGGCAGGACAACAGGTGCGCTTTAGCACTGACGGGGTTTCTACTGCTCAGGTGAGTGAGCAACGCCGTCAGGCTTGGATCAAAGGGATGATTCTGGCTGATGATATGCGATTGAGCGATTTTGTTGATGAGTTATCGCGTTATCGCTCCGGGTATCTGGCCTGTGATCCGGATGTAGCGAATCTGCGTCTGGTCGGTGCATACCCGCTGAAAGATACGGAGCGGGTGCTGACAGCCTTGGAGCAAAGCCTGCCCATTCGCATCAATCGACCGCTGCCGTGGTGGACGTCTATTTCAGCGCGTCCTGCCTGAATCTTAATAAAAAATATTATCATTAGCAGTTCCCTTTTCTTGATTTCGACTGGCTTTAGTCTCAAACAGGCTGAAAGCCATCACTGTTGAACACAAAAAAGGGATGAGTAATGGATTCGCGTCGTTCGTATCAGGCTTTTTTCAAGCGGAGCCCTCTGCATCAGGCTGTGCATGCTGCTGCACTTGCTATACCGATGAGCCTCGCCCTTGTGCCGCTTGCAGGTAATGCCGCTGAAACGGCTGCCACGGCCCAGGCAGTACGCAGTTACGATATACCGGCTGGCCCGCTGTCGACGGCATTGAGTCGTTTTGCTGGCGAAGCGAATGTCATGCTATCTGCCGATGGCGCATTGACGGAGGGCAAGCAGAGCCCAGGTCTCAAGGGGCAGTACAGTGTTGAAAAAGGTTTTGCAGCGCTGCTAAAAGGAAGCGGCTTGCAGATCGTCAACACCGGTAGCGGCAGCTACTCGCTGGCGGCTGGAACAGCAAGCGTTAGCAGTGATGTTTCCGAGCTTTCTGCGACTACCGTTACTGATTTCGCACTGGGCAATGCGCTTGGAACCATGGAAGGCTATAACGCCACCCATAGCCAGATTGCAACCAAGACAAGTAAGTCGATCCTGGAGACCTCTCAATCGGTATCCGTTGTAACGCGTGACCAGATCGACGATCAGGGCTCGCAAACAATTTCTCAGGCGTTGCGTTATACCCCAGGCGTCATGACCAACCCATATGGTGCAACTCACCGGTATGATTATGTTGCCATGCGTGGTTTCAATGACGGCTCGGTAGATAACATCTATCTTGATGGCCTCAAGACCATGGGAGATAGCGGTACCTATAGCAGCATGCAGGTAGATCCGTATTTCCTTGAGCGCATCGATATCCTGAAAGGCCCATCTTCGGTGCTTTACGGACGTAGTAATCCCGGTGGCTTGGTAGCCCTTACCAGCAAGAAACCACTCTATGAGCCTTATCATGAAATCCAGGCCACGGTAGGTACTCAGGGCCAACGGGGTATGGGGTTCGATTTTAGTGGTCCGGTAAACGAGGACCAGACGATTGCCTATCGGCTGGTAGGCCTGGCGGACAAGTCCGATACGCAGTTTGATCACAACGAGGAGAAGCGCTACGCCATTGCGCCCACTGTAGCCATCGACTTTGATGAAAATACGACGCTAACCCTGCAGGCGTATATGCAACATGACCCCGAGGGCGGTTACCACGGCGGTCTTCCGGCAGACGGCACACTCTATCGCCACAATGGACAATATATCTCAAAGCATTTCTTTGAGGGCGACTCCGATTTCGACAAGTTCGAACGTACCCAGCAGATGGTGGGTTATCAGTTTGAGCATCGTTTCAATGATGTCTGGTCGGCACGGCAGAACTTCCGCTATCTGGATGGCAAGGTGGATATGCGGCAGGCTTATGCTGCGGGTTGGGCCAGCATAGGATCCAACGAGTTAGCGCGCGCAACCACTGAAGGCAAGGAGCGTCTGCATGCCTGGATTGTAGATAACATGGCACAGGCTGAATTTAATACCGGGTCAGCCAAACATACGCTTTTGATGGGGTTGGATTATCAGCGTCGTAAGGCCAAGGTCGACTACGCAGGCGGGTCCGCTTCTAACATTGATGCGTTCGACCCTGTCTATGGTAATCCGGGCGTCACGGAAACATGGCAAACCAGCGATCTGCGTCGGATGGAGCAGACTGGCCTGTACATGCAGGACTTGATTGACCTGGATAAATGGCGGTTTTCGCTCGGTCTGCGCAAGGATTGGGTAGAGACCTCTTCCGAGGATGAGCTATACGGTGCAGGCAAAAACACCTACAAGGAGAATAAGGTTACTCCGCGGGTGGGTGCACTGTATCTTTTCGAAAATGGTATCGCGCCCTACATTAGCTATTCAGAGTCTTTCAATCCCAACTCTTTTACTGACCAGAACGGCGATCCGCTCAAGGCTACTGAGGGCAAGCAGTGGGAGGCTGGTATCAAGTATCAGCCGCCGGGTACGGACAATATCTTTACGGCATCAGTCTTCCACATTACCCAAGAAAACCTGGCGACCAAACTGGCGAATGAACAATATTATCGCCCGGTAGGAAAGGTACGCTCCCAAGGCGTAGAGTTGGAAGCTCACATGCAGGTGACTGATAGCTTCCGTGTACTAGGGAGCTATACGTTTGCTGATGTCGAATACATTAAGTCGGATGACGGTACAGAAGGCAATACGCCTAACGTGGCCCCTCGTCATATGGCATCTGTCTGGGGAGACTACTCATTCAAGGAGGGATCGCTCCAGGGCTTGAGCCTGGGAGCGGGGGTACGGGCAGTTAGTAAGAGTTGGGCAGATCCAGCTAATACCGAACGCGTTCCTGGATACACCCTGTTTGATGCGTCAGTGGGTTATGACTTGAGTAATGTGGGTCTCAAAGGTGTAGATGTACGTGTCAACGCCAATAACCTAACCGATAAAAAATACGTCGCTGCATGTAATAGCCTGTTGTATTGCTATTACGGCGAAGAGCGTAACGTCACCGCCACGGTCAGTTACAAGTTCTAACGATCAAAAGCGATAAAGCTTTTCAAGCAAAACGGGCGGCTTCAGGGCCGCCCGTTTTGTTTCAACCTTCCAGCTGGCCACCCGCCAGGGCACAGAGCTGAATCGAGTCGAGGATATGCACTTCCTTGCCTTCGGCCTCGATGATGCCGCTCTGCTGGAAGCGCGTGAACACACGAGAAACTGTCTCCACTGCAAGGCCCAGATAGTTACCGATCTCATTACGGGACATGGACAGGCGGAACTGCTGGGCGGAGAAGCCACGAGCGCGGAAACGTGCAGACAGATTCACAAGAAACGTCGCGATACGCTCGTCTGCGCTTTTTTTGGACAAGAGCAGCATCATCTGCTGATCATCCCGAATCTCGCGGCTCATCACACGCATCAGCTGGCGACGCAGCTGGGGAAGCTGATCGGCCAGCTCATCAAGATGCTCGAAGGGGATCTCGCATACCGATGTGGTTTCCAGCGCCTGTGCAGAAACCGGATGCAGCTCCGTATCCATACCGGACAAGCCAACCAGCTCGCTGGGTAGGTGAAAGCCGGTAATTTGCTCTTCACCGTTATCGGTCACGCTAAAGGTTTTAAGCGCGCCTGAACGGACGGCAAAGACGGAGCCAAAACTGTCACCCTGTCGGAACAGATAGTCGCCTTTCTTAAGTGGACGGCCGCGCTTGACGATCCGATCAAGCTCATCCAGATCCTCAAGGTTCAACGACAATGGCAAGCATAAGGGTGCCAGGCTGCAATCTTTACAGTGGGCTTGCGGCGAGGTGACACGCATTTTCAAAGTCTCGGACATGGCTTTCGATTTATTCCATTAGTAAGCCAAGGGTATTACTGCACGCATGATGATGAAAGCTGTTAGTGAATTTATTAGATGACCCGTGAAAACCGTTGTGTGTTCTGTTGGGGCAAATAACGATCAAACAACATACAAACTGATCGCACGAGTAACCTCCCGGCCGGCAAGATATCAATGCCTTTTTCATCCAGGCGAATAAGCTCATCAGTCGCCATACGCTCAAGGTCAGGCAGGACATCGGCAAAGTAATCCCTGAAATCAATTCCCAGTGCTCGGCCTGTTTCAGCAAAGTCGAGCTGGAAGTGACAAATTAGCTGCTGGATTACCGCGCGACGAATCAAGTCGTCCCGTTCACAGTGCAAACCCCGGCGTACAGCAAGTTGACCGTTATCCAGACTAGTCTGGTATTCGGAAATATCCACTGCGTTTTGAGAGTAAAGCTCATTTATCTGGCTAATGGCCGATACCCCCAGCCCAATCAGGTCACAATGGCCATGGGTCGTATAGCCCTGAAAGTTACGCTGCAGCGAACCATCTTCCTGAGCAATGGCCAATTCGTCGTCGGGCAGGGCGAAGTGATCCATCCCGATGTAACGATAACCGGCAGCCATTAGCTGCTCAGTTGTCCTTTGGAGCATCTCCAGCTTTTGTGCGGGGCTTGGCAGCTCAGCGGCCTCAATCCGCCGCTGTGGTGGAAAACGGGTGGGGAGGTGCGCGTAATTGAATACAGACAAGCGATGCGGTTGCAGATCAATTACTGCCTCGACGGTTTTGGCGAAGCTTTCCGGCGTTTGGCGGGGGAGTCCATAAATCAGGTCGATATTGATTGAGCGATAACTGAGCGTACGGGCCGCATCGATGATGGCCCGCGTCTCGTTGAGGCTTTGCAGGCGATTCACAGCCAACTGCACATTCGTATCGATGTCTTGAACACCGAGGCTGACCCGGTTGAAACCCAGCTCACGCAACAGGCCCATCGTGGCCCAGTCCGCTTCGCGTGGATCGATCTCGATCGAATAATCTCCAGAGTCATCATCCAGCAGGCTGAAGCGCTGACACAGCTCGGACATCAGCTGCCGTAGCTGTTCAGGGTTGAGAAAGGTCGGCGTGCCGCCGCCAAAATGCAATTGCTCTACCCTCTGGTCTGCGCCTACATGACGACTGATCAGCTGAATTTCCCTTGTCAGGCTGGCCAGATAAGGCACGCTGCGGCTGCGGTCCTTGGTAATGACTTTATTACAGGCGCAGTAGTAGCAAATATGTGCGCAGAAGGGTACATGGACATACAGCGACAGCGGCCGCTTGGCAGTGCGGCTATCCCTTAGTGCATGCATCAGATCGAACGCGCCTATCTGATCATGAAACTGCACTGCAGTTGGATAAGAGGTATAGCGAGGCCCTGCCATGTCGTAGCGCTGGATTAATTCTGGTTTCCAATCGATGGCGTCGAGCATGACCATACTCCCGTAAAACTATGAAGCAAAGTCTAGAAGCAAGTAGGTAGTGGCATCTTGACCTACATCAATAGCGACAACGTGAAGGCTAGAGAGGCGATAAAAGGTACGATGGATTCTGTTGAGCTAATTTTGTATGTAATACCAGCCCCATTAAGGTGTTATTAGATTCGCTAGGAGGATTCGTGCAAGACAACCAAGCCAATCAAAAGGAGGTTTCGCTTCTTTGGAGCAGGTGTGATCAAAAAATGGGCACGCTTGTTCTGGCTCATGGAGCAGGGGCTTCCATGGACAGTCCGTTCATGGATCAAATGACCAGGGCGCTGGTAGCCCAGCGTATCGAAGTAGTACGGTTTGAATTTCCTTATATGGCTGAGCGACGAATCTCAGGAAAGAAAAGACCTCCTTCTCCTAAGGCGCAGTTGCTTGCTACCTGGAAGCAGGTCATTGATCTGGTCAGGCAAACAACCCCAGGACCGCTTGCCATTGGCGGCAAATCAATGGGAGGCCGAATGGCCAGCCTGGTCGCTGATGAGGAGCGGGTCAGCGCATTGGTATGCCTTGGGTATCCATTCTATGCGGCAGGCCGCCCGGAAAAGCCGCGGGTCGACCATCTCGTTGATTTGCAAACGCCTACGTTGATCATCCAGGGCGAGCGTGATGCTCTGGGAGATCGGGAGACGGTTGAGCATTACACACTGTCTGACCAGGTCCGAATCGAGTGGGTACCGACAGCCAACCATGACCTTAAGCCACTCAAACGCTCAGGCTTGAGTCATTCACAAAGCATTGAGAAGAGTGCGTTATCGGTAGTGCGCTTTTTGGCCGCCCATTGGGCATAAAAAAGCCCGCACTGCGGCGGGCTTGTTTGTGGGAGCGCTTACATCAGGCTGCGCAATACATAGTGCAGAATGCCACCCGCCTTGAAGTATTCCACTTCGTTGAGGGTATCGATTCGGCAGAGAAGCTCTACCGTTTCCATGCTGCCATCTTCACGAGTGATTTCCATGGTCAGTGGCATACGTGGCCGCAGTTCGACGCCATCCAGTCCGAAAATGCTGATTTTCTCCTTACCGGTTAGACCTAGCGACTTGCGATCCACTCCGTTCTGGAACTGAAGCGGAAGGACGCCCATGCCTACCAGGTTGGAGCGGTGGATACGCTCGAAGCTTTCGGTAATCACTGCCTTGACACCGAGCAGGTTGGTTCCCTTGGCTGCCCAGTCACGGGATGAACCTGTGCCATATTCCTTGCCTGCAATAATGACCAGTGGAGTGCTATCTATCTGATACCGCATGGCAGCGTCATAGATGGCCATTTTCTCGCCGGTTGGAACATGCAGCGTATTGCCACCTTCCTCGCCACCCAGCATTTCGTTACGGATACGAATGTTAGCAAAAGTGCCGCGCATCATGACTTCATGGTTGCCACGGCGGGAGCCGTACGAGTTGAAGTCTTCATAGGCAACACCATGTTCGGTAAGGTAGCGGCCCGCCGGGCTATCCTTTTTGATGTTACCAGCTGGGGAGATATGGTCTGTTGTGACTGAGTCGCCCAGTAAAGCGAGAATTCGCGCATCATGAATATCTGATACACGAGGCGGGTTGCCGCCAATGTTCTCGAAGAAGGGAGGATTCTGGATATAGGTCGAATCGTTTCTCCAGGTATAAGTTTTGGAAGCTGGAACCTGAATAGCCTTCCAATTCTCATCGCCCTCGAAGACCGCTGCGTATTCCTTGCGGAACATCGCCGAGTTGACTTTCTCGATGGCGTCAGCCACTTCCTGTTGGGTGGGCCAGATATCCTTCAGATAGACCGGCTGGCCGTTCTTGTCTGTACCCAAAGGATCTTTAGACAGATCAACCTTGACGCTGCCTGCCAAGGCATAAGCGACCACCAATGGTGGTGAAGCCAGCCAGTTCGTTTTGACAAAGGGATGTACGCGGCCTTCGAAGTTGCGGTTGCCCGAGAGCACTGATGCCACGGTCAGATCGCCTTCCTGAATCGCTTTTTCAATCGGTTCGAGCAGCGGCCCGGAATTGCCGATGCAGGTGGTGCAACCGTATCCCACAAGGTTAAAGCCCAACTTGTCTAGCGAAGTCATAAGGCCAGCAGCCTTATAGTATTCGGTTACGACCTTGGAACCAGGCGCCAATGAACTCTTGACCCAGGGTTTGCGCTCCAGCCCTTTTTCAACGGCTTTTTTCGCCAGTAGACCGGCAGCCATCATGACGCTGGGGTTGGAGGTGTTGGTGCAGGAGGTAATGGCGGCAATTACAACTGCGCCGTTTTGTAAGCGGTGTTTCTGGCCATCAAGCTCATACTCAATGCCGTCCGCCTTGGGTTCGCCTTTAACCGAGTCGTCCAGCCCACCGGGTGTAACGGGATGTCCATTACCCTTAGGCGCAGTAGGCTTGAGTTGCAGACTCATGAATTGATCAAATGCTTCGCTGACCTTGGATAGCGAAACACGATCCTGCGGACGCTTGGGGCCTGCCAGGCTGGATTCGACATCGCCCAAGTCCAGATGCAGGGTGTCGGTAAAGCTTGGTTCGTCACCGGCCTCACGCCACATACCCTGAGCTTTGGCGTAGGCCTCAACCAGCTTGACTGTTTCTTCGGGGCGGCCCGAGAAGCGCAGAAAGTCCACAGTGACCTGGTCAACCGGGAAGAAGCCGCAAGTGGCGCCGTATTCCGGAGCCATGTTGCCGATGGTAGCGCGGTCCGCCAGTGGCAAATCAGCCAATCCGTCTCCATAGAACTCAACGAACTTACCCACTACGCCTTTCTTGCGCAGCATCTGGGTTACGGTCAGCACCAGGTCAGTAGCGGTAATGCCTTCGCGCAGCTTGCCTGTAAGCTTGAAGCCAATGACCTCAGGTATGAGCATGGATACCGGCTGGCCCAGCATGGCGGCCTCAGCCTCAATGCCGCCTACGCCCCAGCCTAGTACACCCAGGCCGTTGATCATCGTCGTATGCGAGTCGGTGCCTACCAGGGTATCCGGGAAAGCGTAAGTCTCGCCGTTTTCTTCGCGAGTCCAAACTGTACGGCCCAGGTATTCAAGGTTCACCTGGTGACAGATGCCGGTGCCCGGTGGCACTACGCTGAAGTTGTCGAAAGCTTGTTGACCCCAACGCAAGAATTCGTAACGTTCACCGTTGCGCTGCATTTCAATGGCTACGTTTTCCTCATAGGCATGTTCGGAGGCGTAACGGTCGACCATCACCGAGTGGTCAATCACCAGATCGACAGGGGAGAGGGGATTGATTTTTTCAGGATCACCTCCTGCCTTGGCCATGGCATCACGCATGGCTGCCAAGTCCACAACTGCGGGTACCCCGGTAAAGTCCTGCATCAGAACGCGCGCCGGACGGTATTGAATCTCGCGGTCGGAGGTGCGTTCCTTGAGCCAGTCAACCAGTGCCTGCAGGTCTTCACGGTAAACGGTTTTATTGTCTTCCCAGCGCAGCAGATTTTCGAGCAGGACCTTTAGCGATACAGGCAAGCGCGAAATATCACCCAGGCTCTTGGCGGCTTCGGGAAGGCTATAGTAGTGATACGTACGGCCATCGACCTCTAGGGTACGACGACATTTCAGACTATCCAGTGCAGGCATGACGATGAATCTCCTCTCGGCTTGGGACGGCACGACGGTTCGGCCTTGTGCAAGACGACGTGGCCTTCGCTAATCCCGGCTCAGGCCCACTCCGAGGAAATACCGAAAAGCCTGCCAACACTGCCTCTCGGCACGAAGATTCTGGGCCGAGCATCAATGGGGCCTGATCGGTATCAACAGCGGCGGACATCCGGCGCCAGCCTGTCGACCAAGCGTCGTCTTGCGCTTGTTCTCCAATACTGGACCGATTGACGGCTTTTACGTTCCCTGTTCCGCTCAATCCGGCTGGCTCGGGTATAGTGCGCGGCTTATTGCAAGGCGCATCACAGGGCTGGAGTTTTGATGAATACATTGTTGTTACATTGCCGACCTGGTTTTGAAGGCGAGGTGTGTGCCGAGCTTAGCGATCTGGCTGCACAGCTGGAAATTTCAGGCTACGCGCGGGGCAAGCCAGCCAGCGCCTTTGCCGAGTTCATTTGCAGTGAGGCAGAGGGAGCGGATCGCCTCATGAAGCGCCTGCGCTTTGCCGACCTGATCTTTCCGCGCCAATGGGCGCGAGGCGAAGGCTTTGTCACGTTACCTGAGCAGGACCGTGTAGGGGCCATCCTGCAGGAGCTACAGAGCTATCCGGTCTGCGGGAGCCTGTGGTTCGAGGTGCTGGATACCAATGACGGCAAAGCGCTGTCGACATTCTGCAAGAAATTCGAAAAGCCTCTGAGGGCTGCATTGACCAAGGCCGGCCGTCTGAACGAAGACCCTGCCTTGCCACGGCTGCAATTGACCTTTCGAACAGGAACGGATGTGTTCATTGGCGTGGCCGAGCCGCGTAACGCTGCGTTCTGGCCGATGGGTATACCCCGACTCAAGTTTCCCCGTGAAGCGCCCAGCCGCTCTACGCTTAAACTGGAAGAGGCCTGGCATCAGTTTATTCCTCGTGCGCAGTGGGATGAGCGCCTTGCCTCGGGTATGCACGCCGTAGACCTAGGGGCAGCACCTGGAGGCTGGACATGGCAACTGGTCAACCGGGATATGCTCGTGACCGCCGTGGATAACGGGCCGATGGCAGAGTCCCTGATGGAGTCAGGCCTTATCGAGCACCTGCAGGTCGATGGCTATGCCTTTCGTCCACGTAAGGAAGTCGACTGGATGGTATGCGATATCGTTGAGAAGCCGGCTCGTACGGCCGCGCTCATGGAAAACTGGATCGGCGAGCGCTGGTGCAAGGAGGCAGTCGTAAATCTGAAGCTGCCAATGAAGCAGCGCTATGCTGAAGTCAGGCGCATTCTGGATCGATTGAAAAGCTATTTTGGTAGTAAGGGAATGTCAGTTTCCGTTGCCTGCAAACAGCTCTACCACGATCGCGAAGAGGTCACCTGTCACCTCCGTCGCTTGAAATAACCAAAGCAGAACATTTACGGCTCGAAACGTACTGATGCAGCCAGTGCCTATGTCAAAGGCGCGGCTGCTACCGAATGGAGAAAAGCATGACTCTTACCGTTGACGCGACACTTGACGCCAGCGGGCTGAATTGCCCTGAACCTGTCATGATGCTGCACAACAAGGTGCGAGACCTGGCAGGTGGTAGCCTGCTCAAGGTCATTGCAACTGATCCCTCTACGCAGCGGGACATCCCCAAATTCTGCATGTTTCTAGGACATGAGCTGGTGCAGAAGGAGGAAGAGGGCGGAAAGTACCTTTATTGGATACGCAAGAAAGTCGAATAACCTAGTGGGCTGCATTTCGTATCCGGCGGCGTGCGCTACGTGCAAGGCGTATGGCAAGCAATACCGCTGCACAGGTAAGCCCCACCACCAGACCTTGCCAAAGGCCCGCCGGTCCGCGGGCCTGCCCAATCCAATCGGTCAGGCCTAGTACATAACCTACTGGCAGACCGATACCCCAATAGGCGAGCAGTGTGATCACCATTGTGGCCCGTGTATCCTGATACCCCCTGAGTCCCCCGGCCGCTGTCACCTGTACCGCATCTGAAAACTGGAAGAGAGCGGCAAATACAATCAGCGACGCCGCCAGGCTCACCACAGCCGGGTCCTGTGTATAAAGCGTTGCGATCGGTGCGCGGAAAAGCAGCATGATACTGGCAGAAATACAGGCCCAGGATAGGCCAACGGCCACTCCCGTGCCTGCCGAAAACCGCGCTTGCCGAGGCTCGCCGCGTCCCAGGGACTGTCCAACCCGTACAGTGATGGCCATGCCGATCGACAAGGGGATCATGAAGGTGAGTGAGGCAAAGTTGAGAGCAATCTGGTGGCCTGCTACCACCGTTGCGCCTAGCTCTCCGATCAACAGGGCAATGACCGAGAAGATGCTGGACTCCGCAAATACCGCGATTCCAATAGGCGCACCCACAGAGAGCAGGCGACGAATCACTGGCCATTGGGGAGCGTCGAAGCGGCTGAAGATACCGCATGCCTGGTAGATCTTGGCGCGTCGCACCCAGGCGAACATGCCTAGGAACATCAACCACATCGCCACGCCACTGGCAAATCCGCAACCTGGACCGCCCATCGCTGGCAAGCCAAGGCGACCATGGATGAACAGATCATTTAGCGGAACGTTGAGTGTCAGGCCAACCAGACCAATGATCATGCTGGGCCGGGTGCGTCCAAGCCCGTCGCTGAAGCAGCGCAGCACGTAATACAGTGCAACCGCGGGGATACCCATGGCGATGCCATGCAGATAGGTCATGGTTGGCTGAATCAGCTCCGGACTGACATGCATGGCAATCAGTAAAGGCTTCGCTGAGCATAAAAGAGCGCTGGCTATCAATCCGATGACCACGGCCAACCAGAGCGCCTGTCGAACAAGCGGACCAATCTTCTCCGGTTGCCTGGCGCCATGATGCTGCGCCACGTTTGGCGTAGTGGCCAGCAGCGTTCCGGTCATCAGAAGAAAGACCGGCACCCAGACGGAATTGCCTAGCGCAACGGCTGCCAAGTCCAACGGACCGACACGCCCGGCCATGACGGCATCGACGAACCCCATGGCAGAGTGCGACAACTGCGCAATGATAATAGGCGCTGCCAGGGCGAGCAGGGCCGTTAGCTCATGACGGATCCGCTGCCGCCGGGTAGGTCTTGTGTCCACGAGATTATCAGGTGAGGGAAAGTTGGTCAGTGTACGACGCTTTTCGGATGCCGAGAAATCCATCACATGTCTTGGGCCTGATAAAATGTATGTCTCGCTGATTGGAGTTCAAGATGCGCATCCTCGCAGATGAAAATATCCCCCTTCTGGATGAATTTTTTGGTGCCTTTGGATCGATCAGGCGAATGCCAGGCCGCGCCATGGATAGGGCTGCCGTGGGCGAGGCGGATGTTCTCATCGTACGGTCCATAACACCGGTAACTCGGGCATTGCTGGAAGGCTCACCGGTCCGTTTCGTGGGGACGTGCACCATCGGTACGGACCATCTGGACATTGATTATCTGGAATCGGCTGGCATTGCCTGGAGCAGTGCGCCGGGGTGCAATGCACGCGGCGTTATCGATTACGTTCTGGGTGCGCTTCTTGCCTTGAGCGACGCCCGCGGAGTCTCGCTGAGTGAGCGCGCCTATGGGATTGTAGGCGCCGGACAGGTTGGTGGCCGACTGGTGGAGGTGCTGAAAGGGTTGAACTTGAATGTGCTGGTGTGTGACCCACCACGTGCGCTATCCGCACCCGATGATTTTGTCTCGCTTGAAACCGTGATGGAGAAATGTGATGTCATTTCCCTGCACGCACCGCTGGTACGTTCCGGGCCTGACGCGACGTATCATCTTTTTGATGCTGAGCGCCTGGCTGGGTTGAAGGCTGGAACATGGCTGATCAATGCATGCCGCGGAGAAGTTATCGACAACAAGGCACTTCGTGAATGCTTGGTTGAAGGTGCCGACCTGGAAGTTGTTCTGGATGTATGGGAGGGCGAGCCTGAGGTCGATATCGAACTGGCCAAGCGATGCCGCCTGGCTACACCTCATATCGCTGGCCATAGTCTTGAAGGCAAGTGGCGCGGTACTGCAATGATTTACGCTGCCTTTTGCGCCTGGCAGGAACAGAGGCCAGAAAAAGCCTTGGAGGACTTTCTACCTGAACAGTGGCTATCGAAGATCGAGCTTTCGGCCAGTGCTACGCCTGAACAGGCACTGAGACTTTTGTGTCGGGCCGTTTATGATCCGCGCAATGATGACGCCGCCTTTCGATTATCACTCAAAGGTGATACTCAAGCGCGGCGTAAGGGTTTTGATCAGCTTAGAAAGCATTATCCCCAACGTCGGGAAATTACCGGACTTCGCGTTTATACAGATACAAGCCTGGCAACTTCCCGGATCGTAGAGGCGCTAGGCGCTACACGTCTGTGATTACTCAGGGTGCGTAGGCGTCTTGAGAGAGTCGTCTGGCTCACGACATGCCTTTTGAATCATGGCCTCGGTAATCGGGATCTCGCGACCCTTTTCATCGATGAGGGCGCCACCCAGGCGTTGAGCATGATCGGAGGTTGTGTGCTGAGAAGTGTTCTGAACGGTCATTTCAGTCTCCTTTGCCATATAAGTCCAACCTAGCCAAGGCAGGTTAAGAAGATATGACAACCTAGAGCGTCCAAAAGTGCGACAAGGGTGCATAGCGAACGCTATGCACCCGGCCTGTCAGTGATATTCGCAGAGATAAGCCGTTTCCACGCTGACTTTGAGCTGGAATTTGCTGTTGGCCGGAACGGTGAATTTCTGGCCTGCCTCAAAAGTTTCCCAAGCATCACTGCCAGGTAATTTGACCGTCAGGGCACCTGCTACCACGCTCATGATTTCCAATTGGCTCGTTCCGAATTCGTATTCCCCTGGCGCCATGACGCCAATGGTGGCTGGCTTACTGCTCAGATTGAAGGCGATGGATTTAACGGTGCCGTCAAAATATTCGTTAACCTTGAACATGGCTTTCCTTAGGATTGTTTTAAACGTCAAGCCAGTATGCCGAAACCTTTACGCTGCCGCCACTAAGCCATTAGTGCACGGTTATGGGCAATAGTCTTGCCGTGTTACGCGCGTCCTCCAAGGCCCTGTGCGGCTGACCATGAAAGCAGTATCCGGCAAGGCTCAGGGCCGAGCCTAGGCTGACAGGGCGGGGCAGTTGCCTGGACTTCGCAAAGCGCTGCTTGAGATTCATGTGCGGAGTGCGTGCCAGGAGTGTGCTGATTCTGTGCTCACGCCAATCACGCTGTAGTTGACGGCGATCATAGTCACCCCAGCTGCACCAGCCCGCCAAATGCGCTTCATGGCTACTCAGCCATTGCTCAAAGTGTTGCCAGACCGTGTATAAAGGCGCTGCGCTGTCTACATCGTCTTGGGTGATGTGCGTAAGCGATTTGCAGAACGCGGTCAGCAGAGGTCGATGCAGGGGCTTTACATAGCTCTGGAAGTGATCAAGCTCTTGTCCGGTGCTATCGATCAACACGGCGCCGATCTCGATGATCTCCATCTCCTCGACAGGCCATCCGCCTTCATCAGTGGTCGCTTCCAGATCGATGACCAGCCAACGCTTCATCGTGCCTCCAAAGAGCTTCTTGTAAGTAAGAGGACAAGGCATCCTGGTAACGGACCGGCGCCCACAGGCAGAGACCTGTATCAAGATAGGCAAGTTTCAGGCTTAAACACAGAGCTACGCACATTTTGAGGCTCTTCTGACGAAGGGTGTGACTGAATCCATGCCGGTGCCGACTATTAAGTTGGACGCCAGGTATCAGCTGCTTGGACAAACGTTTGAGTGACGCTTGGCGTTGGGGCCAATCCCCCTTATGCTTTTTGTATCTATTACTCAGGTCTATACGTTATGGAATGCCGTGCCGGCTGCGGTGCATGTTGCATTGCGCCTTCTATTTCCACGCCATTGCCTGCGATGCCACAGGGCAAGCCTGCAGGTGTGCGATGTGCACATCTAAGCGAAACCGATTTATGTGAGTTGTTCGGAAAGCCGGAACGACCGCCGGTGTGCAGCGCCTTTTCGGCAGAGCCTTTTGTCTGTGGTGAAAGCCGTGACGAGGCACTTATGCTGATAGCGTATCTGGAAGATGTGACTGCCGCCTGATTCAACCCCACCATACACGCTTTATGCTCATAACAAGAAAAGGAAGGTTCAATGCGTACTTTTTTTAAAACAACTGTTTTAACGGCTCTGTTCGCGACGTTGTGTTCTGGCGCCTACGCCGAGGAATGGAAACTTGCAAAGGATGAAGATGGGGTAAAGGTCTACACCCGTAGCGTGGAGGGGTCTAAATACAAGGCCTACCGTGGGGTTGTTACGATTAAGGCTACTCCTGAGCGTATCGAGCAACTTCAGGAGGATACCGCCAGCTCCTGCAAGTGGCTCTATCGTTGCCAGCAGCTCAAGGTGCTCAGGCAGCAGGGGCAGGACACCTGGACCTATATGCGCATTGAAATGCCCTGGCCGGTCACGGCGCGTGATGTGGTGCTACATATCACAACGGAGCAAGCCGGCAATGGAGGTTTCGTTCGTCATTTAAAAGGGGAGCCCACTTACACACCTCCTGCAGACGGCTACGTGCGAGTCAGCAGTTTCGACGGTAAATGGCAGGTGCTGCCAAAGGCGACAGGATCTGTGGAGGTGACGTACGAAGCCCAAAGCGAACCGGGCGGAAGCATACCGTCTTGGTTGGCTAATAGCTTTGTCGTTGATGCGCCGTTCAACACCTTGCAAGGTCTTCGTAAGGCGGCGGAGAGCCGTTAACCCAAATAAAAACGCCCCGGGTTAGCCGGGGCGCTTTTTATCTACCAATCAGATCAAGCGATCTCAACCGCATCGATCTTAGCCTTGGCTGCGCTTTCGCGGAACTCGGCAATCTGATCGAAGCTCAGGTAGCGGTAGACATCCGACGCCATGCTGTCGATGTCCTTGGCGTACTGCATATACTCTTCTGTCGACGGGAGCTTGCCCAGGATGGAGGCAACGGCCGCCAGCTCCGCAGAGGCTAGGTACACATTGGCACCATCGCCCAGACGGTTCGGGAAGTTACGAGTCGACGTCGAGACTACAGTCGAGTTGGAGGCCACACGTGCCTGGTTACCCATGCACAGTGAGCAGCCTGGCATCTCCATGCGAGCGCCAGCCTTGCCATAGATGCCGTAATAGCCTTCCTCGGTCAGCTGATGCTGGTCCATCTTGGTTGGCGGGGACAGCCACAGGCGGGTCGGAATGGCGCCCTTGACCTTGTCGAGCAGCTTGCCAGCCGCGCGGAAGTGGCCGATGTTGGTCATGCAGGAGCCGATGAAGACTTCATCGATCTTGTCGCCAGCCACTTGAGACAACAGGCGAGCATCGTCCGGGTCGTTTGGCGCGCACAGGATCGGCTCGGTCACTTCAGCCAGATCGATTTCGATGACTTCGGTGTACTCGGCATCGGCATCAGCTTCCATCAGCTCTGGATTGGCCAGCCAGGCTTCCATCGCCTGAGCACGGCGCTCCAGCGTACGGGCATCACCGTAGCCTTCGCTGATCATCCAGCGCAGCAGCGTGATGTTGGACTGCAGATACTCAGCAATGGATTCCTTCGACAGCTTGATGGTGCAGCCAGCAGCGGAACGCTCGGCCGAGGCATCGGACAGCTCGAAGGCTTGCTCGACGGTCAGATCCGGCAGGCCTTCGATCTCGAGGATGCGGCCAGAGAAGATGTTTTTCTTGCCTTTCTTCTCGACGGTCAGCAGACCTTTCTGGATCGCATAGTAGGGGATGGCATGCACGAGATCACGTAGCGTGATTCCCGGCTGCATCTTGCCTTTGAAGCGAACCAGTACCGACTCGGGCATATCCAGCGGCATAACGCCTGTTGCAGCGGCGAACGCTACCAGGCCGGAACCTGCTGGGAAGGAGATGCCAATCGGGAAGCGGGTGTGGGAGTCGCCGCCAGTGCCAACGGTATCCGGCAGCAGCATGCGGTTCAGCCAGCTGTGGATGATGCCATCGCCCGGACGTAGAGAAACACCGCCACGGGTACGGATGAAATCCGGCAGGGTGTGGTGAGTCTTGACATCGATTGGCTTGGGATAGGCGGCTGTGTGGCAGAAGGACTGCATCACGAGGTCAGCGGAAAAGCCCAGGCATGCCAGGTCTTTCAGCTCGTCGCGAGTCATCGGGCCGGTCGTATCCTGGGAGCCGACAGTAGTCATCTTCGGCTCGCAGTAGGTGCCCGGACGAACGCCGGCCACGCCACAGGCCTTGCCAACCATCTTCTGAGCCAGGGTATAACCCTTGCCGGTATCAACAGGCTGCTCGGGCTTCTTGAACAGGTCGGAGTGTTCCAGGCCGAGTTCGGCGCGAGCTTTTTCAGTCAAGCCACGGCCCACGATCAGCGGAATACGACCACCCGCACGAACTTCGTCCAGCAGAACCGGGGTTTTCAGCTCAAACGTCGCAACCACATCGTCGCTACCGTGACGGGTCACTTTGCCTGCATAGGGATAGACGTCGATCACGTCGCCCATTTCCAGCGCGGAAACGTCGAACTCGATTGGCAGAGCGCCCGCATCTTCCATGGTGTTATAGAAGATCGGAGCAATCTTGCTGCCAAAGCAGAAGCCGCCAGCGCGCTTGTTTGGAACGTAGGGGATGTCGTCACCGAAGAACCACAGTACTGAGTTGGTAGCGGATTTGCGGGAAGAACCCGTACCTACCACGTCACCCACATAGGCAACCGGGAAGCCTTTGGCGCGAACTTCTTCGATCTGCTTCAACGGGCCGATGCTGCCTTGCTGCTCCGGTACGATACCGTCACGGGCCATTTTCAGCATGGCCAGGGCGTGCAGCGGGATGTCGGGACGCGACCAGGCGTCAGGCGCAGGGGAGAGATCGTCAGTGTTGGTTTCGCCGGGTACCTTGAAAACGGTCAGGGTGACCTTTTCCGGAACAGCCGGGCGAGCCTTGAACCATTCACCGTCTGCCCAGGATTGCAGAACGGACTGAGCGTTGGCATTGCCTGCCTTGGCTTTTTCGGCGACATCATGGAAGGCATCGAACATCAGAAGCGTATGCTTGAGTTGTCCGGCGGCTATGGTGCCAAGCTCGGCGTCATCCAGCAGTTCGACCAGCGTGGCGATGTTATAGCCACCCTGCATGGTTCCCAGAAGCTCGACCGCGCGCTGCTTGGAGATCAGCGGGGAGCTGGTTTCGTCTTTGGCGACAGCAGAAAGGAAGCCAGCCTTGACATAGGCGGCTTCGTCAACGCCCGGCGGTACACGATTGGTGATCAGGTCAACGAGAAATTCTTCTTCGCCGGCCGGCGGGTTTTTCAGAAGTTCGACCAAACCTGCAGTCTGTTCGGCGTTAAGCGGCTGGGCAACGATACCCTGCGCGGCACGCTCTTCTACGTGTTTACGATAGGCTTCAAGCACAATATGACCCTCATCAGTGGTCCAGTAATGACGTCCGGGATCTGGCGACCCCATGAGCCCGAATGACGAAATAGCAATCGCTAGCAAGCGGCAGGAGCCAATGCGACGTCATTCAGGCTCCGGTGCGAAGCTGTTTTCAAAGTTTTACGCCAGCGGTATTACACGTGGGCCAGAATGCAGACGTGTGATGAGTACGCTGCACCCTGACCGGGAACCTGCCGGATAATTGTGTTCGTGACGCTTTGAAAACAGCTTCGTATCGGACATGGCGCCCCTTAGGGCGTACGGATTCTACTCCAAGGTTTCGCTAAAGTTAAGCTGAACATGCGACTAAACGACGCTGACCTTGGTTAGACGAAAGGCTAAAATAGGCTTTTGCTTGATCGGAACGACTATGTCCAACCAGCGCATAAAGACGCCCTGCGTCGGACTTTGCTCAACGGTATTCGGTGACCAGGTTTGCCGGGGCTGCAAGCGATTTCATCACGAGATCGTGAACTGGAATGCGTATAACGATGAGGAAAAGCGAGCTGTCTGGGCCCGTCTCGAGGTGCTCCTGACCCAGGTGGTTTCTGCAAAGCTCGAGGTGTTTGATCCGCTACGCCTGAAGGAACAGCTACAGCAACGGAAGATTCGCTTCATTCCTGAGCAGTCCGAATATTGCTGGGCCTATCAGCTGATTTCACGCGGCGCGCGCCATATTCAGCAGGTCGATGCTTATGGCATACATATTTTTCCTGAATTCAGGGAGCGCCCGCTGATGGAGCTGCGTGATGCCATCGACCAAGAGTTTTTCATCCTCTCCGAAGCTCACTATGAACGTTACATTGCGCCACGTTTCCTGCTTGAAGGAATGGACGTTCGAGTCTGACACCGCGCACCGTATAATCACCTCATATTCCAGTGCAATCGCTTCAGGCGGATGTGCTTCCCTTGATTCTGGAACAGATGGTTAGCCGCCTGTTGATTAAAGGATTTGCGTTATGTTGTTGCCCGAAATGGACGAATTCCTGGCCTGTAAAACGCCGGAAGCTTGGGTGGAAGCTGCTTTGCAGGATCTTCCTACCCTCTTGATCGATCATGCCAATAATGAAAAGAAAGCAGCGGGCGCTGCGTTTCATTACCTGTTTACTTACAGCAATAAGCTGGATCTGGTAAACAAGATGTCACGGATCGCTCGTGAGGAGCTACGGCACTTCGAGCAGGTGCTACACATTATGAAAAAGCGGGGCATCGCGCATGAAAACGTTACGTCAGCTCGTTATGCCGGGGCTATGCGCAAGTTATGCCGTAATCATGAGCCCTATCGACTAACGGACTCGCTTGTCGTAGGAGCCTTTATCGAATGCCGCTCATGCGAACGCTTTTCTGCAGTCGCTCCACATCTGGATGAAGAATTGAGCAAGTTCTACAGCGGACTGCTCAAGTCGGAAGCGCGCCATTATCAGGATTATCTGAAGTTGGCATATCTGTATGGTGACGAGCAGGATGTAACCGCCAAGATTCAGGAGATCAGAGCGCTAGAGGCCGAGCTTATTGCCTCGGCGGATACGGAAATGCGCTTTCATAGCGGTGTGCCGCGTGTGGCTTAACCGCAAATTACGCTTCGAGCCGTATCACGCCAGCTCGAAGCGTTCCTGCTCCATGCGGTCACGGGAAATCTTCAGGACCCAGCCGTAACGGTCCCAGTCACCCAATACAATTCGCGTCGCAGCGTTGCCATCAAGCATGAATTGATGTGTGGCAGGACGATGTGTGTGCCCATGAATCAAGGTCTGAGTGCGGGTACGCCGCATGACACCCTCAACCTCTTCAGGTGTAACGTCCACAATATCCATGGCTTTCTGCCGAGTCTGTACCTTGCTCTCGTTACGTAATTTCCTGGCCAGCTCGCGACGCTTCTGTAGAGGAAGATGGCGCAGGATCCACAATGAAACCGGGTTGCGAAGCCAGCGACGTAATCGCATGTAGGCCTCGTCCCGTGTGCACAGACTGTCACCATGCATCAGCAAAAGGCGCTTTCCTTCGGTCTCGATGACGGTCGGGTCAGCCAGCAGCGTACATCCCGCCAGTCGGCAAAAGTCCTTGCCAAGCAGGAAATCGCGGTTGCCATGCATCAAAAAAATGCGTGTGCCACGTTGGGCTAGGGTTTTTAAGGCCTGCGCAATGCCTAGCTGAAATTCGTCCATGGCGTCATCGCCAATCCAGACTTCAAAAAAGTCGCCTAGAATATAGAGCGCTTCGGCGTGAATGGCCTCTGTCTCGAGAAAACGCAAAAACGCCCGGAAAATAGCCGGGCGTTCAGGTTCGAGATGCAGATCAGAGATCAGCAGTATCACTCAACGATCTCGGCACGCTCGATAATGACATCTTCAGCCGGGACATCCTGATGGCCGGCGCGGGATGTAGTCGCTACACCCTTGATGGCATTGACGACATCCATGCCATCAACAACCTGACCAAACACAGCATAACCCCAGCCTTGTGTAGTAGGGGCGGTGTGGTCTAGGAAGGTATTATCGGACACGTTGATAAAGAACTGAGCGGACGCTGAATGCGGATCCATGGTGCGTGCCATGGCAACAGTGCCATTGCGGTTGGAAACGCCATTATTCGCTTCGTTCTTGATCGGTGCGCGAGTGGACTTTTGCTTCATGCCGGGCTCAAAACCGCCGCCCTGGACCATGAAGCCATTGATCACGCGATGAAAGATAGTGCCGTCATAGTGACCGCTCTTTACATACTCTTTGAAGTTGGCTGCTGTTTCAGGAGCCTTATCTTCAAACAGTTCAAGAGTGATGACGCCGTGGTTTGTATGCAATTTGATCATGGAATTTATGTCCGTGGTCAGATAGGAAGTTTGTCAGGGTCTTGACGGGTTCGGCTATGATACGGACTTTGATTTAGTCGGCCTACCCTTAAGCCGAACAACACATTATTAAGGACCCCATGAGCAAGCCAGAAACTCCCGCTACTCCAGCGAATTTTCTTCGTCAGATCGTCCAGGCTGATCTGGATGCCGGCAAGCACACAAAGATTGTGACACGCTTTCCGCCAGAGCCTAACGGTTATCTCCACATTGGCCACGCCAAGTCGATTTGCCTGAACTTCGGGCTGGCTCAAGAGTTTGGCGGCGAGTGCAATCTGCGCTTTGACGATACGAACCCAGCCAAGGAAGATCAGGAGTACATCGATGCCATCAAAAGTGATGTCGAGTGGCTGGGCTTCAAGTGGGCAGGTGAGGAGCGCTATGCCTCTAATTATTTCGATCAGCTCTATGACTGGGCGATACACCTGATCAAGACGGGTAAAGCCTATGTTGATGATCTCACGCCCGAGCAGGCGCGTGAGTATCGTGGCACATTGACCGAGCCGGGCAAGAACAGTCCTTTCCGTGACCGCTCCGTTGAAGAAAACCTGGATCTCTTTGCACGCATGAAGGCGGGCGAGTTCAGGGATGGTGAAAAGGCGCTACGTGCTAAAATCGACATGGCCTCGCCAAACATGAATTTGCGCGATCCGATTTTGTATCGTATCCGCCACGCCCATCATCACCAGACGGGTGACAAGTGGTGCATCTACCCGAGCTATGACTTCACACATGGCCAGTCGGATGCAATCGAGGGAATCACTCACTCTATTTGCACACTCGAATTCGAGGATCATCGTCCGCTGTACGAGTGGTTCCTGGCAAATCTGCCTGTGCCGGCGCAACCGCGTCAGTACGAGTTTGCCCGCCTGAATTTGAACTACACCGTAACCAGTAAGCGTAAGCTGAAGCAGCTGGTTGATGAGCGGCATGTAAGCGGCTGGGATGATCCGCGCATGTCCACGCTGTCTGGTTATCGCCGTCGCGGTTATACACCAGCCTCCATTCGTAATTTCTGCGAGATGGTAGGCGTTGCTCGCTCCAATGGTGTAGTCGATATCGCCATGCTTGAGTTCAGCATCCGGGAAGATCTGGACCGAAATGCGCCTCGGGCCATGTGCGTACTGCGGCCGCTCAAGGTTGTCATCACCAACTATCCTGAGGGCAAAGTGGAGCAGTTGGAGCTGCCACGTCACTCGAAGGAAGACATGGGGATGCGTACGCTACCGTTTACACGTGAGCTCTACATCGACCGCGATGACTTCATGATCGATCCGCCCAAGGGATACAAGCGCCTTGAGCCAAATGGCGAAGTTCGTCTACGGGGAAGTTATGTTGTTCGCGCCGATGAGGTTATCAAGGATGAGGCGGGCAATATCGTCGAACTGCGTTGCTCGTATGATCCTGAAACGCTCGGGAAGAACCCTGAAGGCCGCAAGGTAAAGGGTGTTATTCACTGGGTGCCTGCTGAAGGCAGTGTTGAGTGTGAGGTTCGCCTGTACGATCGTCTGTTCCGTTCGCCGCAGCCTGAGAAAGCGGAAGAGGGGCAGACCTTCCTGGATAACATCAATCCGGAATCGCTGCAGGTGCTGACTGGGTGCCGTGCTGAGCCATCGCTTGCGCAGGCCCAGCCTGAGGACCGTTTTCAGTTCGAGCGTGAAGGATACTTCTGTGTCGATCTGAAAGACTCAAAGCCGGGTGCTCCGGTCTTCAATCGTACCGTCACCTTACGCGACTCCTGGGGGCAATAATGCCACTTGCGATCTACAACACGCTCACCAAGACCAAGGAAACGTTCAAGCCGCTCGAGGGCAATAATATCCGTATGTACGTGTGCGGTATGACAGTCTATGACTTCTGTCATATTGGTCATGCACGTGTGATGGTGGCATTTGACGTCGTGGCTCGATGGCTGCGCAAGTCAGGTTACAACCTGACCTACGTACGCAACATTACAGACATTGACGACAAGATCATTCGCCGTGCGCAGGAAAATGGCGAAACGTTCAAAGACCTGACTGGACGTATGATCGAAGCGATGCGTCAGGATGAGGCCCGCCTGGGTGTTCAGCGTCCAGACGTTGAGCCCTGTGCGACTGATCATATTCCTGGCATGTTCACTATGATCCAAACCTTGATAGACAAAGGTTATGCCTATGCGCCTGGAAACGGAGATGTGTATTACCGCGTAGGACGTTTTGCGGGATACGGCAAACTGTCACGCAAAAAGATTGAAGATCTCCGCATTGGGGCCCGTATTGAGGTGGATGAGTCCAAGGAAGATCCTCTGGACTTTGTCTTGTGGAAGGCCGCCAAGCCGGGTGAGCCCAGCTGGGAGTCACCATGGGGGGCGGGTCGTCCCGGTTGGCATATTGAATGCTCAGTCATGTCTACGTGCTGCCTAGGTGATACGTTTGATATTCACGGCGGTGGCCCTGACCTGGTTTTCCCCCACCACGAGAACGAAATCGCTCAGAGTGAGGCTGCTACGGGAAAAACATATGCGGCATCTTGGATGCATGCGGGGGCTGTGCGGGTAGATGGCGAAAAGATGTCCAAATCCCTGGGCAACTTCTTCACTATTCGCGAAGTGCTGGAGAAATACCACCCGGAAGTCGTTCGTTATCTGCTGGTTTCCAGTCATTACCGCAGCCCGATCAATTACTCTGAAGAAAGCCTCCGTGAAGCACGCGGCGCGCTGGATCGCTTCTATCACGCCTTGAAAGGTCTACCGCAGGCATCGGCTGCTGGCGGGGAGCCCTATGTGGAGCGTTTCGCGGCCGCAATGGATGACGACTTCAACACGCCAGAGGCCTGCGCGGTCCTGTTTGAAATGGTCCGTGAGGTCAATCGTCTGCGAGACCAGGATATTCAAGCTGCCGCTGGCCTTGCCTCTCGACTCAAGCAGATGGCTGAAGTGCTGGGTGTTCTACAGCTGGAGCCGGAGGAGTATCTACGCGCAGGTGCGGAGGGCAAGGTTGATGAAGCGGCCGTAGAGCGCCTGATTCAGGCACGTCTGGATGCGCGAGCAGCAAAGAACTGGGCGGAGTCGGATCGTATTCGCGATGAGCTGACAGCCATGGGTGTCGTGCTTGAGGATGGTAAAGGTGGAACGACGTGGCGTTTGGCCAACTGAGTTCACCTGATATAAAAAAGGCCGCATTAGCGGCCTTTTTTATGGGGAGATATTTTTATTCGGCATGCAGCTGTTCAGCTGCATAGAGCGTGTTCTCTAGCAGACAGGCACGCGTCATGGGGCCAACACCGCCAGGAACAGGCGTGATCCAGCTGGCGCGTTCCAGAGCTGTTTCATATTCGACATCGCCAACCAGTTTTCCATCTGCCTGGCGGTTGATGCCTACGTCAATGACAATGGCGCCTTCCTTGATCCACTCGCCCTTCACCAAGCCTGGTTTGCCTGCCGCCACCACCACTAGGTCGGCCTGACTGACATGAGCGGCCAGATCACGGGTGAAACGATGAGTAACTGTTACTGTACAGCCGCCCAAGAGTAGCTCCAGCGCCATGGGGCGACCAACAATGTTGGAGGCGCCTACCACCACTGCATTCATGCCGTACAGGTCTGCCCCTATACTTTCCAGCAGACGCATGATGCCCTTGGGCGTACAGGGGCGGAGCAGGGGGATGCGTTGAGCGAGTCGGCCTATATTGAACGGATGGAAACCATCAACATCCTTGTCGGGACTGATGCGCTCAAGCAGATTGGAAGCATCAAGGTGAGCGGGCAGGGGAAGCTGAAGCAGGATGCCGTCAACTGCAGCATCTGCGTTCAGTGAGTCAATCAGCGCTTCCAACTCCTGCTGTGTGGTGGTGCTGGGAAGGTCGTACGCCCTGGATACAAAGCCTACTTCCTCGCAGTCCTTTCTTTTGTGAGTAACGTATACCGAAGAAGCTGGATCGTCACCTACCAGAATGACTGCCAGGCCAGGGGCGCGTAACCCGTGTTGACGCCGCTGGGCAACGCGTTGGGCAATTTCTTGGCGGAGAGAAGCGGCGATCGCTTTACCGTCGATCAGTTGAGCAGTCATATGCAGATAGGTCTTGCTAATGGAAGAAGGATGCTTATTTTCGCATGTACGCACTAAAGGAAGAAGCCTTGGTGAGAGGGTAGTGAACCTATCTTCTTAATTTTTTTAAAAAAATTGTTGACGAGTGGTCGAGTCATTCGTAATATACGCCCCGCTTGCCGAGCACAGCCTGAAACGAAATGAGAAGGCGATGCGAACCGGCTCAGCTTCTTAGGAGGCTGTTTCGTAAGCAACGGTTGCTGCGCAATAAAGCGCCCGTAGCTCAGCTGGATAGAGCATCCGCCTTCTAAGCGGATGGTCGCAGGTTCGAGTCCTGCCGGGCGCGCCATTGGCGGTTCGGCGCAAGCAATGCAATATGGTGGGCGTAGCTCAGTTGGTAGAGCACAGGATTGTGGCTCCTGGTGTCGTGGGTTCGATTCCCATCGTCCACCCCATATTGAGAGCATCAGGCATTAATAATGCCTGATGCTCGTTTTAAGTGTTACGCGGATGTGGTGGAATTGGTAGACACACTGGATTTAGGTTCCAGCGCCGCAAGGTGTGAGAGTTCGAGTCTCTCCGTCCGCACCATAGTGAAAAAGCCGACAGCGATGTCGGTTTTTTTTTGCCTTGAAAATGGCTGGCATGTTTCGGGTATGAGCGAGAGGGGTTGCAGGCTTTTTTCATGCTTGGTGACCAATACCTGCTTTATGCAGGATGACTTCCGTATCCTCTACCTCTAGAATGCTTGCCCTGTTTCTGGGGGCCGGAACGGCCGGCCTATGTCTGTGCCATGAGGATTATCCATGCAAGTTTCTGTTGAAAGCACCTCCGCTCTTGAGCGCCGAATGACCGTAGGCGTGCCGGCCGAGCGTATCGAGACCGAAGTCGCCAAGCGTCTGCAGCAAACTGCTCGCCGCGTTAAAGTGCCTGGTTTCCGTCCTGGTAAGGTGCCGATGAGTGTCATTCGTCAGCGCTACGAAGCCAGCGCTCGTCAGGAAGCTTTTGGTGATCTGATTCAAGAAACATTCTACGAAGCCATCGTTCAGGAAAAACTGAACCCGGCAGGTGCGCCTTCTGTTGAGCCCAAGGCTTACGAAAAAGGCAAAGACCTTGAATACGTCGCTACATTCGAAGTATTCCCTGAGTTTGAAGTGAAAGGCCTGGAAGACATTCAGGTTGAGCGTCTGCAGTCCGAAGTCGCTGATAGCGATCTGGATAACATGCTTGAGATTCTGCGTAAGCAGAACACTCGTTACGAGGAAATCGACCGCGAAGCGGCCAACGATGATCAGGTCACTATCGATTTCGTAGGCAAGATCGACGGTGAAGCCTTCCAGGGCGGCTCTGCAAACGGTACTCAGCTTGTGCTGGGCTCCGGCCGCATGATTCCGGGCTTCGAGGAAGGGCTGGTGGGTGCAAAGGCAGGCGAAGAGCGTGTGCTTAATCTGACCTTCCCGGAGGATTATCAGAACCTGGATCTGGCTGGCAAGACTGCCGAGTTCACTGTGAAGGTAACCAAGGTTTCTGCCCCGCAGCTACCTGAAATGAACGAAGAGTTCTTTGCTCAGTTCGGCGTTCAGGAGTCTACTCTGGAAGGCTTCCGTGCTGAAGTTCGCAAGAACATGGACCGTGAGCTGCGTCAGGCGATCAAGAACAAGGTCAAGAACCAAGTTATGGATGGCCTTATTGCTGCTAACCCGATCGAAGTTCCAGCCGCTCTGATCAACAGCGAAGTTGATCGTCTGCGTGTTCAGGCTGTTCAGCAGTTCGGTGGCAATATCAAGCCCGATCAACTGCCGGCTGAGCTGTTTACCGAGCAGGCTAAGCGCCGTGTTGTTCTGGGTCTGATCATTGCGGAAATGGTCAAGCAGTTCGAGCTCAAGCCTGACGACGAGCGTGTACGTGCACTGATCGAGGAAATGGCCTCTGCCTACCAGGAGCCTGAGCAGGTCGTTGCCTGGTACTACCAGAACGAGCAGCAATTGAACGAAGTGCGTTCGGTTGTACTCGAAGAACAAGTCGTAGATACTGTTCTTGAAAAGGCTAAAGTGACCGATAAGCAGGTTTCCTACGAGGACGCGGTCAAACCGGCCGAGGCCCCGCAAGCAGCCTGATCTTTACCCGCCTCGAATCACATAAGCCAGCCTCGTGCTGGCTTATGCGTCTTAAGGCAAGACCATCCTAATAGGGAGTGATCGCAGGACATGTCCCGCAATTCGTTCATGCAAACAATGCCCGAAGTTCAAGCCGCTGGCGGCCTGGTGCCCATGGTGGTCGAACAATCTGCTCGTGGCGAGCGCGCATATGATATCTACTCGCGTCTGCTCAAGGAGCGGGTGATTTTCCTGGTAGGCCAGGTCGAAGACTATATGGCCAACCTGGTGGTCGCTCAGCTTCTGTTTCTGGAAGCGGAGAACCCTGACAAGGATATTCACCTCTACATCAACTCACCTGGTGGTTCGGTGACAGCTGGTATGTCTATCTATGACACCATGCAGTTCATTAAACCCGATGTCTCGACAATCTGCGTAGGCCAGGCGTGCAGTATGGGTGCCTTGCTACTGGCAGGTGGTACTGCCGGCAAACGCTACTGTCTGCCTCACTCTCGTATGATGATCCACCAGCCCTTGGGTGGCTTTCAGGGGCAGGCATCAGACATCGAAATTCACGCGCGTGAAATTTTGACGATCCGTGAGCGTCTAAACAAAGTGTTGGCCCATCATACGGGTCAACCCATGGATGTTATCGCCCGTGATACCGATCGCGATAACTTCATGAGCGGTGATGAGGCTGTGAAATACGGCTTGATCGACAAGGTGTTGGAAAAGCGCAATATTCCCGCTTGAGCCGGCAAGCCTGCCACTAAGTCATGATTACTGAGTGGCAGGCTTGAAAATGCATAGATTTGCCTTCATCTTGTTCCTGTAAGTAACCCGATTGGATTGATCGAATGACAGATACTCGCAACGGTGACGACAACGGCAAGCTGTTGTATTGCTCTTTCTGCGGCAAGAGCCAGCATGAAGTGCGTAAGTTGATTGCCGGTCCCTCAGTCTTTATTTGCGATGAATGTGTCGACCTGTGCAATGACATCATCCGTGAGGAAGTACAGGAAGCCCAGGCCGAAAACAGTGCACATAAACTTCCAGCACCTAAAGAAATCAGTACGATTCTTGATCAGTATGTGATTGGTCAGGAACGTGCCAAGAAAGTATTGGCTGTAGCGGTATACAACCACTACAAGCGTCTCAACCAGCGTGAGAAGAAAGATGACGTTGAGTTGGGCAAGAGTAATATTCTGCTTATCGGGCCGACAGGTTCCGGTAAGACTTTGCTGGCTGAAACGCTGGCACGTCTGTTGAACGTACCGTTTACCATTGCGGACGCCACTACGCTAACCGAAGCAGGTTACGTGGGTGAGGACGTTGAAAATATTATTCAGAAGCTTTTGCAGAAGTGCGATTACGATGTTGAGAAAGCCCAGATGGGCATCGTCTATATCGATGAGATCGACAAGATTTCGCGCAAGTCTGATAACCCCTCTATTACTCGAGATGTATCGGGTGAGGGCGTGCAGCAGGCTCTGCTCAAGCTGATTGAAGGTACGGTAGCCTCAGTACCCCCGCAGGGCGGACGCAAGCATCCTCAGCAGGAGTTCCTGCAGGTGGATACGCGTAACATTCTGTTCATCTGTGGCGGTGCATTTGCCGGATTGGAAAAGGTCATCCAGAGCCGTTCTACCAAGGCGGGCGGAATTGGTTTCAATGCCGAAGTCCGTAGCCAGGAATTGGGCAAGAAAATCGGTGAGTCGCTTCGTGATGCCGAGCCTGAAGATCTGGTCAAGTTTGGTCTTATTCCAGAGTTCGTTGGTCGTTTGCCTGTAATCGCAACGCTAGATGAACTTGACGAAGCGGCGCTCATGCAGATTCTGACCGAGCCCAAGAATGCGCTGACCAAGCAGTATGGCAAACTCTTCGAAATGGAAGAGGTGGATCTCGAGTTCCGTCCAGACGCTCTGAAGGCAGTGGCCCGCAAGGCATTGGAACGTAAAACAGGCGCACGTGGTCTACGGTCCATACTAGAGGGCGTTCTGCTCGATACGATGTATGAGATTCCTTCTCAGAAGGAGGTCAGCAAAGTCGTCATCGATGAGAGCGTCATTGAGGGTACTTCCCAACCGTTGTTGATTTACGAAAACAACGACCCGGTCAAAGCGGCACCGGATGCATAAATAAAAAGGGGCCCTGCGGGGCCCTTCGCATTAGTTAGCCTTGTTTTCTGATCGATTAGGCCGCATGTTAGAAAAACATGCCATACGGTCGTTTCTATGCGGCCAGTCGAATGCCAAGAGCTGAAACCATGAATAAAACGATTGAATTGCCTCTTTTGCCACTGCGTGATGTAGTGGTGTATCCGCACATGGTAATTCCGCTCTTTGTTGGGCGTGAAAAATCTGTTGAGGCCCTGGAAGCTGCCATGGCCGGCGACAAGCAGATCCTACTGCTTGCGCAAAAGAATCCTACCGACGATGATCCAGACTCCGATGGCCTGTACCGCATGGGTACCGTCGCCACTGTCTTGCAACTGCTCAAACTTCCTGATGGCACTGTTAAAGTGCTGGTAGAGGGTGAGCAGCGCGGCAACATTGAGCGTTTTGTTGAGGCCAAGGGTTATTCTCGCGCTGAGGTTCAGCTGATTGAGGATACCGAAGCGGCAGACCGCGAGTCGGAAGTCTTTGTTCGTAGCCTAATGAGCCAGTTCGAGCAATATGTCCAGCTGGGCAAGAAAGTGCCAGCAGAGGTGCTGTCTTCACTTAATGGTATCGACGATCCAAGTCGTCTGGTCGATACGATGGCAGCCCATATGGCGCTTAAGCTTGAGCAGAAGCAGGAAATCCTTGAGATCGTAGATCTTGCTGAGCGAGTCGAGCACGTTCTGGCGTTGCTGGACGCAGAAATCGATCTGTTGCAGGTCGAGAAGCGGATCCGTGGTCGCGTCAAGAAGCAGATGGAGCGTAGCCAGCGCGAGTATTATCTGAATGAGCAGATGAAGGCCATTCAGAAAGAGCTGGGCGACATCGACGAAGGCCATAGTGAAATCGATGACCTGAAAAAGCGCATCGACAATGCTGGTCTGACCAAGGAAGCGTTGGCCAAGGCCAATGCAGAGCTGAACAAGCTCAAGCAGATGTCTCCCATGTCTGCCGAGGCCACAGTAGTACGTTCCTACATTGACTGGCTTGTGAATGTCCCATGGAAGGCGGAAAGCAAGGTCCGTTTGGATCTGAGCAAGGCCGAGGACATTCTTGATGAAGATCACTACGGTCTTGAGGAAGTCAAAGATCGGATTCTGGAGTATCTCGCTGTCCAGAAACGAGTCAAGAAAGTACGTGGCCCGGTATTGTGCCTGGTTGGTCCGCCTGGGGTAGGTAAGACGTCTCTGGCTGAGTCCATCGCGCGCTCCACCGGCCGCAAGTTCGTTCGTATGGCCCTGGGTGGTGTGCGTGATGAGGCTGAGATTCGTGGCCATCGCCGTACGTATATCGGCTCCATGCCAGGTCGTTTGATTCAAAAGATGACCAAGGTTGGCGTGCGTAACCCATTGTTCCTGCTCGATGAAATCGACAAGATGGGTAACGACATGCGTGGTGATCCGGCCTCTGCTCTGCTCGAGGTGCTGGATCCAGAACAGAACCACAACTTCAATGATCACTATCTGGAAGTTGATTACGATCTGTCGGATGTCATGTTCCTTTGTACGGCCAACTCCATGAATATTCCGGCACCGTTGCTGGATCGTATGGAAGTGATTCGTCTGCCTGGCTATACGGAAGACGAAAAGGTCAATATCGCTACCAAGTACCTGATACCCAAGCAGGTCAAGGCAAACGGTTTGAAGAAGACCGAAGTGACCTTTGACGAGGCTGCTCTAAGAGACATGGTGCGTTACTACACCCGCGAGGCGGGGGTACGTAGCCTTGAACGTCAGGTTGCCAAGGTTTGCCGCAAGATTGTCAAGGAGCACGCCAAGGAAAAAGCGGCTCAACAGGCTGCTGTCACCAGTGAAAGCCTCGAGCACTACCTGGGTGTACGTAAGTTCCGTTATGGTTTGGCTGAACAGCAGGACCAGATCGGACAAGTCACAGGACTAGCCTGGACGCAGGTTGGCGGCGAGCTTCTGACCATTGAAGCGGCTGTTGTGCCGGGGAAAGGGCAGTTGATCAAAACCGGTTCGCTGGGCGATGTAATGGCGGAATCCATTACTGCAGCACTGACGGTTGTGCGTAGCCGTGGCAAGAGCCTTGGTATTCCCAAGGACTTCCATGAGAAGCACGATATCCACATTCACGTACCAGAAGGCGCTACACCCAAAGATGGTCCAAGTGCTGGTATCGGTATGTGCACCGCGCTGGTGTCGGCTGCTACCCGGATCCCAGTGCGTGCTGATGTAGCCATGACAGGTGAGATTACGCTGCGTGGCCAGGTACTGGCCATTGGTGGTTTGAAGGAGAAATTACTGGCGGCACATCGTGGGGGAATCCGCACGGTGGTCATTCCGGAGGAGAATGTACGCGATCTGCGCGACATTCCGGACAATATTAAGGCCGATTTGGTGATTAAGCCTGTCAAATGGATTGACGAGGTCCTTCAGGTTGCGCTGCAATATGCGCCGGAGCCCTTGCCAGATGCGGCTCCTGAAATAGTCACGAATGAAGAAAAGCGCGAGCAGGATTCAAAAGAAAGAATCAGCACGCACTAGCCAGAGCTTCCTTGACACTTTTTTTGAGCCCTTGATATAAAGCGGCTCTTCAAGTGTCAGGCATGCCTCACAGCATCCATTTTTGCCTACACACGTAATATATTCTTATCAGAAATGAACAAGGGGACTTAGAGTGAACAAGTCGGAACTGATCGATGCCGTTGCTGCATCTGCTGATATCCCGAAAGCTGTAGCTGGGCGCGCTTTGGACGCAGTGATCGAATCTATCACTGGTGCCCTGAAGAGCGGTGATCCGGTTGTGCTTGTCGGTTTCGGCACTTTCGCCGTCAAAGAGCGTGCAGCACGCACTGGCCGCAATCCGCAGACTGGCAAGCCGATCGAAATCGAAGCTGCCAAGATCCCTGGTTTCAAGCCCGGCAAAGCGCTCAAGGATGCTGTGAACTGAGTGCTTAAGGGTTTTGGTTTCAATAGACGTCTGTCTGTTGAGTTCTAGCACGTGATACCGTTTGGTTCATTCCGCACGAAGACTCGCCAAAGCCCCGTTTAACAGAAGGCGCATCCTCTGATGCGCCTTTTCTCTATTCGCAATTCACCCATGCTGCCTAGCCTTTGGCCAGACGCAGCCGTTTTGGGGGGCGCATGCTGCAGAACATCAGGGAACATTCACAAGGCTGGATAGCCAAGGTCATCATTGGCGTCATTATCTTGCTGATGGCATTGACCGGATTCGAGGCGATCATTCGCGCCGGTAGCCACCAAGGTGCCGTAGCACTGGTAAATGGTGAGGAAATACGCCAGACCGATCTCAATCAGGCTGTGGAGATGCAACGTCGCTCTCTGGCGCAGCGTCTGGGTCCTAATTTCGACCCTGCTCTTCTGGATGAAAAACGGTTACGCGATGCGGCTTTAAAGGCCCTGATCGAGCGCGAGCTATTGCTTCAGGATGCCAAGTCGAACAAGTTTGCTTTTTCTGAAGCGGCTTTGGACCAGCTCATACTTCAAACACCTGAGTTCCAGGTTGATGGGCAATTCAATGCCCAACGTTTTGACCAGACCATTGCCCAGATGGGTTACTCACGTCTTCAGTTTCGCGAGATGCTGAAGCAGGAGATGCTCATGGGGCAACTCAGAGCGGGTATTGCAGGTACCGGTTTTGTAACCGATGCCGAATTGAATGCCTTCGCAGCTTTGGAACGGCAAACTCGAGACTTCGCAACCCATGTGGTTAAAGCGGATGCTTCGAAAGTTGCAGTCACCAATGATGAATTACAAGGCTACTATGACGATCATCGTAGCGAATTCATGACGCCTGATCAGGTGGTCATTGATTATATCGAGCTAAAGAAAAGCGCTTTTGCCGATAAGGCGCAGGTCAAGCAAGAAGACCTTCAGGCCCTTTATCAGTCGGAAACCGCTAACCTTTCCGAACAGCGTAACGCCGCTCATATCCTGATTGAAGTGAACGACAAGGTGAATGACGAGCAGGCCAAGGCCAAGATTGATGAAATCAAGGCTCGTCTGGACAGGGGCGAGGATTTTGCTGCGCTAGCCAAGAAGTTCTCTCAGGATCCTGGTTCGGCCAACAAGGGCGGTGAGCTCGGTTATGCTGGGCGAGGGGTGTATGACCCTGCCTTTGAAGAAGCCTTGTATGGTTTGAACAAGGGAGACGTTTCTGCTCCCGTACATTCGACATTTGGATGGCATCTGATCAAGCTGCTTGGCGTTCAGGAAGCCAAAGTACCTTCGTTGGAGAGCATGAAGCCGCGTCTTGAGGCTGAGCTCAAGGCTCGCGAGGCTGATCGCCTTTTTGTAGATGCTACCCGCAATCTTGAAAGCGCAGCGTTTGAAGCTTCAGATCTTAGTCAGCCTGCTCAAGAGCAAGGTTTGAAAGTGCAAACCAGCAAGCCATTCGGACGTGAGGGCGGCGAAGAAGGGGTTATTGCCAATCGTCAGGTTGTCCAGGCTGCTTTCAGTCCCGAAGTGCTGGAGGATGGTGCCAATAGCAATGCTATCCAGCTGGACGATGAAACGGCTGTCATCCTGCGCGTTAAGGAGCATCGCAAGCCTGCTCAGCAGAGCTTTGATGATGTCAAAGACAACATCCGCAGCACGCTGACCAAGCAGAAGATAGCTGAGACTGCTCGTCAGCAGGGCGAGACGTTGATTGCTGACCTGAAGGCAGGCAAGGCCAATACGATCAAGGACTGGAAAGTCATCGAGGCTGCTACACGTAGTCAGGAGGGCGTTGACCCGGTAGTACTCCAACAGGTGTTCCGCATGAATAAGCCTGGAGACAATTCCAAGCCGACTTATGCAGGAGTCAATCTGGCTGATGGGACCTACATGGTTATTCGCTTGACGGGTGTCAGCGTTCCGCAGGGCACCTTTACTGACGAAGAAAAGGCTATGTATCGCCGTTTCCTCTCTTCACGCAGTGGCCAAGAGGACTTTGCGGCTTACCGCCGTGCATTGGAGTCCAGGGCAGAAATCAAGAATCTTTGATTTCTGACAGGTAAGTAAAAGAAACCCCGCTTCGGCGGGGTTTCTTGTTTAAACATTAAGTTTGTCGCGAATATCGTAGTACCAGGCGCCCAGGGCGGTAAATGGAACGCGGAAAAGACGACCGCCAGGGAAGGGGTAGTGGGGTAGCCGGGCGAATGCATCAAAGCGCTCAGCGTGTCCTGCCAGTGCCTCACCAAGCACGGTACCGATCAGATGGGTAAACGTAACGCCATGTCCGCTGCAGCCTTGCGAATAATAGATATTGTCGCCCAGACGGCCTACTTGAGGGAGGCGGGACAGAGTCAATAGGAAATTACCGGTCCAGGCATAATCAATCCTGACGTTGGCCAGTTCTGGAAAGGTTTTTGCCATCTTAGGGCGTATGATTTTTTCTACATCGGCAGGATCACGTGCGCCGTATATAACGCCACCGCCATATAGGAGTCGACGATCAGCCGAGAGGCGATAATAATCTAGGAGGTAGTTGCAATCCTCGACACAATAGTCTTGAGGAAGTAATCGTTTTACCGTTTCCTCAGAGAGGGGTTCGGTGGCAATCACTTGCGTTCCACAAGGCATGGATTTGGCTGCCAGCTCTGGAATGAGATTACCCAGATAAGCATTACCGGCTACCACAACATACGTCGCTCTTACACAACCTTGTAGAGTATGTACAACAGGCTTAGGGCCACGCTCGATGCGTACAGCAGGTGTCTGTTCGTAAATAGTCCCGCCCAATGACTCAACGGCGTCTGCTTCTCCTAGAGCGAGATTAAGGGGATGGATATGACCGCCGCTACGATCCAGCATACCCCCCGCATATCGATGGGTGCCTACGACTTGCTCAATGGCTGTTTTATCCAGCATCTCCAGTTCATGATGCCCATGGCGAGCCCAAAGGGCTTGCTGAGCTTCCAGATGCTGCATCTGTCGGGCGTTGAAAGCCGCGAAAACGCCACCGTTCTTCAGGTCGCACTGAATATCATAACGGTTCACCCGTTCTCTGATGATACGTCCGCCTTCGAAGGCCATTTGACCGATCAGTTGCGCTTCACGGGCAGGCAAGGTTCGCTCGATAACATCAATATCCCGGCTATAGCTGTTGACGATCTGGCCGCCGTTGCGGCCGGATGCACCAAAACCTACCCTGGCGGCCTCGAGAATTACAACGCTGTAGCCTCGCTCAAGCAGTGCAATGGCAGTGGAAAGACCGGTATAGCCAGCGCCGACAATACAAACGTCAGCAATGCGTTCACCTTCAAGCATGGGGCGCTTGGGCGCAGGATGAGCAGAGGCCGCATAGTAGGAGTTCGGATAGGATGTGTTCGGCATATTCATTCCCTGTGTGAAATTTTTTACGCTCTAACGCGATAGTAGCTCAGCTGCCAGTGCCGTTCTAGCAGCCGAAAGTAGGGCAGGGAGAAACGAAAAGGCCCGCCGGTGGCGGGCCGAATGAGGTTACTGGACGGTTTCCTGTTCGCTGAACAAGCCGTCAAACAGCATGGTAGACAGATAGCGTTCACCGGAGTCAGGTAGGATGACAACGATTGTCTTTCCCTGCATGGCGGGTTCACGGGCAAGACGCACGGCCGCCGCCATGGCGGCTCCACACGAGATGCCACAGAGGATACCTTCCTCACGCATAAGCCGTTGGGCCATGGTCTTGGATTCATCGTCACTGACGCGTTCCACTCGATCCACCATGGAAAGATCCAGATTTTTCGGTACGAAGCCAGCGCCGATCCCCTGGATCTTGTGAGGGCTGGGTTTGACTTCCTGTCCGGCCATGGTCTGGGTGATAACAGGCGAACTCTCGGGCTCTACCGCTACTGACAGGATAGGCTTGCCCTTGGTGTTTTTGATAAAGCGGGAAATACCGGTCAGTGTGCCGCCGGTACCAACACCCGCCACCAGGACATCCACAGCGCCATCGGTGTCGTTCCAGATTTCCGGGCCAGTGGTTTTTTCATGAATGGCCGGGTTGGCCGGATTTTCGAATTGCTGGGGCATGAAGTAGCGAGAAGGATCGCTTTCCGCAATTTCTTTGGCTTTTTCAATCGCGCCCTTCATGCCTTTGGCGGGCTCTGTCAGTACCAGCTCGGCACCTAGTGCCTTGAGAACCTTGCGACGCTCCAGGCTCATCGAGGCGGGCATGGTCAGCATGAGCTTGTATCCACGGGCTGCTGCAACATAAGCGAGACCAATGCCGGTATTGCCGGACGTAGGTTCGATCAGGGTCATGCCGGGCTTGAGCTTGCCGTTGGCCTCCGCATCCCAGATAAGGTTGGCGCCGATTCGGCATTTCACTGAATAGCCCGGGTTACGGCCTTCGATCTTGGCCAGAATGGTTACCCCTTTAGGCCCAAGGCGATTAATGTAAACCAGAGGTGTGTTGCCAATGGATTGTGCGTTATCAGCGAAAATTCGGCTCATCTAAAGATCCCTGCATGGGTCAACAAATATGAGTTCAGCCTAAGGCTATGGCGTCAAGGCGTCCAGTCCAAGGAAACTGACACTGGCATGGTCGGTCCATGAAAGACATGCCAGAGGGAACCGAGCCATGAAACTGCGCTATAAGACGCCTGCACTTGTCATCTTGAGCATAGTTGCCCTGTTGATTGTCGTGCAGCTCGCCATGCCTTATGTCATACGACATTACCTCAATACCAAGTTGGCGGACATGGGCGATTATCGGGGACATATTGCCGATGTCGATCTGGCGTGGTGGCGGGGCGCCTACCGTATCGATGGACTCAAGATCGAAAAGGTGACAGGCAAGGTGCCCGTACCGTTTCTGGACGCGCCCAGCATCGACATTGCCGTGAGCGGAAGAGCGTTATGGGAAGATCACGCCATTGTCGGGAGGATTATTTTCGAGCGCCCCGAACTTAACTTTGTCGACGGCGGCGATGATCCGCAGTCCTCCCAGACAGGTGAGGGTACGGACTGGCGTGCTCAGTTGGAGAAGATCATCTCGATCACCTTAAATGAGGTGCGTGTGGAGGATGGCAAGCTCAGTTTCCGTAATTTCAACTCATCACCCCCCGTCAATCTACAAGCAACCCAGGTAAACGCCAGCCTTTACAACCTGACCAATGCCGCCGATGCCCAAGGCAAGCGGGTGGCACGTTTCGAAGGCAAGGCCACTGTGCTGGATAATGCACCGCTGGAAACCTCGGCAGAATTCGACCCCTTCAGCGACTTTAGTGACTTCCTGTTTCGGCTGAGGGTAACGCAGGTAGACCTGCCCAAAATAAATGACTTTGCCAAAGCGTATGGCAAGTTTGACTTCAAGTCCGGTAGTGGTGATCTGGTCATTGATGCCAAGGCTAATAATGGACAGCTCAGCGGCTACATCAAACCCTTGTTCAAGAATGTAGACGTCTTCGATTGGCGTCAGGATGTAGAGAATAAAGACAAAGGATTTTTCCGCGGGCTGTGGGAAGCCGTAGTAGGAGGAAGTCAAACCCTTTTGAAAAATCAGCGCAAGGATCAGTTCGCGACTCGAGTTGAATTGCAGGGCAGCGTCAAGCAGCAGGATATCAGTCCTCTACAGGCGTTCTTTTCCATCCTGCGGAATGCTTTCATTCAGGCATTCAGCGCTCAGTACGAGGATCAGGGTTAGTGTATCGCCTGTGCTTTATGCCTATCATCACGTCCTGTTGATCAATCCCGAGGGTCGCCCATGAAATTTGAAGGTACGGCGGATTACGTAGCAACCGCTGATCTCCAATTGGCTGTAAACGCAGCCATCACCTTGCAGCGTCCGCTGCTGATAAAAGGAGAGCCTGGTACTGGCAAGACGCTGTTGGCTGAGCAGCTGGCGCAGGCTCTTGGTACACAATTGATCACCTGGCATATCAAGTCCACTACGAAAGCGCATCAGGGGCTGTACGAATACGATGCCGTCAGCCGGCTGCGCGATTCCCAGTTGGGTGTCGACAAGGTTCATGACGTTGCCAACTACATCAAGAAAGGCAAGCTTTGGGAGGCATTTGATGCGCAGGAGCGGGTCGTTCTGTTGATTGACGAGATCGACAAGGCGGACATTGAGTTTCCAAATGATCTGCTGCAAGAGCTGGATCGCATGGAGTTCTATGTATATGAAACAGGCGAAACGGTTCGTGCCCGGCACCGTCCCATCATTATCATTACGTCCAATAACGAGAAGGAGCTACCTGATGCCTTTCTGCGTCGCTGCTTCTTCCATTACATTGCGTTTCCTGACCGCGATACGTTAAAGCGTATTGTGAATGTGCATTTTCCAAATATCAGCCAGACGCTGGTCAATGAGGCGCTGGAGGTATTCTTTGATATCCGTCAGGTGCCTGGACTTAAGAAAAAGCCTTCCACGTCAGAGCTGGTCGATTGGTTGAAGCTGTTGATGGCCGATGATGTCGGTGAGTCGGTTCTGCGTGAACGAGACCCTCGCAAGGCTATTCCGCCGCTTGCCGGGGCCTTGGTCAAAAACGAGCAGGATGTTCAGCTGCTTGAGCGCCTGGCTTTCATGACGCGGCGAAACGGCTATCGATAATCAAGGAGGTCCTATGCTCAAGGGTAGCTGTCTGTGCGGTGCGGTGACCTATGAAGTCGATACTTCGCTTGAAAAAGCTACCCACTGCCACTGCTCGATGTGCCGCAAGGCCCATGGTGCGGCCTTTGCTACGTATACGACTGTGTCTAAGAAAAGCTTTCGTTTCACGACCGGTGAAGCAGATGTTGCAGCCTACCGTTCGTCTCCAGAGGTGGTTCGTACGTTTTGCCGGCGGTGCGGGTCGAATCTACAGTTCTTGCGGGATGGCCGGGATACGCTGGGGTTGGCGCTAGGTTCATTGGATTCCGCGCTTGGTGCTTTGCCTGTCGATGAAATTTTTACCGAGGCCCAGCCGTCGTGGTATCAAGCACCGGTGCGTCATGACTGATCGTTCTCCAGCCGGGAATAGCCGATGCTGCTGAGTCTTTTTCATGAGTTGCGTTCTGCTCGAATTCCCGTTTCCCTGCGGGAGTTGCTGGATCTGCATGAAGCGCTACTGACAGGTGTCGTGTTTGCAGACATGGACGCCTTTTACTTTCTGGCACGTACTATCCTGGTCAAGGACGAACGTCATTTTGATCGCTTCGACAGGGCATTTTCAGCGTATTTTGACGGGCTTCAATCACTCGACGAGGCGCTGGAAGTATTGATCCCGGATGAGTGGTTGCGTAAAGCCTTTGAGCGTTCACTGACGCCCGAGGAGCGTGCGCAGATTCAGTCATTGGGTGGTCTGGACAAACTCATTGAAACCTTTAAGCAGCGCTTGGCCGAGCAAAAAAGTAAGCATGCTGGTGGCAACAAGTGGATTGGTACGGGCGGCACCAGCCCCTTCGGCTCAGGGGGGTATAACCCTGAAGGCATTCGTGTCGGCGAGGCAGGTGAAAGGCAGGGAAAGGCCGTCAAGGTCTGGGAGCAACGTGAGTACCGTAACCTGGACGATCAGGCGGAGCTCGGGCGCCGGAATATCAATGTTGCTCTTCGGCGTCTACGTAAGTTTGCCCGGGAGGGGGCAGCGGAAGAGTTTAATATCGAAGGTACTATCGATCATACCGCCCGCGATGCCGGATTGCTGAATATCCAGATGCGGCCCGAGCGCCACAATGCGGTCAAGCTTTTGCTGTTGCTGGATATCGGCGGGTCGATGGACATGCATGTGCAGGTCTGTGAGGAACTGTTTTCAGCCTGCCGCACTGAATTCAAGCGTCTGGAGTATTTCTACTTCCATAACTTCATCTATGAATCAGTCTGGAAGGACAACCAGCGCCGGATGAGCGAGCTGACGTCTACGCTTGATCTATTGCATCGCTATGGCGAGGACTACAAAGTGGTATTTGTTGGCGATGCGTCCATGGCACCCTACGAGGTACTTCAGCCTGGCGGTAGTGTCGAGCACTGGAACGAAGAAGCAGGCTCAGTCTGGATGGAGCGATTCAAGGCCAAATTTCGAAAGATCATCTGGCTTAATCCCTATCCGCAGCGGACTTGGGAGTACACATCCTCTATTCAGATCATCCAGGAATTGGTTGAGGGGCATATGTACCCATTGACCCTTGAAGGCTTGGAAGAGGGGATGCGTTACCTCGCACGTGGGTGAGGCTTGCAGGGCAAGCCTTCTATTAGCCTGGAGCGAAAGGAGGGGCCTCGGTAATTTCTATCAGGAAGGGCCTATCGGGTGGCGCATCGAGTAGCAGTTGTTCCAGATGTTGATGATCAGAGGCTTTTGCGGCTGCGCAGCCAAAGCCTTGAGCTAGCGTTATAAAGTCGGGTGTATAAATGTCTACACCCAGCGGTGTAATGGCGCGCTGCTTCATGTATCGCTTGATCTCACCGTATCCCTGGTTATTCCACAAGAGAACGATGATTCCGACACGCGCCTCTACGGCGCTGGCCAGCTCCGGCAGGGTAAATTGAATACCGCCGTCACCGATCAGGCAGATAACCGGCCGACCTGGACAGGCCAGCTTGGCTCCAATGGCGGCTGGCAAGGCATAGCCCAAGGTGCCGTAGCCCGTAGAGGCATTGAACCAGCGACGTGGCGAGCGTAGCTCGACGATATGGTTACCGGCATAAACCGGCTGTGTTGAATCACCTACATAACAGGCATCGGGACAGGCGCGGCTAAGCGTATCGAACAGTGTACGGAAGTGGCTGAGTGGTGCCAGTGTGTCGGCTAACTCACGCCGGGCCTTGGCCACACGCTCGCGACCGCTACCGGTTGCCTGAAAAATGTCAGGAGGCAATCTGTTCAGAAGCTCTTGGATAGCCGTCCTTGCATCCGAGACAATACCCAGCCAGGGCTGGTAGTTACGGGTAAGTTGATCAGGGTCTATATCGATTCGGATCAGGTCACCACTCAGTTCGAATCCACCATCGAAAACCACGTCATAATCCGTCTCGCCCAGTTCTGTCCCGATAGCCAGAATGACATCCGCCTCTTTTGCCAGTTGCCTGACGGCGGGCAATGACTGGTTGCACCCCAATGCCAGTGGATGGTAGTCAGGCAGTACTCCTTTGGCATTAATAGTGGTAGCGGCAGGCGCTGCGAGTCTATCGACAAGAATCCTGGCTTCGCTGGCTGCGGCAATACAGCCGCCTCCCAGTAGTACCAATAGACGTTTGGCGTTTCCGAGTCGCTTGGCGGCGAGGTCGAGCTGCTGCGGATCAGGTGCCGGGCGGCTGAAGCAGGGTTTGCATACAAGGGACAAGTGATCGGCGGGCGCGGTAATGACGTCGAGGGGAAGCTCAATGTGTACAGGTCGAGGCCTTTGGCTTTCGAATACCGCAAAGGCTTGGGTCAGGACCGCAGGCAGCTGGTCGACATCCAGCAGCGTATGACTGAAGGCTGTCACCCCGGCGGTCATGGCGCGCTGATCGGTCAGCTCATGCAGATAGCCACCGTTCCGCCCCAGGCGAGCCCGCGTAGTTACGCTTGAAATGACCAGCATAGGGATGGAGTCTGCGAAGGCTTGAGCCATGGCAGTCAGGATATTGGTTACGCCGGGGCCGGTAATGACAAAACAAACTCCGGGCTTGCCGCTGGCGCGAGCGTAACCGTCTGCCATGAAGCCTGCACCTTGCTCATGGCGAGGCGTGATATGGCGAATGCTGCTGTCTGGTAAGCCTCGGTAAAGCTCAACGGTATGAACACCGGGAATGCCAAATACCGTATTCACGCCCCAGGCTTCAAGTTGTCGAACCAGAAATTGGCCGCAGGTAACCATGCTAAATCTCCTCAGGCGCGGTTGTTGCCAGGGCATGTTGAGCGGAGCGAGCCAGAAGGCTCAGCAATACGAAGCTGCTCAGACTGACCGCCAGACTGAAATAAATGGGCGTGTTGGCTTCCAGGCCATCCTTGAACATGAAGATCAGTGCCGTCAGACAGCCCAACAACATGCTGGTGATCGCGGCAGGTGTGGTTGCTCGCTTCCAATAGATGGCGCCGATCAGGGGAATCAACATGCCGCCAACCAGCAGGTTATAGGCGCACGTCAGCGCGTTGAGTACATCGTCTACTGCCAGGGCAATACCCAATACGATGAGTCCGACGAGCAAGGTAAACAGACGGTTGAGCAAGAGATTGGTCAGCGGCCTTCCCTGACGCAATACCGGGATCAGGTCTTCCGTTAAAACTGTGGAGGCAGCCAGCAGGGCCGCGCTGGCGGTAGACATCATGGCAGCCAGAGCGGCAGCGATCACCAGGCCCCGGATGCCATCCGGCAGGGCTGCCTGAACGATTGCGGCAAAGGCATTATTGGCGTTATCCAGGTCCGGTAGAAGCACCTTGGCTGTCATGCCAATCAAGGCGCCACCCAGTCCGTACAAGACACAATAGATGCCTGCGGTAGTACCTGCATAGCGGGCGACGCGCTCATTTCGGGCAGTAAATACCCGCTGCCAGATATCCTGTCCGATCAGGACGCCAAAGAAATAGATGACGAAGTACGTCACGATCGTGCTCCAGCCAATGGCGGTAAAGCTGAAGCTGGAGGCAGGCAGCTTGGCAACGAGTTCATCCCAGCCGCCAATCCTGTACAGGCAGATCGGCAGGAGGATGAACATCAGACCTACGGTCTTTATGACGAACTGGACGATATCCGTCAGTGTCAGGGACCACATCCCTCCGATTGCGGAATACACCACTACCACGCCGCCGCCGATCACGACGGCCAGCCAGAAGGGAATGCCAAAAAGCACCTGCATGACTGTACCGATGGCAATGGTCGAGGTCGCTGCCAGCATAAGTGCATAGGCCACCATGATGACGGCGCTGGCTTGGCGTGCGGTTGTGTTGTAACGCCGCTCCAGTACCTGAGTCACGGTAAAGATGCGAAGTTTGAGGAGCGGTTTGGCCAAAAACAGATTCAGGATAATGATGCCAAGGCCCAGGGCCGCACACAGCCAGAACCCGGAGATACCGTGTACATAGCCCAGGCGCACTGTACCTACCGTGCTGGCGCCGCCCAATACAGTAGCCGCCATAGTGCCCATGTAAAATGTGGGGCCCAGGTTGCGACCCGCCACTAGAAACTCATCATGGGATTTGGCGCGGCGCATGCCGATCCAGCCTAGTAAAAGCATGGCAGCTACATATGCGAGGACCACAAGGATATCCAGGGCCATGAAGGCCTCCTTTAGCATCAGTTGAATGAGGAGCCGGGCAACGAGAGGCTTCAGGCATGTGCCTTGAGCCAGCCGTCGATCAAGTGCCGCAGGCGTTCACCGGAAAAGCTGGGGAAATGCCCGCCGTGTACTGTGCGGATAGGCATCTGTCGAAGCCGCTCCAGACTTAAGGCATAGGCCTCCAGATTCGAGTGGTAGGCATCCTCGACCAGCGGCCCGTCGTAGATAATGTCGCCGCTGAATAGCGTTGCGGTGGCGGCTTCCCATAGGTTGATGCCACCAGGCGAATGCCCGGGTGTATGCAGGATCTCCAGGTGGCGATCGCCGAGGTCAAGAATGTCGCCTTCCTCGATCAGGCGAGTCGCTGGAGCAGCTTTGACGCGGTATTCGGCATAGCACAGCGGGCAGTCAGGGTGTGCCTCGAACATGGCGTCCGTGACGTATCTGGCCGCCAGAGTATTCTCGCGGGTGGGGTGGGCGAGAATATCGGCTTCAGCAGGGTGCGCCAGACGCTCATCGAACTCATGATGCCCAGCGATATGATCGAAATGCGTATGGCTTGCCACGGCCATCAAGGGACGCTCGGTCAGCCAGGGAAGTTGCTCCCGCAGGCTGACGACACCCGAGCCGCTATCGATCAAAACATCACGGTCTCGTCCTTGAATGTGCCAGAGGTTGCAGCGGTAAAAGGGCCGAATGTAAGGTTCGTGGATCAGACTGATCCCATCGGCGCCACGCTTTACCTCAAACCACTGATCTCGGCTGACAATGTTCATAGGTGTCACTCCAGAGGTCAGGATAGGCTGGCGTTGGAGCGGATCAGCGCAGGGCCGCCGCGCGTTGCAGATGCGTTGAGCCAGGCAGGGCCATAGACTTCGATCGGTTCTGGAAAAAGTCGGAGCAGCAGGCTGTAGAGCAGAGCGGCCATGCCTAGCGTGATGGGCAGGCTGATATCGATTCCGCCTGCCAGCTCGCCTAAGGGGCCTACGAACTGACCGGGCAGGTTGACGAACAGCAACCCAACCACCGCGCTGGGAATCCAGGCACCCAGGCCCCGCCAGTTCCAGCCGTGGTGGAACCAGTAGCGTCCGCCACGTTCGCCGCGAGTAAAGACCTGCAGATCGTCAGGGCAGTAAAAACCGCGCCGATTGATCAGTCCGATGATCATGATGATCATCCAGGGGCTGGTGCAGGTAATGATCAGCACTGCAAATGTCGACACGCTCTGGACCAAATTAGCGGCGAAGCGGCCGATAAAGATGAATACGATGGCCGCAACACCAATGAGGAGCGTGGCACGTACTCGCGTCAGTACACGAGGGAAGACGCTGGACATGTCCAGCCCTGTACCGTAAAGGGAGGTGGTGCCGGTAGACATGCCGCCGATGGTGGCAATCAGGCAGACGGGCAAGAAGAACCAGTTGGGAGAGATGGCCAACAGGCCACCCACATAATTATTCTCGGCGATGTATTGAGGCGCTTTTACGGCCACGATGCTGGCCGTGGCCAGACCGAACAGGAAGGGAATCAGCGTTGCGACCTGGGAAAGCACCACGGCCAGCATGATGTGCAGTTTAGATGTTTGGCGAGGAATGTAGCGAGCCCAGTCACCCAGGAAGGCGCCGAAGGAGACCGGGTTACTCATGGCAACCAGCGCCGAGCCTATGAGCGCTGCCCAAAAGCCTTCTGTGCCGGGATTGAGCGTGCCGGCATAACTTGCGTCGAACGGCCCTGCAAAGGCTGCGATTCCCAGCATGAACAGCACGCTGGCGCTAACGACCGCGACCTTGTTTACCCAGAGCAGGAAGCGGAAGCCATACAGGCAGACCGTCAAAACCAGTATGGCAAATACGCCGTAGGCCAGTCCGAGCGTCAGGTCTGTTTCAGGAAGACCGATCAGGCGCTTGGCACCTCCGATCAGGGCATCGCCTGAACTCCATACGGAAAGTGAAAAGAACGCGATAGCGGTCAGCAGGGAAAGGAACGAGCCTACAATGCGACCATGTACACCGAAATGAGCCCCGGACGAGACGGCATTGTTCGTGCCGTTTATAGGGCCAAATAAGCCCATGGGCGCAAGGATAACCGCGCCGGTCATGACGCCCAGAAGAATCGCCCAGACGCCTGCCTCGAAAGACAAGCCAAAAAGAATAGGAAAACTGCCCAACACGGCAGTAGCGAAGGTATTTGCTCCACCAAAAATCATGCGAAACAAATCGAAAGGAGTAGCGTTGCGTTCGGCGTCTGGGATTTTTTCGACGCCAAAGGTTTCGATACGGGTGATACCGTTAGGGTTGTCCATGGTCGCCTCGACACGGTTATAGGCCACTGCACTGAGCGATGGCTTCTTTTGTTATCCCCGCAGGCGCTGGGCCCGCGGGTTGGTGTTCGGCAGTACGGCAAGGCCGGAAGGCTAATTGCCTGAGGCAAGTTCTGGACCTGCCTCAAACGGGAGTCTTTGCGGACTCCTCGGATTTATTTATCGTTACAGCGGCTATCGGCGTACCACCCCAGGCAGTACACACAGCATTTCATAAAGCAGATTGGCGCCCAGTAAAGAGGTGTTGCCTGTAGTGTCGTATGGGGGAGATACCTCCACAAGATCGCCTCCCACTAGATCAAGCCCGTGGCAGCCGCGGATAATTTCCAGCGCCTGAATGGTGGTCAATCCGCCTATTTCAGGGGTGCCGGTTCCTGGAGCCCAGGCGGGGTCAATACCGTCGATGTCAAACGACAGGTAAACAGGTCCGCCTTGCACTTTTGCCCGGACTTCCGCCATCAGAGGAGAGAGTGATGTGTGCCAGCACTCTTCCGCCTGCACAACGCGAAATCCCTGCTCACGGCTCCAGTTGAAATCGTCTGCCGTATAACCCTGGGCACGTAGTCCGATCTGCGCGACGCGATTGCAGTCCAGCAGGCCTTCTTCGACTGCTCGGCGAAAAGTAGTGCCATGAGCAATCTTCTCGCCAAACATGTGGTCGTTCACATCGGCATGGGCGTCGACATGAACCAGCCCAACCTTGCCATATTTCTTCTTCATGGCTCTGAGAATAGGCAGGGTGATCGTATGGTCACCTCCAAGGGTGAGCGGAATGACATTGTGCTCAAGAATGCCGTCATAGGCCTCTTCAATAATCCGTACGGCATCGAGAAGGTTGAAGGTATTGATGGCTACATCGCCAATGTCGGCCACCGAGAGCGAATCGAATGGTGCGGCGCCGGTTGCCATGTTGTAGGGGCGGATCATGACGGATTCGGCCCGAATTTCGCGTGGACCAAAGCGGGTGCCGGAGCGCAGTGATGTTCCAATATCCAATGGCACACCAACGAAGGCGGCGTCCAGCCCGGCAGGCGACTCGAGGTGAGGCAAGCGCAGCATGGTCGCGATGCCCCCAAAGCGTGGCATCTCGTTACCACCCAGCGGTTGATGAAGTTTTTTCTCCACAATCGATCTCCTGCCTGCGAAACGATGGCCCGATTGTGTGAAGGAAACAGCGCCTGAAAAATCGGCACGTGCAAAAAATCAGTTCAGAGATTTCTAAACTATCGGATAGGCTGAAAAAAATAAGACAACGGATCCTGTCCATGGCCAATGCGCTGCACGATATTCGTCTACTCAGAATTTTCGCGACTGTTGTCCAGAGCCAGGGCTTTGCGGCGGCACAGCGTGAACTGAATCTATCAACGTCAGCCATCAGTACCTATATGAGCCAGTTGGAAAGCCAATTGGGCATCACCTTGTGTCATCGTGGGCGCGGCGGGTTTGGGCTGACCAGCAAGGGTGAGATGTTTTATCAGGAGACGTTGAGAATCCTGGGAGAGATCGAAGGCTTTGAGCGATATGCAGCCGCGCTCAAGGGAGAGCTGAGCGGTACGCTCAAGCTGGGGATGCTGGACTCGTTAGCCAATGAGCCTGCCTTGTCATTGGCGGATGTTATCGGTGCTTATACAGGTGAATACCCCTCAGTCCACATTCATCTGACGGTCATGAGTCCTTATGACCTTCAACTGGCCATTCTTGAAAACCGTTTGGACTTGGCCATCGGTGCGTTTTCTGCGCGAATGAATGGGGTAACGTATCAGCCACTTTATCGTGAGCAACATTGGTTGTATTGCAGCGACCGCCATCCTTTATTCAAGGAAAGGCATATTCCCGAAGAACTTATTACTCAACAAAGAATGGTCCGAAGAGGCTATTGGAGTCAGGCCGAACTGGCTCGGCATGGGTTCAAGGAAAGTGCGGCAACAGTTGAAAGTATGGAGGCTCAGTTAATATTAATCCTTTCAGGAGCTTATATAGGTTATTTACCTGAGCATTATGTTCATGCGTGGGTTAATCAAGGGCGATTACGTGCTTTACAGCCAGCAATGTTTGGCTATCAGGCGCCATTTTCGCTCATATTTCGCCGAGGCCGTAATCGCGAAAGTCTTATACAGACTTTTCAAAGAATTCTTAAAGCTCATATGCGGCGTGCCGATAAGTAGCTGATGTTAAAAAATGATGACAACTAACAGGAGTGCTATTTGCCATCATTTAATTGAACGTCCGCTTATTTGGAAATCAGGAAGGCTTCTCCGCCATGCGCAAAAACCTGCCAGTGACACAACAGGCTCGTACATTCAGGGAAAGTGAGCGTCTTATCTCAACGACGAATCTCAAGGGACAAATTACTTATTGCAATGACGCTTTCGTCACAATAAGCGGTTTTAAGCGAGAAGAGCTTATTGGCAGTCCGCATAATCTGGTTCGTCATCCAGATATGCCGGAGGGCGTATTCGGCCATATGTGGGATACCCTAAAACAGGGCAAAGCCTGGATGGGTATCGTCAAAAACCGCTGCAAGAACGGCGACTATTACTGGGTAAATGCATACGTCACACCTATCTGGGAAAATGGCCAGATGGTGGGCTATGAGTCCGTACGTGTGCTGCCTACCGCGGATCAGATCCGGCGGGCCGATGTCATGTATGCACGGCTGCGTGAAGGCAAGCGTGCAGTACCAGTGACAGAAGCCATCAAGCATTCTGTCAAAATTGCATGGCCTACGCTTTTCAGCGGTGCCGTTATCTTTGGCGGTCATTTCTACTTCAACGACCTTGCCCAGGCTGGTGTGATTGTTGCCAGTGCACTAGGCATTACCTTCTGGCAGTTCAAGCGTCAGCGCTGGACCATTGAAAAGATCTTCGAGGCCAATCCGAAGATGTTTACCAGCGCCATCGTTGCGCCTACGTACAGTAACCAGTTTGGCGCGGCAGGCCAGATGGACCTCGCCTTGCAAAGCCAGGAGTCACGTTTGCAAACGGCACTGACTCGCCTGGTGGATACAGGCAACAACGTGCAGAGCAAGGCGGCAGAGTCGTTACGTCTTGCGCGGGCTCAAGCCGAGTTGCTTGATCGTCAGCGCTATGAGACCGACCAGTCAGCCACCGCAATCAACGAAATGTCTGCCACCATTCAGGAGGTTTCGCAAAACGTTAACCAGACGGCTCAAGCTGCTGGCGAGGCGGAGTCGCTGGCCCTACATGGTCGTGACGTGGCGGATGAGAGTTTAGCCTCCATGAGGCAGCTGTCTGGCGCCGTGAGTGAAATTGGACAGGCAGTGGGTGAGCTTGCCGATTCCACCCAGTCGATCGGCAGCGTTGCCGATGTGATTACTTCGATTGCCGAGCAGACCAATCTACTGGCGCTTAATGCTGCGATTGAAGCGGCAAGGGCAGGCGAGGCTGGTCGCGGTTTTGCCGTGGTCGCAGACGAGGTGCGCTCGCTGGCTTCACGTACGCGTGATTCTACCCAGCAGATTCACCAGATCATCGAGAACTTGCGTTCAGGCGCGCAGCGCGCCGTTGCTACAGCAGCCAAGGGCGAAGAGGCCTCACGACAGAGTGAAGAGCACACGGCAGCTGTACGCGAGGCACTGGAGGGTATCAGCCAGGCGGTCATGCGAATCACGGCCATGAGCCAGCAGATGGCTACAGCAGTAGAGGAGCAGAGCCATGTGGCAGAGGACATCAATCAGCAGATTACCCGCATTGCCGAGTTGTCCGATCACAGCACTCAGCAGTCACAGCAAGGTGCCGTGCTCAGTGGTGAGCTTGAGCAGATGGCAGTCTATCTGCGTGATCTGGCAGAGCGCTTTAATCGCTAGGCAACGCTTGAGGTAGACTGATGGCTGTTGCCCGCTATTGGTCTACCTAGAGGTTGTATGTCACGCCCGCGTTGTGCTGCATGCCAGCGTCCTGAAAGCCATTGCTTGTGTGCGCTTGTTCCCAGGCTTTCCAGTGCCACTCGCCTGTTGATCCTGCAACACCCTGACGAAACCCAGCATGCGCTGAACACGGCGCGCCTGGCCGCACTAGGTTTGGTAAACAGCGAGTTGCTTGTTGGCGAACAGTTCGAAGGGCTCGAAGCCCGTTGGGAAGGGTATACGCCCTGGTTGTTGTTTCCTGACGAGCAGGCTGAAAGCCTTGAGCATATAAAGGCCAAAGCTGAGCATTCTGGCAAGGCTATGCTTGTCATACCTGACGGCACATGGCGAAAGGCACGCAAGCTGCTGTACCTTAATCCGTGCGTGGCAGCGTTACCACGAGTCAGCTTGCCGACCGGTCTTTCGTCGCGTTATCGCCTTCGAAAAGCTCCTGCCGCTGGGGCTGTCTCGACCATCGAGGCGATTGTCACGGCCTTGAACGTATTAGAGACGCCCAAGCGTTTCGATGCGCTGCTTGCGCCTTTCGAGAGGTTAATCGAGCGCCAGATCGAGGCAATGGGTGAAGAGGTATTTGCAAAAAACCACGCGCTGAAAAGACATCATCATTAGGCTGTCATGAGCCCGACATACCGTTTAGGCATGCTCTTTTTAAGGAAGCTCTGAAGCGTTCAAAGCGTGCGGGCTCTTTAAACAGTCAAAAGCGACCACTTACCAGAAATTATGAATTTCTTGGCCGTACTAGGCTCTATCCATTACAGCCCGGATGAATCCGGTAAGACCGGTCGAGTAGGAGAGCAAGCTATGACCTTGAGTATCCAAGTCGTACGACAGGTGGAAGAGGACGAAACCATTCTGGCCTTCATTCCAGTATGGATGGGTGGAGACCAGCCTATTGAGCCTGGTGTTCCGACTGAGCCTATTTCTCCGCCATCGCAACCCATTGAGCCTGGCGAGCCCACCGTACCTGATCCCATTCCACCGGCACCTGTAGCCGATGCCCGCAGCATGATGATGTGAAGGGCAAGCCGTGACGAAAGCGGAGCTTAGGCTCCGCTTTTTATTAGGTTCCAGCAGGCACTCTGATCATGCTCAGAAAGCGCTGCTCTTCGAGCACATGCACGGCCTCAAGCTCCCGCCCCTTTTGCCAGCAAGGTGAAAGCGTCTTGGCGAGACGTAACCGGGCATAGCCGGATGGATCCCATTCGACCAGTTCGGCATCCTGGAAATAAAAGCGAACGCCAGTCAGCGGATAAAGCGCCTTGAAGAGGCTCTCCTTGAGCGAAAAGACTGCAGTGACATAAAAGGCGCTTTCAGCATCAGGGCTTTCATGCTCACGGGGCGTCAGCACTTCACTGGCCAGCCTCGCTGCACGTCCTGGAGCCAGCAGCGTCTCGGCGTCCAGCCCGATACTTTGCCAGTGCCTGGTTGCCGCAGTTGCTGCTCCTGCCCAGCCGTGACTGTGAGTAATGGAGCCGCAGAAGCCTCTCGGCCATACAGGTGCACGATCTTTCCCTACGTGTGGCGTTTCCACGGCTCCTGTTATTTCAGCTAACGATGCTCGTGCGCACAATCGTCCAGCCAGAAATTCGGTCTGCCGCTTCGGCACGGCCTTTAGCAATGACGGGGGCAGCGCCATGTCAAGGCAGTCGAAATCCGCGGCGGTTAACAAGGTAGGGATAAAGCGCGTGGAGTATAGAGCCACGCCCAGTCGCTCAACTGGAAACGGCCAGTACAAGGTTGGAAGAATATTGCCAGGATAGAGAGTAGTCATGAAAGCATTCTGCCGCGCTGCATCTCATCCGCCAAGCGACGCTACAGTCAGTCATTGGCATCGGACAGGTGTTGCATGATCAGCTTTTTATCGGCAATGCCAACCTCTGCTGTGGCGGTTTTCCCCCAAATACCTCAGGGGGAAAACCGCCACCTTGGGCGAATATCCGCCTCTTGAACCTCTTTATTCATACTTCTCAGTAGCTAAGGCTATGAAAAATATCGAGTTTTCTTTTATCTGAGGGAGTGGCACATGGCTTGCATTGTATATGGCAAGATCAAGGCATGGCCTTAATCCACAACAAAAGCTCCCTGGATGAGGGGCAGAACGCGATTGGCTTGACGTATCGCAAGGATGTGAGCGTAAGCACCATGGAATCACTCCCATGACAGCTAAAATTGAAGCAACCGCAGTGCCTCTTGCTGCAAAACCCCCGTTGTATAAGTCCTTGTATGTTCAGGTTCTGGTGGCTATTGCCATCGGTATCTTGATTGGTCACTTCTACCCGGATACCGGTGCTGCCCTGAAGCCGCTAGGTGATGGTTTCGTCAAGCTGATCAAGATGGTGATCGCGCCGATCATCTTCTGTACCGTTGTAACAGGGATTGCCGGCATGCAGAGCATGAAGGCCGTCGGCAAAACCGGCGGTTATGCGCTGCTGTATTTTGAAATCGTGTCGACCATTGCCCTGATCATTGGTCTGATTGTTGTAAACGTTGTCCAGCCGGGCGCTGGCATGAACGTTGACCCTGCCACTCTGGATACCAAGGGTATCGCTGCTTACGCGGCTGCTGGTGAAAAGCAGAGTACCATTGAGTTCCTGATGAACATCATCCCGTCGACGGTGGTTAATGCGTTCGCCCAGGGTGAAATTCTTCAGGTGCTGTTCTTTGCTGTCTTATTCGGCTATGCCCTGCATCGTCTGGGAGAGAAAGGCGAGCTGATCTTCAACTTCATCGATCGCATCTCTCACGTATTCTTCAATATCATCAATGTCATCATGAAGCTGGCTCCAATCGGTGCCTTTGGCGCCATGGCCTTCACGATTGGCAAATACGGTGTGGGCTCGCTAGTTCAGCTCGGCCAGTTGATGCTGTGCTTCTACATAACCTGCGTGTTGTTCGTGCTTATCGTGCTAGGCGCCATTTGCCGTGCCCACGGTTTCAGCATTCTCAAGTTCATCAAGTACATCCGTGAAGAACTGCTGATCGTGCTGGGTACGTCTTCCTCCGAGTCTGCACTGCCACGCATGTTGACCAAGATGGAAAAACTGGGCGCTCAGAAGTCAGTGGTTGGCCTGGTAATTCCCACCGGTTACTCGTTCAACCTGGACGGCACATCCATCTACCTGACCATGGCGGCTGTGTTTATTGCTCAGGCAACCAACACCCATATGGATATCACGCATCAGATCACGCTGTTGCTCGTGCTGCTGATCTCCTCCAAGGGTGCGGCAGGTGTAACTGGTAGTGGTTTCATCGTCCTGGCTGCAACCTTGTCCGCGGTGGGTCACTTGCCTGTTGCGGGTTTGGCCCTGATTCTAGGTATCGATCGCTTCATGTCCGAAGCTCGTGCACTGACCAACCTGGTAGGTAATGGTGTCGCCTCCATTGTGGTTGCTAAATGGTGTAACCAGCTGGATGAGGGCCAACTGCACCGTGAGCTGGCCAATGGCCCGACGCGTATAGAGGAAGAAGAAGCCCACAAGGTGGCTTGATCTCTCCCAATAAAAAGCCCCGCCTAGACGGGGCTTTTTATTGCTTGTTCGTCATTCATTGTCGAGCCGTGTTTGCCCTGTGTAAGTCAGCGGACTCTGACAGCGACGGCAGGAGTAGCGATACCCTTTCTTGACCAGTCCATGTCGGCGCGCGGTAAAGGAAAAAGGGCTTTCCGAACAGCCGCACCGATAGAGGTAGACCTTCCGTGCCGGACGCTCAATTGCATAGGTATGGCATCTGCTTGGTGGCAGACCGTATACCCCCTGCATGATGAGTTGCCACTCTTTGCCGTGCGGACTTATCCGACTGCCAAATAGTTGGTGAGCTACCAGATGGGCCACTTCGTGGGCAACGGTATGCTTTAAAAAATGCTCCTGATTCTGCCTGTAGAGCACCTCGTTAAAGCGCAGGCGGTTTTCCTGCAGATGGGCAACCCCGGCTTTCTGTCCTCGTAGGCGAAGGCTCACGTCGGGGCGAATAAACGATTTTTTGAAAAATTGCTCGGCCAGCTGATAGCAGTCTTCGACACGAGCGAGTAAGGCTTGAGACATTCGCTTTCTCCGTATCGAGCCTATTATGCGTCAAAGCGCATCGGCTGCCTAAGTGGGCCGCTTACCGGCAAGCAGCCCGGACAGCTAATTACTGATTGATGCTCTCATTACGCAAATGATGGCGCCTGAGCGCTTCCATTGCCCCATTGAGTGACTGCAGAGTTGCGGTACAGCCTCCACGATCTGGATGGTTACGGCTAACCAGCTGTCGGTACCGATGGCGGATGGCTGAGTATGAAGCAGACTCGTCCAGATCCAGCAGCGCAAAGGCAGACTTGATGCCACCCTCATCATTCTGGCGAGTCCAGAAGCTCTCTAGTAGCGCCTCTACGTCTTCCAGCGTGGTCGTGTCGAGCTGTTCGAGATCCAGATAATAGCTGCGCAAAGGATCCGCTACGATCAGGCCGGGTTTTGCACGGCGATAATCCTGTAGCTGAATGCGTAGCGCATGGATTTCAAGATGGGCGCTGGCATTGGCCCATAGTCGATCGCGCAGGGTATACAAGGCATTGAACAAGACGAAGTGCGTGCGAAACAGTACCAGTTTATCCAGCAGCGGCTCTTGAGGCACAAAGGGTGACCGGTCCGCTCTCAAGCGCTGAATCACATCGTATTCCGATAACCCTGCAGGGGCCGCCTTGAGCAATGCATGCAATTGATGAATGAGCGTTTCATTCGGGGCTGGTTGAAAAGCAGTCATAGCCCATACCAATAAGCGGGTTGTACAGGGCAGGGTAGGGGAAACCGTGCTTTACGCGTAAAATAGTCCTTTTCGTGCATTTCCTGATTTGGATTCATCCATGAGCACCCTTTCTGTCAATCAGAACAAGCTCCAGAAACGTTTGCGACGTCTGGCTGGCGAAGCCATCGCCGATTTCAACATGATCGAAGATGGCGACAAGGTCATGGTCTGCCTGTCTGGTGGTAAAGACAGCTATACCATGCTTGATGTGTTGCTTTACCTGCAAAAGGTCGCGCCTATCAAATTCGAGATCGTTGCGGTCAATATGGACCAGAAGCAACCAGGCTTCCCCGAACACGTACTGCCGGCTTATCTCGAATCCGTCGGTGTGGCTTACCACATCATCGAAAAGGACACCTATTCGATCGTCAAGGAAAAGATTCCCGAAGGCAAAACGACATGCTCGCTTTGCTCGCGTCTGCGCCGCGGAACGCTTTATACCTATGCCGACGAAATTGGAGCGACCAAGATGGCGCTTGGCCATCACAGGGACGACATAGTAGAGACCTTTTTCCTTAATTTGTTCCATGGCGGAACCCTCAAGGCAATGCCGCCTAAACTTTTGGCAGACGATGGACGCAATGTCGTAATCCGTCCGCTCGCGTATTGCAGCGAAAAGGACATCGAAGCCTACGCAGAGCTCAAGCAGTTCCCGATCATTCCATGCAACCTGTGCGGCTCCCAAGAAAACCTGCAGCGCAAGGTAGTCAAGGAGATGCTTCAGGAGTGGGATCGCAAGACCCCGGGGCGCACCGAAATTATGTTCAGGGCTCTGCAAAATGTAGTTCCTTCGCAGCTGGCCGACCGTAATTTGTTCGATTTTGTGAACCTGCGCATCGATGAGGACGCTACACCGCGTTTTCTGGATGTCATGAATCTCTGAGGTACTGTGTTCTCCAATGCGTGACTATGCCTGGCTACATGAGTTTTGCCTGAACCGCTTCGGCTCTTCCAAAGCCCTTGAAGCGGTATTACCCCAGCCCGCATCAGCCGAAGCGCTCGCCCAAGTGACTGCTGACCGCTATTTGTCCTTGATGACACGGCGAATATTTCGTGCGGGTCTCAAGCACAGCCTGGTAGACGCCAAGTGGCCTGCGTTCGAAGAGGTTTTCTTTGGCTTTGATCCAGAAAAGGTCGTCTTGATGGGCGGCGAATGGCTGGAGCGGCTCATGCAGGACACGCGTCTAATCCGGCATCTGGGGAAGCTGAAAAGCGTTCCCCGTAATGCGCAGTTCATCCTGGATATCCAACGGGAACAGGGTGACTTTGGCCAATTTCTGGGGAATTGGCCCTCAGAGGATATTGTGGGACTCTGGCAGCTTTTATCTCGGCGAGGTAGCCAGATGGGAGGGCTTTCGGCACCGCGTTTTTTGAGAATGGCGGGCAAGGACACTTTCGTTGCCACGCAGGACGTTGTGGCTGCACTCAAAGCTCAAAACGTTATGGACAAGGAGCCGACCAGTCAGCGTGATCGGGCTGCCATGCAGGCCGCCTTCAATCAATGGCAGGCGGAAAGCAAGCGGCCGTTGTGTCAGCTTTCGGTCATGCTCGCGCATACGGTAAATCATTGACGGACACGATAAGACAGGTGGCCCAGGCGCTTGAAAGCGCTCAGCGGATTCTTGTGATAACAGGTGCTGGGCTTTCGGCAGACTCTGGACTGCCTACCTATCGCGGTCTCAATGGGCTGTATAACGGAAAAACTGAAGAGGGCATTCCTATCGAGGCTGCGCTCTCCGGTACGATGTTTCGACACCGTCCGGATGTCTGCTGGAAGTATCTGGCGGAGTTGGGCAGGGCTTGTCTTAGCGCTCAACCCAATGCAGGTCACGAGGCCATAGCCGAGTTACAGCGGCGCAAGTCTGAGTGTTGGGTGCTGACCCAGAATATCGATGGTTTTCACCGGCGAGCCGGGTCGCCCATGGACAGAGTCATAGAGATCCATGGTGAGATGGGGCCACTGTTTTGCTCGGCCTGCGAGGCAGGCAATATCCCTGTTGCTGATAAAATTGGTCATTCCCTGCCGCCACGGTGTGACCGTTGCGGGGGTGTTTTACGACCGCCCGTCGTGCTGTTTGAGGAGGCTTTACCTGCCAGAGCGGTATCTACTCTGATGCAGCAGAATGCTATCGGTTATGACGTTGTGCTCCTCATAGGCACTACCGCCAGTTTCCCGTATGTCATCGAGCCAGCCTTGCAGACCCTCAACAACGGAGGTTTTGTTGCCGAAATCAATCCAACCATGACTGATTTGAGTGCATCGGTGACAGTCAGGCTCCAAAAAAGGGCCGTAGACGTTTTATCGATTATTTTAAGTCACATGTCCGATTAAAAAATTCTTGCCTGTTCGTTGGGTAAACGGCAAAGTGTCGCAACTTTTGAATTATGACACGGTCGTGCCCATGCTACGGACTCGCTTAGCACCCCTCGTGCCCCTAAGTTTTATTGCTTTGTTGGCGGCTTGCGCCAACGCTCCACAACAACAAAAGCCTGAACAGGCACAGCTTTCAAAGCCAGCCCGGGAACAATCGGCCGCTGTTGAAAGCAAGCAATCGGCTCAGCCAGTTCATTGGCTTTCCAGCAACGCTACCCGTGGGGGTGGTCATGCCTCCCGTCAGCCTTTGAGCTGGGAGCATGAGGTTGGCTCCACGCAGCCGATGCCGACTCTGGCCGATAGCATCCTGACCCGCGCCGAAGAGCTTGTCGGTACGCCTTATCGCACTGGCGGAAGCTCGCTCAAGGGTTTTGACTGCAGTGGCTTCGTCAATTATGTCTTCCGTGAGGAAGCCGGTATCCAGTTGCCACGCTCAACCCGCCAGATCATCAATCTTGATGTACCTGTTGTCAGCAAGAACGACCTGCAGCCAGGCGACATTCTGCTGTTCAATCACAACGGCCGCGGTCGTGTCAGTCATGCAGCCATTTACATGGGCGAGGGGAAGTTCATTCATTCCTCGAGCCATCGCAGTGGCGGTGTTCGTGTAGACAGTCTTGAAGACCATTACTGGAAGGTCAGCTTCCTCGAAGGAAAGCGCATATTGCGCTAACAGGGCTTTGATCGCGTAGCGCGTTCAACGCTGCGCGATCGAGGTGGAATGCAAGAGTGAATGGATTGTCCTATGCCTGCTTTGGCTCGTATCGCACTAACTGCTCTGACCATTCTGCTGGCCGCCTGTGCCGGCACTCCGCCGCCTTCTCCTCATCCTGCGGCAGTGCCTGTTTCCAGGGTTCAGCTTGATACCCATTCACAGGCCGCCGATGACGTTCTGTTTCGCGCAATAGGGCTGGTTGGGACGCCTTACCGTTACGGGGGAAACACGCCCGACAGCGGTTTTGATTGCAGTGGCCTGATCAATTTCGTATACCGCGACGTCATGGGGATTCGCTTGCCGCGCTCCACGCGGGAAATGATCACTCTCAACGCGCCTTCTATCTCTCAATCGGCCTTGCAGCCCGGTGACCTGGTCTTCTTTGCGACGGCTGGAGGCAAGCAGGTCAGTCATGCGGGAATCTATGTGGGTGAAGGGCGCTTCGTACACGCGCCCAGTACTGGCGGAACGGTAAGACTAGACAGCCTCAGTACCCGTTACTGGCAGAAGTCCTATCTGGATGCCAAACGTGTACTGGTTACACCTAACCTGGCCAGCAGTGCCGCTGGCGGGCGCCTCTGATACCAGAGGCGCTTTGAACTCCAGGTGGATCGGTTGAATCTGATGGAAACACACATTTTCCTTCCCGTTCATGCCAGACGCGATTCGACTGCCACCCCAGCCTGATGCCTGCGAACTTTGCGGACGAAAGGCTCCTCTCACTCGGCATCATCTGATTCCCAAGTCCCTGCATGACAAGCCCTACGTGCAAAAGCGCTTTGATCGTATAGAGCGTATTACGGCAACGCTGTGGGTATGTCGTCCGTGCCATAACCACATTCATGCCACGTTTGACGAGAAAGCGTTAGCACTTACCTACAACAGCCGTGAGCGCCTCATGGAGGATGAGCGGATACGAACATTCGTGGAGTGGCTGTCACGAAAGCCGGACGGCTTTGTACCCAAACGGTAACGCTTGGGCGGGTTAGCTAGAATAGTTTGTTTCCCTTCTTTTAATTGACGCTATAACCACGTCCAGCCAGACAGGCTGTCAATGCGCGACGATAATAATCCGTAGTTGCGCTTGGCGGTGCTGCCGTTGCGGTGGCTGGATCAAAGCCACTTTGAGTGACCGCCCAGCTATGGCATTCATATCGATCCCGAGCCTGCTGATCGGGCGTCTGGCCGCGAGCCGGGTAGGCGATGACGTCATAACTTTGTGTACTGACTGTTGTAGGAACAGGTGGTGTTACAACGATATAGCGCTGTTGATCGGCATTCCATACATAGTAAGTACCTGCAGCCAAAAAGTAGAGTGCACTGCCTATCCAGACCTCTCGCGCAAAGTCTGGTAGCCCGTGCCCATGTCGGGGGCCTGGGTTGAAGGCCGGACCGGCATTGTGTGGAGCACGCCAGTCTGGTCCGGGACCAGGCCCGTGAAGCGGCTCTGCCGTAGCAAGACTGGCTATGCCTATAGCTGCGAGGCCAACAACTGTTTTGCTGAGAGAAAAAAGATGCATATGTGCTCCCATGTTGTATGCGCAATCATGGAAAGGCACCCTACCCAGTTGAACTGCAAAAAGTGTTTGGCTTGTGTAAGCAGTACGTAAATTTTGGGCAGGTGACAAGTCTGAGGTTTTGATAATGACCGCCAGGCTTGCTGAATCCGTTTTGGTCCATTTGGCTTGCACACACCGCTTGTGGCCTTTATCTTGGCGAGTCGAATCGCAGCTGTCGTCCCATTGCATCGGGGCAGGTGAAAAATAGAAAAATAGGACGATAGCCGATGGGGTCAAGCCCACCTTTAGGGCGGGCTTTGTGTAAAGCCCTGCCTTTTTTATTACTCGCCGCGTTCAATGGCCCTGTCTGGGCGGGAGAGGGCGCAAGCATTGATACGAAACGGGGCGAATACCTGACGCAGTTGGGAAACTGTCAGAGTTGCCATACCCGTAAGGACGGCTTGCCCTTCGCCGGTGGCGTAGCCTTTATCACTCCCTTCGGTACGCTTTACTCTACTAACATCACGCCTGAAAACACGACTGGTATCGGTGCCTGGAGCGACGACCAGTTTCTCAATGCCATGCATAAAGGCATACGGCCTGATGGCGCACATCTGTACCCGGCGTTTCCCTATACGGCTTACACCCAATTATCCCGTAACGACGTTCTGTCTATCCTTGCGTATCTAAGGTCCCGGCCAAGCGTTGTCTATACGCCGCCTGCCAATGAGCTGCGTTTTCCTTTCGATCAGCGTTGGATCATCAAGGGCTGGAAGCTACTCAATTTCCGTGAAGGCCGTTTCAACGAGGTTTCTTCGAACGAACAGATCAACCGTGGCGCTTATCTGAGCGAGGCGCTAGGGCACTGCGGGGAATGCCATACGCCCCGTACCTGGAGTCAGGGGTTGGATCGCTCTCTACACTATGCTGGTGCGCGCCAGCAGGGATGGACGGCCTGGAATATCACGTCTGACCCTCGTGGTATCGGTGACTGGAGTGACGAAAAGCTGATGAATTACTTGCGAAATGGTCATCAGCGTGGGGAGGCGGTAGCGGGCGGACCCATGGCACAGGTTGTCAGCGGTAGCCTGCGGTTTTTGACGGACGAAGACCTGCGGGCCATGGTGGCGTATTTGCGTAGCGTGCCTGCAAAGCCGGGCACCGTACCAACGCATGCCGAAATAAGCGTGAAGCCGGAAACGCAGGGCAATACAGACGCCGAAGCGTTATTCGTGTCGCTATGCGAGAGCTGTCATCATCCCGATGGACAAGGGCTGGGAGGGCCTTATCCGCGCTCTTTTCCAAACTACTCGGCTGTGCGCGACCCGGATGGAACAAACCTCATTCGTGTCATGCTTGAAGGGATTGAGCGGAAGGGGATGCAGGATGAGGCTTTTATGCCTGCCTACCGCGCACTCTTGAATGATGATCAGATTGCAAGTCTGGCCACTTATATCGGCCACCGGTTCGGTGGCCATACCCATGTGTTTTCGGCTCAGGATGTAGCCCGTCAACGAGAAGCAGGAGCCGGGCAATGACAATCCATCAATTGAATGTCAACGGCGCGGCTTACGAGATCGATGTCGATCCGCAGGTGCCACTGTTGTATGTGCTGCGCAACGAGCTGGGCATCATGAGCCCTAAATTCGGATGCGGTCTTAGTGAGTGTGGGGCTTGCACGGTTCTGGCAGGCGGTCGCCCTGTACGCTCCTGCTGCGTGCCGGTCGGCTCACTGGCAAGCCAGGCTATCGTGACCGTTGAAGGCCTGGGCACGCCAGACCGACCACACCCTCTGCAGCAGGCGTTCATCGATGAGCAGGCCGCGCAATGTGGGTATTGCATTCCAGGCATGTTGATGAGTGCACAGGCATTGCTCTCTCAAAACACCTCGCCAACCGACGAGCAGGTCAAACGGGCGCTTGCCGGTAATCTGTGTGGATGCGGAACACATACGCGCATCGTCAAGGCAGTCCAGCGTGCCGCAGGCGTCATGCGCCAGGGCGAGGAGCGCTTATGACTTTTCTGGTGTCGCGCCGTTGTTTTCTCCAGGGTTTATCCGCTCTGGTGGTAGGGTTCAGCTTTAACGGTGTTCGGGCTGCCGAGCTATTGACGCCTGACCTTTCGGCCGAGCAAGTGCAGAAAACTTTGGACGCCAGGCAGCTCGACGCCTGGTTGGCTATTCGCCAGGATGGCTACGTCATTATCTATAGCGGTAAGGTGGAGCTGGGAACCGGGGTTGAGACCGCATTGCGCCAGATTGTGGCAGATGAATTGTGCGTCTCGTTCGAGTCTACTCGTTTGATTCAGGGTGATACACAGTTGACGCCCAACCAGGGCATCACAGCAGGGAGCAAGACGATTCAGGTGGGTGGTGCCCAATTGCGTCAGGCTGCCGCTTCAGCCCGGCATTATCTTTTTAATGAGGGTGCACATCGCCTGGGGCTCGATACGTCGGTGCTCGATACGGTGGATGGGTGTGTGGTCTACCGAGGCGATCCAACAGGTCGTTATGTTCGTTATTCCGACCTGCTGACGCAGGGTGCCTTTGAACGTTCTATAGATAAGACTGCTAGTGTTCGAGCGGTCGAAAGCTATCGAGTCGTCGGTCAATCCATACCGCGAGTGGATATTCTTGCCAAGGTTTTCGGCCAGTTTCGTTACGTTCATGACCTAACTGTCCCGGGTATGGTGCATGGGCGTGTGATTCGTCCTCCGATAACGGGCGCCAGCCGTCTGGATGGATTAAAAATCGAGCACCTTGATGCCAGTGAACTACCGGCAGGCGCGCAATTGGTCTATGAAGGCAACTTCGTGGGTGTGGTTGCAGAGCAGGAATGGGTGGCCATGCAGGCTGCCCGTGCGCTCAAAGTGACGTGGAGCTATACCTCCACGTTGCCGAACCCTGGCGATTTGTACGGCCGCTTACGCCATGTGGCCGGCGAGCCTGAGGTGCTGGTCGAGCAGGGCGATGTCATCGAGCATATGGAACAAGCCGCCCAGGTTATCTCGGCTGAGTACCGCTGGCCTTTTCAAAACCACGACTCGATTGGCCCTTCGTGCGCTATTGCCGATGTACGAGCTGACGCGGCAACCATTTGGTCGAGTACTCAAGGCATTTATCCGTTACGGTCGGCTTTGGCCGATCTGCTAGGCATGGACGAACACGCCGTGCATGTCATTTATAGTCAGGCTTCAGGGTGCTATGGACATAATGGGGCGGACGACGTCGCGGGTGATGCTGCGCTGCTGTCCAGGCACTGTGGTCGTCCGGTACGTGTACAGTGGTCCAGGGCTGACGAGCACGGTTGGAACCCCAAGGGTCCGGCTATGCTGATGCAGCTGCAGGGAGGGATGAACGCATCTGGTGACGTTGTGGCGTGGCACTTCCAGAACTGGACGCCTACCCATGTCACCCGGCCCAGCGCTAAGGCGGGAGCTGCTTCCCTGTTGGCTGGGCAACTCTCTCGGGGACTGGCCGTCCAGGGGCCCAACGCGGGGGGAGACCGTAACGCGCCCACCAGTTACACCCTGGTGAACTGTCGGGTTGAAACGCACTGGATCGACCCCTTGAGTTCGCCGCTACGGCCCTCTGCACTGCGTGGTTTGGGAGCGGTAGCAAACACCTTTGCCAATGAATCCTTCATGGATGAGCTGGCTTGGGCCGTGTCGGTTGATCCCTTGGCGTTTCGACTGCGTTATCTGCAGGATCCTCGCGGCCGTGCCGTGCTTGAAGCGGCCACCCGGCAGGCTCGCTGGACGCCTCGACAGCAGGGTCCTGATCGCTGGAAAGGCCAATCCGCACAGGGCCGCGGGATCAGTTACGTTCAATACGAGAACGAAAATGCCTATGTGGCCGTAGTCGCCGATGTGGATGTCAGTTCAGCCGGAGTAAGGGTCAGACGCGTGACGGTTGCCCATGATTGCGGGCTCATCATCAACCCGGACGGTGTTAGGAATCAGATTGAGGGGAATGTGATTCAGGCGATCGCCCGTACACTCAAGCAGGAAGTGACGTTCAACCCTACCGGTGTGACCAGTCTTGAGTGGGGAGCCTATCCCGTGCTGGCCTTTCATGAAGTGCCAGAGATTGACATCGTCTTGCTCGATCAGCCGGACCAGCCTTCTGTTGGGGCAGGTGAAGCAACGTCTGCTGCAGTGCCTGCCGCTATTGCCAACGCGGTATTCGATGCGACAGGGTTACGGCTGCGGCAGGTACCTCTGACAAGAGCGCGCCTGACCAATGCCATGCACGCATAAGCCTTCTTACTGCTGACCGCCGGGCACCAGGACCTCATGACGATCCGTCTCCAGTGCCTGCTCTTCTGCCTTCCAGGTCAGGTTGAAGCGCTCGGCAACCGTAAAGCGCTTGTCGATGAAGTCCCAGCGCTCTACCTCGATGCATTTAGTTTCACCGTTGCCTACGATCAGTCGATTGAAGGAGTTGGGTGCACTGCCACGTACGCGAGAGGAGAGCGTCGTGCCTGCCTGCACAATCCATATCTCTCGGGAAAGCTCAGGGTACTGGCCGCTTAGGGGAAGAACATAAGGGAGGTGGATATGGCCACCCATTACCAAGTCTAGGCCGGCGTCGGCCCAGGCGGTAAGCGCATCTCCTGCACCGCCCTGCAGATTGCTCAAGTCACTCAGAACCATGGCGCCAAAGGGTTGATGTGCTACAACGATGCGCAGCTTTTCCTTTGAGGTCTTGTTCAAGCGGTCGACGACGCGTTGAATCTGCTCGGATGTAACCGCTCCGTCCTTGCGTCGCTTGGGGTGCGTAGTGTTCAACCCAATGACCAGAAGATGTTCATCTTCATAGGTAGGCTCAAGGTCGCTTCCAAAATGACGCTGATAATTGGCATAGGGCGTCATGAATCGGGCAAAGAGGTTATAAAGCGGAATGTCGTGGTTGCCTGGTATTACCAGGGTAGCTGGAATGCCATATTTCTCAAGACGCTGCACGTAAGCCAGCCCGGCTTCGAACTGCTTGTCACGGGCTCGCTGTGTGATATCTCCTGAAAGAATCAGCAAGTCGGCGCCATGTTCACGTACGTGATCTTCCAACGCATCAAGTACGGGTTGTTGTTCGGTACCGAAGTGAGTATCGGAGATTTGCAGAATCGTTGTCATGGGAAATGCATGCTGTCAGTGTGAAGTTACGACGCTAATGGGCGGCGAGAATTCGATTGTCTGGCCTGATTTAACGGTTAAGAGGCTGTAAGTGGTTAGGCAATTCCACTTGCATGGGCGTCTTGAGTTAGCCGTTATTCGTTTAAACGTTCAAACGGCATTATCGATGAAAAACGACACCGATGTCCCTTTGCATGGGGCAAGGAAAAATATGTGATGTTTTTATCCAAAAACTTGCAGACAGTTTCTCATCATTGAGCAGTAATCTGCTGCCGCTGCTTGTCGCTATCAATAATTAGCAGTACTTCATGGCTCACGATTTGTAACATATCACGGGCGTTTTAGACGTCATCGCTTCCCGGATTTTGGTCTGGTTACAAACCTGATTACTGATTTCTCACCAGAATGTGCGGGTACCTTCAAGCAGGAGGCATCTGCAGGTTAATGGAAGCGCATCGCTATGAATCAAGCGTGGAAGATTGAGGTAGAAGGGCGCGCGCTTAACGAGGCGTTGCGCCGTGGGGTAATTGCGCTGGGTTGGCCCAAGCTAGGCGATTTGCGGGCTTATCCTGATGAAAAGGCAATTAAGATCAAGCTTTCCGAGTATACGACTCAGCATAGTGAGTCAATGTTGGATACGTGGGCGTCAGCGCTCAAGACGCTAACCCACGACATCAGGGTAGGCGATGCCTTAGTCGTGTATGACCACAGGACGCGTCAGTACTGGCTGGGACATGTTACAGGTGGGTATAGCTATGATCCGCATGAATGCGAGGAGTGGCCCAACCTGAGACAAGTCAGGTGGTATGCACAGATTCCCCGTGCGCAGCTCAGCGTCAAGGCGCGCAATGCATTGAATGCGGTGCAGGGTTGTCAGTTGCGCCAGGAAATCTGGCAGCAGCTCGACTCACTCAGCCGTGGTGATTTTCAGCCGGGCGAGCAGGAGGCCGACACTATCCTGAGTGCTCGACAGGATATGGAGGCACAGGCTCGCGAACTGATTGCTGATCGGCTCGATCGTCTTTCCGAGGCGCAGATCATCCAACTGGTGTCCGGTCTGGTACGCGCCATGGGATTTATCACCAAACAGCCTCCTGCGTCCAACGGTAGCCTGGCTATTGAGGCCTCCCTGGATGGCCTGGGTCTGCATCCCCCTCATGTAAAGGTCCAGGTTCAGCATCGTCAAGGTGTTGTAGGCGGTGAGACTTTGCGAGCGCTTCTGAACTGTCTGAAGGCTGACGACAAGGGTATTTTTGTCAGTACATGCGGCTTCAGCCAGGAGGCCATCTATGAGGCCGAGCGCGCCGGTCAATTGGTGGCTCTGATGGACATGGATCAGTTAGTCGACATGCTTCTGGTGCATTACGAGTCTCTGGATCTGGAGCTGAAATCTCTGATTCCCTTGACGCGGATCTACTGGCCAGCCTCCTGAACGCAGCAGAAATAAAAAAGCCCCGGCACTTTGCCGGGGCTTTTCACGATGACCTGTTACTCTTCAAAGTGCCAGGCATCGTAGAGTTCGCTGGCAGAAGCGCTTGCCACTTCCTTGCGTGCCTTGAGCCAATCGGTCAGGGCCTGACGGTCTTCCTCGGTGGGCGAGCCGTAGCGCTTGTTTGCCATGATAGTGCCTTCGATCCAGGTTTCGCCGAAGCCACCCATGTAGTCCAGGTTACGGGACTCGACGAAATCGACGAAATCGCTCAGCAGCGCTTCTAGCGCTTCGTCTTCAAGCGATTCCTTGAAATCAGCCTTGAGCTCGAATGCCAGTTCCTGGAATTCGCCCAGGTAGAGCTTCTTGCGGATACGGCGCTTCATGCGGCTAAGACGGGGATCGTTGGCAGTGGATTCGGACATAGGGAGACCTGTAGCTCGATAACTTCATGGCCAGCCAAAGGGTTTGACTGGATGGAAAGCGGCGCATTATCACCAGCTTCAGCCAGCATGGCTATCAAATATGATAGCGCGGTGACGATAAAACGAAATGAATCTGTCGTGCCGGTGGATTTTCTGCGCAAAGATTTATCTCCATTTGCCATGACTTTCGTTGACGCTCCCAGGGCTTGCCCGTAACCTGCGCGTCTGCTTGAGGTGCCTCGTGACATGGGTCGACGAGGTGAAACAGGGAAGCCGGTAGCAAGCCGGCGCTGCCCCCGCAACGGTAGGTGAGTTGAACGTCGCACAGGCCACTGGACAGCTGTCTGGGAAGGCGCGGCGGAGGAGTTTCCGCTCACGAGCCCGGAGACCGGCCTCAGGCGTTACACGGCAATGCGGAGGGCATTGATCGTCGCACAGGGCTAATGGCGTTGTGCGTCGTTGCCTCGTCTGTATCCTTGCGGAGCAGATCTTTCCGTTCGCCTCAGCCCTTGCCTGAAGGAGAGCGTCATGAGCGATACCCCGGAAACCCCCACCTCGTTACCCGTCGATGATGCGCGCAATGAGCGCCACCGTGAGCGAATGGTCCGTAAGAAAGCTGTCATGGACGAGCGGATCGCCAATGCACAGAATGAGCGAGGCTTGCTGCTGGTACACACCGGTATCGGCAAGGGCAAGAGCAGCTCTGCCTTTGGCATGGTGGCCCGAGCCTTGGGGCATGGACTGAAAGTGGGCGTCGTGCAGTTCATCAAGGGACGCGTCAGCACCGGTGAGCAGATGTTCTTCCAGCGGTTCCCCGAGGAGGTCCGTTACCATGTGATGGGCCAGGGATTCACGTGGGAGACCCAGGATCGTCAACGGGACATCGAAAACGCTGCCAGTGCCTGGGCTGTTGCCAAGGCATTATTGAGTGATCCTGAAATAGCACTCGTAGTGCTTGATGAACTGAATATCGCATTCAAGCATGGCTACCTGAAAGTTGAAGACGTGCTGGCGGATATCGAGGCGCGTCCGGTCTCCCAACACGTTGTCGTAACGGGGCGCGGTGCACCGCAGGCGCTGATCGACGCGGCTGATACCGTCAGTGAAATGGGCTTGGTCAAGCATGCCTTCCAGAGCGGCATTCGCGCCCAGAAAGGAATCGAATTTTGAACCTGCATGATCATCGTCGGTGTCCGGCGCTCCTGGTTGCCGCGCCGGCCTCCGGCCAGGGCAAGACCAGTGTAACGGCAGCCCTGGCACGTCTGCATAGAAGACAGGGCCGCAAGGTCCGTGTATTCAAGTGCGGCCCGGACTTTCTCGATCCCATGATCCTGGCCCGTGCGAGCGGTGCGCCGGTGTACCAGCTTGACTTGTGGATGGTAGGGGAAGAAGAAAGTCGCCGGCTGCTATGGGAAGCGGCAGGCGAAGCTGATCTGATCCTTATCGAAGGCGTCATGGGGCTGTTTGACGGCACGCCGTCTAGTGCGGACCTGGCACGTCGCTTCAATGTGCCGGTACTGGGTATTATTGAGGCGACCGGCATGGCGCAGACCTTTGGGGCATTAGCCTACGGTCTTGCACATTATCAGGCGGATCTGCCCTTTGCTGGCGTACTGGCCAATCGTGGCTCCAGCGCCCGGCAGACCGAGCTGCTCAAGGCCAGTTTGCCAAGCGGTATGCGCTGGTTTGGCGCCTTGCCGCGCAATTCGGGTATCGAGTTGCCGAGCCGGCATCTTGGACTGATCCAGGCTGACGAGTTGTCGGATCTGGATGCACGTCTGGACGCTGCGGCCGATGCCATTGCTGCCAGTGCCGATACCTCACTACCGGAGCCTGTGCTGTTTCAGGCCCCTATGAAGAAGAGCGTCGAACCGCTGCTGGCTGATGTGCGCATCGGGGTTGCACGCGACGCGGCACTGTCGTTTCTTTATCAGGCGAACCTTGATCTTCTACGCGCCATGGGCGCTGAGATTCGGCATTTTTCAGTGTTGCAGGACCAGCAGTTACCGGAAGTAGACAGTCTCTACTTGCCGGGCGGTTATCCTGAATTACATATTCAACAGCTGTCTGGAAATACCGCCATGCAGTCTGCTATTCGGGCGCATCATGCCGCAGGCAAGCCCATTCTGGCCGAATGCGGGGGGATGCTCTATCTGCTGGAGCGCCTGGCTGACAAGACAGGCGAGCAGGGCGAGATGGTTGGACTTCTCGAAGGGGAAGCTACCTTGCAGCCACGTCTTACTGCACTGGCGCTGCAAAGCGTTGCCTTCGATAGCGGCACCTTGCGTGGCCATACGTATCATCACTCATCCTTGGAATCGCCACTGGCTCCAACGTTGCGTGGTATCTGTCCCAATGGCAAGGCCACGGCGGAGTCGGTGTTCCAACAGGGCCGCCTGACTGCCAGCTACATTCACTTCTACATGCCATCCGCCCCCGAAACGGCGGCTGCCCTGCTAGCACCATGAATCCTCACGCCTTTACTTCCGCCGAGCAGGCCGGCGTCTATCGTGCTATCGCCGAACGACGTGACATGCGTCATTTCAGTGGCGGCCATGTACCGGAGGATCAGCTGCGGCGGCTGTTGAGCGCTGCTCATCAAGCGCCAAGCGTAGGCCTCATGCAGCCATGGCGCTTCATGCGCATTACTGACCAGGGGCTGCGTGCCGAGCTTTACCGGCTGGTCGAGTCCGAGCGTGTCTGCACGGCAGAGGCACTGGGTGAGCGTAGCGATGAGTTCATGCGGCTCAAGGTGGAAGGCATAAAGGAGTGTGCCGAGCTGCTGGTGGCTGCCCTCATGGAGGGGCGAGAAGCCCATATCTTCGGACGCCGTACGCTGCCTGAAATGGACGTGGCATCACTGTCTTGTGCGATCCAGAATCTATGGTTGTCCGCCCGGGCGGAGGGGCTCGGGATGGGATGGGTTTCGCTGTTCGACCCGGCTGCAGTGGCTGAACTGCTGGAAATGCCGGAAGGCAGCAAGCCGCTGGCCATCCTGTGTCTTGGCCCTGTCGAGGCCTTTTACAATCAGCCCATGCTGGTCGAGGAGGGTTGGCGGACGGCTCGCCCGTTGGATGAGCTCGTGTTTGAAAACCGCTGGGGTTCTGTCAAGGAGACTGAGAAGACATGATTCTGGCCCTGACCATCTTTTTAGGTGTACTGCTGGATACGATACTGGGCGAGCCTCGACGTTGGCATCCTCTGGTGGGATTTGGCTGGTGGGCAAACGCGCTGGAGCGCCGTTTCAATCCAGGCGGTGGCGGCTGGCGCAGTCACGGGCTGACGGCTTGGTGCATGGCTGTACTACCATGGGTCGTCTTGGTAGCGCTACTCGATCAGATTCCCTATGTAGGCTGGCTGGTTGAGGCGCTGGCGCTGTACTTCGCGCTTGGCCTTAAAAGCTTGGGCGAGCATGCCAAGCCCATCGCGCTGGCGCTACGGCGTAATAACCTGGAGGAGGCGCGGCGGCGTGTTGGCTATGTGGTCAGCCGGGAAACCCGTGAGCTGGATGAAGAGGCTGTCGCGCGGGCAGGTACAGAATCCGTACTGGAAAACGGAAGCGACGCTGTTTTTGCGGCTCTCTTCTGGTTTGTCCTGTTAGGCGCCCCAGGTGTTGTTCTATACCGCTTGGCCAATACGCTGGATGCCATGTGGGGCTATCGCAATACCCGCTTCGAACGCTTTGGCTGGGCGGCTGCACGCATAGATGATGGGCTCAATTACATGCCGGCGCGTCTGGTGGCATTGACGTATGCACTGTTGGGTAACTTTGGCTCCGCTCTGCATTGCTGGCGAACACAGGCGCCTCGTTGGGACAGTCCCAATGCCGGTCCGGTCATGGCGGCGGGCGCCGGTGCGCTGGGCGTGACACTGGGTGGCCCAGCGCGCTATCACGGCGAGCTACATGATCGGCCTGTTCTGGGATTGGGGCCTGCACCCACAGCGCACAGTATCGATATGGCACTGCTGCTCGTCCGTCGGGGCGTCATGCTCTGGGTGGCCGTTATCGTGCTGGGAGGCGTGATCAGTGCTTGAGCATGGCGGACGTCTGCGCAAGGCTGCGCAGCGCTATGGTATCGCGTTGGAGGATTGGCTGGACCTGTCGACAGGGCTTGCGCCTATGCCCTGGCCAATACCCCACATACCGTTATCAGCCTGGGCGCGTCTGCCCGAGACAAACGACGGCCTGGAGGAGGCTGCCGCTTGTTACTACGGTGCTCCACGAGTGCTGCCTGCTGCCGGCTCGCAGGCGGCCATCCAGGCCCTTCCCACACTTCGCCCTGAAGGGCGAGTAGGCGTACTGGCACCCTGCTACGCTGAACACGAGCAGGCCTGGGAGCGAGCAGAGCATTATGTTGTACCCCTATCACTCGACGATGTAGAGGCAGCGCTAAGCACGCTTGACGTCTTGGTTCTGGTCAACCCGAACAATCCTACCGGACAGCTTATCGAGCCTGAGCGGCTGCTCCGCTGGCATGCCAAGCTGACCGACCGGAGTGGTTGGCTAGTCGTGGATGAGGCGTTCATGGATCTCTCTCCCGCTTACAGTCTGGCTTCATGGGCGGATCGGCCAGGATTGATCGTACTGCGGTCTTTCGGGAAATTCTTCGGTCTTGCCGGTATCCGTCTGGGCTTTGTGCTGGCTGAAGCGAGCCTGCTGGAGCGACTGGACGATGTTTTGGGCCCTTGGACAGTCAGTGGTCCAGCTCGGGCCGTGGCACGTGAAATTCTGCTCGATAAGCGTGGTCATGACCGGCAGCGCAAGAGGCTTGCGACGGCAGGGCAGCGCCTGGCTGATGTATTGACCGCTCACGAGCTGGTCCCTGATGGCGGATGCGGTCTGTTTCAATGGTTGTCTCGACCCGATGCTGAGGCGCTTCATGAGTTCCTGGCCAGACGAGCCATTCTCACGCGTTTTTTCCCTTCAATAGCGGGCATCCGCTTTGGTCTTCCCGGTGATGAAGCCGGGTGGACGCGACTCACCCTGGCTTTGCAGGTATACAAGGATTCCTTATGACAACCGTGATGGTGCAGGGCACCACCTCCGATGCCGGCAAGAGCACCTTGGTCGCCGGTTTATGCCGCTGGCTCAAACGCCAGGGGGTGGCTGTCGTACCGTTCAAACCACAAAACATGGCTCTCAACAGTGCCGTCACGGCAGACCATGGTGAGATAGGGCGCGCCCAGGCTGTACAGGCCCAAGCCTGTGGAATCGCGCCGCATACAGATATGAATCCCGTGTTGCTCAAACCCAATACGGACATCGGCGCACAGGTCATTATTCATGGTCGTGCAGTGGCTACGATGGATGCCAAGACCTATCACGGCTACAAGCGTATCGCTCGCGAGGCGGTGCTGGAATCCCATGCGCGTCTGGCCGGCCGATACGAGGTGATCATGGTGGAAGGAGCAGGCTCGCCCGCAGAAATCAACCTGCGTGAAGGCGATATTGCCAACATGGGGTTTGCCGAGCGCGTGGACTGCCCGGTTATCCTGATCGCCGATATCGACCGGGGCGGTGTCTTCGCCCATCTCGTGGGCACGCTAGAGCTTCTCAGCGAGTCGGAGCAGCAGCGTGTAGCCGGTTTCGTTATCAACCGTTTCCGCGGCGATATTGCATTGCTCAAGCCGGGCCTGGACTGGCTGGAAGCGCGGACGGGCAAGCCGGTGCTGGGTGTTCTGCCTTACTTGCACGACCTGCATCTCGAAGCCGAAGATGCGGTCGATACGCGACAGGTCGCCAAGCGGGACGAGGTTATCCGAGTGGTGGTGCCGGTGTTTCCACGTATCAGCAACCACACTGACTTCGATCCGTTAAGGCTGCATCCCCAAGTCGAAATCAGTTTTGTAAGGCAAGGTCAGGCGCTACCGCCTTGCGACCTGATCATTCTTCCTGGGTCAAAAAGCGTGCGAGGCGATCTGGCCTTCATGCGCAAACAGGGGTGGGATACTGATATTCAACGGCATCTCCGTTATGGAGGACGCGTGCTGGGTATTTGTGGCGGCTATCAGATGCTGGGCCGTACCGTAAGTGACCCGCTCGGGTTGGAAGGTGATCCAGGTGACAGCACAGGTTTGGGCGTGCTCGACATGAACACCGAGCTGGCCGCTGAAAAACAACTCCGTAATGTCGCGGGGTGCCTGGCGGCTACCCGGTCTGCCGTAACAGGGTACGAGATTCATGCGGGAGTCACCGAAGGGGCCGCCTTGGAGCAACCTGCCATTATCCTGGATGATGGTCGCTGCGATGGCGCACTGAGCGAAGACGGGCTGATCATGGGAACCTACCTGCATGGGTTGTTCGAGTCGCCTGATGCGTGCACCGCCTTGTTGCGCTGGGCGGGGCTGACTACTCCTGAACGTGTCGACTACCATGCTTTGCGCGAGCGCGATCTCGAACGGCTGGCGGACTTGGTCGACCAGCATCTGGACACCGCGAAATTGCGTGCTTTATGTGGAATAAACCAATGAAGGAATTGATTCTGGGGGGCGCGCGTTCGGGCAAGAGTCGCCTTGCAGAAAAATTGGCCACTGACTCAGGTCTGGATGTCATCTACATTGCGACGGCCCAGGCCTGGGACGGCGAAATGCGTATCCGAATTGCCCAGCATGCCGACCGCCGCCCCGTTGAGTGGAGACTGGTGGAAGAGCCTCTTTATCTAGCTGCGGTGCTGCAAGCTCATGCTTCGACTGGGCGCTGTCTTCTGGTGGATTGCCTGACCCTCTGGCTGACCAATCTTCTAATGGCAGAGGATGCCACTATGCTCGCCCGGGAGCGAGCGGCCTTGCTGGAAGCCCTATCCGGGCTACCAGGCCATATCATTCTGGTCAGCAACGAGACTGGCATGGGAGTAGTGCCGCTGGGTGAGCTAACCCGGCGCTATGTTGATGAGGCGGGCTGGCTGCACCAGGCGCTGGCCGAGCAATGTGATCGTGTTGTGTTGACCGTGGCAGGTTTGCCAATGACGCTCAAAGGAGCTTCTTTATGACGCAGTACTGGTGGCAGGCACCCTGTCAGCCATTGGATGAGCGGGCCCGTCAGTTGGCGACGGCCCGCCAGGCGCAGCTTACCAAGCCGCGTGGCGCACTCGGGCTGCTGGAGCAGGTTGCGATTGATCTGGCAGCGATGCAGGGACGTGAACGGCCTGTTATCGAGCACGTGGCAATCAGTGTCTTCGCAGGGGATCACGGTGTCGTGGAGGAAGGGGTGTCGGCCTATCCTCAGGCGGTGACAGGCGAAATGCTGCGCAACTTTGTTGGCGGTGGCGCTGCCATCAGCGTTCTAGCGCGTTCGCTCAAGGCTCCGCTGGAGGTCATTAATCTGGGAACCGCTGAGCCCATGGAGGCGTTGCCAGGCGTTATTGATCGTCCTCTTGGTCCAGGTACGGCCAACTTTACTCGCGAGCCAGCCATGACTGTTGCTCAATGCGAGGCAGCTCTGCAGGCAGGACGAGACAGCGTCCAGAAAGCCAAGGCAAGCGGCGCTCAGCTGTTTATCGGTGGTGAGATGGGGATTGGCAACACCACGGCGGCCAGCGCTATGGCTTGTGCATTGCTGGAAGCTTCACCCCTCGCGATGACGGGGCCGGGAACCGGACTCGATGCAGATGGCATCGCCTTGAAGGTCGCGGTTATCCAGCGTGGTCTGCTACGCCATGCGGAGTCATTGAGTAACCCGCTAAAGGTGTTGCGCCGTCTGGGTGGCTTCGAGATTGCCGCGTTGACCGGCGCTTACCTTGCCTGCATGCAGGAGGGGGTTCCGGCATTGGTCGATGGGTTCATCAGCTCTGTTGCCGCCTTGTGCGCCGTACGAATGAGCCCCACCGGGCGGGAGTGGCTGCTGTTTGCTCACAGCGGAGCTGAGCCGGGCCATGCACTTGTGCTTGAAGCACTCAACGCTCAGCCGCTGATTGAGCTGGGGCTGCGTCTGGGGGAGGGAAGCGGTGCAGCATTGGCGGTGCCCTTGCTTCAGTTGGCGTGTCGCCTGCATGGCGAAATGGCGACCTTTGCCGAGGCCAGCGTATCGGATCGCCCGGCATGAGCCTGTTTCTGTTGAGACATGGTGAGACACAAGGGCCGGGTGGTTTTCGGGGGCGTCTGGATCATCCGCTTTCGGAGCAGGGCTGGTCCAGTATGCAGGCCGCGGTCCAGGCATTACCGTCATGGGAGTTGATTATCAGCTCACCCCTTGAGCGGTGCCGAGCCTTTGCCGAGTGGCTGGCAGGTATGCAGGGGGTAGAGTGCAAACTTGAGCCTGACCTGCGCGAGTTGGACTTTGGCGATTGGGAGGGGCGTACCGCTGCCGAACTGATGGAGGGTCAGGCTGATGCCCTAGGCCAGTTCTGGGCTGATCCCTACAGTTTTACGCCGCCCAATGGAGAGCCGGTGGCCACGTTCGAACAGCGTGTCCTAGGCGCCATGGAGCGTATAGTCAGGCGTACAGCGGATACGCACGCACTAGTGGTAACCCATGGCGGCGTTATCCGGTTGTTGCTGGCACGGCAGCAGGGACTACCTCGTAAAGATCTGCTTCAAGTAGAAGTTCCTTATGCCAGTCTTCATGCTTTTGAGGCGTCTGCCTTGAGCGACACGTACCCACCATGCTGCCCTTCCTGATTGCCCTGCAGTTCTTGACTCGTCTGCCGGTACGCCTGCCCGGCATGCCTCCACCCGAGAAAACCGGTGAGTCTTTATTGTGGTACCCCATGGTAGGCGTGCTGGTGGGTACCATTTTATGGCTGCTTGGCAACCTGCTCGGGCAGGCGGCTCCGGTATTGCAGGCCGCTATTGTTCTGGCTGTATGGGTCGCGCTGACCGGTGCGCTGCATCTGGACGGCCTGGCGGACACGGCAGACGCCTGGGCCGGTGGTTTTGGCGACCGTGAACGCACCTTGACGATCATGAAGGACCCTCGCTCCGGCCCGATGGCGGTCGTTGCAGTGATCATTGTGCTCTTGCTCAAGTTCGCGGCGCTTTACGTACTGCTTGAGCACCACCAGTTGGATGCCGTCCTCCTAGTTCCCTGGCTTGCGCGAGTTGCGCTGCCTGGGTTGCTACTCGTGACCCCTTACGCAAGGCCGGGAGGCTTGGGTCAGGTGCTGGTCGATTACATGCCGAAGCGATTGCTGCGCCTTGTACTGGCCGCCCATGTCATTGCCATGTTGCTCGTGATACGAGAAAGCCTGATCGCTTTGCTGATGGCAGGGCTGCTCTTTCTGTGGCTTCGTCGAGCATTCATGACACGCCTGGGCGGGACTACTGGCGATACGGCGGGTGCGCTGGTCGAGTTGCTTGAGTGCGGTGTTCTGGTTGCGCTAGCCCTGACGAGTACCTGAATAAAAACGCCGCCTCAAGGGCGGCGTTTTTTCATACGTGTCTATCAGAAGCGATAGCTGACCTGAGCGGCCAAGCCATGGGCGCTGTTTTCAACCTTGGCACTGTAGGCCGGCTGCAAAGCAGTCGCTTCACGATTGATCGAGGCCTTGTCTTCCCACAGGTAGGCATAGGCAACATCAACGGTCAGATCAGGCGAAGGAGACCAGCCTGCACCAATCGATACGGTCTTGCGATTACCCACCGGAATACGCACGTTGCGGTATTCATTGTCGGTCGGCGATGGATCGATTGCGAAACCAGTGCGCAGTACCCATTGGGGGTTCAGCTGATAGGAAGCGCCGATGGCATAGGACCAAGTGTCGTGCCATTTGAGTTCTTCATCCACTGTACCAAGGACATTGCCCAGAGTAGGTACTGTAGGCGTTCCACTGTTTTGTACTTCCAGCTTGTCCAGACGGCTCCAGCGGGTCCAGGTTGCGCCACCGTATAGTGTCCAGCGATCGTCAAGCTTGTAAGTAAAGGATGTATCCAGCGATTCAGGGGTAGTGATATCCAGCTCGGCATCGTACTTGCCATTCAGCGGGCTGATCAGGCGATTGACGACGGGAGACAGACTGGACACGCCACTGGCCTTGGTATGGCCCTCCAACTTGTATTTCACTTTGGAGTGGTAGGTGACCCCGACCGCTAACTGATCCGTTACATCGGCCAGCACGCCAATGTTGTAGCCCAGCGCAACATCATCGCCCTTGATTTTGACTTCCGCATCACCGCCACCCAAGGGCGCAAGGGACAAGTTGCTTTCCAGCTTGCCAGCGATTCGGTTGATCGTAGGACCAAAGCCAACGGATACGCGGTCATTGATCTTGTAGCTCAGCGTTGGTTGGACTGTAATGACCTCAACCTTGCTGTACGATCCGTGATAACGACCCTGGAAACTATTTTCATAGTCACTGATCAGCGCGTAGGGTACATAGATACCCAGACCAAAGTGCCAATCATCATTAAGTGGTGTTACAACGTAGCCGAACGGAACGGCGGATGTCGGCACCATATCCCCTTCGTTGGTGCCACGCGCATTCGAACGCACATTACTAAAATCGCTACTGGCATCAATTACGGCCGCTCCGCCGCTGATTTCAGTACGCTTGAGCTTGGACATGCCAGCCGGGTTACCAAAAACGGTCGAAGCATCCAATGCAGAGGACGAACGACCGGCAAAGGAAGTCCCCATGCCACTGGCGCTTTGCTCGTTGATGGCAATGCCGTTGGCAAGGCTAAGGCTAGAAAAACTGGCGACAGCCAGCGCAATTGCTGTTTTCAACCCTGTTGTTTTCATTGTTAGCGCAACTCCAGAAGATGACGCGGGCGGAAACTATCAGAACGGTGACCTTTTACCAACAGCCACGACGAGCGTATCGCTCAAAAAAGGTTTTAACAGTCTATTGGCCGTTATTCAAAAAAGACTACCGGGTCATACTCAGGCTACCTGGTTCCACGTCTCGCTGCAGCGCTGCCAGGCCATGTGAAAGTCGTGAAGACGGCCTCTAGGATTGAAAACCTTACGCCATAACCGGGCCTGCCCTTGATGGTCGTCAGGCTCCGGTAAGGGCAGGCGTGATTCTTCGATCATGAGCCAGGCGATTGCTGTGGCATAACGAAGGTTGACGGTCAGCTCCAGATGAGGCGCCCCGAAAAAGGCATGTTGACTGGCTAGGCCTCGGACAAGGCTGGCCAGCTCAGGGTCGCGGGCCAGATAGTAATCCCAGAGGGCGGCATGCCGTTCGGCGGAAATTCGGTAAATACCGTGGTATTGCTGTGTTTCAAGCGTGGCGCCTAGCGCAGACTGCGTGGCGGCGGTGGCCAGCAGCATGGCCTCTGCTGCCAGGGAATAGCGGTCTAGATAGACCAGGGTGGGACGAATAACATACTGACTCAATTCGCATGCAGCGATTCCCATGGCTACCTCATCACTAAGACAATGACCCGCTCGAGTCGAATGCCTGGTCGGTTGATGTTGTTTTCGTGTAGCCCCGACTTCTCTTGACGTTAGGCCTTGAACTTCAAGTTTAGCTTTAAGTTTCGCACGTAAACCTAAGCCGTTAGACGATTTTGAAGTTTTCATCCCTGCCCATATTCCGCTTGGTCACGTTAGACTCATGCCGCCAGGTTCGGATGGCGGTCGCCTCGGCAGGCTGGCGCCTGTCTGGTCATGCCGTGCAGCCTGCCCTATGTTCTAAGACAACGAAACGCCTCAAATGTGGCAAATCGGGATGCTTGATAAGCATTAAGCGGCTTAATCTGGGCCTTTGATCTGCCTGAACGCTTCAGGATGGATATACTTCCGGTAACAGTACTGGAGGATTTACGTGGCTCTTGCTATCCAATGGCTCAAAGACGATGCCAGCCTTGCTCGACAATGCGCGTTCTGGCGCACCTTGCCCTTCATCGTGCTCGACACCGAGTTCATGCGGGTCGATACCTTCTATCCCATTGCGGGCCTCCTTCAGGTCGGCGACGGGCAGGGCGCTTTTCTGATCGACCCATTGACGATCAGTGACTGGGCGCCGTTGTCTGGGCTGTTGGAAGACAAGCAGGTCATAAAAGTCCTTCATGCCTGCAGTGAGGACCTTGAGGTTCTGCTCAAGCTGACCGGAAGCCTCCCCGAGCCGCTATTCGATACGCAGCTGGCGGCTGCCTATTTGGGGTTGGGTCATTCGATGGGATATTCGCGTCTGGTACACGAACTGTTAGGTATCGCCTTGCCCAAGGACGAGACACGCTCGGACTGGCTTCAGCGCCCACTGACGGAGCTACAAGAGCGCTATGCCGCGGCTGACGTGGAGCATCTGGCGGAATTGTATCTGGCGTTGTCTGAGCGCCTGGATCAGACGAAGCGGGGATGGCTCTTGGAAGATGGCCGTGAGCTGGTAGCCAACCTTAAGCAGGAGTCGGACCCCTATCAGGCGTATAAAGATGTCAAGCTGGGCTGGCGTCTGTCACGTCAGCAGCTGGCTGTGCTAAGGGCCATCTGTGCGTGGCGCGAGCAGGAGGCAAGGTTATGTAACCAGCCTCGCAATCGTATTGTGCGCGAGCGCTCCCTGTGGCCTCTGGCGCGACTTCAGCCCAAGGACAAGGTCGCGCTGGCCCGTATCGATGACATGCATCCTCGTACTGTACGTCAATACGGCGATCACCTGATCGAGCTGATCAGCGAGGCCGCCAAGACGCCTCCGGATCAATGGCCTGAGCCGTTATCCGAGCCGCTGCCTCCGGAAATCTCGCCGATTCTGAAGGACCTTCGTCTCATTGGCCAGAGTGAAGCTGAGCGCCTGACCATGGCGCCTGAACTCATGCTGCGAAAGAAAGTGCTGGAAGCCTTGATTAAGAGTGGCTGGCCGGATGGTCAATATGTTTTACCCGACACGCTGCGCGGATGGCGCCGCGAGTTGATGGGGCAGGCCTTGCTGGATCGCCTGGCTGCCTTGCGAACCTGATGTTATCCGGAGTACCCATGAAACGAATCTGTTCCATTTACAAAAGTCCGCGCAAAAGCGAAATGTACCTCTACGTCGACAAGCGTGACGGGCTTGCCCGCGTACCAGAAGGGTTGATTGCAGCCTTTGGTACCCCTCAGCTTACGTTTGAATTCGTTCTTACGCCGGAACGACAGCTGGAGCGCGAAGACACTGCAAAGGTTTTGGAAAATTTGGAGAAGCAGGGCTATCACCTGCAGATGCCACCACCTCAGGAGGAGTACATTGAGCATCTGCCTGAGCATTTGCTGCGTATGAACGACCCCGTGTAACGCGACAGTCATCACCACTGCTTGTCAAGGAAAGACCAGATCATGCGTTTCTTGTTGTTGGAAGACAGTTATGAGGACTATCTCACCGCGTTGCATGGGTTGGACGCCTCTCTGGAAATAGTCGGAGGTAATGATCCAGAAAAGGTGGCAGGCGTGGCTGCCGAGTGCCAGATCTGGCTAGGGCAGCCAGATCTCGTCGCAAAGCTTCTGGATCAGGGGCTCAAGCCCTCATGGGTTCAGTCCACCTGGGCGGGCATCCGGCCGCTACTGGCCTCCGGGTTAACGCAGGACTATGTGCTCACGCGCGCAGTGGGCGTGTTCGGGCAGCTGATGAGCGAGTATGTGCTCGGCTATCTGCTTGCCCATGAGCGATGTCTCTTGGAGCGCGCTCGAAAACAGGCGGATCGACTCTGGGAAGCCTGTACCCCCGGCTCGCTGGCAGGGCGACGTGTTCTGATTGTCGGGGCCGGTGACATTGGCCAGGATGTAGCACGCTTTCTAGCGCCTTTTGGAGTTGAGCTCTACGGTATTGCCAGAAGCCCGCGCGCACTGCCCGGCTTTCTTGACGTGCATGGTCTTGAGGACTTGAGTCGTGAGGCCTCGAAAGCTGACTACCTCATCAACCTTTTACCTGACACTTCGCATACGCGTGATCTCTATACGCTTGACCTGTTCAAACAACTGAAGCCTTCGGCACTGTTCGTAAATGCAGGACGTGGCACTGCCGTTGTGGATGCCGATCTGGTAACAGCATTGGAGCAGAAATACCTGGCCGGCGCCGTGCTCGATGTTTTTCGAGAGGAGCCGCTGCCTAAGACTCATGCGTTCTGGTCGGCGCCTGGACTGATCATTACCAGCCATACCGCGGCAGTGTCTTCGCCCCCTTATATTGCCCGACTCTTTCTTGAAAACCTGAGCCGCTACCGCAACGGAGAGGCATTGAAAGGGCAGGTGGATTTCAAGCAAGGGTATTGATTGCGTGCAGAGCCGGCCTCTTCGTAAGCCGGCTCTGTGGCGGCATTAGCCGAGAGTGTAAGGGCCTTCGGCAGCCAACTCTTCGACTGGCCGACGTGGGCTGGGCAGCTCACGGGCCTGTAATTTCTCAGACAAAGACGACTTGTCGCCCAGCTTGCCAATGGCAATTGCCATTTCGATCTTGAAATCGGTGGGTACTTTCAGCTCCTGACGAATCAGGTCGTACTCAATACCTGCCATCCCGTGGGTATGAAAGCCCAGCTTGCCAGCCTGTAGAGACATAAAGCCCCAGGCTGCGCCGGTATCAAAACTATGGCTACCCAGCGGAACCTCATCGCTGCCGCCGGGCGGTACGAAGGTGGTTTTGGACAAGACGATGACCAACGCCGCAGCATGTTGTGCCCAGCTACGATTGTACTCACTGATCAGCTTGAGAAAGGTATCCCAGTGCGCAGAGCCACGGCGAGCATAGAGGAAGCGCCAGGGCTGAGCATTGTAGGCAGAGGGCGCCCAGCGAGCGGCCTCGAAGATGCTCATCAACTGGTTTTCTTCTATAGCGGCATCACTGAAGGCGCGGGGAGACCACCGTTGGACGAATTGCGGGTCGACTTCATACTGCGGAACACGAGTGCTAGCGGTCATGTGACGTCCTATGAGGTAAAGGTGTTGCGCGTCACTCTGGTTCGGCCTGAAGGAAATGATATGAAGCGCGCCATGCAGGAGCCATCCTGACTTCAGCCATTCTGGCCGCGGATGCTGTTTCGCCTGCGCAGGGGTTCGTCACATTTTACGCTCAGGCAGGCCCATGAGCTGCGCATCTGGAGAAGCCCTGTAACGTTAACCTCCAGAAGGCTGCGGCGACAAGCTGCACGAGCGGTGCTTGGCCGATTCGTGCATGAGGACTAGACTGCGCGCTTTTCGCAACCGACTACGTTCATGGCTGATATCACTCGACCTTTCTGGAAACGCAAGACCCTAGACCAGCTCGACCAGGGGGAGTGGGAGTCCTTATGCGACGGCTGTGGCTTGTGCTGTCTGCAAAAGCTGGAGGATGAGGACGATGGCAGCGTGTATTACACGCGTATCGCCTGCAAATTGCTGGACCTGAAAACCTGCAAGTGCACCCGCTACGCCGAACGGAAGCAATTTGTGGCTGACTGTATTCAGCTCACTCCAGGGCAGGCTGATGAATTCAAGTGGCTGCCGCCCACCTGTGGCTATCGCCTGATATCAGAAGGCAAGGACCTGCCGCTCTGGCATCCCTTGGTCTCGGGAGACGAAAGCGCCGTACATGATGCCGGAATCTCCCAGTCGGGCCGCATGCTGAGTGAAACCCAGGTAGCGGAAGAGGACTGGGAAGACTATATGATCTTTCGGGCGGGCTGAGTCAGCCCACTGGGGACGGATCGGTCAGCGATGTGTTTCCGGTAACGGTTACCATCTGCGTGGCGCTGGCCGCACTTTCCATCAAGCGCTTCAGATGAGTCAGGTCTCGGGAAGCCTGTGACGCCGGATCGCGTTTCATGATCTTGGCGAGGCTGTGCCCCAGTACGCCACCTGGCGGATCATAGGCAATCAGGGTTTCGACTTCGGTACTGCCATCAGGACGCTCATTGAAGGCTACCCAGCCCATCGTATTGAGATCGCCGCCGGCGATGGAGCGCCATCCAATCAAGTTGCCAGGCTCGTCCTCCGTGATGACTGAATCCCACTCGAGCGGGCCGGTCGGGCCTTGAATCACCCAGTGAGAGCGTTTGTCGTCCAGGATGTCGATGCGCTGGATCAGCTCCATGAATGCAGGCAGGTTCTTGAAGTCGCGCCAAAAGCGATAGAGTTCGTCCTTGGGTCGATTGATAACCACGCAGCAAGACTCGGTCTTGGCATTTTTCCAGTGATAGTCGCGCATTAGTTGGCGTTCAAACTCACTATGACTCAACGCTTGTTTGGCAGCACAATGCCCTGAATAACCCCGGTAAAGTGCCAACGCCCCGACAGCCATCCTTGCAACCCCGAGCAGGCCGCCCTGTCGTAGTCCCTTGATCAACAGCAGGCCACCCCCTGTCAGGGAGGCAATACGCTCAAGTCCCCCCACATTTTGCACGCGGTCTGAAAGATGGCTGTTCCGGGTAGCACGGCGGCCCAACATGACAAGCTCCTTGATGACAGGCAATTACAAAAAGACCGCGCCAAGGCAAAGCTGTTCCGGTGGGATCGATAGCTGGTTAACAGATCGGAGCGTTTCCAGCAGGCAGGGTCGGATGCTCTGCCTGCTGGAAGCGTATCAGTGACTCAGTCCAAGAACCTTGAGCAGGAAAGCGTACTCAAGTGCTACGTCACGTAGCGCCTGATAACGGCCGCTCATGCCACCGTGACCTGCGCCAAACTCGGTCTTGAGTAGCAGCAAGGCATCATTCGTGCGCGTGGCTCTGAGCTTGGCTACCCATTTGGCCGCTTCCCAGTACTGCACGCGAGTGTCGTGATAGCCTGCTACGGCCAGCAAGGCTGGATAAGCCTGGGCCTTTACATTTTCGTAAGGCGCATACGCAGCGATGCGGGCGTATACATCGGCCTCACCTGGATTGCCCCATTCATCGTACTCGGTGACGGTCAGGGGAAGGTCGGGCTTGAGCATCGTATTGAGCACATCCACGAACGGGACTTCTGCAATGGCCGCTGCAAACAGATCAGGCCGCTGATTGAGCACAGCGCCAATCAACAGGCCGCCAGCACTACCGCCGCTGATGCATAACTGCGAGGCGGTGGTATGCCCCTGATCGATCAGGTGTTCGGCGCAGGCAATAAAGTCATCGAACGTGTTCTGCTTGTTTTCCAGCTTGCCCGCCTGATACCAGGCCTCACCTAGTTCACCACCGCCTCGCACATGTGCGATGGCAAAGGTGAAGCCACGTTCCAACAGACTCAGACGCGCATGGGAGAACCAAGGGTCGAGGCTGTGACCATAGGCGCCATAACCGTACAGGTACAGCGGGGTAGGCTGGCCCATCCGATCCTTGCGCATGACCAGGCTGATCGGGATCTGCGTGCCATCTGGCGCCGTAGCCCACAAACGTCGACTGATATAGTCGTCGGCATTGAACGGCCCCTCTACCGGGACTTCCTTCAAGACCTGTTGTTCGCCGGTGGCAAGGTCTAGTTGGCGTACCTGTGCAGGGCGATTGAGTGACTCATAACGCAAACGCATGACCGGGCTGTCAAACTCCAGCACGTCGATCATCCCAAGGTTGTAAATCTCGTCAGGTAACTGTACCCGATAAGCAGGTGCGTTTTTGGGGCGTACCTCGAGCACCGGCAGGCCTGACTCGCGCAGATTCAGGATATAGCCGTTTGCATTGAGGTTTACCTCTTCGAGCATTCGCTCGGGATCATGTGGAACCAGCAGCTCCCAGTGCTCGCGGCTGGGCATGTCATCTGGCGCTTGATACAGGGCATAGTTGATACCTGCCTGATTGCTTCGAATCATCCAGCCATCAGCTCCATGATCAGGGAAGTACTCATGACCTTCCTGACGAGGGGCTACACAGACGAAAGCCTCGCTTGGCCGGTCCGCGTCCATGACCCAGGCTTCACTGGTGGTCTTGCTGTGGGAAAGGAGAATCAGCTTGCGCTCGGAGCTTGAGCGGTAGCATCCAATAAAGAAGCGGCCATCCGTCTCGTGGAAGACCATTTGCGCCTCTTGGTCACCCAGGCGATAGCGATAGAGCTTGTGAGGGCGATGAGCCTCGTCACGCTCTCCGAAAAACAGGGTTTGGCTATCGCCAGCCCAGGTCATGCTGCCATCGCAGTCATTGAAAGGAAGTTCGGTCAAGTCGCCTGATGCCAGGTCTTTTATAAACAGACGATAGGTTTCGTCACCGGTCTGGTCCAGGCTGTAACCCAGCTTGGTCTGATCAGGGCTGAGCGTGAAACGGCCAATTGACAGAAATCCGCCACCGGCCAGTTCATTGGCGTCGAGTAGCAATTCCTCCTGGAACTCATCGATGGTCAGCGAGCCGTCCTGGGGGCGAGGGCAGCGGTAATGGCGCGCATATTCATCACCGGCGCGGGTTCGGTGGTAGTAGAGATAATCTTTGTACGGTACCGGCAGTGATAGGTCCGTCTCCCGGATGCGTCCCTTTATCTCCTGGAAAAGTGTCTCACGCAGCGCGGCTTCCGGCTGCAATACCTCGTCCAGATAAGCATTTTCAGCTTTCAGATAGGCCAGCACTTCAGGATCATCGCGTTTCTCCAGCCAAACGTAGGGATCTGCGCCGTGCGTACGTTGAGCGAGAGGAGGTTGTGTCATGGGTGACTCCTTAGGTGTCGGTGGACCGGTTTTGAGGTGCCTGTGCATGGGCAGGGAGCGAGTAGGGGCGCCCAACCGTGCAAAAGTCGCTATCATAGGCATCCTTTTTATAGACCCGCCATGTATCGAAATGACTGAGCACGATTACCTGATTGCCTGGGCTGTCTATGGTGTTGCCGCACTAGGCTGTCTATGGGTGTGTTTCAAAGCGACCGGCTGGATGTGGCGTTGGCTGCGAGAACCCATCCGTTTGATTGTTGCCCTGATACTGTTCTCTCCGACAATAGCAGACCCTGAGCACAGCTTTTACGCACCCTCTAGCGCCATTGTCGTCATGGATCTCGGCTTCCATGTAGGAAACAGCGCTTGGCGGGCTGTGGCGGAAATGGCGTTGTATGGGTGTATCGCATTCGCGGCATATCTCATCTTCGCGCTGATCCGCTGGCTTTTCCAGCGCTCCCGGCGCAATGATGAGGCTGCCAACCAGACACCACCGCCTGCCGACCAGCCTGCTCCCACGGCAGCGAACAACCCCTCGCCATCATCCCCACCATCACGGGTCCCAGAGCGTCGTACGCGCATCGAGCCGCGCCTGTAGTCATCACGCCGCCCTTGTCTGTTTGCAGGCTGGGGCGAATGTTCTCCGTCTGGCTGGGTCCATTTCTGTGTATGTTCATAAGACAAGTGAATGATAGGAAGCCGCCGGAAGTACCGTCAGGTAGCCGTTTTATTGCCGTATCGTCGTCAAACAGCTGATTCGAAACTGTTTCTTGGACATACTCATTGTCTGGCAGAGGGCCTGCTATTAGAGCATTTCTCGTGCCGTATCGAATGAGGTCTGGATATGTGTGAATTGTTGGGCATGAGTGCCAATGTTCCTACCGATATCACCTTCAGCCTGACGGGGCTGATGCAGCGAGGAGGACGTACCGGTCCCCACCGGGACGGCTGGGGCGTGGCGCTGTACGAAGGACGCGGACTGCACATGTTCAAGGATTCCATGCCGGGAGCGGATTCCGAAGTGGCTCGCATGATCCAGGGCTATCCGCTCAAGAGTCGCACGGTTATCGCGCATATTCGCCATGCCAACGTCGGCTCGGTAAACCTTGCCAATACACACCCTTTCGTTCGGGAGCTGGGAGGGCGCTACTGGTGTTTTGCCCATAATGGCCAACTCAACGAGTTCGCACCAGATCCCGGTCTGTTCCAGCCAGTAGGGGACACGGACAGTGAGGCGGCATTCTGTTATCTGCTCAATGAGGTCAGGCGGCGTTTTCCCGATCCGGTGCCTGTCGAAATGCTCCTGCCTGTTCTGGTCGGAACTTGCGATCACTTTCGCCGCTTTGGTGTGTTCAACTGTCTGCTGAGTGATGGTGACTGGCTGTTCACGTTTTGCTCGACCAAGCTGGCCCACATTACGCGACGGGCCCCGTTTGGTCCGGCGCACTTGAAGGACGCCGACCTGACGGTAGATTTCAAGGCTGAAACAACGCCTGATGATGTGGTTACAGTGATTGCGACAGAGCCTTTGACGGCCAACGAAACCTGGGCGCTTCATCAGCCTGGTGAGTGGAAATTATGGTGGGATGGCGAAATCGTCACCCAGGGGCGGGTCTAAACGGTTGTAGCGAAGCCTGCCATTCAATACGCAAGGAGTTATGATGCTGCGTAGTTACATCCGGCTAATCCTGTTTGCGCTAGGCCTTCTGGTTGGTGTGCAGATACCAGGGTTTATCACTGATTACAGCCAGCGTATCGAGGCCCATCGCCTTGAAGCCCATCAGGCGTTGGAAGGGTATCGCAAAACGGCAGGCGAGTTTTTTGGCGGTGATATGGATCGTCTGGTAGCCCATTATCGTGCCAGTGATGATCCGGTCTTCCAGAGCGATGCCGATAGCCTTGGCATGCTGATGCGCCGTGAGCAAATGCTCGATTCGCAATGGCAGGCATTGCAGGGCCGCTGGTATGAGCGCGCTTGGCATGTCTTTACCAAGGCTAACCCAGCAATACTTGAAGAAACGTGGCAAGGCTACCGTTATCAGGTTGTCCTGACGCCTGAATGTATCGGTTGGGGGCTGGCCTGTGCCTTTTTACTGTCCTGGATCATCGAGGCCATCGCCTTGGCATTGGCTGTACTTATCATGCCGCGGCGTAGGCCAGCCCGACGTCTCGTCTAAATTGAAAGGCCGGAAAATTCCGGCCTTTTTTGTGTCGCTCAGCCTGCAATGTGGGCAACTGCCTCTATCGACCGGCAGTCGCCTGCTTTAGTGGGCCTGATTTCAGCACGCTTCGTGATAACCATGACGCTGATCCATATCCGTATCACTGCCGAGCATCTTCTTGACCGATACGGCATAGGTACTTTGTATGCGTTGGTCAGGTGCATAGATGAGCCGGTAGTGGCTTTGAAAGATACAAGTCCGCGGTCGATTGAGCGAGTCGCTGAAGAAGGGCGCAAGGCAGGGCGCGAGGTGATAAGCCATCGTCCCAGGGGTATGATGGAATGGCAGACTTGCGCGGCCTCTGGCCGAGGCAACAGGTTACTCCGTAGGCGAAATTTACTGTAGTCATCAAGTTGCTTAGGGGCTGTTTGAGCGGAGGTTATCGGTATGCAAGGGAGAAGATCTAGCCTATCCGGTTGCCAAGCCATTTAAGGTTCAGTTCTCTCACTAGGGAATTACCTGATTTCAGGCTATGCCAATAAATTTTCGTCTTTTCAGTGATTTAGAAGAAAAAAGGCTTGACGACCCAGTCTAATTCCGTAAAATGCGCACCCACAGCAGGCACGTAGCTCAGCTGGTTAGAGCACCACCTTGACATGGTGGGGGTCGTTGGTTCGAGTCCAATCGTGCCTACCAAATATTCCCGCACTGCTGGCGGGGCAAGAAGCCGATCCGAAAGGATCGGCTTTTTTGTTTGGGTCGTTAAAACATTTCGTCTCAAACACAGCTCAATAATGTTCTCAAATTGACGTATAACGTCAGGTCTTCTGACTGACGAGTCACGGTGCCAGGAGTGGGTAATGAAATGGTTTTGTGTAGGAGCCGTGCTTCTACTCGCCGGGTGTGCAAGCGTAAAAGATCTGGAGCAAAGTCCGCCTTCAATGGATGTCAGATCAGGTAAGGACGTTCAGGCCTATACCCAATGCCTGGTTGATCGACTGGCTAAAAGTCGAGCACCTGCAACGCTGGCAGGAACAGCTAGCGAGCAAAGGATTATTGTGCCATCCAAGGTTTCTTCTATTCCTGCTGCGGTTATCCATGTAGACGATAGCTCTCGTGGCAGTCACATCACACTGCACGAACGCATGGCTAACAATCCTCTTCGGCCCAGCGATGTTCGCGAGGCGGTTAAGTATTGCATTGACTAACGGGTTAAGCAGCGTGCCCTTTAGGTTGTTTCGAGAGCACGCTCTCAGCCATCTAGAGGTATGAGAAAAGTGCGCCGAATAAAATGACCCAAACGACCGGGACGGAAACGTAGAGAAATTTTTCGGTGGGCGTGAAGGGCTTTTTACTGATCATCGCGAGTGACTACCTGTATGAATTCGCTATGTGATGAGTGGGGCATTAAGGCCGGAAATATGCCTGAGCTACATGACGTATCGGCGTAACAGGCGAAACTTGAAGTGGGCAGGTAAGGGCGGCCGCAATGGCAGATGAATGGTCGCGGCATCGGTAGGCATTCAGGCTGGGTGCATGAATGTCCGATCTGTAAAATGAAAGCCTGATAATAACTCTTCGCGGGAAGTAGGAATGCAGGACGTGTTGATCCACGTGTGGGAAAGGATTTTTTGGGTAATGCTCTGGGCGGTTCGTTACCTGCCGGCTACGCTGGCTATTCTGGGGATAGCGCTGATCGTGGGTGTCAAAAATAACCATACATGGTGGGGGCGGGTCGTACTGCTTCTGTTTGGTCTCGTAACACTTCTGGTAGCAATGACCATTCAGATTCTTTCCTCTTCCCCTCCTGCCTAAACTCTTTCAAGTCGGCTGTCCTGTAGCGTTGGTTAGCAGTCAGTGCTACAGGATGACTAGCGATTTTAGGTACGACAGACCTTGAGATCGACATTTCCAACGTATTTATTGCCGTGACCCATAATGCACGCCAGGCGCTGGTTTCGTTGGCGCTCCCACCGCTCGGCCGGGTATTGCTTGTTCCAGGCTGAATACAGCTGTTGGTCCTGCTTGGATAAGCGCAGGTCATACCGCTCGCTCATGTATAGGTAGGTGCGCGCAATCATGCCGCGGATTTCTGGGCGGGGCATGGCTTTCTTGGCTTTGAAGTCGACCACCATCTGACAGGCCCCATACTGGGTCGGTTTCTGTGGCAGCCAGCCGAACGAAAAATTGCTGCGGTCGCCATTCACTTCACCGATGACCGGTACCAAATTGAACAAATCAGCTTCGGCTTTCTGATAAATCGGATCGCTTGAGGTGCAGTTTTTTCTCCCTCCTTTTTGCCAGCACTGGCGCTGATGGCCGATAACCCAGGCAGGCACGATGTGCTCCCATTCGATGCGAGAGGCTCTGGTCGCATTTTTGCGGGGCACATAGCCACAGCTTTTCAGGTCCACGGTCTTGCCGGAGTAGTGGCAGCCGCAATAAAAATCTACAGGTTGCTGCTTGTAGACTTTAGCGCCTATCACTTTGGCTTCACGAAACGTGCGAGGCGCTTCTGCATGAGCCGGAATGATAAAAAAGAAGAAAGAAATCAGAGAAAAAATACGAAACATGGCCGCGCTCAATAAGTAAATCGGCGCGGATGGTAACGGGCAGCGTTGGGTTTGAGGAAGGCAGTAGGACTAAAATGAGAAATGGTTCACTGTATGGATAGACAGCTGTTTGGCGGAGAGGTAATTGCTAGCGACTTACTGTCATGTAACCCGCTAGCGACAGGATTAGCGCCGTGTACGCTTGGCTGCCTTTTCCCACTGCCCAATCATCTCAAGAGTAAGGCGCTCGTCCCAGGATTCTAGCTCAATGTTTTGAGCCAGCAGTTTTTTACGGGCGGCGACCAGAAGGTGGTGTAGGGAAGTAGGATTGCAGTAAATCGCGGTACGGATACGCCCAGATTCAAAGTGGATAACTCCCTGAGGATCTATCGCTTTAAAGGCAAAGGTACCGCGAGAATCACGGTTGGTGAAATGGCATTCCAAGGGTGCCAGGGCAGCTTGTATTCTGGAGCGGGCGGCATCGTAGCGTGAGGGTTGCATGTCAGTATGCTTAGAACGACTATTTAGGATGGCACACTGACATTAAGTTTATACAGTAGTTCGATAGGGAGCGCTGTTTGAGCCTTTAATTGTTAAAGATATCTATTTTGCAGGTTGAAGACGTTAAGAATCTCTATTTTCGGGCGTCTCTAACGATGCAGACAATCATGGCGATAGTGGCCACAATCATCGTTGCAATACCGAAGCCCAGCTGAATTCTGGCTTTGGTTTGATCACATATTTCAGCAACACCGCCATGCGAAGGACAGCCGCCTGTTGTAAACCAGTAGGCATTACCCAGAAGTAACATCCCAAAGGCGCAGGCGATGAATGCAGTCAACGCCAAAAACAATACTGTGCGTAACATATGGACTCTCTAGGTAAAGCGAATGAATGCTGATCAGGCAGTAGGCGATACGAAAGACATGACTCGATGCGTATTGGCTTGCCTCTATTCTCATTATAACGCGCTTAAGGGCAGAAAAAGGTAAGAACCAATACCCGGTATGAATGCCCAAAACATTGCTGCTTACTTCTTGGAGATGCCAACATGCCTGAAACTGATCATATAAATCCTGACCAGATCGACGTCGACCCTGAGATTCAGCCTAACCCTAAAGAGGCTCCTGTTCCTCTGGAGTCTGATGAGGACGCAGAGAACAAATAACCAGACGTTGCCGACTCATTTATAACAAACTGATTTATAAATGAGTCATGCATGATTCGAAAAAGCAGGACAGGCTGTCAAGCGTAGCAAGGCCCATCTAGCAGGGCAGGCGGATGCCTAGCGATAAGACCAGTCGATGTTAAGCAGGTTGAGCTTTTGTGCACGCAGACGACGCTTGTTGAGTTCGTCACTATAGGGGGGGAAATCCAGTTCCAGACTCTCGCCTCCATGCTGTTTCAGTACGTACAAAAGGACAGTGCCTTCATCGACATCAGCCGGCGCGTCGGCTATTGCCAGTTCTCTTGGTTCTCCTGCCTCTTCATAGGTAATAACCAGGTTGCCTGCATTGCTCATGATCGTACTCCCTTAATGGTGTAATTCGATGAAGCCATCTCTTTTGACGGGCTAATAATGAATTCATTCCTTACAAAGGCAGCCTGAATGGCTTCCAGGCGTAAACGCATGGGTTTTGCATTTTGCTAAGGTAAATACGTCACACTTTCGACTGATGTGAATTGTGAGCATTGATAGGCGCACTGAAAATCTCGCCCTAATTTAGGAGAGGGTTTAATGCTGCATGTATACATGCCGATGGGTAGTTCAAGGGATTCTCTTTGTCTGTCTTCTGATGGCCATGTTTGGCCCTCAAATGACGTGGCGCTATTTCATAGCTCGCCGCATTGCTTCCCGTCTAGGTATTCAAAGTCTTTTCGAGCTTAATACCTTGGTTGTTGGCTTCTTGCTACTGGTCGGTTTCTTTCTGGTACGGTGGAGCACGCACGCTCCCTCTTGAAGACGGTAAGCCATATTTACAAAGTAGCCCTTGTTGCCGGGTGCTTCGAGTCCGTATGGTAGAGCTTTATGTAAACGGTAAGGCAGTGTAATGACTTGGAAGTTGAGTTCCCTGGCAGCGTTAATTTCTTCCTTGGTTCTTGTAAGTGCCTGTAGCAGCTCTCCAGAGTCTGGCAGTAACGAACGTACCCGAAGCAGTGATGCAGCTACATCCGCATCCTCACTTGGAAGTGGTTGTAATTCCGATGCTGCACAATATGCAGTGGGCAAGACGGCCACTCCTGAGCTCTTCAAGCAGCTTCAAGAGCGCTCTGGTGCAAGGATTACGCGTCTTGTGCGTCCAGATGATGCCATGACGATGGATTTCAACTCGGAGCGCCTGACGGTTACCACTGATGAGGCGCTTGTGATCAAGACGGCTCGTTGTGGCTGATACATCCGAGGGCGGGCCAACACTGATGCCTCTGATCAGGTTGGTCTGCCTGAGTCTACTCTGAATCGATCAATCTACTCTCGTTGTGGATAGGATGGCTTTGGCCTGTGTCTATCTTATGAACACGGATTAGACGAGAGGAGAAATTGATGGGATTGCGAATCTTTGGCGATCACCGCGCCTGGGCAAGTGCGGTAGAAAGCGAAACAGGCATCGAAGCCTTTATTGCCATACAAGGGCATGGAAAGGAAGAGGAAGCTCTGCACCGAGTAGCGACAGACCGTACCTTTACGGACCTTATGGAGGCCGAGCGTGCGGCGGATGAGATCCTGCAGAAGATGACGGGTATCAGTGCAGACAGCCAACCCCTATTTGACTAAGTCTTTGTATTTAATTCAGGCATAAAAAAGCCCCGTCATGGACGGGGCTTTTTCAAGGGAAGTGGATTAAACCACTTCAACCTCTTGTGCTTCCATACCTTTCTGGCCTTTGGCAGCCACGAAAGATACAGCCTGACCTTCTTTCAGGCTCTTGAAGCCGGCAGCCTTGATCTGGCGGAAGTGAACGAACAGATCAGCACCGCCGGAGGACGGGGTGATGAAGCCAAAACCTTTCTCATCGTTGAACCACTTAACAGTACCGGTTTCGCGATTAGCCATGGTGTTTTTTACCTTTTCAAAAATTAAGTTTCGGTAAAGGGAAGTCTTGACCGAGACTGAGCACTGAGTGTAACGGAGTCGTAACGATGTTGGATCTGTATCTAAACACCATGTTGCGATTCACAGTAATGCACGGGCACAGCAGGATCATATTACGATCATATATGAGCATTTGAAAAGACCAAAAGTTCATCTAATGATCAAACCCATGATTGCAGGCTGTCCGGTCAGCGATATAGACCGCTAAAAAACGTATTTATTTCCTTGAACTGGCTAAAAATTCAAAGAAAAGTACAGTGATCTATTTTTTTTGAAAATGTGACGTCTGGTACAGCGAAACGACAGTTGAGAGAGAAAGACGTAAGGCGGGGCAGTTTGAAGAGATGTCAGCTTGAAGGGTGAAGGCAGGCGGGGCTACAGATAAGCCCCGCCTGCTATCAGCTTTTTACTTCTGAGGCAGTGCAAAGGCGATTACATAGTCGCCCTGACGAGTGCCCAAAGAGCCATGCCCACCCGCATAAACCAGGATGTACTGACGTCCATCCTTGCCGGTGTAGGTCATGGGAGTTGTCTGGCCACCTGCTGGCAGGCGACCTTCCCACAGCTGCTTACCGTTACGAACATCGTAGGCACGCAGGTATTGGTCTAGCGTACCGCTCAGGAAGGCCAAGCCGCTGGATGTCATGAAAGCCCCACCCAATGCTGGAACACCCATGGGGAGCGGCATTGGAACAGGCGCACTGTCACGAACAGTGCCGTTCTTGTGCTTCCAGATGACTTGATTAGTGGTCATGTCGACAGCAGCCACATAACCCCATGGCGGTGACTGGCAAGGCAGGCCCATCGGAGACAGCAGTGCACCCATGATCACACCATACGGTGCGCCTTTGTTTGGCTGAACGCCCTCTGTCTCGCTTTTGCGAGCCGGACCACCCTCGACATCCTCGCGTGCGACAAGCTTGGATGTAAAGGCCATGTAGCTAGGCGAAAGGAACATCACCTGACGGATAGGATCCACGGCGACGCCACCCCAGTCGAATACACCGAAGTTGCCCGGATAAACGATCGAACCCTGCAGGGAAGGCGGCGTGTAGATGCCTTCATAGCGATGCGATTTGAACGTGATACGGCACAGCATCTGATCCAGAGGTGTCACACCCCACATGTCCGCTTCCTTGAGTGTCTGCGGCATCATGTTGAGTTCGGACATTGGCTGCGTTGGGGAAGTATGATCGCCTTCCACTGCGCCCTGCGGAACGGGTGTCTCGTGTATGGGAACGATGGGCTGACCATTGGTGCGATCCAGCACATAGAGGCTGCCTTGCTTGGTGGATGCAATCAGGCCTGGCTTGATGCCGTCAGCCGTCTTGATATCCATCAGCGTGGGCTGCCCACCTACGTCCATGTCCCATAGGTCATGGTGAGTGAACTGGTAATTCCAGCGTACCTTACCCGTATTGACATCCAGAGCGACAACGCCGGCGCTGTATTTCTCGGCTTCTGGCGTACGCATGCCACCGTACTGATCCGGCGTTTGGTTACCCATTGGCAGGTAGATTAGGCCCAATTTTTCGTCCACTGACATGACGGACCATACGTTCGCAGAGTTGCGGGTGTAGGTCTGGCCTGGCTGAATCGGCTCGGTAGCTTCAGGGTTGCCACTGTCCCAATTCCAGACGAGGTGGCCGTCGTGCACGTCGTAGGCACGAATAACGCCGGAAGGCTCGTCAGTAGAAGCGTTATCCGTTACATGGCCACCAATGATGACCAGGTCCCGGGTAACTGACGGCGGCGAGGTGGAGTAGTAGCCACCAGCAGTGAAGCCGCCGATGTTGGCGCCCAGGTTGATGGAGCCTTTGTCACCAAAGTCTTCGCACATTTTGCCAGTGTCGGCATTTATGGCGATCAGGCGAGTATCGGCGGTGGGCAGGAACAGACGGCGAGGGCAGGAGTTGCTGAGCGGTGTAGCCTCTGCTGGGGCAGACGCTGCCTGCGCATTGTCCTGAGCCTCCGCCTGTGCATAGGCGGCGTCATCATGGTAGGCCACGCCACGGCAGGTCATGTGTGCCCAGCCCTTGAAGCTGTCGGCACTCTGAGTGCTCAGCTTGGGATCAAAGCGCCATAGCTCCTTGCCGGAGTCGGGATCCAGGGCAATGACCTGGCTGTGCGGCGTACAGACGTACAGCTTTCCATTGACCTTGAGGGGCGTATTTTCAGCCGTGGTTTCCTGCGGATCGTTCGGCCCGGGAATGTCGCCGGTACGATAGGTCCAGGCGACTTCCAGCTGATTCACGTTTTCCGGGGTGATCTGATTCAGCGGGGAATATTTGTCGCCAAATGACGTACGGCCATACGACTGCCAATCGCCATCGGGCATGGTGGGGGCAGCGTTCACTGTACCTGCACTGGCACGATCCAGACTGCCCTCAATGTTATGTGGATTGGTGAACTGACTGGCGACTGCAGCAGCACCGGCCAGAACGACCGCGCCGGTCAGTGGCATGGCGCCTACTGAGCTGACACCCGCCTTACGTGCCATGGGGCGACGTATCCATGGCAAAAGCAGAACGATGCCTACTACAAACCACAGTGCCAGACGTGGAACCAGTTGCCACCAGTCCAGACCGACTTCGTACAGCGCCCACAGCGTTGAGGCAAACAGAACGAGCGCAAACAATGGGAGTGCTGCACGATGGGCAAGCACGAGAAGGATACCAGTGATGAAAATACCGGCACCCGCGAGGGCGTAATAGAAGGATCCTCCTACAGTGATCAGTTTGACGCCACCTACAAGCATGGCGAGACTAATCAACACAAGGACGATGCCGACTAACGTAGAAAAAAGACGCGTTTTTGCAAACGGTCCAGTCGTTTCGTTCATGAAGGCAATACCAAATTCTTAAAATAGGATTCACCGGACTGGACCGCAAGGGTCGCCCGGGAGTTGCACGGTGAAGGATGTTGGAATTCTTATAACAGCAATCTTATACCGTCTGTCACCCTCTGCGCATATTCAAGTTAGGCAAAGGTGTTTTGTGGATTTGTGCAAAGGCGAAAGTGAGAGATGGTTTGAATTATTACGTATATTTGAAATTCGGCCGTGAATTGTCAAAAAACGATCGCAATAAGTCATGTTGATCTGTCTCCATTGCCGCTGCGATCAGGAGACATGTCTCGGCTTAGGCTGAACCGGAAGAATCTTGAATCAACTTCCTGAGATGGTTTCCGTGAGCCAGGTTTCAAACACAGTGGTCATAGCGCTAGTAAGTTTTTATTTTGGAGTAGCGCTGCATTGCCAACCCTTATTCGCCGTAAGTACCGATTCCTGCATAAAACCCTTTCCTATACAGGTTGGTCGCTGTTTTGGCTGCTTATCTGGGACATTGTTGTCACCGTTGACTTCATGCTGTTCGTCGATGATCGAATGAGCCTTCCTTCGATGCCATTGACGCTGCTGGGCTCCGCCCTGGCCATGCTGGTGAGTATTCGGAACACCAGCGCTTACAACCGCTGGTGGGAAGCTCGTACGTTATGGGGAGGGATGGTTAACAGCTCGCGCAACTTTGCCCGTCAGGTTCTGATTCTGGTTGATGACCCGGGCGATGCTTTAAACCCTATCAAGGAGGTGCTGTTTCGCCGCCATGTGGCCTATGTCAATGCTTTAGCCGCGCATCTCAAGAAGGCTCCGATTCCAGAGCGACTTGCAGAGTTGTTGCCTGCTGAGGAAGTGGCTCGAAGCGGTGATACCAATAATTTTCCCAACGATATCCTAAGCGGCTCGGCAGCTTTGATTGCCCAGGAATACAAGGCGGGGCGTCTCGACAGCATACGTTTGGCACGTCTTGAATCGACGATGGTGGATATTTCCAACTGGCAGGGAGGTATGGAGCGCATCGCTAATACTCCGTTGCCGTATCCTTATGTGTACTTTCCACGCCTGTTCATCTCGCTGTTCTGTTTGATCGTCCCGGTAGGGTTGGTAGAGTCGTTAGGCTGGTTTACACCTCTGGCCTCTACGGTAGTGGGCTTTATGTTGCTGGCGCTCGAGAAAATCGGAACTGATCTACAAAGCCCGTTTTCCGAAAGCCAGCACCAGATACAGATGACTGATCTCTGCGCGAACATCGAGAAGAATCTTTCGTCCATGTTCAGGGAGTCGGAGAACGCTTCTGTTCGCTCCACTGAGTAGCATTGGAAGCCGGCGTTACGCCTACGGTGCGCATAACAGGCTGGCCAACGCCAGTCTGGAGCTGGCCGTAGACACCTTCATCAGCCCCTTTTTCGCTGTCTACCAGTTCGGCAGGTGGGGTGTAATGAATACAGCCATACCAAATGACGATTGGAAAAAGCGCATGCAGTACAAGACGTACTGCCAGGGCCCACTCAGGAAGCGCTGGAAACAGGCCCGCATGTTGCCAGGTGTAGAAGTGTACAGGCAGCATAAGGAGCGTACAGACAAAGAGAACGCTGCCCGCGTAACGACGAAGCTCTTTGAAGAGCACCGCAACCGCTACCATCATTTCCAGAATGCCGCCAAAGCAAACGATGGCAAACCGGTAGGGTACGTCGATGGGAACAAGTTTCACGAAAAAGCCGGCCATGAACAGGTGGGCGAAACCACCTACCATGAACCAAGCCACTACGAGCGCAACCGCTTGTTTTTGATAGCGCATATGCAGGCCGCCTTTTTGATTTCTTATAACGGTATGACTACTTTTTTGTGATCTTTCTCACTTGTTCGGCTGCTTCCAGATCAAATGCATCTGCCAATAGCCTGTGATTGAACCGATGCGCTCAGCTGCCTCTCTATTGGTAAATGCTTCGTAAGCAGATTGAGGGACGACACTGCGTTACGTCCCATCCTGCTATGGACCGGTTCGAAAGCCTGGAGAGATGACTATGGAACTTCCTGTAAAAGATCTCACGACCTTATTCGATCAATTGGGTCTGGATTCAGATAAGGCCAGTATTGACGCGTTTGTCGCCAAGCACTATCCGCTTCCCGATGACGTCAAGATTTCCGAAGCACCTTTTTGGACGCCCAGCCAGGCGGCGTTTTTGAAAGAGGAAATCATGAACGATGCCGAGTGGGAGCCGATCGTTGATGAACTCAACGTATTGCTGCACGAGAATAAGCCGTTTCAAGCGACCTGAATGGTAGGCCTGGCAGGTGATAAAACGGTGGGTTCAAGCCCACCGTTTTGCTTTTCAGATTCCTGCTTATCCCGTCTGCCAATCCCGCTGTGCCTCTTCGCATGTTCGTACCAAGTGGATGGTAGCGCCGTCTACGCGGGCCACCCATTCCAGAGGAATCAGGTGATATTGCCCCTGAGCATCTGGATCACTTCGCTCAAGCTTGAGTTTATTTCGATCCACAATGTCATAGACCTTGCCGACGTGTTGACCATCGGAGCCTAGTACGTCCGCCTGAACAGGGATTTTATCGACATCAACCATGCGGGTTTCTCCGGCAATAGGACAAAGGGTTCTGTAGGTAATCATCCGCTATCTATTCAGAGGTTTGCCGAATGGCTAACGTTCTGAGTGAGCGACAGGAGGCATTTTTCAACTCTCCTGATGAGCGAGCAGAACTGTCCGATACCCCTTTTTTCTGACTGATGTACAGCATTGTCCAAGGCTGTAGCGAACGGACCTGATAAGGAGCAAACGTAATGATTGAACTCTATGGCATGGGTAGTCCCAATGTCCTGAAAGTGGTGCTGATGCTGGAGGAGCTGCAACTGGCTTACCGGTTCAAGCATGTACATGTCTGGAAGGGTGAGCAGTTCACCGACGCCTTCAAGGCGCTTAACCCAAACAGCAAGGTTCCTGTGTTGATTGATCCTGACGGGCCTAACGGAGAGCCCTACCGTGTGTTCGAGTCGGGTGCAATTCTGCAGTATCTTGCCGAGAAGACAGGGAAATTCCTGCCTGCAAGCGGTACGGCACGTTATGACGTCATGCAGTGGTTGATGATCCAGTTGACTGGAGTCGGCCCTATGTTCGGCCAGTATGTTCACTTTACGCGCTTCGAGCCTGAAGTCTCCGACTACGCGCGCTCGCGCTATACTACTGAAGTGCTGCGCCTGGTTGAGCTTATCGACCAGCGTCTGGCTACCCACGCCTATCTTGGCGGCGATACTTATTCAATTGCCGATATCGCAACGTATCCCTGGATGGCCATTCTCGAGTTCCTTGGCTTACCCCATGAGCGTTATACCCATCTGGCACGCTGGCTGGGTGAAATCTCAAAGCGACCTGCCGCCATTCGATTAGTCGAGATGACCAAGGAGATTCAGGCGGAAGGCGCGGCCTCTCGTGCAGAAGCCACACCGGATGACTATGACCGTATATTCGGCCGCGGTCAGTACGCTCGCTCGTTGTAAGGGCAGGGGCATGGATGCCTACTTCATCAGGAATCGACCAGCTCCTTGAGAAAGCACGTCAGGGCATGGCCGGGATCGTCATGGTCTGACGAAATCATGCGGATGCCCCACTGGCTCAGGATTTCTTCCTGTACCGGATTGGGCATATGGGAAAAGACATAGGAGATGGGCCTGACGCCGGAGGGCTCATACTTGCTCCACATCTTTGAAAGCTTATGGAAGAGCAGCCGGATATTGGTATCCGAAAGGCTGTAGCCAATGAATAGAACGGCCTTGCTCAGTGTGTCGGCTCTCAGCTTGATATCGAGCGGCGTCTCGAATTGAAGCCGTTCGTAATAGCTTGTTTCGGCCAGCACAATCGACGAGTCATCATCGAAATCACCATGGAATTTGATGATCTGTCTGATGTTGTCCTGCGCCTTGGCCAGATCGCTGGCATTGGCGATCTTGATGTACTCTCGCTGATAGGCATCGTGGGCATATTCCAGCCAGCGGTCGTAGTTGGTGGTGTAGATCGCCGAGAACCGGCCTTGTACGATCAGCCGATGTATTTCTGATGCCATGATATCGATATCTTTATGCCACTCCCGGTCCATCCAGCTTCTGAGCGCACCGATGTTGCCTTTCTTGATACGGTAATACTCGGCTAGCGCAAGAAAGTTGCCGTAGGTATTGAAGACGTCCGGGTCATAATCCAGCTGGACGGCAACTTCTTCGATCAGTTGTTTCCAAGGTGGTAAGCCAAGGTTGGCCGATACTCCGGCCCCTACGAACAGGATTAGCCGATTGCTACGGTAAGCGTCCCTAAGGCTTTCCATTTTCAGGACTCCTCGATAAAGCTGACGAATTTTTCCAGCGCCTGCCGTCGCATGGAGTACTCATGCTTGCGTGGCCCCAGTTGGGCAAAGGTTTGATCAAGGCCATCAGGCATAAACACACAATCCCATTCAAAGCTGCTATCACCGGCAGGCCGATCCGTGATTCGCCCAGGAACGGCGCCCTCAAAGAAGTATTTCTTGCGACCGTCACAGTAGCCGATCAGCGTCTTGGCCACGGCTGAGGGATCTTCAAGGCCGCCTATGACGGAGGAGAAGCGTTCTGCCAGTAATTTGTCCCAGAAGAGTTGCGTAAGGCCGGCAGGAAAATCATTCAGGCTCTTGATGTAAAGCCCAGTGTGTTCAACGAATACAGGCTTCCCAACGAGGCGGAAGGCTTTGAGCAGCTTGTCGCTGATCAATTGGCACACATCCTCGGTTTGCAGTTCATCGATTTTGATCTGGTAGGGGACAATCTCGATTCGCGTTTTGGCGAGCAGGTGAGAGACTTCCTCAATCTTTCGCGTGTTGCTGGAAATAAATCGAATTTTCATGGCTGGCCTGCAAAGGCATTACGATTCTCAGGGCGGCTCGCTACGTCTCTGATTTAGAGGGAAGTGGATAACCAAGGGTTCGCCTTCAAAAGGTCCGGCGGTCGGCATACGCCATCAGCCTGCAAGCAGACGTTGCATGTCCAGTGCGTTGGGTACGGCTGCGCCGCTGGCCGTGTTATCAAAAATGCACCATGTGGGAACGCTCCGTTCATGATGATGTGCCAAGGTCTGGGCCAGAGACGCAAGGGCATCATGGGTATAGGAGGAGTGATAGATCTGGGGCGAGCCGTGAAGGCGGTAGTAGACCACCTCCGGCGATGCACCGGGCATGTTGCCGTTCACCAATGGAGAGGGATCGGCAGCTACTTGGCCGATTCGATAAGCCATCAGTATGGACTGGGCATCATCACGTTGCCAGCTGGCATGGCGGGGCTCAAGAACGGCGTGTCCGTTGTAGCGAGCCCTAAGATCCTCCAGAAAGTCACGGGTAAGTTCTGCCTTGAATGCCAGTGAAGGAGGAAGCTGGATCAGCAGGCAGCCCAGTTTCTCTCCCAAGTGACTGCACTCCGACAGAAAGCCGTTCAACAGTGCTCCGCCGTGAGCGAGGCGCTGAATGTGAGTGATCTGCTTGGGGACCTTTACTGCGAAGCGAAAACCCTCTGGCGTCGAGTCAGCCCATTTGGCGTAGGTCGCCGGTTGGTGAGGGCGGTAAAACGAAGAGTTGATTTCAACGGTATTGAAGCGGGCAGCGTAGCGCTGCAAGTGGGTGCCCTCTGCCGGAAAGTCGGGCCATTGTGAACGCGGCAGGCTCCAGCCAGCGCATCCAATGTAGGGAAGTGTATTCAAGATCAGTTTTGAGCCAGTCGTGTCTGATCTGTGTTTGACTAACGGATCGGGCGATTGATCCTGCCGCTTCGTAGCGGGGAAGCGGCAGGTGCCTGGTTAGAAGCGGAAAGCCTGACGGCCGATCAACAGCCATTTTCCATTTTGTTTTTGCCAGATCTGAAAGTTTTCAATTTCAGTAGGCGTCAACTTGCCGCTATTGATGGCTTGTGCAGAGAAATGATTGCGAACCAGGGCCACATCACCCGACATTGTGATTTTCTGGTTAAGCATTTTCAGCTCTTTGAATGCGCTTTTGCCTGTTTCGATATCCGCAATGAATGCTTTCTTATCTTGAATGTTGCCGCTGGAATGGCCATAGGTAAGATTTTCGGCCGTCAGGGCGTTCAGACTGGCAATATCCTTGTGCCACATGGCCTGGGTAAGCTTGTCCACGGCCTCAGCTACCGCCGTTTCATCCGAAGACGTGGCGGCCATAGCATAGCCGCTGAAAAGGCACAGAAAGCCAACGATCAGCTTGATATTTCGCATGAGCATTTCCTTGTTGTTGTAAGCGATGCGGAATGGATCGTTGTACGTGATGGCTGTAGATCTTCGTTCGAGTATGGAAGAAGCACAGCGGTCATGGGTCGTCGTACAACATGATGTGTTGTAGACGTTTCATGAGAGGGCGTCAATTGGCGTGTTGTTTTTGCTAATAGAGCAAGCGCTGCTTGAGCGAAAAGGTTCTCGTCAAGCAGCAAAGCAGGGTGGCTTAGGCGTGTAGCGAAAGGAAATCTTTCCAGGCAGCGGGCACGTTGTTGAGTTGCAGGTACTGAAGACGCTCGTTTTCATCCAGGCGGCTCCAATAAGGCGTCCAGTGCTGGCTCCACCAGAACGCCAACTCGCCTTGTAGCGTATCCATGCAACCCACATCGACCGTAGGAAATGCCTGCCAGGGAGCTGGGGGTGCAATTTTTTGTGCATGAATGGAGGCCAGTAGGGCGGGTGAGTCCGTGACCAGATTGAGCAGCACACCGCCAAATTCGGACTGCATGCGCAGCATCAGTTTTTCACCCGCCTCGTTGCGATACAGCGTCTGTTCAGGAGTGCTCGAAACGGGAGTAAAGCCCAGCTTCATCAAGGCGGCACCCAAACCCATTTTACCTTGGTGACAACTCATGACCTGGAACTGATACGCCCGGATACCAAGCCCTTCAAGGCTTTCTGCGCCTTCCTGGTCGATGTTCAGTGGCGGGTGGTCGAACAGGGGGAATTCGGTACCTAATTGCTCAAGCTGGCGATCAATATCCTCGAAGGTGCGCTTGGAGACCAGACGCTTTAGCAAAAGGAGAAAACCGGTACCGTGGAGCTGGGGGTGCGAAGTCATGGGGCCTCCTGGCGCGCGTCTGGACTATATGGTCTTAAGACCCGAAGCCAACCGTTTTGCTTCAAGGCTGGCAAAGAAATTTCCATCTGCGCGAAACGGATAGCAGGGCGACTGTGCGGGCAAGAGGCTGCCGCAGCCGTAATATACGTCTTCAACATAGCTTCATCATGTGACCGAAACATGAATCAGAAGGCAGTCACGACGGGCTGTATTCTAAGGCTATCAAGGGTTTGCTTTGCTGATAGCGCCGGAGTTTATCGCTAAGCGACTCTGGCAAGGATGCTAGTGTCTGAAATCCATTGGATTGATAAAAAGGGACGAGTTCGGGGTGGCAGAACAGCCAGACAGGCGATGCCGCATGGTTTACGGCATGCTCCAGCAATCTGCCAGCAATACCCTGACCGCGCTCCTCATGTGAAACGAAGAGGCCCGTCAGCCAAAAGCCCTGTTCGATGGGACTAAGGTTCAGGACACCGAGAATGCCTTGTCGCCGGGCTACCCAATAGCGCACGCCATCGCCTCTGGCGGTTCGCATGGTGCTGCCATGGGCGCGATAAAACTTATCGATAAGCGGGCGGAGTTCAGGTGAGAGGAGGCCGTAGTGCAGTTCGCTCATAGCTCTCTGAGGACAAATAGCATTCAGGTATTGGGCGTATTACCGGCCAGCTGCTCCAAGGCACGCCTCACCATCGAGGCGTACTCAGTGGGGCTGAGGCTATAGAGCTCAGTAGCGACCCAGGGTAGCCAGCGTGCGCCCATTTCGTCTCGTCTGGAAAGCAGGCGCTGTGCCTCGGCAACGGCTTGTGTGGCATGTGCTTGATGAAAATCGGCTCGGCTCATGATGATCTCTTGCAGCAACCCGTCATGATAAAACCGAACCGACGTATTTACCTACCGCGAGCGACACGGCGAGCGATTAACGGCTCGCCGTATCGACATCAGTCAACGCTGACCCCAACGAAAGCATTATGGCCCAGCGGGCTCATTACATAGCCCTGCACATTCTTGCGCATGGGCATGAACGCCGTGGAGTGGGCGATTGGGGTATTGGGGATCTGTTCCTTCATGCGCACCTGAGCCTGACGGTAAAACTCGGTCCGCTCGGCCTGATCGGAGACACGCTTGCCATTCTTCACGAGGTCATCGTAGGTTTTGTCGCACCACATGGAGTAGTTGTTGCTGCCAATCGCATCGCAGCCATACAGCGTACCCAGCCAGTTGTCCGGATCACCATTGTCGCCTGTCCAGCCCACCAGGATGGTGTCCTGCTGGCCGCTCTTGGCGCGCTTGAGGTATTCGCCCCATTCGTACGTCACGATCTCGGCGTTGATGCCAATCTTGGCCCAGTCGTTCTGGATCATCTGGGCCATCAGGCGCGCGTTCGGGTTATACGGCCGCTGGACCGGCATAGCCCATAAGGTGATCTTTGTGCCTTCTTTGACGCCAGCTTGCTTGAGAAGCTCCTTGGCCTTGACCGGGTCGCGCGGCAGATCCTTTATCGTTTCGTTGTAGGACCACTGGCTGGGCGGCATCCCGTTGACGGCAAGCTGCCCTGCGCCCTGGAAAACGGCTTCAATGATGTTGTGCTTGTTGATCGCCATGTCGAGCGCCTGGCGGACTTCCAGCTTGTCCAGTGGCGGATGCTGAACGTTATAGCCTAGGTAGCCAATGTTATAGCCAGGGCTACTCATGACCTTCAGGTTGGGGTCTTTCTCCAGCGAGGCAATATCCGCCGGATTAGGGTAAACGCTGACGTGACATTCGCCTGTGCGCAGCTTTTGAGCCCGCACGGCAGAATCGGTATTAATCGAGAAGATAAGGTTGTCGAGCTTGACCTGTCCCGGTTGCCAGTAATCCTTGTTGCCCTTGAAACGGATCATGGCGTCTTTCTGGTAGCGACTGAAGACGAAGGGGCCGGTACCGATAGGCTTCTGGTTGATCTGTTCAGCCTTGCCCTGTTTGAGCAGCTGGTCGGCATATTCGGCTGAATGGATACCGGCAAACCGCATCGCCAAATTCTGCACAAAAGCAGCGTCGCGCTCATTTAGCATGAAGCGAACTGTATGCTCGTCCACCTTTTCAACCCGGGCGATATTCTTGTCCAGACTCATGCCGGTAAAGTAGGGGAACTCGCTGGGATAGGCCTTGCGGAACGGATGCTCTTTATCCAGCATGCGCTGAAAGGTGAACAGGACGTCATCGGCATTGAAGGGGCGGGTCGGTTTGAAATAGTCCGTCGTATGGAAGTTCACGCCCTGCCGTAGAAAGAAGGTATAGGTCTTGCCGTCTTCGCTGATGTCCCAACGCTCTGCAAGGGAAGGAATGGCCTTGGTGCCGCCTCGCTCGAAATCGGCCAGTCGGTTGAACAACGTACTGGCCGCAGCATCATGATCGGTTCCCGCTGTGTACAGGCCGGGGTCAAATCCTGCTGGACTTCCTTCCGAACAATAGACCAGGTTGCTTGCAGCCTGGGCAGATAAAACGTTGAACACGCAGCCAGCCGTGACCAACGCCGTAAAAAGCGTCTTGAACATGAGCCGTTTCCTTGAAGCGTGAGGTTCAGCGAAACGCGTACGCTACCGCGGCTCCGGAATACCGGCAGGATTTAAATGAAAGCAGATATTTCAAGGGTCACGTCAGATAAGCCGCTTGGTCAGTTTCACTTCGGTCAGGTCGACACCACCTCTTGATTGGGTTTTATGGGCTTCTGTATGGTCGAAGCCGTGCTGTCGATAAAAAGCCATTGCTGCAAGGTTGTCCTGTAATACCCAGAGGGATACACAACTAACGGCGGGGAACTCCAGCGAAGAGAAGTAATGCCGTAACAGCGCCGTTCCGAGGCCGGTACGGTAGTGTAGTGGAGCTATGTAGATCGCATGAATTTCTCGCCTGGAGGCGTCTTCCGGCCAATCACGGTCAGGGCCGCACGCCATCCAGCCGGCTACTGACCCGCTGCGCTCAGCAACCCATATCGGAGCATTTTCCGCTTCCAGTCTTGATTTCCAATGGGCATATCTGGACTCGTATTGGAGGTTATCCAGCACTGCCTGAGGCATGATGCCTTGATAGGCGGCGCGCCAGGATTCGATATGGATCATGGCGATTGCGGAGGCATCTTCAGACGTGGCTGCTCGTACAGGCATGGCGGCTTTCCATTAGGCTGAAACGATAAGGGCAGTTCTTAAGACTATTGCATCCCTTGGGCAGGCGATACTATCCCAAGGCCCGGCCCAGACGGGTTTCTTTGCTTATAACAAATTGCGGTCTGCGGTTCACACCGTTTTGTTCGAGTTCAATCGCCAAGACTCGCCTGCCAATTTGAAACTACGCTGTGCCCAATGTGACGCGCTATTTTGTATGACCGCGTCGTGGCTGCATGGAATAAGAAAAATAGGGAGAGTAAGCATTAATGCGTCTATCTTTGCTGTTTCTGGCTATCAGTACGTCCCTTGGCAGCTATGCCTTTGCTAACGAAACCCAGTCTGTTACTGAAGCCGGAACGACGGTACAGGAGGTCAACATGGCAGATAAGAACGGCTCGGCCCTTCAGGCGAATCCCTTTTTCCAGGAGAGTGCATTGCGCTTTCAGGCACCTCGGTTCGACCTGATCAAGGAGTCGGACTTCGAGCCCGCCATTACAGAAGGCATCCGGCAAAAGTTGGCTGAAATCGAGCACATTGCCAACAACCCCGAGCCGCCTACTTTCGAGAATACCTACGTTGCGCTGGAAAAAGCCGGAGCCCTGCTGGACAGGGTCATGACAGTTTTTAGCGCGCTCACTGGCGCCAATACGTCCGACACGCTTCAGCGGATCAATGAAGAGCAGTCGCCCAAGCTGGCTGCGCTGGGTGATGCAATCACGCTCAACAGCACATTGTTCGACCGTCTACAGGCCGTTTACGACCAGCGCGAAACGCTTGATCTAACACCCGAGGACAAGCGGCTTATCGAGATTACCCATCAACATTTCGTGTTGGCAGGTGCCCGGCTGTCTGAGACTGATAAGGCCCAGCTCAAATCGCTCAACCAAGAGGCGGCAACGCTCACTACCCAGTTTGTGAATCGGCTGCTGGCTGCAGCCAAGAACGGGGCCCTGGTTGTCAGCAACAAAGATCAGCTTGAGGGACTTTCTGAGCCTGAGCTCAAGGCAGCCGAACAGGCAGCCCAGGACCGTCATCTGGACCAGCAATGGCTGCTCACTCTTCAGAACACCACGCAACAGCCTTGGCTAGCGTCTCTTGCCAACCGCGATACGCGTAAGGCCTTGTTCGATGCCTCGTGGAATCGGGCCGAGAGGGGCGATGCCAACGATACCCGCTCGCTTATCGCGCGTCTGGCCAAGGTGAGAGCCGAGCAGGCCAAGCTGCTGGGGTTCCCGGATTATGCAACCTGGAAGTTACAGGATCAGATGGCCAAGAAGCCAGAGGCTGCGCTAGGTTTCATGCGGGACATCGCGCCGGCGGCCACAGCCCGAGCCAAGCGCGAGGCGGCGGATATTCAGGCCGTTATCGACAAGCAAGGGGGCGGCTTCAAGTTGCAGGCCTGGGATTGGCTTTATTATGCGGAGCAGGTTCGCAAGGCCCGTTACGATCTGGACGAGTCACAGATTCGCCCGTATTTCGAGCTTAATAATGTGCTCCAGAACGGGGTGTTTTACGCAGCGCAGGCGCTTTACGGCATTACGTTCAAGGAACGGACGGACATTCCGGTGTATCAGTCGGATGTGAAGGTTTATGAGGTGTTCGACAAGGATGGTTCTTCAATGGCCTTGTTCTACACCGATTTCTTCGCCCGGGATAACAAGAGTGGCGGTGCCTGGATGGGTAACTTCGTCGATCAGTCCCGGCTGCTGGGCACTAAGCCGGTTGTTTATAACGTCTGCAATTTCACCAAGCCTGCTCCAGGCCAGCCGGCGCTGCTTTCATGGGACGATGTCATAACCTTGTTTCATGAGTTCGGTCATGCCCTGCACGGTATGTTCGCCGACCAGATGTACGCCAGTATCTCGGGCGCCAATACGCCGAGCGATTTCGTCGAATTTCCTTCGCAGATCAACGAGCACTGGGCGGAAGACCCCAAGGTGTTCGCCAACTATGCCAAGCACTACGCAACCGGCAAGCCCATGCCCGCCGAGTTGGTCGAGAAGATCAAGACCGCGTCTCGCTTCAACAAGGGCTATGACATGACCGAGCTCCTGGCCGCTGCGCTACTCGACATGCACTGGCACATGATTGCAGCTGAAGCGCCTCAGCAAGACGTTGATGCATTTGAAAAGGCTGCGCTGGAGAAGGACCGCATAAACCTCAGTTATGTGCCGCCTCGCTACCGATCCAGCTATTTCATGCATATCTGGGGCAATGGCTATGCGGCAGGGTATTACGCTTATCTGTGGACACAGATGCTGGCCGATGATGGCTTCGAGTGGTTCAGAGAGCACGGCGGCCTTACTCTTGAAAACGGCCAACGCTTCCGCGACATGGTTCTTTCTCGCGGCAACAGCACCGATCTGGAGCAGGTCTACCGGGACTGGCGGGGCCATGAACCGGATATCGAGCCCATGCTGATTAACCGCGGCCTGAAAGGTGATAGCCAGGGTTGAGCTTGCCTTATAAGTAGATGGGCCTGGAAGGTCCGTCTTGCTGCCAGCATTCATGGCCTAGGCTTAAAGTGCATCTTTTTGTCCTATGCCGAGCCGCGCAGTATTTGTCACAGTGGAGCGCTTAGATTAGGCGCTCCCAATTATTGCACCATGTTTTTGAAAAGGACCCGTCATGATCACGACTGTTACCGGCGCCAGCGCACCGGATAGCCTCGATATCGATTCACGCTATGAGGCCGCCAAGGCTATCGCACAGGAAGCGGCACGCCTGGGCATGGACTTCTATGCGCGCCGTTCGAGCCTGACGGTAATGCACAAAGGCGGTAACCTGCAGGATGTCGTCAGTGTTGCCGACAAGACACTGGAGGACTTCATCCGGGCGCAGCTTTCGGAGCGTTTTCCGGAGGATGGCTTTATCGGCGAGGAAAACGGTACTGCAGCATTGGATGCACGCTGTATCTGGGTCATCGACCCCATCGACGGAACCAGCTGTTTCGTAAATGGTTTGCACAGCTGGTGTGTATCCATCGGACTCATGATTGACGGTGAGCCCTATCTGGGCGCTATCGCCGATCCGAACCATCAGGAACTCTTTCATGCCTGCCTGGGCCAGGGCGCGTTCGTCAATGATATCCCGCTTAGGGCCCATGCTGCCCAACACGTTCGTGAAGGAGTCGTAGGGGTAGGTACAACGCACCGCCGTGGCAGGGAAAACTTCATTCCTTTCCTGACCGGTCTGTTGGACGAGGGTGGGATGTTTATCCGCAACGGCTCCGGGGCGTTGATGACGGCTTACGTAGCCGCGGGTCGGTTGATTGGCTATTACGAGACGCTTATCAACAGCTGGGATTGCCTGGCAGGCCTTGTCATGGTCAAGGAAGCCGGTGGTCGGTCGAGTGACTTCTTCCGTGGCGAAGGGCTGCTGGAAGGGAATCCGCTTCTGGTCGCTGCGCCCGGAGTATATGAACAGCTAGCAGGCCTAATAGGGCCCTCGTTGGATAGCAACTAAGCCTTTTGCGTTTTTCTGCGCGTGGGGGCATGACGGTACAGTGTATGTGTCACCGTTCATCTATCCTTTGAGACAGGACTTGTACGAAGCGGGCATACCTGTGCGAACCTGACGATGCCATTCGAAAGCGAGGATCAGACCATGAGTACCATGCAATGTACCTACCGCGATCATGTCATTACGGCTGAAATCATGGAGCATTCAGGCAGTCCTTTACCCTGGGCAGGCGGTTGCCGGATAAGCGACCTGCACGGGCATGTAACCCGGCGCATGCCGCTTCCGGTCAGTCATGCCTTCCTGGCCGAACTGGATCAGGCCCAGAGAGCGTCCATTGCTCACGGCAAATGGCTAGTTGACCAATGCCTGGACCATGGGCGAATGCTGTTTGATCAGCCCAAGGCTGCCTGATACCCATCTCACAGGGCGAAAGGCGAGACCTGCTTTTCGCCCCGGCTGCATGGCTTAACCTGCCAGACCTACATAAACGTTCTGCACGTCATCGTGGGCATCCAGGGCTTCCAGAAAGGCTTCTACTTCTTCCATTTCAGCATCGCTCAAGCCGGTGACCGGGTTTTTGGGGCGATAACCCAGATTGGCCGACTGTACTGTAAAACCAAGAGTTGGCAGCGCCTTGCAGACGGCGTCCATGTCGGTAGCGTCGCTTATAAAGAGGGTGGCGTCATCCTCACCCGCCTCGAAATCCTGAGCGCCTGCTTCGATCGCGGTCAGCTCCGGATCAGCTTCTGGCGTATCGGGCGTTGCCTCGATCATGCCTACATAATCGAAATCCCACGCTACCGAGCCGGACGCGCCAAGCTGGCCCTTGCGAAACAGTACGCGAATCTCGGCGACAGTACGGTTCACGTTATCGGTCAGGCATTCCACAATGACTGGCACACGATGGGGAGTAAAACCTTCATAGGTGGTGCGCTCATAGTTGACCGCTTCGCCCAAAAGACCTGCGCCTTTCTTGATGGCGCGCTCCAGTGTTTCGCGAGGCATGGAGGCCTTTTTGGCCTGCTCGACGACCAGACGCAGGCGAGGATTCATGTCTGGGTCCGGGCCGGAGCGCGCAGCGATCATGATCTCTTTCGACAGTTTGCCAAAGATCTTGCCCTTGGCATTGGCTGCGGCTTCTTTATGTTTGGCTTTCCACTGTGCGCCCATAGTTGTCTCTTCAAGAGGGAATAAAGGCGCAAATTCTAGTCCATACCGAGGGTTTGAGCGGAGCTAAATGATCAGCTGTGTGCCATGCACAGCTAATCCCGCGCAGGTGTCCAACCCCCTCCCAGCGCCTGGTAGAGCGAAATGACATTGTTCAGCTGGCTCTCGCGCACCTGTACAGCCGCCAGATCCAGATTGAAGAGGTTACGTTGGGCGTCGAGCTCATCAAGGTAAGAGGAGTAACCGCTGCGGTAGCGATCCCGGGCGATTTCAAGCGAACGTGCCAGCGTGCGCCGGCGTGCCTGGATACGATCAATCTGTTCGGCATACAGCGTGACGCCTGACAAGGCATTTTCAACGTCGGCAAACGCATTCAACGCTGCGGCCCGATACGCATAAGCGGCCTGATTACGCTGAGCGGTAGCGATATTGACCTGGGCTTTCAGTCGACCCGCTGTGAAAATCGGAGCAAGGATGCTGGCGCCCAGGCTCCAGACCTTGACCGGATCGTAGTTCAGCGAATTGATGTAAAGCCGGCCGACGCTGCCGGACAGTTGTACCTGCGGAAGAAACTCATCACGTCGGGCCTCTAGGTTGAGGTCACTGGCAGCCAGCTGCTGTTCGGCACGTGCGACATCTGGCCGTCTGCGCAGCAACTCCGATGGCAATACACCGGGAACACGGGGCGGGTGTACGTCCTGAAAGTGCAGCCCACGGTCCACTGGGGCCGGCAGGGCGCCCGTCAGCATCTGAATGGCATTTTCCTGTCGGCGAATGGCCTGTTGAAGCTGCGGAATCATTTGCATGGCGGCCTCATATTCGGACTGGGCCTGCGTTAACTCCAGTTCTGACGTGTAACCCTCACCGGCGCGATCCTCTGCGACCTTGAGCGCTCCAAGGCGAGACTCGGCTGTCTCACGGGTAACCTGCAGCTGAGCATCCAGTGAGAGAAGGGTGATGTATGCCCGTGCGGTCGTGCTGGCTACGGTGAGAAGAACAGCATCCCGATCGGTCTGGCTGGCCTGATATTGGAGCCGTGCGGCCTGTTCGAGAGTACGCAGGCGCCCCCATACATCCAGCTCATACGCAATCTGTACCTGTGGCTGAGCCGAACGGGTATGGGTGATACCCAGCGTGCCGAGATTGCGGTTGGTTTGTGTGGCAACCGAGGCATTTACCGAAGGAAACAGGGCCGAGCGTGCCAGTGCAATCTGCTCGCGAGCCGCATCGACGCGGGAAATAGCGGCTAACACGTCAGTGTTGTGCTCAAGCGCGGTTTCTACCAGGCGAGTCAGCCGGGGATCGTTGAAGTTGTGCCACCAATCGCTTCGAACGGCACTTGCCGGCTCACTCGCTGCACGCCACTGCCTAGGAGGTTGTATGGCTGCTTCGGGCGGTAGCGGTTTCTTGGGTGGCACACAAGCGGCCAGGCTTACCGCCAGGGCCAACAGCAAAGGATGGAATCGAACGTCCCTCATGGTGTAGCGCTCCGTTGCGCTACAGGTCGTTCTGTCTGGCTGGTCGCTGGGGTCGCATCCGTATCAACATGGGTGACAACGGACATCCCTGGCCTTAGCCGCTGCGCCAAGGGCTGGTCAGGATCAATGGTGATCCGCACAGGGATGCGCTGTACCACCTTGGTGAAATTACCCGTGGCGTTGTCTGGGCGAAGAATGCTGAACTCCGAGCCGGTTGCAGGCGCCAGCCGTTCGACACGGCCGGTAAGCTCTGCGCCGTCCAAGGCATCAACGTTGAAGCGGACCGGCTGACCGATCGCCATGTTATGTGTCTGCGTTTCCTTATAGTTGGCTACCACCCAGACCAGATCCGGTACCAAGTAGAGGAGTTGCGAGCCTGCCGTCACGTACTGCCCGAGGCGTACGGATACCTCGCTGAGCTGTCCTTCCCGTGGCGCCTTGATCAAAGTGTTGTCGAGGTCGATCTGTGCCAGATGCAGCGCCGCTTCTGCCATCTGTACCTGAGCTTCCAGGCTTCCGCGTGACACGCGAGTCGCCTTTACGTTTTCCTCGGCAATATTGATGGCCGCTTGTGCCTGCTTGACCTGAGCGGCGGCGGCCCTGGCCGAGGCGCGTGTCTGATCACGCTCGCGCAGGGAAACCGAGCCTCGGGAGGCGAGTTCGTTGACACGACGCTCATCGGCTCGTGCGCGATCCAGTTCGGCCTGCGCCGACAGGAGTTCCGCCCGGCGCGACGCTAGCGTGGCCTGGTTGGAAGCCAAGGTTTGTATGGAGTTCGCAAGATCCGCCTGCCGAGCCGCCAGCTGTGCCTGGTTTTGCTCAACACGCTGGCGATAGATTCGGTCGTCGATCCGAACCAGCAGTTGCCCCTGCTTTACATGCTCGAAGTCCTGTACGAGTACCTCGGCGACATAACCATTCACCTGAGGGGCCATGACGGTAATCTGTCCCCGGACGTAGGCATTATTGGTTGTCACGATGCCACTGGTGAATGGCCACAGCTGCCACGCATAGAGGATCGTCAGGACGCCTGCCAGCGCTACCACCAGCATGATGATGACCGTCATCCGTGACGGCTTGATCACCTTGGGCGGCCCAGGGTTTGTCGCTCCGGCATCCGGTACGGAGGCTGCCTGTTCGGTTTGAGGCGGCGTTTTTTCAGCTTCGCTTGAGCCCTTGCGCTCGTCATCAGGTAATGGTTTTTCGTCGCTCATGTCGTCTCACGTAGCAGCGTTATTAGAGGAGTTGGCTTGTGCCCGTTCCGCCTTTCTTCGCCGATAGGACAGGCGCAGGGTATGGAACAGTGACCAGCTCAGAAAGGTGATCGATACGAAGCCGATCAGCCGAAATACATCGTTGAAGGCCAGCACATGTGCCTCTCGTGTGGCGGCCTGGCTGAGTTGGGAGGTGCCTAGCGCCTGTTGCAGGGTAGGGTCAGTCTGCACCGGGGCATAAACCTGACTTTGAAGCTGCAGGCGCTGCACCACCAGTGGGTCGGTACGGTTGACGTTCTCGATCAGGTGACTGGAATGGTATTTCTCTCGCACCGTCTCGAATGTTCCAAACAGAGCCGGGCCGGCCAATCCACCCAGGCTTTGCGTAAAGGAAAACAGCACGGTAAAGCTGACGATATAGGTCGGACCGTTCTGCAGGGCACGCAAAAAGCCGATCATCATCAGCGGACCCAGGAACATGCCGCTGGCAAAGGCCAGAATACCCTGGCTGACAAACAGGTCCTGCGGGCGTGTCTGGTTTGTCGAGTCGGTATCCATGAAGCTGGCTATACCGATCAATACAATCGAAACCAGAATCTGAGGGATCATCGTTTTCGGGCTGAACACCAGAGCACTGACGGCAATGCCCGCCACGATGCCAGCAAGAATCACTGCAAAAAGCGGCTGTAACTGATCGGCTGTAAGCCCCAGGGTTTGCAGCAGACCCACTGCTCCATAATTCTGTTCGGACAGGATAAAGCGCAGCATGATCGCCCCGAAGGCAAAGCGCAGCATCTCGGAGGTGCCAAGCCAGCGAGTCTGGAGCAGGGGATTGCGTCGATGGTGCTCAATGGCGACCGCAATGATGATCAATACCAGAGCGGCTGCCAATGAAAACCCCATCCAGGGCTGCGTCAGCCACCATTGAATGCGTCCCTGTGCCAGGACGGCGGCAATCATGGCAAGGGCAGGGCCGAGCAGGGCAAATGTCAGAAAGTCCAGTCGCTCGAACGCCTTGATGCGTATGCCTGGAGGTAGCTTGAGCAGGGTGATGGCGGCGAGTGAGCACAGCGCCATGCCGGCCTCGAAGATATACAGGCGATGCCACTCGCCCAGATCCCTGAGCGCGGGCGAGAGCAGCCAAGCCAGAGGCGTTGCCAGCTGGGAGATGCCAACGCCAATGACCAAACCTTTGCCTACCTGAGCCTTCCGAAACGCCTGGAGCATATACAGCGTACCCAGGGTTGTGATCGTCGCGCCAGCAAAGCCGCTGGCGGCTCGGACCAGCACCGCCATGGGAAAGTTGTTGGCAAACACATGGGCGATCGTGAATACGGCATACAGCGCCAGCCCGATCTCGGCAAAGCGGCGAAGCCCGTATTGCTGACGAAACTTCACGAGAATCAGGTTAGCTGACACGTTTACCATCAGAAAGGCTGCAGGCAGCCAGGCACCCTGGGTGGGCGTCAGACCCAGATCACCCTGGATATAAGGAAGGTTCACGCTGATCAGCGCATTACCGAGGCCGCCTGTCAGGCCCAGCAGCACGGACACCAGCGCGTAGGCAAGGCGTACCGGTGGGGCATGCAGTGGCGTAGCCGGAGAGCCCGGCATCGAGGGCCGCTCGTGCGGCTCCCAATTGGGCAGGGGTTCCAGATATTTATCGGGCACAGCAAATAGGCGCCTTATTGAATCCTTGAGAAGTGCCAGTCACTGTTTAATCAATGATGGCAATGGATTCGTCCATAAGGCGCCGCAACAGTTCAGCCTGACGGGCAAGGAAGTCGTGATTACAAAAAAGCCCAACCAGACTTTTAGTCAACGCAGGCCATGCTCAAACGCATGGCCTAGCTGCTCCCTCTGATCATCCGGCCAGTGATGGGGGATATTCACCACGGATGTATTGCTCCAGTTGCAGAATCAGCCCGTCCTGCTCGGCAATCGTTTCCTTCACGATATCGCCAATGGAGAGCAGACCGATCAGCTGATCATTGTCGATCACCGGTAAGTGGCGCAGATGGCGATCCGTCATGAGCGACATGCACTCACGAATGCTCTCCCGAGGCGTCACTGTGATCACAGCACGGGTCATGATTTCCCGAACAGCGGTTCCTATGGAGGAGCGGCCCTGTAATACGCCTTTGCGCGCATAGTCGCGCTCGCTAATGATACCGACCAGCTTACCGTCTTCGGTAACGGGCAGGGCACCCACATTTTTCTCGGCCATGACTTTAAGCGCATCAAGCACCGTAACGTTTGGGGTGATCGTAAACACACCCTGGCTTTGCTTGGCTCTAAGGATATCCGCTACCGTCTTCATATCATTCCTCCCTTGCTGGCAAATCAATAGGACGAAAATAACCCGACCTGTCCGGCCGTCACCAAACAACGTAATCCATGGGTACGATTAAAATTTTCAAGCACGAGCATGGCCTATGCCTTACTCGGAGCCGAACTGCACAATCAGTTCTTCTCCAGTCAGGGTGCGGGTATCGTTGGCAAAGCAGTAGAAAGCTGGTTTTTCTTCTATGAAAACCTGCAGCGCAAATGTCCAGTCATCCGGGTCATCAAACAACCCAACCGGGACGGCATGAAAGTCGCCGTGTTTTAACCGGTAAAACAGGTGAGTACCACATCGGCGACAAAAGCCTCGCTCAGCCCACTCTGATGACTCGTAGACGTGAACATGCTCCTCTCCTGTCAATTGGGGAGGGAGCGTGCTTTCGACAACCATCAGTGGACCGCCGCCCCATCGCCGACATATCGAGCAATGACAAGCGCTGACAGATGTTTTTTCCAGACCGACAGTTACGTGCACCGCGCTGCACAAGCAGCGTCCTTGTCTCTCGACCCGAGCAGCCATAGCCATCCCGCCTTTCGCTGAGTGGAATGAAAAGCGTAGTCGAAAATCGGCGATTAAAAGGAAAAAAGAGGGTAGGACGACGTTTTGTCTCTATTGGGGGCTTTTCAACGTAGAGTCGTCAGCAGGCTCACTTTAAGCCCTGCCAAGAGCGAAAGGCAGCCTGACTCATTCACCATGAGGCGTGGCGCCTTTCTATTAGTCGGTTCATCACTTTTCATACGCTGCGCCAATGCCCTGACGACGTATATAACGGGCCCGAAGCGTATCGTAAATCCAGTTGAAGCATACCGAATAAGGCAGGAAAAACAGGATCAGTCCGATATCGAGCACTAGCGCCTGGAGCAGGCTGATCGAAAGCCACCACGCTGCCAACGGAACCAGCAAGACCACTAGGCCAGCCTCAAAAAGACAGCCGTGAAGCAGGCGGACGGCAAAGCTGCGTTTGAATCCCAACCGGTTTTGCGCACGGTCAAACAAGAAGTTGAAGATCATGTTCCACAACATGGCTATGGTCGAAAACATGAGCGTCAACACGCCAATCTGTGCCATGGGTTTGCCCATAGCCCAGGCGATCACAGGCGCACAGAGGCCCAGGGCAATCAGCTCGAAGGCCAGCGCATGACCTGCCCGCTCCCAGAAACTGCGATCAGTTGATGAAGTAGAAGACATTGGAAAACTCGCTTAGGGATGACTGCAATGGTCTATTATCATCGGTTTAACCAATAACCAAAAATTAGCTGGTATCGCTTATACCGATATGAACCTTTCAATAGAAGCGCTCGAATCGTTTGTTCATGCTGCATCCAGTGGCTCGTTCAGCGCAGCGGCGAGGGGGCTCGGTAAAAGCCAGTCGACCATTAGTGAAACCATTGCCCGCATTGAAATAGAACTGGATGTTGAGCTCTTTGTTCGTGGCGCTCGCCAGCTGACATTGACCGAGCCTGGGCGTAGCTTGTTGGGATATGCGCTGGAGACGCTATCGGCGATAGACCGATTGAAACGTCACGCGGCTACCTTGGGCCGCGGGCAGGAAGCCAAGCTGACACTGGTACTGTCAGATACCTACCAGCAGAGCCAATATGAAGCGCGTCTTCACGAATTGGACCAGCGCTATCCTGATCTGGAGTTCGAGTGCTTTTTTGCCGAACAGGCCGATGTGCTGGATCTGATCAATCAAGGCCGCGCCAACCTGGGGCTATTGGCCGCTCAACCGGAATACGGGCCGGATATTGCGCATTCCCGGCTGCCTTACTATTCCTCCTTTGGTCTTTTTGTCAGCCAAGGTCATGCCCTTTCCCAGAAAGCGGTAGTTGAACCTCAGGACCTTGCTCACTACCGCATGCTGCGTCTGAGCAGCGTTGTCAGCAGTGATCTGGACGATTCGACCCTGCCTGTACACAGTACGCGATGCTGGTCGACTCCAGACTACCTGCTGTTGCTGGAAATGGCGGCGTTGGGCTTTGGGTGGGCCGCGTTACCCAAGGGGTTGGTCGAGTCCCATGCACAGGGGCGGGTGCATGAGTTGGTCATGAATGGCTGGCCCAAGCAGGTATCGGTGGATGTGGTGTGGTCGCGTAAACAGCCGCTTGGTCCTGCTGCAGCCTGGCTGCTTGAGCGTCTTACACAAACGAATAGATCTTGAAGGATGCGTACTACTCAGGCAGCCGCAAAGAGGAGGAGCATCCAGTAAATCAATCAAAAGAATACAGTGGATCGTAACCTGCCAGTTATCGGCAGAGGGTTCGCTCATCGGCTAAACGAGAACTGTTTGAGGGATGTAATGGACAGAGTAAGTAAGCCGGCTTACGAACCATCCCATTTATAGCCTTCATGAGGGAAAGCCCATGAGCGATCTTGAACTCACTGCACAAATCATCCGCTCGCTGATGAAAGAGCTGCGGGCAGCACGTGATCATGACAGTCAGCAACTGATTGTCAGGCAGTTGCATCGTTTGACCGATCATCTGACTACTGAGAATCGTTATGAAATCAGTCGAATCCTGGCCAAGTCAGAGGCTTACGCCGCTTAACCGCACTGTACCGTTTTGTCAGTCGCTTTGTTCGCGCTGAACATGAGTGTCGCTAGCACAACACCACGAGGGTGTGCCTGTCCCCAGGCGGGACGGCCACCTCTCAGCTAGGTACATTTCAGGACCAATCTGGCTGCGCGGTATGGCTCCAGTTCATCAACTCATGACGCATCGTCCAGTCCGGCTTTTAATCGTGCTGGCCCAACCTCTGCTCTTCCAATCGTCTGAGCCTTGAAGCGGTTGTGTCAACCTGCAGCTATCGGCAAGGTTGTGTTTAACCACATGTATCAAAAAATTTCGTTGCGCCGCAGCGTCTTTGTAGGGCTGATGATATGATTGCGTCTGGATAGCACAACATATCTTCATGGAGCTTTTATGCCGATCAAGGAACTGATCCTGGCCAGCCTCTTGGCTGTGGCCGTTATTCCCGCCGCTTATTCCGCCAACCCACAGCCCGAACCCGTTAGCGCCACGTCTGCCGCGTCGAACGCTCAAGAGATGACAGTGGACCGGTTCCTCAAGTCATTGAACTTCAAGACGGGCAAGATCGTTCTCAATGACAATCTTGCAACGCTTGATCTGCCTAAAGAATTTGTCTTTCTGAACAGCAAGGACGCCGAACGTGTACTGGAAGCCTGGGGCAATCCTCCCAGCCAGAACCCGCCCATGGGGATGGTGATGCCTGCCGGCATTTCGCCCTTCGAGCGCGAGTCATGGGGCATGACAGTCTATTACGAAAAAAGCGGCTACGTATCTGATGAGGATGCGGCTGACATCGACTATGCCGACCTGCTGAAGGACATGCAGCAGGATGTTCGCGATGGCAACAAGGCGCGTCAAGAACAAGGTTATGAGCCGCTTGAGCTGGTAGGCTGGGCTGCTGCGCCGCGTTACGACAAGGAAGGCAAAAAGCTCTATTGGGCTCAAGAGCTCAAGCTGGGCAATGATTCCGAGCATGGCCTCAACTACGATATCCGTGTACTGGGCCGTAAAGGCGTATTGGTGCTGAGTTTCATTGCTGGGATGGATCAGCTACCTCAAATCCAGAAAAGCGCGCCTGCTGTCCTGGCAATGACCAATTTCAATGACGGTAACCGTTACGCCGATTTCAATCCTGACATCGACAAGGTGGCAGCTTATGGCATAGGCGCACTGATTGCAGGCAAGGCGGCGGCCAAGTTGGGAATTCTGGCTGGAGCGCTATTACTGTTCAAGAAGCTATGGATGCTACCCATGCTTCTGATTGGTTGGGTATTCAACCGGTTTCGGGGTAAGAAAAAGAGCGAGCCCGTAGCGCCGACTCCGGTCATGAATGAACCTGAGACCCCAGCCAGGACTGTCATGGACATGAACAGCTCCGAGATAGACGACAAGAAGTAACGCTTAACCTATCCGCCGGATCGGATTCCTGGTCTGGCTGTAGCGTGGCTGGCCATCAAGCAGTCAACGCAATTTCCCTGAATCTATTGAATGACCTACCAGCCAGCAGAACATCCTGCTGGCTGAGTATCGCCGCGCATGCAGTCCGGTGAGTCAATGAAAACAAGAAACGTTGCGCCCTGTTTAATGATCACTTTGTTCTGCTTGATAGGTTGCACCCATACCTTTGAAGCAAAAGGTAAGACGCAGGTCTATGAAGAGGTTTTCCGACAGACTTTGATAATGCGCATAAAAATCGGCTAAGGACAGGCCCTGCTACCATCCTGTTCGGGCCAACGCCCTGGTGGTACACCTCCATAAGATTGACGGCTGGGACTTTTCGCTCAGCGCGAAGGTGTACCGTTATGCCTATCTCGGTCAGTCATTCACCGTGTCTGGAGAAGAGAGCACGTTACCTTACAATTTGAAGGTGAGTTAGACGCGCCATAACACCCATCTTTTCGAACAGGAAGACCAGGTAGGCTGTACCACTTCAGGCATCTGCTCCCATGAGGTCACTCTACTGGAGTGTAAATCCGGCAAATCCCATTCAAGCGGAAGCAAGGGCTATCACAGGCATGAAGATGATGAGCGTTGCGATAAAAAGAGCCGTTACGAAGCAGGCTTTTATTCCAACTGTCCAGGCATAAGGACCGATTTAAATCGGTATAAGACATCCAACTATACCGTTACGGTCGACTTTATGGATTCGAAGAGACCACAAATAAAGCTAGGCCAGTTCACTGGCGAAACGCAGTATATGGCGGACTCTATCGAAACCCTGTGTGAAGGCCACTGCTTCTTGTAGCAAGACAGCCCTGCATTAGAGCGTGTCCGCTAATAAGCTATCGTGAGAACTACATTGAGCCGATGAATCAGGTCTTTTGGAACGCCTGATGATATTGTGGGTCGATGTTACTAAGCGTATCATTTGTGTTACTTAGTTTCCCATCTAAGCTCTGTAGTTCTTCCTGAATAACATATACGCCATACGCGGCCAGTGATGCTGCGGGTTGGTGTGTTGTCGTTTCGGGTCTAGTGGCATTGGATGGCTAAGCTTCAGGCAGGCAGTTCCTAAACTGCCGGACCAAGACTCATCCTGTAAACCAGAAGACTAGATAGTGCTGATGAATACCTCTGTTGATTCACGCGGCGGTGCCTGGCTTGGCGTAATTGCGCTGGCGCTGGCAGCCTTTATCTTCAATACCACTGAATTCGTACCGGTGGCGCTGCTCAGTGACATCGGCAAAACCTTCGAGATGTCGCCAGCTCAGGTGGGCATCATGCTGACCATCTATGCCTGGGTCGTGGCGCTCATTTCGCTCCCCATGATGCTGTTCACGCGTAATATCGAGCGGCGGCGGCTGCTGATTCTGGTCTTTGCGGTATTCGTCGCCAGTCATATCCTGTCGGGCTTCGCCTGGAGCTTTACCGTATTGATTGTGAGCCGTATCGGCATCGCCATTGCACATGCGATCTTCTGGTCTATCACGGCATCATTGGCTGTACGTATCGCCCCTGAAGGCAAGCAGACGCAGGCCTTGAGCCTATTGGCGACCGGTACGTGTCTTGCCATGGTCCTGGGTATTCCGCTAGGGCGGGTGTTGGGAGAAACGTTGGGATGGCGGGCAACTTTCGTGGCGATTGCGGTCTTTGCTACCGGTATAGTGATCTGGCTGGCCAGGGCATTGCCGTTGCTGCCAAGCCATAACTCCGGTTCCCTGAGCAGCTTGCCCGTGCTCTTCAAGCGGCCTGCCCTGGTCTGTATCTATATCCTGACAGTGCTCGTGGTAACGGCCCATTTCACAGGTTATAGCTACATTGAGCCCTTCGCTCAGGAGATCGCCCATCTGAGTGGAAACATGACAACGGTTCTGCTGCTCCTGTTTGGTGGCGCTGGTGTCATAGGCTCCGTCCTGTTCAGCCGGTACAGCATCATGTATCCCAATGGCTTTCTGATCTCGGCCATTGCGGGTATCACCATCTCTCTGTTGGTGCTGCGGCCGTTTGCCCAGCACGCCTATCTATTAGGCGGGCTGAGTGTCGTCTGGGGCGTTGCGATCATGTGTTTCGGTCTTGCCTTGCAAGCCAAGGTGCTAGCGCTGGCCAAGGATGCCACTGACGTGGCGATGGCCCTGTTCTCGGGTATTTATAACATTGGAATTGGCGGTGGGGCCCTGATGGGTAGCGTTGTAGGGACTCAGCTTGGGCTCATCCATATTGGTGTCGTAGGCGGTCTGCTGGCATTTGCCGGTCTGGCGTTCTGCTACATCATGACACTCAGGTTTTCCAAGCAGCTCAACGCCAATCCGCTATAAATCAAGTGATGTGCCGAGGTGCCTGCTGGGTCTCGGCACATCACTGCTAACGGCCACGCGCCGAGCGAGACGCGCGTTTTCCTTCTGCTTCTCCCTGCTTTTCACGTCCGCTCTGATTTCCTCGTCCCAGGCTTGAACGACGAGGGCGTTTGCGCCTGGAAAGCTCACGTGTAATGGCTTCGTTCAGCAAGGTGCGGTGCTCTTCACCACGCTCGATGTCCGGGAAATATTCCGGCAATGTACGTGCAAGGTGCAGGTAGGTCTCCACGATATGCAGCGAGCTTTCCAGCGTTGCAAGATCTGATTCGAGAATCAGGCGTGGCAGCTCAATGACCTTTTCTTGGGCAACCTTTTTCAACCAGTGTTGTGCAAAGCTGCTGGCAGGGCTTTCCAGGCCTCCCCGAATAGGAGTGCAGGCGAAAATCCAGCGTAGCCAGAGGGGAATGCGTGGATCATCGATTGCCTTGATCCAGTCAGCCAGCTCATCGGGCAATACAGATACAAACGCATCGCCATAATTGATGTTTCGGTTGAACGTCAGCCACGCTCTGAGCAGGCTGGGTTCATTCATCAGCTCGGAAATGGCTTTCAGGTGATCGATAGAAGGCCGCACCTGAAACTGAGACAAGTCTACTGGCTTGTCGGGACTGTTGAACAACCGTTTGATGGACTTGAGTACGTGTGGCTCCAAGGCAGTGATAACGCCTTCGTCATGATGGCCAAAGCGTCCGGCGCGCCCGCCAATCTGCTTGACCTCCTGTACGTTGAGCTGCCGCACCTGAATGCCGTCAAACTTTTCATCCGTGTAAAAGCACAGGGTATGGGCCGGTAGGTTAAGGCCCATGCCCACCGCATCGGTTGCTACCATGATGTCTGCTTCACCTTCGCGAAACCGGCGTGCCTGTTCGCGCCGTACCTCTGGAGACAAGGCACCGTAAACCACAGAAACCGTTTTGCCTGTCATCTCCAGCATTGCCTTGAGATCCAGCACCGTACGACGGCTGAAAGCCACCAGCATCGATCCGGGCTCCAGGTTCTTCAGGCTGGTGGAGTGTCTCGAAACCTCGACAGGGGAGAGCCGCTTGGTGCGCTTGATGATCAGGCGGTCTTCGCACAAGTCGCATAGCGTTTTCAGTGACGGCTCGATCAGCGGTGGCCCAGTCATGATCAACTCAGGCGTATAGGCGCTGACGAGCGCGTCTACCCAGGCCCAGCCTCGTTGCGAATCGGCCATCATCTGCACTTCATCCACCACGACCACATCCCAGCGCTTCTGGCGAAAGCGTGCAAACTCCTCAACCGTGCAGCAAAAATGCGTCGCACCTTCCCGGATAATTTCTTCTTCACCGGTTACAAGCGAGCAGGGTATGCCCATGGACTCGATGCGCTCCTGATTTTCCAAGGCCATCAGGCGCAGCGGCGAAAGGTAAATACCGTGGGTAACCGAAGTCATCGCTTCGATGGATTGGTGCGTCTTGCCACTGTTGGTAGGGCCGAGCAGGGCAATCCACTTACGCGTTAACTGTCGAGCCGGATACAGCTTGTGATAATGCAAAAAGCGAGGATCGTTCTGCAGGAGCGTAGCGAAGGCCATTTTCTCCTTGTAGTTGCGCAACGTGTTGCGAATCGTCTTGCGCAGCCGCCCAGTATCCTGCATGAACAGCTCTGTCAATCGATGCTGACCCAGTTGCAGCAGGTCGAAGTCGCCAGCTTCTTCAAGGACCATATTGAACTTGGCCAGAACTTCCTGCCGGTCTTCATCCTTCAGGGTCAGGACTTCTTCCTCGCTGAGAATATGGCCTTGGTTTGCCGGTATCCGGCGCTGTATATCCAATGCCAGATCGCCGTGGCGCAACTCAACTACAAAGCGCAGCTCATGGCGAACCTCATTAATGATCTCGACCGCATGTTCCAGAAAGTCATCAATACGTGAAAGCTCCGGCCGTAGCCGCTCAAGCACTTCCAGTCGATCGTCTTCGCTCATCTCCCTGAACGGGCGCTCCAGGATGCGTAGCCGCTCCTGCACATAATGCTCCATAGCTTGCCGAGCCTGATCCTCGAATGCCTCATGAGAATCACTGTCTTCCAGGCGTAACGTCCACTCTGGCTCGATCAAGAGCTGTACTGAACCCAACGAGACAATCTTTTCAGCGCCAAAAATATCAATAAGGCACCTATAGTCGCTGCTGTCGCGTAACAAGATACGCCCTAGCAACCGCTCTGGATCAGGCTCATCCATAGTCGCCTCGATGGTGCCGGCATCTAGCCCTAACCAGAAACCCTTAGCGGCACGACCCAGGTTGGGAATGGCATACCCGATATAGGGCTTATACCACTCTTCCTGATGATGCTTCTTGGGGGTGAAATCGGGATACCGCCCGGTTGCCCACTCAATAAACCGCTTGAGACGTTCAAGGCGGAGCGCTTTACGCTGTCTATAGTCACCTTTAGGCATTGCAGGGACTTCCCGAAAATCAGTGAGTTATGACGTTAAGACAAGATTGTGCGGTCTTTGGTCGTTTCATGCGACTGATGGAGGGCTGAGAAAGAGAGCAAGCAACTGAGCAGCCCATCACAAATGTGATGTTAGGGTGCCATCTTCAAGAACGGTTCAGCTATCGCTGCGCTCAAACCTTTGTATGCAGTAAGACCTGATCCAGCCAGTGCTTTTGCTTTCCAAAAACTAAGGGTTGCCTGAATAGATGCACGCCGCGATTGGATAACCAGGCGCAGCATTTACAGGCAGACCAATAATAAAGAAGGGTTCAAGCATGCTTATCGATTCAAAACGTTTGCTGCTGTTCTTCTGTTTGCTGGTAAGTTGCGTGGCCTGCCAGGATAAAAAAGCGGAAGCCGTTCCAATCAGGGAGGCGAAGCAAGCGCCCAAGCCATTCGAGCAGAAGGGCAAAGCTTCATACTACTCCCAGAAGTTTCATGGGAGAGAGACGGCCAGCGGTGAGACATTCAATAACAATACGCTGGTTGCTGCGCATAAAACGCTTCCTCTGGGTTCCAAGGTGCGTGTCACCAACCTGGAAAACAACAAACAGGTGGTAGTACGGATTACCGACCGGGGCCCCTTTATCCGTGGCCGCATTATCGACTTGTCTCGCGCGGCGGCTAAGCGGGTCGATCTTGTAGAAGACGGCACAGGGCCAGTCAAAATCGAGCGAATCGATTAAAACCCAGAGGTGTAGGACCTAGGGCATTTGCTCAAAGAAAGCTTTAAGCAAACGCCCTCAAAACTGTATTCAAATGTCAGCGCAGCGCTTTAATTGCAGCGCCCAAGAATGCATAGGTCTCCATTTCCTGCTTATCCATTTCGGGTTTAGGCCAAGCGCTCCACACCACGGCAACGATACCTTCCTTGCGGTTGATATACAGGAACTGTCCAAAGATCCCTTGTGCCTCGAACGCTCCGCCCTCATGGCCGGGCAGGGCGTGGGTGCCTACAGGGAATGTCCACCATTGATAACCATAACCCAAGGGATACTCGCCCTCGTATAGCTTTCCGGGAGCCAGATAGGATGCTGGGTCTACACGAGTCGCCTGATCAATCCAGCCTGCCGGCAGGATACGCTCACCGTTGATCACACCATCATTGAGAATGAACTGCCCAAAACGACCATAATCCCTCAAGGTAGCCGAGAAGCCGCTGCTGCCGATTTCCTGGCCTGCTCTTGCGTCGAGCTGCCAAAAGGCGTCGCGCTCCATACCCATACGCGCCCAGATACGCTCGGAGAGATAGTCGCTTGTGGTCATGCCTGTCGCGGCGTGCACCAATTCACTCTGAAGGTGCGACTCACCGGTGCTGTACTTGAAGGTTGTACCGGGCGCCGAAGCACGCTTGAGTCCTGACAATTGCTTTAACAATTCGCCGGGCTTATTAGCGAGCTGAAGCTCAAACATTCGACGCCGATCCGACGTGGGATCACGATAGGTTTCGTTCCAGGCAGCCCCTGAACTCATCTGCAATACCTGCTCTATCGTCACGTTGTTATAGGCGCCGCCCGATAGTTGGGGCAGATAACGTGCAATAGACTCCTTCACACTCTTGATTCGCCCCTGTTGTACCGCCGCTCCAACAAGGGAAGAGGAGATGGATTTCACTACGCTGAATGACGTCCAGCGCGTCTCTTCTGTATTTCCCAGACCGTACCGCTCAAGAGCGATTCTGCCGTTCTTGATGATCAACAACCCACCCACGTGATTGCGTTGCATGAACTCATCAACACCCAGCGTGCCATCATCCGTTTGGTAGTGCACATTGATCTCGTGCTGGCGTGGCAGCGGATAAACTGCCGGACCGCGGTGTACCTCGCGTGTGAAGAAGAGCTGATCCATATGCCGATACGTTCCGGGCTGGTAAGCCGGCGGTAAATCATAAAGATCCTGAGCGCGCCCGATTAGCTCGGGTTTGGACGTTTGAGTATCGGCCTGTGGCGTAGAGCAGCCTGCCATAAAAAGGGCAAGAAGGGAGAGGGCGGCAGTCTTTGGAATAATTGTCATGACTAGTCTCGCAGTCAGCATGGATTAGGTCCGCGTAAAGCGCAGCGGTGACAGCTGACTGCTAAGAGCTGGCTACAAGCGGGACGGTTCCTAAGAAGGTGTGACAAATACCGTAGGATGGGGTGAGCGGAGCGATATCCATCTTCGTTAAACAGGCCCATCCTCGTTTAATTGATTAAGTAAGTTTTAGATGCGACGCAGGGTGATATGCCGAAGGAACATAGCACTCGGATCTATAACTTCACCTGCTATTGTTAGGGCCGAGATCTGAATTGGGCCGCTTGCACAGAGACGTAACGTTGAACAGCACGTACGATTATTACCAGAAACATGCTACACAGTTTTTCGCTGAAACCGCCGAAGTCGATATGCATGAGTTACACATGCAATTTCTCGCCCGAATCCCGGCTGGTGGTTACATACTCGATGCTGGCTGTGGCTCTGGACGAGATGCTAAAGCCTTCATGCAACTGGGCTACCAAGTATCGGCTTTTGATGCCTCGCCGGCGTTAGCGGACCTTGCCAGCGATTATCTAGGGCAACCAGTACAGGTACTTCGTTTATCTCAGTTTAGTGAAGTCCACGTTTACGACGGAATCTGGGCTTGCGCCAGCTTATTGCATGTTCCACAGATAAAGATGCCCAAAGTGCTAGCCAGTCTCTGGCGGGGACTGAAATCGGGCGGAACCTTCTACTGTAGTTTCAAACTTGGACGGGGCGAGCGGGAGCAGGGTGGACGACGCTTTACAGATGCTGACGAGGAACAACTACGTGAGTGGCTGGCTACTGTGGACGATGTTGCTAACATCAAGATCTGGCATACCCGCGATCAGCGCCCTGGTCGTGATGAGCAATGGATAAACCTGTTGGCTTGCCGCGCTGAGGCACCTAGGCAGCGCCTAGTCACAGGCGGCCAAGACCATTTTCTGCCGCACTTGCTCGCCGCTATCAATAGTGCAAGAAAGATCGATATGGCCGTTGCATTCGTCATGACGGGCGGGCTGGATCTGCTGATTGATGACCTGCACGTCAAGCTTCAACCCGCAGGTGAGCACGAGGCGGCGTTTATGCCTGCGCGTATACGTATCCTTACCAGTGATTACTTCGATGTAACGGATGTGGAGGCTCTGCGCCGATTGATGCTGCTGCAGGACGCTGGTGCCGAAGTACGCGTTTATGAATGCAAAGGACCGCACAGCTTCCATTTGAAGGCATACCTATTCGTGACGCAGGACGACCCGAATAACGTGCACGGTCAGGCTTTTATTGGCTCTAGCAACATCAGCCGTAAGGCATTACGTGATGGCCTAGAGTGGAACTATCGCATCGACTATCCTGGCGATAATGGATTTCTCGAAGCCCGTGACCGCTTCGAAACGTTATTCGCTGATCCACGTTCTAAGCCGCTAACGCACGCCTGGATTGATGCTTATGAGGCGCGGCGCAAGAAGCCGCCTACTCTAGCGCCCATCGGCGTGGAAGAGGAGATCAAGCCACCTCCTACCCCAACATCAATACAAAATGAGGCGTTGGCCGCGCTCGATAAGACCCGTGCAGAAGGCTATCAGCGCGGATTAGTCGTTCTTGCGACCGGTTTAGGCAAAACCTGGCTTGCTGCGTTCGACGCCAGGCAGTTCGGCGCTAAACGTGTGTTGTTTGTGGCGCACCGAGAGGAAATTCTGCACCAAGCAGCCGAAACCTTCGTACGTATTCGTCCCGGTTTACGTGTGGGTTACTACATGGGCCGGCAGCGGGATGTGGAAGTCGAGGTGCTTTGCGCATCGATCCAGACGCTAGGACGTAACGAGCACCTGCAGCGCTTCTCGCCGCGCCATTTCGATTACATCGTAGTGGATGAATTTCACCACGCCGCCGCGCCTACTTACCGGCATTTGCTCAACCATTTCTTACCGGCCTTTTTGCTCGGCCTCACCGCCACTCCAGATCGCACCGATTGTTCAGACATACTCTCGTTATGCGATGACAACTTGGTTTTCCAGACGGATTTATTCCATGGTATCCAGGCGCGCTTGCTCGTGCCGTTCCGCTACTACGGTATCTTCGATGAAGACGTGGACTATCAGTCCATACCCTGGCGCAATGGTCGTTTCGATCCTGTGCAACTGGCTAGCCGGCTCGCTACGCTCGGACGGGCCCGTCACGCTTTACGCACGTGGCGTCAGTATGCACAGAAGCGCACATTGGCATTCTGCATCTCCATTCGCCATGCTGAGTTTATGGCCGAGCAGTTTCGCAAGGCGGGCATTCAAGCTGCTGCTGTATACGCTGGTTCAGAGCTCGCTCGAGGGGAGGCCCTAGAGCAACTAAGCGATGGTCGCTTGGCGGCAATCTTTTCAGTTGATCTCTTCAACGAAGGCGTCGACTTGCCTGCTATCGACACTGTCATGATGCTAAGGCCAACCGAGTCTAAGATTCTCTTTCTCCAGCAACTAGGTCGAGGATTGCGTCGGGCCGAAGGTAAAGACCATTTGGTGGTGCTGGACTTCATCGGCAACCACCAGAGCTTTTTACACAAACCACAGGCGCTTATGGGGCGGAGTATGACCCATCGGCAGTTAGCCGATTATGCTCGTGCGGCCCAGTCGCAACAGCTGGAACTGCCCGAAGGCTGCTTTGTAAACTATGACTTGCAGCTGATCGACTTCCTCAAGTCGCTGGATGGTGACGGTATTCAAGGTCACTACCTGGCCTTGCGCGAAAGCCTCAATCGCCGACCAACGCTTACTGAGTTCTATCGCGCGGGTGCCAGTCTGCAACAGATGCGCAAGCAGTACGGCAATTGGTTTGCACTAGTAGCAGCCCAAGGCGACCTAGACAGCAAGCAACTTGTAATGGTCGAGACGCATAAGGTCTTCCTGCGTGAGCTGGAAACCACGCCGATGACTAAAAGCTTCAAGATGATCCTGTTGGAAGCTTTCCAAGAGCTGGATGGCTGGCAGCTACCGCCTACCGAGGCAGACCTGGCCGAACGTTCCTGGACGGTACTGCAGCGCCGCCGCACGTTCTTAAGCGACTTGCCTGCAGAACTGGCTAGGCTTGTTAACGGTAGCGATCTCGCATGGCTGCGCTATTGGCAAGCTAACCCGATTAATGCCTGGATCGGTGGTAATAAAAGTAAAGCTGATGCTTTCTTTAAAGTAGATGAAGGCCGCTTTCAGCCACGTTTCAGCGTTGTGCCTGATAATCGAGAAACCTTTACCGATCTAGTGCAGGAAGTGCTCGACTGTCGCTTGGCACAGTATACGGCTCGTCAGTCTGAAACGTTGGCACCCGTCATCCCACTGCGGAAGGAGGAGCCAGCCGGTACTGAGTTGCCATTCTTCCCTAATCTAAAAATTGCGTGCGGCCATTTCAAAACGGGTCATGCCGATAGCGAAGAGTATCGTCGTATTGGTGAAGGCTTCGGCCATCTGGAACCGACCCGGCACTTCATTGCCCGCGCGTCCGGTAACTCCATGAATGGAGGTAAACGCCCCATCCTCGATGGGGATTACTTGTTGCTAGAACACATGGACTCGAAGTCAGCGGGCAGCATCACTGGCTCCACCTTGGCTATTGAGCGCCAGGATGGGACTGGAGATAACCAATACCTGTTGCGTGTCATCCTTAAGGAAAAGAACGGCAGCTATACATTACGAGCTAACAACCCGGATTATGCTGATATATCGGTAACGGAGGAACTACGCGAACAGCTGCGTACCTTCGCTCGGCTTAAAGCAGTGCTAGATCCGTTGGAAATGGCGATAGGTCAGCGTTTTTTGCGCGAGGATATTCCTGCGCTGTTCAATGTCACGTTTAATCCAGGCAACTGGAATGTTGGTCATGTCGTACTGCCCGAACAGAAGGCTCACGTACTGCTCGTAACGCTGAATAAGCAGGGCAAAGCCGAGGAGCATAAATACCTGGATCATTGGGTCGATCAGCACACTTTTCATTGGCAAAGCCAGAACGCGACCACGCCTCAAAGCAAGAAAGGCAAGGAGCTAATTGAGCATGAGCGACTGGGAATCGATATCCATCTTTTTGTGCGGGAGCATAAGCTGGAGGCTGGAAAAGCGGCACCTTTTATTTATTACGGGAAGGTGAGGTACCTGAGGCATGAGGAGAGTGGGCCGATGAGTATGGTGTTTAACGTAACCAAATAAGCGCAATTTTATACAAAAATAAAGATGATTTCCGGTTAACTGTAGCCCAAATAAGCTAGTCCCGTATAGATAAACTAACTACAAACTAGTTAGTTTATCGTTTAAAGTAATGCGGTGTTTTCCGCATGCAGCGTTTCAGTAATTTCCTTCGTTTGGTCGCATGGAGTTTTGCCTGGCTATATAGATCATTTGCGTAAAGGGTATAAATCTCGTCGTAGGTATGTTTTCTGGAAAAGAAAGATACTTGGAAAAAGAGAGGATGTGGCGATAGAGCAAAAGTCAAAAAAGATAACAGGGAAATTTTTTTTTGCTGTGATCGCTATGATCGTGTTTATCTCCTTTTTGGCGGCTGTTGAAAGAAACGGAGAAGAAAAGGCTAGAAATATACTCAGTGAAGGACAAAAAGATTCGAGACGACTCATTACGTTAACGGGTGAATCTGGAAAGTTAATCTTTTTGGCTTGCGGCTCTCGTAACTGCGCTGCACTAGATGAAAATACTAAAGCAGTCCGGCACTTTAGTCAGGGAAAAGGTTTTTCTTATCCCCTTTAAATTTCTCTATTAAAATTCTTGGATATTAGCTGTCGGCTCATTGAGAAACATTGCTTTATTGTAGAAAGATATCGATTGGTAGGGAGGCAAGCGTTATAGCCTATACAATGAGATGCTCGAATTTTGCTGTCCCGGCCATTTCTAAATGGCCTCTGTTAAACGAAAAATTAATATTTTAAACAGCGGAAAAGAGCTTAATGATTAGTTTTTATAAAAAGCCCCGCAATAGGCGGGGCTTTTATTAGCTTGCTTCTAACACCTATATCGGCGTAAGACCAATTTTTGCTGGGGCAAGAGGCTATCAATCCCAGCTCAACGCCCCGCCAGTCTGATACTCAATCACACGCGTCTCGAAGAAGTTCTTCTCTTTCTTCAAGTCCATGATTTCGCTCATCCACGGGAAGGGGTTGGTCGTACCGGGGTACTCTTCCTTCAGGCCGATCTGGGTCAGGCGGCGGTTGGCGATGAACTTCAGGTAGTCTTCCATCATGGCCGCGTTCATGCCCAGTACGCCGCGGGGCATGGTGTCGCGCGCGTATTCGATCTCGAGCTGCGTGCCCTGGAGAATCATCTGGGTGGCTTCGTCTTTCATCTGGGCATCCCACAGGTGTGGGTTCTCGATCTTGATCTGATTGATCATGTCGATGCCAAAGTTCAGGTGCATGGACTCGTCACGCAGGATGTATTGGAACTGCTCGGCAGTACCGGTCATCTTGTTACGACGGCCCATGGAAAGGATCTGGGTGAAACCGCAGTAGAAGAAGATACCTTCCAGTACGCAGTAGTAGGCGATAAGGTTCTTGAGGAACTGACGATCCGTCTCGGGTGTGCCGGTCTTGAATTCCGGATCGGAGATGGAGCGGGTGTACTTGAGGCCCCAGGACGCTTTCTTCGCGACTGACGGAATCTCGTGGTACATGTTGAAGATTTCACCTTCGTCCATGCCCAGCGATTCGATGCAGTACTGGTACGCATGGGTGTGGATCGCTTCTTCAAATGCCTGGCGCAGGATGTACTGGCGGCACTCGGGGTTGGTGATCAGGCGGTACACGGCCAGCACTAGGTTGTTGGCAACCAGGGAGTCGGCAGTGGAGAAGAAGCCCAGGTTACGCTTTACGATACGGCGCTCGTCCTCGGAGAGACCGTCAGCGCTCTTCCACAGGGCGATGTCCCCAGTCATGTTGACTTCCTGCGGCATCCAGTGGTTGGCGCAGCCGTCCAGGTACTTTTGCCAAGCCCAGTCGTACTTGAAGGGTACGAGCTGGTTCAAGTCGGCGCGGGCATTGATCATCTGCTTGTCGCCTACCTGTACGCGGGCAGCGGAGCCTTCCAGATCATCCAGGCCTTCCTGAATGTCGAGATCGTTCAGTGCGGCCTTGGCGCGGGCTACGGCATCAGAGTCGGCGGCATCTACGGCGCGTGCTTCGTTGGCAGCAGCACCGCCTACGCTATCCAGTTTTTCCAGCGGCATGTCGCCGTCCTGCTGTACGGTGGCAGGGGTGGCGGTTGCTTCTTCGTCTTTGTCGAATTCGTCCCAGCTCAGCATGGTGTGTTCTCCTGCTTGAGGACCGGCACTCGGCCAGTCGGTAAAATCTAGATGTCTTTTAGAGTGCACATGGGGCACGGTGTTTGATCGGACGTCACACGTTTAAGCAGCGGATGACCGCACTATGTGGTTACGCCCCAATCGTGCCTGCTCTGCCAAGGTGAGCCCCTGTAATCATGCTCAAGGCAGGGACAGGCCAATCGGTCTCGTGAGGCCGACTTTCAGTACTTGTTGTGTTTGGATTTACGTTCGGGGAGGGTGATAAACCCTTCCCCGAATCCTCTCCGAAGAGAGGGCTTATGACTTACTGACAGGCTTCGCAGTCGGGGTCGTCGATGCTGCAGGCCTTGGGCACTGGTGCCGGAGTCGGAGCGGGTGCCGCCTCGGCTTTTTGTGCTGGCGCCGGTGAGGCACTGGCTTGTACGCCGGTGATCGGATCCGCACTAACGGCATTCAGCTTGCCGGTGTTGATGGTGGACTTCTCGGTGCTGGTAGCAGCCAGGGCACGGAGGTAATAGGTGGTCTTCAGACCACGGAACCACGCCATGCGATAGGTCACGTCCAGCTTCTTGCCCGAGGCGCCAGCGATGTAGAGGTTCAGGGACTGTGCCTGATCGATCCACTTCTGACGGCGGCTCGCTGCTTCCACGATCCAACGGGTTTCGACTTCAAACGCGGTAGCGTACAGGTCCTTCAGGTCTTGCGGGATGCGCTCGATCTGCTGGACGGAGCCGTCGTAGTACTTGAGGTCGTTGACCATGACTGGATCCCACAGGCCGCGTGCTTTCAAGTCACGCACCAGGTAGGGGTTAATCACGGTGAACTCGCCTGACAGGTTCGATTTCACGTACAGGTTCTGGTAAGTCGGCTCGATGGACTGCGATACGCCGGTAATGTTGGCGATGGTTGCAGTCGGCGCGATGGCCATGATGTTCGAGTTGCGAATACCTTTCTTGACGCGCTCGCGAATCGGCGTCCAATCCAGTGTCTCGGACAGGTCGACTTCAATGTACTTGGAGCCACGCTCTTCGATCAGCATCTTTTCAGAGTCGATCGGCAGAATGCCCTTGGACCACAGCGAGCCTTCGAACGTCTCGTAGCTGCCACGCTCGTCGGCCAGGTCACAGGACGCCTGGATCGCAAAGTAGCTGATCGCTTCCATGGACTTGTCGGCGAACTCGACGGCGGCATCCGAACCATAGGCGATGTGCTGGAGGTACAGCGCATCCTGGAAGCCCATGATGCCCATGCCCACCGGACGGTGCTTCAGGTTGGAGTTGCGAGCCTGAGGAACCGAGTAGTAGTTGATGTCGATAACGTTATCGAGCATGCGCACGGCAGTCTTTACGGTACGGCCGATCTTCTCGATGTCCAGCTTGCCTTCGACGATGTGGTTCACCAGGTTGATCGAACCCAGGTTACATACAGCGATCTCGTCCTTGTTGGTGTTCAAGGTGATCTCGGTGCACAGGTTGGAGCTGTGAACCACGCCCACGTGCTGCTGCGGGCTGCGCAGGTTACATGGGTCCTTGAAGGTCAACCAGGGATGGCCGGTTTCGAACAGCATGGACAGCATCTTGCGCCACAGATCCTTGGCCTTAATGGTCTTGTACAGCTTGATCTTGCCGTATTCGATCAGGGCTTCGTAATACTCATAACGCTCTTCGAATGCCTTGCCGTACAGGTCGTGCAGATCCGGTACATCGGAAGGGGAGAACAAAGTCCAGTTGCCGTCATCGAATACACGTTTCATGAACAGGTCCGGAATCCAGTTCGCGGTGTTCATGTCGTGAGTACGGCGGCGGTCGTCACCGGTGTTCTTGCGCAGCTCGAGGAATTCTTCGATATCTAGGTGCCAGGTTTCCAGGTACGCACAGACGGCGCCCTTGCGCTTGCCACCCTGGTTAACGGCTACGGCGGTGTCGTTCACTACCTTCAGGAACGGAACAACGCCCTGGGACTTGCCGTTGGTGCCCTTGATATAGGAGCCCAATGCACGTACCGGTGTCCAGTCGTTACCCAGGCCGCCAGCGAACTTGGACAGCATGGCGTTATCGTGAATCGCGCCGTAGATGCCCGACAGATCATCCGGGACGGTAGTCAGGTAGCAGCTGGACAGCTGTGGGCGCAGGGTGCCGGCGTTGAACAGGGTCGGTGTGGACGCCATGTAGTCAAAGCTGGACAGCAGATTGTAAAACTCGATTGCACGCGCTTCCTTATCGGCTTCCATATGGGACAAGCCCATGGCGACGCGCATGAAAAACAGCTGCGGCAGCTCGAAGCGGGTACCGTTGCTGTGCAGGAAGTAGCGGTCGTACAGCGTCTGTAGGCCGAGGTAGGTGAATTGGCCGTCACGCTCGTGGTTGATCGCCTTGCCCAGCTTTTCCAGGTCGAAGCTTGCTAGTTTCGGGTCCAGCAGCTCCAGCTCTACGCCTTTGGCAACGTAGGCGGGCAGGGCTTTGGCGTACAGGTCGGCCATCTCATGGTGAGTGGCGCTTTCTGCAACGCTTAGGAAGGACAGACCTTCCGCACGCAGGCTGTCGAGTAGCAGGCGGGCTGTAACGAAGGAGTAGTTCGGCTCGCGCTCAACTAGCGTACGCGCCGTCATGACCAGTGCGGTATTAACGTCTTTTTCGGCTACGCCGTCGTACAGGTTCTTCAGTGTTTCGCGCTGGATCAGCTCGCCGTTGACTTCGGCCAGGCCTTCACATGCTTCGGAGATGATGGTGTTCAGGCGACCCATGTCCAGCGGAAGCAGAGTACCGTCAGCCTTGGTTACGCGGATGCTTGGATGCGGCTCTGCCACTTCAGCAACGGCGCGCTTGCGCTCCTGGGCGCGTGCTTCGCGATAGATTACGTAATCACGAGCCACTTTTTGTTCGCCGGCACGCATCAGAGCCAATTCGACCTGATCCTGAATTTCTTCGATGTGAATCGTACCACCGGAAGGCATGCGACGCTTGAAGGTCGCTGTGACCTGCTCGGTCAGACGCTTTACCGTGTTATGGATACGTGAGGAGGCCGCAGCAGTACCGCCTTCAACGGCCAGGAATGCCTTGGTGATGGCAACGGTGATCTTATCGTCAGTGTAGGGAACGACTGTGCCGTTACGCTTGATGACACGCAGTTGGCCGGGAGCAGTGGCCTTGACGTCCAGGTTGTTGTCGTCGGCCGGGAAGCCGTCGGTCGTTGCTTTCTCGCGGGACAGATCAGTCTGCATGCGGGTTCGTCTCCTAACGTTATAAGTACGATGGAGCCTCTACGGCTCCTATCTTTAAGCGTTTTGCAAAACGGCGCCGGGTTGGCTTTGCAAAACGCTCACACCAGACACGGCTTATGGCCAGGCCCGTTAATCACTCAAACATGAGCCATAAAGCGTTAAAGGCTCAAAAAACGATTCAATACCAGCCGGCGGCTAACCACATCATGTAGTGGTAGGGGCTGTATGGGCTTCGGGGAGGAATAGCGGGTTGGCTGGTCTCCGAAGCTGCGTCAATCGTCATTGAAAAAGAGCTTCGACCAACCGGAGGCTGAACGCTTGACGGGTTGACAAGTTTTACTTTGTCTAGTGTCCGGTTGCTCGGCGAACCCCAATATATAGGGATGTTCGTTAAAGCGAGGTACAAGATAATGCGCTAGCGGCTGCTTTGCAAGTTGATAAAACGCCACAGCCTGTGGATAAAAAGTGGGTAATTTTGGGATATGTCGACGCAGGTCGCATGGCTTCTAAGGTTCGCCGTCAGTCGCGTTTTCTGCATCTTTTCGTCAGAGCAGGCAAATGAAATTTCGTTCAAACGTTAACACTATATGTAGTGGTGCTTTTATGACTGGATGCGATAGAAATAAGTAAGAGAAGTCAAGTAGGAAAAACACTTCTTTGAGAGCAACAAAATGAGTCCCGCTAAGGGACGGGACGAGTCTTCTGACGAAGGATGTAGATTGTCACGCAGGCCGAGCTGACCACCATGAACACGCGTGCCCAGAAATAGGGTACTAGCCAGCTGGAGATTCCAATGCTGATCCACATGGTGAGAATGGCGTAGATTTTTCCCTTGAGCGGAATCCCTTCACCTTCCAGATAATCCTTGATCCAGGGGCCTAGCCGAGGATGGTTGACCAGCCAGCCATAGAAGCGCTCCGAGCTGCGCATAAAGCAGCCCGCTGCAAGGAGGAGAAAAGGGGTGGTTGGTAGAAGAGGCAGAAAAATGCCAATCACGCCCAAGGCAACACTGACCCAGCCCAGCGTCAGCAGGCTATAACGGACCCAGAGCCGCCGGCTGACGCGTACATCTCGTTCAGGCATTCGATGTTGAGAGCCTCAGTGACGAGGCTTTAGCAACGCTGGCTTTTCTTCAGGGGCATGGCACAGCAGGAACAGCTGCGTCAGGATTTCTGGAATCTGCGAAACCATGTTGTCGACCAGCTCAGGGTCTTCAGCGATATCGCTAAATTCAGCCTGTTCTTCGAAAAGGCCTGAGCCAACCATGATGGGCAGCAGCAGTTCGCTGACTTCTTCCTCGGCCTGCTCGAACCAGACGGCTTCACGCAGGAAGACACCTTCCATGAATCCGATACACCAGCCGCGCAGGTCGGAGTCATCTGGATCGTCGCCTAGCTCCAGGTCGCATGGAAGCTCAAGCTCCTCATCGCTGCCCAGTATGCGCAGGATATGCGCCTTGAGCTGGACAAGCGTGGATTCGATTTCTTCGCGCTGTGCATCGCTGGTGTAATGCGGCGGCTCGGCGAAAAGGGCATCGATCCATTCACGCTCGGGTACGTCTTCCGGGCAAATGGCCAGAGCGGTTAGATAACCGTGCGCTGCGATGTAGTCGAGCGCTTCCTCATGCAGGTCGTCCGCATCAAGAAACTCACGGAGACGGGACAGTTGTTCAGCGAAGGACATCGGTTACTTACCTCGGAAAACGGGCTGGATATACGATAAAGGCAGTCGCGTTACGATGATGTTCCCGCAAATCGCCTATTGGGTTCCATATTGTTCATAGGCTGAACTCGGGAAAGCCACACGGACGATGTGCATGGTGTCACGTTCTGCAACTGCCTCAACGAAGCCGATTGTAGACGAGCCGGTGCGCCGCGGCAAAAGGCACGTCATTAATCTAGCCAATCTGGCCCTTCTATCAGGGCTTTGTTACAGCCTTGGGCACTGAGTGACGGATAACCGGGCGTTTCTTGTCAGTGCCCGTATAATGCGCGCCATCAAATGGAGGCAGCATGTTCGATCAAGCTTTGCGTATTCTTAAAGACGTCTTTGGTTATGACGCGTTCCGTGGCAATCAGGCCCGGATCATCGAGCGCGTTGCCAACGGCGGAGATGCGCTGGTGCTCATGCCTACAGGTGGCGGCAAATCCCTGTGTTATCAGGTACCCGCCTTGTTGCGTGAGGGGCTGACCGTTGTCGTCTCGCCACTGATCGCCTTGATGGATGATCAGGTTGCGACGCTGGATGAACTAGGCGTGCCAGCGGTCGCGCTCAATTCGACGCTTTCGCCCGAGGCACAGCGCGACATTGCTGCACGGCTTGAGCGCGGCGAGATCAAGCTCTTGTACCTGGCGCCGGAGCGTCTGGTGCAACCGCGCATGCTGAATTTCCTGCAGCGACTCGGCAACATTGCACTGTTCGCCATCGACGAGGCGCACTGCGTTTCCCAGTGGGGGCACGATTTTAGGCCAGAGTATCTGCAGCTTGGCCAATTGGCAGAGCAGTTTCCCGATGTGCCACGCATTGCCTTGACCGCTACGGCAGACATGCGGACCCGGGATGAAATGATTCAGCGACTGCATCTGCAGAATGCCGAGCAGTTTCTATCCAGTTTTGACCGACCCAACATTTTCTACCGTATTGTTCCCAAGGAGCAGCCTCGCAAGCAGCTGTTGTCGTTTCTGACGCAGCATCGGGGTGATGCGGGCATTGTTTACTGCATGTCGCGTAAAAAGGTCGAGGAGGTAGCCGAGTACCTTTCCGCGCAGGGTTTTCCCGCCTTGCCTTACCATGCAGGGCTTTCCAACGAACTGCGTGCGTTTAACCAGAAACGTTTCCTCAACGAGGAAGGGCTCATCATGGTCGCGACTATTGCCTTTGGCATGGGCATCGACAAGCCGAACGTCCGCTTTGTCGCGCACCTGGATCTGCCCAAGAGTCTGGAAGCGTATTACCAGGAGACTGGACGAGCAGGGCGGGATGGTTTGCCCTCTGATGCCTGGATGGCTTATGGATTGCAGGATGTCCTGCTGCTTCGCCAGATGATGCAAAGCTCCGAAGGGGATGAGCGTCATAAGCGCGTAGAGCGCAACAAACTCGAAGCCATGCTGGCATTGTGCGAAGAGACACGCTGCCGCCGGCAGGTACTGCTGGCCTATTTCGATGAAACATTGCCTGAGCCCTGTGGGCATTGTGATAACTGCGTAGACGGTGTCGAAACCTGGGATGCCACTCAGCCGGCTCGGCAGGCATTGTCAGCCATCTATAGAAGCGGTCAACGGTATGGCGTAGGTCATCTGGTCGATATCCTGCTGGGGCGGGAAAATGACAAGATCAAAAGTCTGGGGCATGAGCGTCTGGCTGTTTTCGGCCTTGGTAAATCGCTGGCTGAAGATGAATGGCGAACCCTCTTTCGTCAGCTGGTAGCACGTGGTTTCGCTGACGTGGATGTAGACGGCTTTGGTGGTCTTCGCCTAACGGAGGCATGCCGTCCGCTTCTGCGTGGGGAAACGACGCTCGAGCTACGCCGCGATCCCAAGCCGCAGCGAACACGCGGTAACAATTCCGGCCCCAGCGCAGCCAGCCAATTGGTACGCTCTGAGGAGCGCCAGCAGTGGGAGGCCCTACGTACGCTGCGGCGGAAACTGGCAGAAGAGCATGGAGTGCCTCCTTATGTCATTTTCCCGGATGCAACCTTGTTGGAAATGTTGCGGGGGCAGCCACGAACCTTGCACGATATGGGGCGTATCAGTGGCGTAGGTGCGCGTAAGCTTGAACGGTATGGCCAGGCTTTTCTTGATGTGCTGACAGACGCTCCATCAGCACCGGAGCCTGTTGCCGATGTTCGTCATGAGGTCATTACCCTGGTCCGTGCGGGTATGACGCCTCCGCAAATCTCACGGCAGCTTTCCTGCTCTGAGAAAAATGTGTACAGCATTCTGGCGGAGGCCATTGCACGACAGCAGCTTTCCCTGGATCAGGCGCTTGAGCTGCCCGATGATCTTGTAGGCGAAATTCAGGATGCGTTTTTGGAGGAAGAGGGTGACTTGCCTCCAGCAGCAGCGCTGGCGGATCGATTCGCTGACCAGGTGCCGGTCGGCGTTTTGTATTGCATAAGGGCTGCACTGGCTGCAGAGCTCGCAGAGTGAAGAGAGATAAGCTGCCAAATGTATTGATTGCGGGGATAAATTCACTAACAAAACTAGATTGTAGGCTGTTTAATAGCTAAACAATAATAACCGTCAAAACGATAAGGTCATTGGTCCATGCCGCAAAACGATCCCCATCTCTTTGGTCGCCAGCTTTTCCATGTTTCGCGTGCCTGGCGAGCAGAGCTTGATCGCCGTCTGAGCCATTTGGGTTTATCCCAGGCGCGCTGGCAGGTCTTGCTGACCCTTGCACGCATGAAGGATCAGCATCCTACTCAACGAGAACTGGCCCAAAGTGTCAGTGTAGAGGGGCCAACATTGGCTCGTCTTTTGGACGGACTTGAAGCTCAGAAACTGGTGCGCCGAGTGGCGGTGAGTGAAGATCGTCGAGCCAAGCGCATCATGCTGACAGCTGCCGCTGGCCCGCTTATTGAAAAGATCCAAGCCATTGCGGATGAGCTGCGTGAAGAGTTGCTGGCGGGTATTGATGACTCCGCGATTGATATTTGCCAGCAAGTCCATCAGAAAGTACTGGCCAACCTCGAAAAACGAGGCCAGTAATCGGAATCTTCGCGGCTCCGCTGAGGGCCGCGTCGTATCGGTTTGTTCCTCTATACTTTCAGTGCTACTTTTTTTGAATAGCGCTCGCTAGTCGATTTTCTAAACTTTCTACGAGCGCAGCCGTTGCCGTTGTCAGGGCGGTAATTTTTTTATTTGCAGTTAGGGCGCTGAATGGCCACGAAAAACGTTAATCGTTTTCGAACTCTCATAATAGTATCCGGCCTGGTGCTGGGCGTTGGCAGCAACTCTGTCTTTGCGGTCGGGCTGGGCAACATCGCGCTTCAGTCTTCCCTCTATCAGCCTCTTAGCGCGCGTATCGAGCTGGTGGATGTCGGTGAGCTTGAGGCCAGCGATTTTCACATCGGCCTTGCGTCTAATGACGAGTTTGCGCGTTCTGGCCTCGATCGTACTCAGTTCATGAGTGACATGCACTTCACGCCAGTGATTGAGCCGGGCGGCAGGAGTTATATTCGCGTCACATCGACCCGTCCGGTTAGCGAGCCTTATTTGAGTTTTCTGGTTGGTCTTGAGCTGCCCGGCGGGCGTCAGTTGCGTGAGTTCACTGTGCTGATAGATCCGCCCGGCTATCAGGTGCCTGCAAGCCCTGCGGTGAGCCGGAGCAACAGCTATGCACAGGTAGAAGTATCACGTCCTGCTGTACCCCGTGCTTCGCGGCCTTCTATGCCTCCTGCACCTACACCGAGACCAGACCTTCAGGCAGGTGCTGCTACCTACACGACACGCGCAAACGATACGCTCTGGCAGATTGCACAGAAGCTGGTTCGCCAGGCGGGTAAAGGCTCTGTTCAGCAAATGATGGGGGACTTGTATTCGCTGAATACCAATGCATTTGCCGCGGGCGACATGCACCGGCTCAGGGTAGGGCAAACGTTACGTCTTCCTGCCGACTTTTCTACTCCTGTAGCAGGGGCTGAACAAAACGGCGCATCGATTGCTGCTCCGGCGCAAAATCCTCCTCGTGAACAGTCCTTACCGTCAGAGTCGCCCACGAACATTGCCCCGGTACAGGCTGGAGTGGAGCAGACAGTACCTACGGCGGTTGCTCAGCAGGATCAGCTTCTGCTTCGTATGGCTCAGCTGCAAACTCAATTGGAGCAACTCCAGGCTCGTCTGGATGAAACCGTAAGGGATAAGGATAACCAGATCGCAGCGTTGCAGCAGGAGGTTGCTCAGCTGCGTACCTCTGAAAAAACAAGCGATATACCCTCGCCAGCGGATCCGTCTTTGGCGCCGCCCCCGTCAACTCTTTCCGATAGTGATACAGGGGTAGCTCGGGCGCCGTCTGAAGATCCTTCACAGGCACCCACTATTGCTCCGTCTGCTCCAACTACGCTGCCTGAGCAGAGCGCTTCGCAGATCCTAAGCCCTCTTGTCGCACCGTCACCGGTGCAAGTCGATGCAGAGCAGGAAAGGGATTGGTCATCCTATTATTTATGGTTGGTTCCTGTTGCCGCCTTGCTGGCAGCGGTCCTCATTGCGATACGTCGTCGACGCATGCAAGAAGAATCGACAGCTGCTGTAGTGGCTGATTTGCCTGAGGAGGGCGAGCCCGATCATGACGGTCATGCCCTTGTGCCGCTTGTCGAGCCAGCGGTTATAGCTAGCCGTGTGGAACCGCATGATGCTGAGCCTCAGATACCTGTTTCACCCCAGCATGCCACGCCCAAGGCTGACGATGAATTTCTGGGACGTGCCGAAATTTACCTGGCTTATGGACGTTATAACCAGGCTCGTGAGGTGCTTGAGGAAGGCATCGCCGAGCAGCCTGGCCGCCTGGATCTGCGCATGATGCTGCTCCAGGTGCTGGCTGCTTTAGGTGAGAGAAAGCTGTTCGCCGTTCAAGAGGCGGCCGTTCGTGAATTGGGTGGCGATACGCAGGCAATCGATCAGCTAAAGGCACTCCTTCCAGGCATGATCGAGGAGTCGGCTGAGGAGCAGAGCGTCAAAGCTGAGGAGGAACCTCTGGAGGTTTCTCTTGATCTGCCCGACGGTCTGGAAGAGGAGTGGAAACCTCGGCTTGACTTGAAAGCTGACGAAATGAAGCCCACTCAAGTCGATATCGAAAATTTCGATCTGGATTTACAGGACCTCAGTTTTGATGACGCTATTGCCCTTACAGAGCTGCTAGACGCTGAGCAAGGACATGAAAAAGCCAAGCCTGCTGAAGCGCTGGACGATGATTTTCCTTATACGTTAGGAGAGTTGCCATCAGTGGATGAGCTGGACATGACGCTGGACGAGCATTTCGCCAGCCATGTGCCGAGCGCCTCGGTGGCAGACAATGAGCTGAGCGATTATCCAGCCAGCCCTCTGTTGCAACAGGCGAAATCCTGCATGGCCCAAGGCGATATGCGGGCAGCCAGCGCTATCCTTCAGCGGATCCTCAATGAAGGAAACGATGCACAGCGCCATGAGGCAGAGGTACTACTGGCGCGCATTGCTTGATGCGCGCTGTAGACGTCTAATTTGAGCCTTAGAAGTTATTTCCGAGATTCAGGTAAACCGCTCGTTGGCCGTCATCATTTAATCCATAGCTAAAGTTAAGCGGCCCCAGTGGAGTATCGAATCCCAGGAAAATACTACCTCCGGTGATTGAGCCGCTGTCATAGTTATTTCCCTTGTTCCAGATACGCCCTTGCTCAAGACTTCCTCCGAGATAAACAGGGAAGTCGAGCGGTAGGAGTGAGCGCTCTGTCATCCGACGATAATAGATCAGCCGCCCCAACGTGTAATTCTGACCAGACAGGGCATCCTGTCGATAACCGGAAAGTTGCCTTGCGCCGCCCAAGAGATAGCTGCTGGTTACCGTGTCAATATCGTTGAACGTTCGGCCGTAATAACCACCTAGAACTACAGTGTCCTGGCCAAACGTCAACGCCTTGTCTAATTTGAACTCCATCTGCTGGTAACGCTCATCCGAGCCAAGGCTGGTATCAAATTGGCGAAGGGTTACAGAAATATCTTCTCCCTCATTGGGAAAGTCCACATTATCCATGGTATCGAATGAGTATTTCAGCTCATAGAAGCCTTCGCTAAAGGTATCGGTCGGGAGATTCGAATTGCCGATATGGACCTTCGTTTTACCCCAGCGCTGACCGATGCCAAAGCGGATCTCGCCATTGTTGTTGATCTGTCTCCCGACATTAAACCCGTACCCATACCGCTCACGACGATATTCAGCTATAGGATCATTATCCTGGACGGCTTCGATGTTTTGTGCGTCCGCACTCAGATAGGGCGCAAAGAAATATCGTGAGCCTACATCCAGCGGTTGATAGAACTCTGTGTAAAGTTCTTGTTTGTCGCCAACCTGAAGGCGGGTCAGCCATTCGGCGCCTAATTTATTGATGCCGTTTATCCGATAGCTGGCGCCTATATTGAAAGCGCTGTCGCCCTCCATGTCGTCTGAAAGACTCAAGCCTAGCCGCAGAAAATCAGTGCCGCTGCGTTTTCCGAGTGCATGAATTACAAGGGCATTATCGTCTTCGCCTTTTTTCTTTTGTCGGACGATGCGGTATTCCACCTGATCAAAGTAGTCGAGCCCATAAATGGTGCCCATATCGTCTTTTAGCTTTTCTAGATCAAGCGGTTCGCCTAATGACTGACGTATGTAATGCCGGATAACACTGTCGCTTACCTTGGAGTCGTTTTCGATCCGTACCTCTGTAATGATCGGGTTTCGCTGCCCCGGCTGGCGTGCAATGGACAATGCAATGTCCGTATCGTCCACCGGCGGGCGCCTTAGACTGGCCAGGCGAGAAGACAATGCCTGAGTGGCGCGATAGCCAGCGTCAATTAATTCATTGACGCTACCAAAGTCAGCGCTGGTGTACGCAGCCAGCGGTGGTTCAACCAAAATATCTTTGGATGTGAGTGTTGCCAGCTGAGCTTCGGAGTTGTTGCGTGTCATCAGGGTAGTGGACTGGTTGAGCACGTCTACAACGGTAGTGAGCTCCTTGCGTTTCAGCAGTGGAGTGCCGATATCAACAGCAATAACCCTATCAACGCCCATGCTGCGAGCGACATCGATAGGGATGTTATCAACCATGCCACCATCGACTAGCAAGCGTCCGTCTACATCAACCGGTGCAAATACGGCTGGAATTGACATGCTGGCTCGAATAGCCCGGGGCAAATGTCCCTTGCTGAACACAACTTTTTCGCCTGTCACGATATCAGTGGCAACGGCACGAAAGGGAATAGCCAATTTATCGAAGTTTCGCGTTTCGCTCGTGTGGACCAGCAGGCTTTCCAGTAGCATGGAAAGGTTCTGGCCTTGAATGACACCAATCGGAAGGCCAAGCGTTCCATCGTCTCGAAAGCTGAGTTGCTGTTTGATGAGAAAGTCTCTGTCGTCCTGCTTTCGTCGAAAAGGAACGTCTTTTCGGGGTGGTTGATCCGAAAGTACCTGCTGCCAGTCCATTTCTTTGGCAATGCGCTCGATTTCATCAACTTTGTAGCCAGCTGCATACAAACCGCCAATGACTGCACCCATGCTGGTTCCAGCGATAGCATCGATATGAATGCCTTGTTCTTCCAGTGCTTTCAATACGCCGATATGAGCGAGTCCACGCGCTGCGCCTCCAGACAATACCAGCCCTATTTTAGGGCGAACTTGATCACTCCATGAAAGGCTTGGCAGTAACAGTAGTAAGCAAAGAAATAAATAGCGCATGAGCAAGCCACAGGCAGGCAAGGGACGAGAGGCTTATTATAAGCAGCTCAAAAGAGGAGAATGGGATGACTGAGCAAAAGCCAGAGGTGGTTATTACCTATTGCACACAATGCCAGTGGCTACTGCGGGCGGCCTGGATGGCGCAGGAGTTGTTGAGTACCTTTGCTACTGAGCTGGGTCGGGTCAGCCTTGAGCCATCGACAGGTGGTACTTTTCAGATTACTTGCGATGGGGCTCTCATATGGGAAAGAAAACGGGATGGAGGTTTTCCTGAGGCCAAGGTCTTGAAACAACGTATTCGCGACCTTATTAATCCGGATAGGGATTTAGGTCATAGTGATCGGCAAGGTAAGCAAGATTCTATGCCTGAGCGATAAAGCCGCTCAGGCATAACTGCGAATCCTGGCGTCACACCTCGGAGGTCATCCTTGCATTGGCAGGCTCGCTGATTCGTTCAGTTCTTGCTGGTGCAGCTACTTCCGCAGCGCGGATGTTAACGGCATGCAAGCCCTTGGGGCCTTGAATGATTTCAAAATTCACGGCCTGGCCAGCTTTCAGTGTTCGATAGCCGTCCATCTGGATTGCTGAATAATGAGCGAATAGGTCTTCGTCGCTTCCTTCCGCTACTATGAAGCCGTATCCCTTGGCATTGTTGAACCACTTGACTTTGCCGCTGAGCATGCTGGCATCCCTCTGCAAAGGACTCCACAGGTGGAGTATTATCCCACTACAGTCCCGTTCAGATAGTCTTGAACGCACTAAAACACGGAACCCCTGGTACCCTTATGGGTATCCAAAGGTTTTAACACCCTTTTAGGGTTAGTCAAGGCGATGCGATATTCGCCTGAGAAGTAGATCAAGGTCTTTGCGGACCTTCTAATCCATTCACTAGAAAAAATTTCTTGAGCATGCATCCAATCAGCCATATTCGACTAACATCAGAACAAGGCCCTTCACATCACGAGGATGACGGTGCAGGCCTGGCTGTCCAGGAAGCAAAACCTGCATTGAAGGCTCCGTCGTTGTATAAGGTACTTATGTTCAACGACGACTACACCCCGATGGAGTTTGTTGTTGAGGTGCTTGAGAAGTTCTTTAGCATGAATCGTGAAAAGGCCACACAGATAATGTTGGTCGTTCACACCCAAGGTAAGGCCGTGTGTGGAGTCTTTACTCGCGACATTGCTGAAACCAAGGCCATGCAAGTGAATCAATATGCTAGGGAGAGCCAGCATCCGCTCCTTTGTGAGATTGAAATAGAAAGTTGATCTGTGCCTGGCTATGAGGTGAAGCTATGTTGAATCGTGAGCTCGAAGTCACCCTCAATCTTGCCTTCAAGGAGGCAAGAACGAAGCGTCATGAATTCATGACTGTCGAACACCTCCTCCTCGCGTTGCTGGATAACGAAGCGGCTGCAACAGTGCTTCGTGCATGTGGTGCGAACATGGATAAGTTGCGGCGGGATCTGCACGAGTTTATCGACTCGACGACTCCGCTCATCCCGCAGCAAGATGAAGAGCGTGAAACCCAGCCTACGCTTGGTTTCCAGCGTGTCCTGCAGCGTGCTGTTTTCCATGTGCAAAGTTCCGGCAAGCGAGAGGTAACCGGAGCGAACGTCCTTGTTGCAATTTTTTCAGAGCAGGAAAGCCAGGCGGTCTTTTTGCTCAAGCAACAGAGCGTAGCGCGTATTGATGTTGTCAATTTTATCGCTCATGGGATCTCCAAGGTGCCTGGCACCAATGAGAGAGACCAAGAGCAGGATCAGCCTGACGAGGAGGGCGGAGAAACAACCGCCAGCAACCATCCTCTGGAGGCTTATGCAAGTAATCTGAACGAGTTGGCTCGTCAGGGTCGTATCGATCCTCTTGTCGGTCGTGAGAACGAAGTAGAGCGTGTCGCCCAGATTCTGGCTCGCCGCCGCAAGAACAATCCTTTGCTGGTGGGTGAGGCCGGGGTAGGCAAAACGGCGATTGCTGAAGGTTTGGCTAAGCGCATCGTTGATGGGCAGGTGCCGGATCTGCTGGCTGATAGTGTCGTTTATTCACTTGACTTGGGTGCGCTGCTGGCTGGTACCAAGTACCGCGGCGATTTTGAGAAGCGCTTCAAGGGGTTGCTACACGAGTTGCGTAAGCGTCCCCATGCTGTGTTGTTTATTGACGAGATCCACACAATCATCGGTGCGGGTGCCGCATCTGGTGGTGTAATGGATGCTTCCAACCTGCTCAAGCCATTGTTGTCATCGGGTGAAATCCGCTGCATCGGCTCAACAACCTTCCAGGAATTCCGCGGTATTTTCGAGAAAGATCGTGCCTTGGCGCGCCGGTTCCAGAAAGTTGATGTGGTTGAGCCTTCCGTTGAAGATACCTTTGGTATCTTGCGAGGCCTGAAAGCTCGCTTTGAGCAACATCATGGTATTGAGTACAGTGATGAGGCACTGCGTGCCGCCGCCGATTTGGCTGCGCGTTATATTAATGATCGACATATGCCGGACAAGGCTATCGACGTCATTGATGAGGCGGGTGCTTTCCAGCGATTACAGCCTGAATCGAAGCGTGTGCAGCGTATCGAAGTCGCACAGGTTGAGGACATTGTTGCCAAGATTGCTCGAATTCCTCCAAAGACGGTCAATACGTCGGACAAGGAGCTTCTGCGTAATCTGGAGCGCGATCTGAAATTGACGGTATTTGGTCAGGACATGGCAATCGACTCGCTATCGACTGCTATCAAGCTCTCGCGAGCTGGTCTTAAATCGCCCGACAAGCCGGTCGGCTCCTTCCTGTTTGCCGGTCCTACCGGTGTTGGTAAGACAGAGGTGGCAAGACAGCTAGCTAAAGCGTTAGGGATCGAATTGATCCGCTTCGATATGTCGGAGTATATGGAGCGTCATACCGTTTCGCGTTTGATCGGTGCGCCTCCTGGCTACGTTGGCTTTGATCAAGGTGGTCTGCTGACTGAAGCTATTACCAAGACGCCGCATTGTGTACTTCTGCTTGATGAGATCGAAAAGGCGCATCCTGAGGTCTTTAACCTGCTTCTGCAGGTCATGGATCATGGTACGTTGACGGATAACAACGGCCGTAAGGCTGATTTCCGTAACGTTATTGTGATTCTCACGACCAACGCAGGGGCTGAAACCGCTTCTCGTGCCTCGATCGGCTTCACGTTGCAAGATCACTCAACCGACGCAATGGAAGTTATCAAGAAGAGCTTTACACCTGAGTTCCGTAACCGCCTGGATACCATTATCCAGTTTGGTCGCCTTAGCCACGAAACCATCAAGAGCATCGTGGATAAATTCCTCACTGAGTTGCAAGCTCAGCTGGAAGATAAACGCGTTCAGCTTGAGGTCTCGGATGCTGCCCGCGGCTGGCTGGCTACCAATGGTTATGATCCTCAGATGGGAGCTCGGCCCATGGGTCGTCTGATTCAGGATAAGATCAAGCGGCCGCTGGCTGAAGAGATCTTGTTTGGTGAGTTGGCTGAACATGGAGGGGTGGTTCACATCGATCTCAAGGGTGATGAGTTAGCCTTTGAGTACGAAACTACGGCGGAGCCTGCATAAAGAGGTTGCGCCCACAAAAAAGCCCGGCATATGCCGGGCTTTTTTGTGGAGGTATCAACGAGCGCGATACGTAATTCGACCTTTACTCAGATCGTAGGGCGTCAGTTCCACGCGCACCTTGTCTCCGGTTAGGATACGAATGTAGTTCTTGCGCATCTTTCCAGAAATATGCGCCGTAACGACGTGCCCATTTTCCAACTCCACGCGGAACATGGTGTTAGGCAGGGTGTCGACGACAGTACCTTCCATTTCGAAGCTGTCTTCTTTCGACATAGGTTATGAAGCCCCTCGGTAACATAAAAATGCCTGGACCATCCAGGCGGAAAATCGGCATGCATTGTGCCCGAAAAACTCAATCGATGCCATGTCTGATGTCAGGACACTCGAACCCAGCGTTGATTGACAAAGAGTTCGATTGGCCGATATTGAGTCTTATAGGACATCTTTCGACAGCCTTTGATCCAATAACCGAGATAAACCGCTTCAAGATTCAGGCGTGCCGTTTCCGCGATCTGCCAGAGAATGCCAAACGTACCAAGACTTCTACGTTCCTCGTCTGGATCATAGAAGGTATACACGGCAGACAGGCCGTTGGGTAACACATCGGTTACTGCAACGCCAACCAAGCGTTCGCCCAAGCGCATTTCGTAAAAAAAGGCGTAAGGCAGCTCCCGGATAAGAAAGGTCGTAAACTGTTCTCGGCTTGGAGGGTACATGTCACCGTCTGCATGCCGTTCCGTAATGTAGCGTGCATACAGTCGATAATGCTCTTCTGTAAAGCGAGGCCTACGCTTTTCAATGGTGATATCTGCATTTCGCTTGAGAATACGCTTCTGACGTCTATCGGGAACAAAATCGGCAGCGCGAATACGTGCCGGAACGCACGCCTTGCATTGCTGGCAGTGAGGTCGATATAGATGATCTCCGCTGCGCCTGAAACCTAATTCAGAGAGTTCGGCATACAGCTGGCCGCTCATGGGTTGGGCGGGGTCGAGAAAGAGCGTGGTTGCCTGCTGGTCAGGCAGGTAACTGCAAGTGTGCGGCTGAGTGGCGTAAAACTTCAATCGGGCCAGCTCGCTCATAATCTACCTCTAGGAAAACATGAGGAAGGTAATCAATCCTGTCATGCCGGTTGCAAAGACCAGTCTGCTTTAGATGTTTCGTCCAGGTATCGTGCCAAATAGTTCGAAAATTGCGTACGAGAAATGCTCGTCGCGCCAAAGCTTTCAAGGTGTCGCGTGGGCATCTGGCAATCAATCAGCGCAAAGTCCCATTCTGCCAGTTGCTGAGCCAATGTAGCGAAACCAACCTTGGACGCATTGGCGGTGCGGCTAAACATGGACTCTCCAAAGAATAGTTTACCGATTGCCAAGCCATACAGGCCGCCGACGAGCGAGTCCTCTTCCCAAACTTCGACTGAATGAGCAATGCCTCGTTTGTAAAGCTCTACATAGGCCTGCTGCATTTCCGAGGTGATCCATGTTTCGTGGGTATAATCTCGTGGTTCAGAGCACCCCTTGATGACCTGCGCAAAATCTTTGTCAAAGGTCACCGTAAAGCGTTGCTGACGAATCAGCTTTGCAAGGCTGCGAGAGATATGGATCTCTTCAGGTATCAATACCGTTCTGGGGTCGGGCGACCACCAAAGAATGGGTTGGTCAGCCTGGAACCATGGAAAGCAACCGTGACGATAGGCGGCAATCAAGCGTTCGGGTGAAAGGTCACCGCCTATCGCAAGCAGCCCATTAGGTTCGCTCAGCGCACTACTGAGCGGCGGAAATTGTATAAAGTCGCGTTTCAACCAAGTCAGCATGGAAGGGGAGGGGGTTAACAAAGTAGTCTTCAGGCTAACTCCGATTACTGGCAAGCGCCAGTTTTCCCTTTTGATTTAAACTTTGTTGAGGAATGCTGCATAACTCTTTGTCACAACAGCAAAAGAATGTTCCAATGCATGGTTCACGGCTAAAGTCGTGGTAAAAATAGGTCATTGTTGTTGCGACTCGGTTTTTCGTATGGAACGAGCTGCGTAGGGTCGTAGAATGCTGCCTTGTTTCTTTTCATCTTCACGTTGTCGGTGCAGGAAAAGTCGCGTTTGAAACAATCTACTTCTGCCAGCCATGTGACACAGTGGCGCGAACACCTTCATTATCGTTTGAAGGAGGTGTTGCTTATCGCATTAGCCGCCTTGTGTCTGTATACACTGATGGCTTTATTGACCTATGACCCCTCTGATCCAGGCTGGACGCACACCAGTCGTATAGATCAGATCCACAACGCTGCAGGGCGTGCTGGCGCATGGCTGGCTGATGTCCTCTTTATGGCGTTGGGATACTTCGCTTTCATTTTTCCGTTGCTGTTAGGCATCAAGACCTGGCAGGTGTTCAGGCATCGCTATATGCCATGGGAATGGAGCGGGTGGCTGTTTTCATGGCGTCTGACCGGACTGGTTTTCCTTATTCTGGCAGGCTCTGCACTGGCTTACATTCACTTTCACGCTGACGCCCATTTGCCGGCTTCGGCAGGCGGTGCGCTTGGAGAAAGCCTGGGGCAACTTGCCCTTAATGCTCTAAATGTGCAGGGCAGTACATTGCTATTTTTAGCAGTATTCCTGTTGGGCCTGACCGTTTTTACCGATCTCTCCTGGTTTAAGGTCATGGACCTGACAGGAAAGATTACGCTTGATTTATTCGAGCTTGTTCAGGGAGGCGCCAGCCGCTGGATGGGTAGCCGCAGTGAGCGGAAGCGTCTTGCTTCACAACTGCAGGATGAAGAGTATTACGACGATGAAGAGCTTGAGGTTGAGGAGGAAGAGCCTCAGGCGCCTATCAAGCGAGAAGCTAAAAAGACTCGTGAGCGTGTCGTTGAAACCGTTGAGCTTGATGATGAAGCTCTGGTGCCTGAGCGCAAGTCCGTTCCCGCTATGCCAGTTAATGAGCGGCCTGTAGTGGAAAAGCCTCAAGCTGCCAAGCCAGCACCTCAGATCAATATGCCAGCGCCTGCTCCGATCCCTAAGCCGATCGAGGCAAAACGATCCGCTCCGCCTGCCGCGCACGTTGTTGATTCAGCCGTTGAAGGTACGATACCACCGATATCCTTGCTGGATCCGGCAGAGAAAAAACAGCAGAGTTTTTCTCCAGAGTCGCTTGAGACGATGTCACGTCTGCTTGAGATAAAACTCAAGGAGTTTGGTGTCGAGGTCACAGTCGAGTCGGTTCACCCGGGACCAGTCATTACTCGTTTCGAGATACAACCTGCTGCTGGAGTGAAAGTCAGCCGTATTTCTAACTTGGCGAAAGATCTGGCGCGCTCACTGGCTGTTTTCAGTGTTCGGGTTGTTGAGGTCATTCCGGGCAAAACTACTGTCGGTATCGAGATTCCAAATGAAGACCGACAGATGGTGCGTTTTTCTGAAGTACTGGAGTCTCCTGAATATGAGGCCTCTAAGTCGCCCGTGACGCTCGCCCTAGGCCATGACATTGGCGGTAGGCCTGTTATCGCGGATTTGGCCAAAATGCCGCACTTGCTTGTAGCAGGTACCACAGGTTCGGGTAAGTCCGTTGGCGTAAACGCTATGCTTCTGTCGATTCTGTTCAAGTCGACGCCCGAAGAGGCGCGGTTGATCATGATCGACCCCAAGATGTTGGAATTGTCTATCTACGAGGGTATTCCACACCTTCTTTGCCCTGTCGTAACGGACATGAAAGAGGCTGCCAATGCGCTGCGCTGGAGCGTAGCCGAAATGGAGCGGCGCTATAAGCTCATGGCTGCTATGGGGGTCAGAAACCTTGCTGGCTTCAACCGCAAGATCAAGGACGCGGAGGAGGCAGGGACACCTCTGACAGATCCTCTTTATCGACGCGAAAGCATGGATGACGAAGCGCCGCTTCTAAAAGCGCTGCCTACGATCGTTGTAGTTGTCGATGAATTCGCCGACATGATGATGATTGTTGGCAAAAAAGTGGAAGAACTGATTGCGCGTATTGCTCAAAAGGCGCGTGCTGCAGGTATTCACCTGATCCTGGCCACCCAGCGCCCTTCGGTAGATGTGATTACCGGTCTGATCAAGGCCAACATCCCGACGCGTATGGCTTTCCAAGTATCGAGTAAGATCGACTCTCGAACCATCCTTGATCAAGGTGGTGCAGAGCAGTTGCTGGGGCATGGTGACATGCTCTATCTGCCGCCGGGTACAGGTCTTCCTATTCGTGTCCATGGCGCTTTCGTCTCAGATGACGAGGTGCATCGCCTGGTTGAAGCCTGGAAACAACGCGGCGCGCCTGACTACATTGAAGACATCCTTGCGGGGGCAGATGAGGGCGGTGGCTCGTTTGAGGGTGGTAGCGGTGGTGATGGCAGTGAAGGAAATGAAGACGATCCCCTTTACGATGAGGCTGTCCGCTTTGTAACGGAAAGCCGCAGGGCCTCGATTTCTGCAGTTCAGCGCAAGCTCAAGATCGGTTATAACCGTGCTGCGCGAATGATCGAGGCCATGGAGATGGCTGGAGTTGTCACGCCTATGAATACGAACGGTTCAAGAGAGGTGATTGCACCTTCTCCTGTGCGTGATTAACCAATGTTTAAGAGGAATTCCATGCGATTGACTCGCTTGTTTGCCCTGGCAATTACAACTTTTCTAAGCGTCTCGGCTCAGGCTGCATCGGATGCAGCGGACCGTCTTTCCCAGTATCTGGAGAAAGCGCAGACCATGACGGCTCGCTTTTCCCAGCTGACTCTAGATGGCTCCGGCACCCGTCTTCAGGAGACTGCGGGTAATTTGAGTCTCAAGCGGCCAGGTCTTTTTCGTTGGCATACAGACTCTCCCATGGAGCAGCTGCTGGTGTCTGATGGGCAAAAGGTATGGCTATACGATCCAGACCTTGAGCAGGTAACTATTCAGAAGCTGGATCAGCGCCTAACCCAGACGCCTGCGTTACTATTGTCCGGTGATGTGTCGAAGATTGAGGACAGTTTTACAATTACCTACAAGCAAAGCGGTAACGTGACTGATTTTGTACTCAAGCCTAAAACCAGCGATACGCTGTTTGACAGCTTGCGCCTCTCATTTCGCGGTAACGTAATCAACGATATGCAGCTGATCGATAGCGTCGGTCAACGCACCAATATCCTGTTCTTCAACGTAAAAATGAATGAGCCGGTAAACGCCTCGGAATTCGTGTTTGAAATTCCTAAAGGTGCCGACGTCATTCAGGAGTGATCCTGCCCCATGGATCTATTCCGCGCAACGCCAGTGGCTCAGCCGCTGGCTGCTCGTATGCGTGCCACCACCCTGGACGAATACGTTGGCCAGCAGCATTTGCTTGCCCGAGGAAAACCTCTGCGAGAAGCACTGGAGCAGGGCGCGCTGCATTCCATGATTTTCTGGGGCCCACCAGGTGTCGGCAAGACGACATTGGCGCGTTTGCTGGCTGAAGTCAGCGATGCTCATTTCGAGACGATCTCGGCGGTTCTTTCCGGTGTAAAGGAGATCCGTCAGGCTGTTGAGATAGCCCGGCAGCAGGCTGCTCAGTATGGGCGTCGAACCATATTGTTCGTTGATGAAGTTCACCGCTTCAATAAATCCCAGCAAGATGCCTTTCTTCCCTATGTGGAAGACGGCACCCTTTTGTTTATTGGAGCGACGACTGAAAACCCTTCTTTTGAACTTAATAATGCGCTTCTTTCGAGAGCACGTGTTTATGTTCTCAAAAGCCTGGATGAAGAGGCCTTAACTCAGCTTACCAATCGAGCGCTGTTTGAAGACAAGGGCCTTGGTAAGCGCCGGTTAAGCCTTCCAGAGGAAAGTCGGAAAATTTTATTGGCCGCTGCCGATGGAGATGGCCGCAGGTTACTCAATCTACTTGAAAATGCGGCCGATCTGGCTGAAGACGGCACAGACATAAGCCCGGATCTTTTACAAAGCTTGCTCGGTGATGGGCGCCGCCGTTTCGATAAAGGCGGTGAAGCGTTTTACGATCAAATTTCTGCGTTGCATAAGTCTGTTCGGGGTTCTAATCCCGACGCAACCTTGTATTGGTACGCCCGTATGATCGATGGAGGCTGCGATCCGCTCTACATTGCTCGTCGTGTTGTGCGCATGGCCAGTGAAGATATTGGTAATGCCGATCCGCGTGCATTATCAATCTGTCTTTCTGCCTGGGATGTCCAAGAGCGGTTGGGCAGCCCGGAGGGTGAGCTTGCTATTGCGCAGGCCCTTGTTTACTTGGCCTGTGCGCCTAAAAGCAATGCGGTATACAAAGCTTTCAACATGGCAATGGCAGATGTCAGGCAGAATGGCTCTCATGAAGTTCCTGTACATCTTCGCAATGCGCCAACCAAGCTGATGAAGTCGTTGGGGTATGGTGAGGAGTATCGCTATGCACATGATGAACCTGATGCATATGCGGCAGGTGAAGATTATTTTCCCGAGGATAAGGCGCCGGTTCATTACTACGAGCCTGTACCACGCGGTTTAGAGCTCAAAATTCGTGACAAGCTCAGTCATTTGGCTGACTTGGATAGGGCCAGTCTGCGCCAGCGGCGGAAAGCGCCATGACACCCATGATCCTAGCTATCGCAGCGGGTGGTGTACTAGGCACTCTGTTGCGATTTATCACGACATCCTGGCTAACGGCGATCTGGCCTAAGCATTTCTACATGGGCACATTGATCGTCAACTATATGGGCTGCTTACTTATCGGTGTTTTATACGGTCTTTTCCTTATTCGACCTGATGTGCCTGCGGAGCTAAGAGCAGGGCTTATCGTTGGCTTTCTAGGTGGCTTAACAACTTTTTCTTCCTTTTCCCTTGATACATTACGCTTGCTGGAAGGTGGCCAGGCTTTGCTTGCCATTGGATATGCCACGGCCAGCGTCGTAGGTGGTTTGCTTGCTACGTGGGCAGGCCTGTCATTGACAAAACTCTAATACGAGAAAAAACATGCTTGATGCAAAACTGGTACGTACACAGCCTCAGGAAGTGGCAGAACGCCTTGCCGCGCGTGGTTTCACGCTTGATGTACAGCGCATCGAATCCTTGGAATCAACTCGCAAGTCTGTGCAAACACGTACCGAGGAGCTTCAGGCTGAACGTAACAGTCGATCAAAGGCCATTGGTCAAGCCAAGGCGCGCGGTGAAGACATCGCGCCGCTTCTGGCCGATGTGGACCGTATGGGAGGCGAGCTGGAGACCGCCAAGCGTGAGCTGGACGTGATTCAGTCTGAATTGGATGCTCTGCTGCTAGGGCTGCCTAACTTGCCACATGAGTCCGTTCCAGTAGGCACCAGCGAGGAGGAGAACGTAGAGGTTCGCCGTTGGGGCACTCCTAAGTGTTTTGACTTTGAGATTAAGGACCATGTAACCCTGGGTGAAGCTCATGGTTGGTTGGATTTTGATACGGCCTCTCGCTTCTCGGGGGCCCGCTTTGCCTTGATGCGAGGCCCTATAGCCCGTCTACACCGTGCATTGGCGCAATTTATGATCAATCTGCACACGGGCGAGCATGGTTACGAGGAGGCTTACACACCTTATCTTGTCCAGGCCGAAACCTTACAAGGCACAGGGCAGCTTCCTAAGTTTGAGGAAGATCTGTTCAAGGTTCCGCGTGACGGTGAAAGTCCGCTTTATCTGATCCCGACTGCGGAGGTCACATTGACCAATATCGCAGCGGGCAGGATTTTGGACGCCAAGGCACTGCCTATTCAGTTGGTAGCCCATACCCCATGCTTCCGTAGCGAGGCGGGTGCTTCCGGACGCGATACGCGTGGCATGATCCGTCAGCACCAGTTCGATAAGGTTGAAATGGTACATATTGTTGAGCCTGCAAAATCTTTCGAGGCATTAGAGGCTCTGACAGGTCATGCTGAGCGTGTTCTGCAACTTCTAGAGTTGCCCTATCGTGTGCTTGCTCTCTGCACTGGCGATATGGGCTTCAGTGCCACCAAAACGTATGACCTTGAAGTATGGATTCCGAGTCAGGATAAATATCGCGAGATTTCTTCCTGCTCTAATTGCGGTGATTTCCAAGCGCGCCGTATGCAGGCTCGGTGGCGTAACCCGGAAACGGGCAAGCCAGAGCTCGTACATACATTAAACGGCTCGGGTTTAGCAGTGGGTCGTACGTTAGTGGCTGTGCTGGAAAATTATCAACAAGCCGATGGAACCATTCGCGTGCCGGAAGTCCTCAAGCCGTACATGGGTGGCGTTGAGGTTATTGGCTGATGGAGTTCTTGCCACTGTTTCACAATCTGAGCGGCCGCCCTGTACTGATTGTTGGTGGAGGTGAGGTCGCTTTACGCAAGGCGCGATTACTTAAGGATGCTGGGGCAATGCTCAAGGTTGTTGCGCCACGCATTCATCCGGCCATGCGAGAATTGATTGAAAATGGTGGCGATTCGTTGATCGAGCGGCCCTACCAGGTAGATGATATGGGTGGGGCCGTCCTGGTTATTGCTGCAACCGATAATGAAGACCTTAACGTCCAGGTTTCGGCCCAAGCCAAGGCGATAGGTGTGCCAGTTAATGTGGTGGACTCTCCTTCACTGTGCACTGTTATCTTTCCTGCAATTATTGACCGCTCACCTTTGATTGTCGCAGTTTCGAGCGGGGGAGATGCGCCTGTCTTGGCTCGGCTTGTACGAGCCAAACTAGAGAGTTGGATACCTGCTGCATATGGTGAGCTAGCCGGCCTGGCTAAGAAATTTCGTTCTAAGGTTAAGCGCCGTTTTGGTGATGTCCAGGCGAGGCGCGTTTTCTGGGAAGAGGTATTCCAAAGCGAAATTGGCGAAAAGGTACTGGCTGGCCAGCCTCAAGTGGCTGAGCGCTTGCTTGAAGAGAAGCTTTGTAACGCATCCTCAAACGTTAAGGGCGAAGTCTATCTAGTAGGCGCGGGACCGGGTGATCCTGACTTGCTGACATTCAGGGCTTTGCGCCTCATGCAGCAGGCCGATGTAGTCTTATACGATCGCCTGGTTGCTCCCGCTATCCTGGATATGTGTCGTAGAGACGCTGATAGAATCTATGTGGGCAAAAAAAGAGCTGAGCACGCGGTTCCGCAAGAAGAAATCAATCAGCTTTTAATTGATCTGGCGAGTCAAGGTAAGCGTGTGTTGAGGCTTAAAGGCGGAGATCCGTTTATCTTTGGGCGCGGGGGTGAAGAAATTGAGCGTCTGGCTGCCCATGGGATTGGATTCCAGGTAGTGCCGGGTATTACAGCTGCCAGTGGCTGTGCGGCCTATGCTGGCATACCGCTGACGCATAGAGACTATGCCCAATCTGTACGCTTTATCACAGGCCATTTAAAAAATGACACGTGTGATTTGCCATGGAGTGATTTGACCTCTCCGGGGCAAACGTTGGTTTTTTATATGGGGTTGGTTGGGCTGCCAATCATTTGCGAGCAGCTTATCAAGCACGGGCGTGACGCTGGTACGCCAGCCGCCTTGGTTCAGCAAGGCACCACCTCAAGTCAGCGTGTATTTACGGGAACGCTGGCAGATTTGCCTGTTCTCGTAGCGCGCCATGAGGTTCATGCGCCTACGCTAATAATCGTAGGTGAGGTCGTAACCTTGCGTGAAAAGCTGGCCTGGTTCGAAGGCCAATCGCATCCTTAACGGTCACCCTGCCATAAACCTATAGCGGGCAACTGCTCCCGATCGTGAGGCGACGTTAAGTCGAGTGCTGGCCCTTTGGGAATGATCCCGTTAGGGTTAATCGTTTCGTGACTGCCATAATAGTGATGCTTGATATGCCCAAAGTTGACAGTCCCTGCAATGCCTGGCCACTGATAGAGCTCCTTCAGCCATCCCTGAAGGTTAGGGTAGTCTGTAATGCGGCGTAGATTGCATTTGAAGTGTCCGTAATAGACTGAGTCGAACCGTATTAATGTTGTAAAAAGGCGCCAATCTGCTTCTGTCAGGTATTTTCCTGTCAGGTAGCGATGCCTGCTCAGGCGATTTTCTAGTTGATCAAGAGTAGTAAAGAGCTCTTCAAGGGCGAGTCCGTAAGCGTACTGCTCTGTTGCAAATCCAGCCTTATAAACACCGTTATTCACCTTGGCATAGATAAGCTCGTTAAGTGAGTCGATGTCTCGCTGTAATGGTTCTGGATAAAAATCGATGCTGTTGCCTGTCAGTCTGTCAAATGCATGATTCATCATGCGGATGATATCGGCAGACTCATTGTTAACGATGCACTTATGCTTGTTATCCCATAGCATTGGTACTGTAACGCGACCTGTGTAATGAGGTGTAGCCTCGAGGTAGCGCTCATAAAGAAACCGCTTGGCTTCATCAGGTGTGTCACCCGTTGAGCCGAGCGTTTGATCAAAAGTCCATCCTTTGTCCTTCATAAGCCAACTAACAACAGATACGTCGATAATACTCTCGAGGCCTTTAAGCTTTCGGAAAATAAGGGTGCGATGAGCCCAGGGGCAGGCTAGAGAAACATACAAGCGGTAGCGGTTAGGCTCTGCCTCGAAGCCTGCCTCGCCTGTAGGGCCAGGCTCACCAGTGGTCGTTACCCAATGTCTGAACTAGGCGCTTTCCCGCTTGAAGCTTCCATCTTCACCGGTGTCGTACCAGCGGTCCTGCCATTTGCCTTCTACCAATAGGCCCATCGGCTCCTTTCCATATTGTGGAGCCGTCTATTAGTGACGTTGGCTCCAGTAATCTTTTGCCTTGGCTAGAGCGGCTTCCCGGCTGTGGCCAAGCGCTCTCAAACCCAAGGCTATCGTAGAAAGAACGGCCAGTTCGCCGTAAGCATCGTGTGCTTTGCCGGCCCATACATCCAATAGATGATTGGCATCCAGCCGCTCAGGTTTGACGTGTCTTCTGTCTGAAAGTGCAGGCCAGGTTTCATCCCACTCGGTACCGTACTCTGTGCCGTAGAGATGAAAGTCACTGTCTGGGTTGGCTTCAATTTCACCGCCTTCGCCTTTAATCACGATAGCTTTGTCGCCTAATAGGCGGCTGGCTTCACGGTGAATGGGCTGGTAGCCTGGATGAAAGATACTTTGCAGGATGCAAGTTGCTTTGAGCGGATTTAACAGTCTGACCAGCGAATGAATAGGCGAACGCAATCCCAACGTATTGCGTAAGTTGATCATATGCTGCAAGGCAGGCATCCAGTTTTCCAGTGGCATAAACGCCAGGTGGTCTTTATTTAAAGCTTCCTGTGTCTGGTGCCAATCGTTACAAAGACGTATACCCAGCGTTTCTAGAACCTGCTCAGTATATAGTCGTCCTGCTGTATGAGCGCCGCCGCCGTGAATCAGAATCCGCACACCATGGGATGACAGGCATTTGGTGGCAAGCAGAAACCATGGTAAGTGGCGTTTTTTACCTGCATAGCTAGGCCAGTCCAGATCTACTGGAATGGTCGGGGCGTTGAGATGTGCTCGAATAGCATCGGTAAAGCCGGCAAGCTCTTCTGCGCTTTCTTCCTTGTGTCGAAGCAGCATAAGAAAAGCGCCGAGTTGAACATCCTCGACATTTCCCTTAAGGATCATCCCCATGGCGCACTGGGCTTCTTCGCGAGTTAGGCTGCGTGAACCGCGTTTACCTTTGCCGAGTATGCGTATGAATTGAGCAAAGGGATGTTCTTCAGGCGTCGTTATCATAAGCAATTAGTCGGTTTTGGAAGTCCCGCCAGCTTGGCTGCTAGCTTGGCGGGGCTTCCTTTGAAAAGGAGATTCAAATGAAGGCTGTTACCCTTCTCGGGACCTAAGGTTTGCGCAATATATTTAATCAGCGGACGATTAGCTGGGGAAAGCTGGAACTCAGCATAGAAATCTCTAAGAGCATGAAGGATTTCCCAGTGTTCAGGCGTAAGAGAGAGACCTTCTCGAAGAGCCAGCTCCTCAGCTATTTCAACGGACCAGTCTCCTAGATCCAGTAAATAGCCTTCCTTGTCAACATTGAGTGCAGTCATGGCCAGCTATGTACCTTGTCATAAGCTACACAAAGAGCCACAAAACGATCATAGTCAATTATTTCAAAACGAGATGTTTCTCTGAGTCCGCGGGCCTCGACATCCTCTTGAAGAGCAAAGCCTTTGACGCCGGTTTGAAGCGTTTCAAGCAGAGCCGCTGTTCGCGAGCTTTCTTGTAGCAGGTATGTAGCGTCGCCCATTAATAAAAGTGCATCCTGCTCCGCAAGTAGCGGCAGGGCGCTGTCTAGCATCCTGCTCTGGAAAGGCGAAGCCGAGATAAGGTGAAGCGTCTTCACAGCGTAATCACCATGTCGTGCTGATTTAAAAGCAGTCGAGCCTCTTCGGTAGATAGGATCTCGACTTCCAGTTCAAGCGTTGATTGCATTACGTTGCGCTCCAGTAAGCTGCTTTCCAATGCATACAATTTGTCTACGCCGAACAAGGGAAGAGCTTGTAGATTAGCGGTCAGATCTTTTTGCTCAAGATGTGAAGCTGCCTGAGAGGGTTGTAATTGGAAAACACCGTCATCCATGAAGAGCATGGCAATGGGCAAATCGAAAGCGCCGCCTGCTAGGGCAATGTCTAGAGCTTCTCGGGCTGCCATGCCCGACCATGGCGCTTGCCGACTAATAATGAGCAGCGACTTTGCCATTAAGCGTCTCCAAAGCAAATGAGGCGATCGGCTTCCTGCGCAGCCTCATGAAGCTGCCCTAGACCAGAAAGCTGCCAGGGCTCGTAAAGGTTGGCACTCTGGCGCCCATGGCGATGAGCCTCTTCCGAGCTCAGAATGCCGCGCCGTAAAGCGGCAGAAATGCAGACGACTGAATCCAGCTTATTTTGCTGAATGAATAAGCCCCATTGGCCCGCCCAGTCTTGCTCATCTTGAGGCGTTACGATGGATGAAGAGGCATTGTGTACTCCATCCTGATAGAAAAAAAGACGAGTGATTTCATGGTGCGCGGACAGCACGGCCTCAGCAAACCGAAGGGCTCTTCGGGAGGAGGGCGAGTGAGGTGCGGAAAATACAACGATAGCAAATTTCATAAATAAAAAGGCCCGCCAAAGCGGGCCTCTCCAATACAGGTCTCGTTAATCATTGCTGCTGGCAAAGCCTAGCAACTGAAGCAGGCTGACAAACAGATTGTATATCGAGACGTATAGGCTGATGGTAGCCATGATGTAGTTATCTTCCCCGCCATGGATGATGGCGCTGGTTTGGAACAGAATTGCTGCCGAGGCAAACAGCACAAAGCCCGCACTGATCGCAAGCTGCAAGCCGCTGATATTCACAAAGAACGACAGCGCTATTGCGCCTAGCAATATCCAGAATCCGGCCATTAGAAAGCCCGACAAAAAGCTCATGTCTTTGCGGGTAATCAGTGCATATGCCGACAGGCCAAAGAAGACCAGGGCAGTCATGCCTAGGGCAGAAAAAATGATGCTTCCGCCATTAGGCAGGCCCAGATACATATTCAGTATCGGGCCTAGGGTGTAGCCCATGAAGCCGGTAAGCGCAAACGTGCTGACCAGCCCCCAGCCACTGTTACGCAATTTCACAGTGAGAAAGAACAGACCATAAAAGCCGATCAGAACTACAAAAATGTTGGGATATGCAACACGCATCTGCTGCGAGACGTAAGCTACCAAGCCACTGAAGGCCAGCGTCATTCCCAACAGAGCATAGGTGTTGCGCAGCGTGCGACTAATGTCGCGCCGTTCGGCAACCGCAGGGTTGAAGGCATATTGACGCTCGTTCATAACGACACTCCTAATGTGGTCGAAACCTATTCATACCATAAGATAATAACAACTCTTTGAAAAAAAATAGATTTAAGTGTTTGACAGCGTGTTTCGTTCGGGTAATATTGCGGCCCGCACCTGCGGAGGTGTGGCCGAGTGGTTTAAGGCAACGGTCTTGAAAACCGTCGAAGGGGAGACTCTTCCGTGAGTTCGAATCTCACCGCCTCCGCCATCTTCTTGCTTCAAGTCATCGTGCGTTTATCTCTGACTTGTGTATAGTCGTTACACATTCTTTCGCATTTATTAGCTTGAGACGAGTCTTAGGCTTGTAATTGGCTTATGCATCAGCGTTATGAGGTGCACGGTGATTAAAGTGCTGGTGGTCGACGACCATGATCTGGTAAGGGCCGGTATTATCCGTATGTTGGCGGATGTCGATGGCATTCAGGTCATTGGTCAGGCAGATTCTGGCGAGAATGGATTAAATCTTGTCAGAGAGTTAAAGCCTGATGTGGTCCTCATGGACGTCAAGATGCCAGGCATCGGCGGCTTGGAAGCTACTCGAAAGCTTCTTCGTAGTCATCCCGAGGTAAAGGTCATTGCAGTAACGGCATGTGAGGAAGATCCCTTTCCGACTCGTCTGTTGCAGGCTGGGGCTTCTGGTTATCTTACAAAAGGTGCGGATATCCAGGAGATGATTACTGCTATACGTCATGCATTTGGCGGTCAGCGGTACATAAGTGCTCAGATTGCTCAGCAGTTAGCGCTAAAGTCTTTTCAACCTCAAAGCAATGGCTCGCCGTTTGATCTTCTTTCAGAGCGCGAAATCCAGATCGCATTAATGATTGCTAATTGCCATAAGGTTCAAGTGATCTCCGATAAGCTTTGCCTGTCGCCCAAGACCGTTAACACCTATCGTTATCGTATTTACGAGAAACTCTCCATTACCAGTGATGTGGAGCTGGCTTTATTGGCAGTTCGTCACGGGATGGTAGACGCTACGAGTTGAAATGACCGAAACGTTTGATCCTTCTGCTTTTCTTTCTGGCTGCAGTTCTCGGCCAGGTGTTTATCGAATGTTCGACGAAAGCTCCAAGGTGCTTTATGTCGGAAAAGCAAAGAATCTCAAAAAGCGCCTTTCGAGTTACTTCCGCAAAACTGGCTTGGCTCCCAAGACAGCGGCGTTAGTAGCAAAAATTTCCCAGATTGAGATAACTATTACTGGGAATGAGACAGAGGCGCTTCTGCTTGAACAGAACCTTATCAAGCAGTTACGCCCCCCTTACAATATTCTCCTTCGGGATGACAAATCTTATCCTTATGTCTTTCTGTCAACTGAGGATGAATTTCCTCGGCTTGCTATCCACAGAGGCGCTAAAAAGGAACGGGGCCGCTATTTCGGTCCGTATCCGAGTGCGGGTGCTATCCGAGAAAGTCTGAATCTCTTGCAAAAGGCATTTATGGTGCGCCAGTGTGAGGACGGTTTTTTCAAGAACCGTACTCGCCCCTGTCTTCAATATCAAATCAAGCGCTGCAAGGGTCCGTGCACTAATATGGTTTCCCGAGAGGAATATGCTGAAGATGTACGTCATTCGGCTATGTTCCTGGAAGGGCGGAGCAATGCCTTGGCTGAAGAGCTAAGTGCAGTTATGGAAAAGGCTGCCATGGCTTTGGATTTTGAACGGGCCGCCGAGCTGCGTGATCAAATTGCCTTAGTGCGACGAGTGCAGGATCAGCAGTATATAGAGGGTGGAAGCGGGGATGTAGATGTTATCGCTGCGATGGTGAATCCAGGTGGTGCATGCGTTCATCTAATCACTGTGCGTGGCGGCCGTGTTCTTGGTAGCAAAAACTTTTTTCCGCAGGTTGCGATTGAGGAGGAGTCCCATAACGTTCTTCTTGCATTTTTGGAACAGTATTATCTTGCTCATATGGAGCGGGATTTGCCCGATGAAGTCATCGTAAATACCGTTCATGAGGACTTCCCAACCCTCATAAGTGCCTTTAACGAATTGCATTCTCGAGGTCTTGAGATCTCGCATCGTGTTCGAGGCACTCGTGCCCGCTGGCAGCAATTGGCTGTGACAAATGCTGAGCAGGCGCTTAATACTCGGCTTGCTAATCGCCAGCATATGGCTGCTCGTTTTGAGGCGCTTACGGATGTGTTGGGGTTGGCTGAGGCGCCACAAAGGTTGGAGTGCTTTGATATTAGCCACTCAAGTGGGGAGGCTACAGTTGCTTCCTGTGTGGTGTTTGGTCCTGAGGGGCCTATTAAATCCGATTATCGCCGATACAATATTGAGGGTGTCACGGCAGGTGATGATTATGCTGCCATGCATCAGGCGTTGACCCGTCGTTTCAGTAAGCTCAAGGATGGGGAGGGTAAAACGCCTGATATCTTACTGGTGGATGGCGGTAAAGGGCAGTTGGCAATGGCTCGTGATGTGCTTCAAGAGCTGGCGGTTCCGGATCTCGTCTTGTTGGGTGTGGCTAAGGGTGTAACTCGCAAGCCAGGTTTGGAGACACTCTATCTGAATGATCCCTCTAATGAGTTCAGCTTGCCGGGTCACTCTCCTGCATTGCACCTGATACAGCAGATTCGTGACGAGGCGCATCGCTTTGCTATTACGGGGCATCGAGCAAGAAGAGGGAAGGCGCGTAGGACATCTACACTTGAAGATGTTGCAGGAGTAGGGCCGAAGCGGCGTAGAGAGCTGCTTAAGTACTTCGGAGGCCTGCAAGAGCTTAATCGTGCAAGTGTCGATGAGATAGCCAAGGCGCCAGGAATTAGCAAAAAACTAGCTGAGCAGATTTATGCTGCACTGCACAGTGAGTAGAATGTCCAGACATTCATATATTTCCTGTGCCAATGAACATTCCTAACCTGCTTACTGTTCTGCGCGTTCTGCTCATTCCTTTCTTTATTGCTCTGTTTTACATGCCGGTTTCTTGGAGCTATTGGGCGGCGAGTTCAGTGTTTGCCTTGGCTAGTTTTACTGATTGGCTGGATGGCTACTTGGCTCGTCGATGGAAACAGAGTACTCCATTCGGAGCTTTCCTGGACCCGGTTGCTGACAAGCTCATGGTTGCGGTGGCCTTGGTGCTTTTGGTTCAGGAACATGCCACTATTTGGTTAACGTTGCCTGCTACCATTATTATTGGTCGAGAAATTGTAGTGTCAGCCCTTCGTGAGTGGATGGCAGAATTAGGGGCGCGAGCTCAAGTAGCTGTATCTAGTCTTGGAAAATGGAAAACAGCGGCGCAGATGGTGTCTTTGATTGTGCTGTTGGCTAATCCTCCTCAACTGACGTTCTGGGTTTTGACAGGGTATGTTCTTCTGATCATTGCGGCTGCGCTTACGCTTTGGTCTATGTGCAGTTATCTGCTTGCGGCTTGGCCGCATCTGAGCATAACGAAGAAAAAATAACTTTTTTGAATCAATGAGTTGACAGCGTCGTTGGATTGTATAGAATGGCGCCCGTCACCAAGACGCGGGAATAGCTCAGTTGGTAGAGCACGACCTTGCCAAGGTCGGGGTCGCGAGTTCGAGTCTCGTTTCCCGCTCCAGTTTGTCAGTCAGCTCCGCTTTAATTGGGGTTGGCTTATGAGGCCGGGTGGCAGAGTGGTCATGCAGCGGATTGCAAATCCGTGTACGCCGGTTCGATTCCGACCTCGGCCTCCACTATGTAGCCCTGCAGATCTAGCGGTCTGTAGGGCTTTTTATTTTTACTTTGTTGTTCGCTGTGCTGCTAAGTTGGATTGTTTGCTATCTATCCCTAGCTAAATGCTCAGTGTAGAGCGCTACCGCCCGGATGGCGAAATCGGTAGACGCAAGGGACTTAAAATCCCTCGGAGGAAACTCCGTGCCGGTTCGATTCCGGCTCCGGGCACCAGTTGTAATAAGGGCTTGACTTGATTGGTCAGGCCCTTATTTTTTGAGGCAAGGTCTGGCTGCTTTATAGTGGCAATCGGCCTACTATCTGCTCAAACATTCTTTTATTCGTGAAGTAGCCCTTTGAAAAGCGCCAGGCAATGGGCTTTCCTTCGTCTGTTTTCAATGTAATTGAAAACACCGTTGAATCTAGCGCCCTTGCTAACAACGCGTAGTCTTTCAGGCTTATTCTTACAATCGGTATGTCTGGAATGATCACGGCAAGTCGATCCCGCTTTGGTTATGCGAGTTATCGGCCTGTGTTGGCTATTCTTCAGTTTCAATCCAGTAGTTTTTACAGCTACGGCATGCCAAAAGTGATCTTTGATCAAGTGCCCAGGTGATGGCTTGCTTTCAAGTTGTGCTGCGTGAAAACCACTAGGTAGCTAGACTGACTAGCTTGGTGTGGAGGGCTAATATTTTTAGGTGCGGCCTAATGCTTGGTTGTATAGCTAATCATTTTCTGAAAGCATATATATTCTTTGTTGCTCCAGTGATCCTTCATCGATTAATTGAAAAGTGCATAGGCCTGCCATCGTTCGGTAGGATATATAATTCGATGCTGTAGCTTACTGGCTCATCCGAACCATGTGGCCCTTGGTATGGGTCACCACTGTTAAAGGAGGCGCCATGCCCACTATTACTCTTCCCGACGGTAGCCAACGTTTATTCGATCATCCTGTTACAGTCACAGAGGTCGCTCAGTCTATAGGCACTGGATTAGCGAAAGCTACTCTGGCAGGCAAAGTAGATGGACGTCTGGTGGATGCTTGCGATGTTATTGATCATGACGCGTCCCTGCAAATTATTACGCCTAAAGATGAAGAGGGTTTGGAGATCATCCGTCACTCTTGTGCTCATCTGGTTGGTCATGCTGTAAAGCAGCTGTTCCCGACAGCGAAGATGGTAATTGGTCCTGTTATTAATGAGGGATTCTATTACGACATCTCGTATGAGCGTCCTTTTACGCTGGATGATCTGGCTGCTATCGAAACGCGGATGCGTGAGTTGATCGATAAGGACTACGACGTCATCAAGCGTATGACTCCGCGAGAGCAGGTTATCGAGACGTTTAAAGCGAGAGGGGAAGATTACAAGCTCCGCTTGATTGAAGATATGCCTGATGAAAAGGCAATGGGGTTGTATCATCATGAAGAGTATGTGGACATGTGTCGTGGTCCGCATGTGCCCAATACCCGCTTTTTGAAGGCATTTAAGCTAACGAAGCTGTCTGGTGCCTACTGGCGTGGCGACTCCAAAAACGAACAATTACAGCGTATCTATGGTACGGCGTGGGCTGATAAAAAACAGCTGGCAGCTTATATTCAGCGCATTGAAGAAGCTGAAAAACGTGACCACCGCAAGCTAGGCAAGCGGCTGGATCTCTTCCATACTCAGGAAGAGGCGCCAGGAATGGTGTTCTGGCATCCTAACGGCTGGACTGTTTATCAGGCGCTTGAGCAGTACATGCGCCGTATTCAGCATGAAAACGGCTACTCCGAAATCCGTACGCCACAAGTTGTGGATCGTTCCCTTTGGGAAAAGTCCGGCCACTGGGCTAACTATGCCGACAACATGTTTACGACTGAATCGGAAAGTCGTGACTATGCCATTAAGCCAATGAACTGCCCGTGTCACGTGCAGGTGTTTAATCAGGGGTTAAAGAGTTACAAGGAATTGCCTCTTCGTCTGGCAGAGTTCGGCGCTTGTCACCGTAATGAGCCATCAGGCTCTTTACATGGCATTATGCGTGTCAGAGGGTTTACTCAAGATGACGCTCACATTTTCTGCACAGAAGACCAAATGCAGGAAGAGGCGGCTGCTTTCATTAAGCTTACTTTAGCGGTTTACGCTGATTTCGGATTCACTGATATACAACTGAAGCTTTCTACCCGTCCTGAAAAGCGTGTTGGCTCAGATGACTTGTGGGATCAAGCAGAATCAGCATTAGCTGCGGCGCTTGATCATGCAGGGCTGGCCTATGACTTGCAGCCGGGAGAAGGTGCATTCTACGGTCCAAAAATTGAATTTTCTTTGAAGGACTGTCTAGGTCGAGTATGGCAATGCGGTACGCTACAGCTTGATTTTAATTTGCCGTCTCGTCTCGGTGCTGAATACGTCAGTGAAGATAATAGCCGTAAGCACCCAGTAATGCTGCATCGTGCTATCCTTGGTTCCTTTGAGCGATTCATCGGTATTTTGATTGAGCATTACGAGGGATCTTTCCCGGCGTGGCTTGCTCCAACTCAGGCAGTGATCATGAATATCACTGACAAACAGGCCGATTTCGCTAACGAAGTGGTGCAAATTCTTGATCAAAGCGGTTTCCGAGCTAAAGCTGACTTGAGAAACGAGAAAATCGGCTTTAAAATTCGGGAGCATACTTTGCTCAAGGTTCCCTATCTTCTTGTTATAGGTGATCGGGAAGTTGAATCAAGAGCCGTGGCTGTACGCACGCGTGAAGGTGCTGATCTGGGCTCAATGCCTATTGCGGACTTCAAGGAGCTTCTAGCTCAAGCAGTTGCTCGTCGCGGTCGACAAGAATTGGAGTAATGACTATTAAGCGTGAAATGAGACAGGATAAGCGAACTCAACCCAAGGCTCCGATCAACGAGAATATCTCGGCTCGTGAAGTCCGGTTGATTGGTGCTGACGGCCAACAGATTGGCGTCGTCTCGATTGATGAAGCGCTACGCGCTGCTGATGAAGCCAAGCTGGACTTGGTGGAAATTTCCGCCGATGCAGTACCTCCTGTGTGCCGCATCATGGATTACGGCAAGCATCTTTTCGAGAAGAAGAAGCAGACCGCAGCAGCGAAAAAGAACCAAAAACAGGTTCAGGTAAAAGAAATCAAGTTTCGCCCAGGGACGGAAGAAGGGGATTACCAGGTAAAACTACGCAACCTGGTACGTTTCCTTAATGAGGGGGACAAGGCCAAGGTATCCTTGCGATTCCGTGGTCGTGAGATGGCCCACCAGGAGCTGGGTATGGAGCTGTTAAAGCGGGTCGAGGCTGACCTTGCTGAATACGGTGCCGTAGAACAGCATCCTAAGATGGAAGGACGCCAGCTAATTATGGTCATCGCCCCTAAAAAGAAAAAGTAACCACCAGGGCACTGGCAGGCCTTGCGGTTATGCGTAATCACCCAATGCGGAGTATATGAACATGCCAAAGATGAAAACCAAAAGTGGTGCAGCGAAGCGTTTTAAAAAGACCGCTTCCGGCTACAAGCACAAGCACGCGTTCAAGAGTCACATCTTGACCAAAATGACCACCAAGCGTAAGCGCCAGCTGCGTGGTACATCTCTGATGCACCCGTCTGACGTTCAAAAAGTTGAGCGCATGCTGCGCGTTCGTTAATCGGTCACAAGGTAAAGGTATAACTCATGGCTCGTGTTAAGCGTGGCGTAATTGCCCGTCGTCGTCATAAAAAAATTCTGAAGCTGGCTAAAGGTTACTACGGTGCTCGCTCTCGCGTGTTCCGTGTTGCTAAGCAGGCTGTGATCAAGGCAGGCCAATACGCCTATCGTGACCGCCGTCAGCGCAAGCGTCAGTTCCGCGCCCTATGGATCGCTCGTATTAATGCTGGTGCTCGTATGAACGGTCTGTCTTACAGCCGTTTCATTGCTGGCTTGAAGAAAGCGGCCATTGAGATCGACCGTAAGGTTCTGGCCGATCTGGCGGTAAATGAAAAAGTAGCGTTCGCTGCGATTGTCGAGAAAGCTAAAGCTTCTTTGGCTTAAGCCCTGTGTCAATCAGGGCCTTGGCCCGACAGTAACGTCACCAGTAGGGGAAGGGCCTAAAGCTCTTCCCCTATTTTGTATCTGGAGTCAGTGAATGGAAAACCTGGAGGCACTGGTCAGCCAAGCGTTGGAGGCCGTGCAGCAAACTGAAGACACGACTGTTCTTGAACAGCTACGGGTTGGCTACCTAGGGAAAAAAGGTGAGCTTACCCAGGTCATGAAGACGCTGGGCAATCTGCCTGCAGAAGAGCGGCCGAAAGTCGGTGCGCTGATCAATGCGGCTAAAGAGCGTGTGCAAGATGCGCTTAACGCCCGCAAACAGTTTTTAGAAGAATCCGCTTTGGCTGAAAAGTTAGCGGCGGAGCGGGTTGACGTAACATTGCCTGGCAGAGGGCAAACAACGGGTGGTCTGCACCCTATTACCCGTACTTTGGAACGTATCGAGCGACTTTTTACAGGTATTGGTTACAACGTGGCTGAAGGCCCTGAAATCGAAGACGACTACCATAACTTCGAGGCGCTTAATATTCCAGGTCACCACCCGGCTCGTGCTATGCACGATACGTTTTATTTTAATGCTACACGTCTACTGCGTACGCATACCTCACCCGTGCAGATTCGTGTCATGGAGCAGCAGCAGCCTCCGATTCGTATCATCTGCCCAGGCCGAGTTTATCGCTGCGATTCCGATCAGACGCACTCGCCGATGTTTCATCAGGTAGAAGGGCTTGTGATTGATGAGAAGGTCAGCTTTGCCGACCTCAAGAGCACGATAGTGGGTTTTCTGCGCGAGTTTTTTGAAGAAGACCTAGAGGTCCGCTTCAGACCTTCTTATTTCCCATTCACTGAGCCTTCTGCAGAAGTCGACATCCGTCGACATGTCAATAAAGACGGCCAGCTGACCCCTAGCTGGCTTGAAGTCTTAGGTTGCGGAATGGTGCACCCTAACGTGCTGCAAATGGCGGGTATCGATCCTGAGAAATATCAGGGCTTCGCGTTTGGTATGGGCGTTGAGCGCCTAGCCATGCTGCGTTACGGCGTAAATGACTTACGGCTGTTCTTCGATAACGACCTGCGCTTCCTGGCGCAATTCCGCTAGCTTTAATAGGGGGCACAATGAAATTCAGTGAACAGTGGTTGAGAGCTTGGGTAAGTCCGCCGGCTTCTCGGGACGATTTAGTCGCTCAGTTATCCATGGCAGGTCTTGAAGTAGACGACGTCGAGCCGGTGGCCGGGCAGTTCAGCGGTGTGGTAGTAGGAGAGGTGCTCGCCATTGAGCGGCATCCTGGCGCTGATAAGCTGAATGTATGCCGTGTTAGTAATGGCCAGGAAGAGTTTCAGGTCGTGTGCGGTGCGCCAAATGTGCGTGCTGGTCTGAAGATTCCCTTCGCTATGATTGGCGCCAAGCTGCCAGGTGATTTCACTATAAAGAAAGCCAAGCTGCGCGGCGTTGAGTCTCAAGGCATGCTGTGTTCTGCTAGTGAGTTGAGCGTATCAGAAGATAATGCAGGTCTGATGGAACTGCCGTCAGATGCACCGGTAGGCAAGGATTTCCGTGATTACTTGGGGTTGGATGACGTTTCTATAGACGTTGATCTAACGCCTAATCGCGGCGATTGTTTATCAATCGCCGGCCTCGCTCGTGAAGTTGGTGCGCTCTATGGCGTTCCAGTGCATGAGCTTGATGTTCCACCTGCACAAGTAAGTATAGAAGATGCACGCCCAATTGAGGTTGTTGAGCCTTCTGCTTGCCCTCGTTATGTAGGGCGTGTGCTAAAAAATGTTGACCTCTCCCGCCCTACGCCACAATGGATGGTAGAGCGCCTGCGGCGATCCGGGATTCGCAGAATTGATGCTGCGGTCGATGTAACTAATTACGTTATGCTTGAGCTTGGGCAGCCTATGCATGCTTTTGATCTCAACGAGATCAAGGGCGGCATTCGTGTTCGCTTAGCGCAGCCCGACGAGAAGCTGGTTCTGTTAGACGGCCAAGAGATTACTCTTCGCCCGGATACGTTAGTTATCGCCGACCATGAGCGTGCGCTAGCCATAGCTGGGATCATGGGGGGGGAATACAGTGGTGTAAGCGCCACTACTGCGGATCTGTTCCTGGAAAGCGCCTTCTTCGATCCTATTGCTGTTGCTGGTAAGGCGCGTTCCTATGGCCTTCACACTGACTCTTCGCACCGCTTTGAGCGCGGAGTAGACTTTGATCTGCCTCGTCGTGCAATGGAGCGCGCTACAGCCCTACTGGTAGATATTGTCGGTGGTGAACCAGGTCCGGTGATAGAGATAGCAAGTGCTGAACATTTGCCTGTTAAGACCTCTATTACTTTGCGTAGTGAGCGCATCGAGCAAGTGCTAGGTCTGCGTCTTGAGAGTGATGAAGTTGAGCGCCTGCTGAAAGGTCTTGCATTGACCGTTGAGTCTACTGATGAAAACCAGTGGAAAATTGGCATTCCTAGCCATCGTTTCGACATAGCAATCGAAGTCGATTTGATAGAAGAATTGGCGCGCCTTTACGGATATAACCGCCTTCCGACTCGTTTTCCACAAGCACGCTTGGCTCCAAAAGGATATGCCGAGGCGCGTACTGGCCTTTCGCAATTTCGACACCAGCTGGTTGCTCGGGGTTATCAGGAAGCTATTACTTATAGTTTCATAGACGAAAAGACATTCAAGCTATTCTCGCCAACGCTTGATCCAGTATTGTTGGCTAATCCGATTTCTCAAGATATGGCTGCTATGCGCGCTTCGCTTTGGCCGGGCTTGGTCAAGGCGCTGCAGCACAATCTTAATCGCCAGCAGAGTCGGGTGCGCTTGTTTGAATCAGGGCTTCGTTTTGTCGGTTCACTAGATGATTTGGCGCAAGAGCGTGTCTTGGCTGGTCTAATTTCGGGCTCACGCTTTCCAGAAAGCTGGAACTCTGGTTCTGAGCGTGTAGATTTTTTCGATATCAAAGGCGATGTTGAATCGCTGTTGGGTTGCGGTGAGGATGCAGGTGATTTTACCTTTTTCGCGGCAGAGCATCCTGCGCTGCATCCTGGACAGACTGCACGCATTGAGCGTGACGGCCGGCTGGTGGGTTATGTGGGAGCATTACATCCCGAGCTATTAAAAGCTTTGGATTTAGATCAACCTGTTTATGTATTTGAAGTGTTGCTAGGTGAGGCGGAGCAGAGATGCCTACCGCGTTTCCAGGAGCTGTCACGTTATCCAGAAGTACGTAGAGACTTGGCAATTCTAGTGAATATAGAGGTATCTTCGGCGGATGTTTTGTCTGTTGTACGGGACAAGGCTGGTGAGTGTCTGGTTGATTTAAGACTCTTTGACGTATATCAAGGCAAGGGCATTGATCCGCTTAGAAAAAGTCTTGCAGTTGGCTTGACCTGGCAGCATCCATCACGCACTCTTACTGATGAAGAAATCAACGAAACGACACAGAAAATCCTCGTTTCCCTAGAAGAAAGGTTCAACGCCACATTAAGGAAATAGCGTATGGGGGCTCTGACGAAAGCTGAGTTGGCTGAACGTCTCTATGAGGAGCTTGGCCTGAATAAGCGTGAGGCCAAGGAACTAGTGGAGTTGTTTTTCGAAGAAATTCGAAATGCTTTAGAGCAGAACGAGCAGGTTAAGCTATCAGGTTTTGGTAACTTTGATTTGCGAGATAAGCGTCAGCGCCCCGGACGCAATCCTAAAACAGGCGAAGAGATACCAATCACGGCACGCCGTGTAGTGACTTTCCGTCCTGGGCAAAAACTTAAGGCCAGGGTAGAAGCGTATGCTGGAACCAAGCCATAATAATGAATTACCTGCTATACCGGGTAAGCGATACTTCACTATAGGTGAGGTAAGTGACCTCTGTTTGGTTAAGCCCCATGTCCTTAGATACTGGGAGCAGGAGTTTCCTCAGCTTAACCCGGTAAAAAGGCGAGGTAATCGTCGTTATTACCAGCGACAAGATGTCATTATGATCCGTCAGATCAGGGCTCTGCTTTATGACCAAGGTTTTACCATAGGCGGGGCTCGTCTAAGGTTGTCGAGTGATGATGCTAAGGATGATACTACCCAGTATCGCCAGCTAATAAAGCAAATGATTAGCGAATTAGAGGACGTTTTGGGCGTTCTTCAAAAATAATTTAAAAAAACCTTCCATTTATCAAAACCTTAGCTTAATATGTTCGCCATCTCGCAAGGGATACAGTCGGGGCGTAGCGCAGCCTGGTAGCGCACTTGCATGGGGTGCAAGGGGTCGAGTGTTCGAATCACTCCGTCCCGACCAATGAACATCAGCATTAGAGGCCAGTTAGAGATGACTGGCCTTTTTTGTGTGCGTGACTTTTGCGTGACTTCTCATGATTTCATGCCTGCTTCCTCTTCAAAATCGTAAGGACCGGTCCGCGTGAGTCGGTTGCCGATACCTTGTTGGCTGCGTCAATCAGTTGTCCTAGTTCCGCGCCGGAATAGTGACTGGTGATGCTGCCGTTCTTGTGGCAATAGTGCCTTGCGATCTTCTTCGGTTACGCCTGCTGCCCTAAATCGTCTGCCAAACGAATGTTTAAGGTCATGCACGCGGATTGACCGAAACCCAGGGTGAGCACTGGTCTTGTGTATTTGCTCCCACTTGTCAGCTGCTCTGACCCTGGCCTTCTTCCATGCGCTGTCATTCATTCGGTGTACTGCGGTAGGTCCTTGTCCGTCTGATACCCCGTAAGGGAACACCCAGACTGGATGCAGACCGCGCTGCCCATCAATGACCAACATCGCTACAGAGTTGAGCACCACCAATCGCTCATCACCGTTTTTCACTCCCGCCTTTTCATGCCTCCCACCAAAGCCGGCCGGAATCAGAAACACGCTGGCTCCAATCTCTGGCACCTTGATTTCCCATTCCCACCTCAGCTTGCACACTTCCTGCTCCCGGCAGCCGGTATTGACCTTGTACAAGGCCATGCGCCGCAGATGGTCGGTCAGTTCAGCGAAGAGAATCGACTGTTCCACCCATGAAAGCGGGCAGGGCTTGCGTGCCGCCTTAGCCTCGTCCAGCTTCTTGATCATGGGCACGGCATCCAGCCATGGCCGCTTCTCTTCATCCCGCCACTTGCGAGCACACAGGTTCAAGATCCTGATCACCCGCTCGAGCGTGATGTTCACCGTCCTAGCTGATACACCGTCCACTTCCAGCTTGTGCTTGATAAACAGCTCAAGCGCTTCGTCGTCGATATGGATGAGAGGTATCGAGCCAATGAAGGGGTGTAGCTGCTTCAGATACTGCACGGTCAGCTGAATAGACGGCTAATCCTTAAACTCCTTGTTGGGCCTTGCTGCGGCTTCCTCCCACAGCCTTACCTGTCTGATCCCATGTACCTTTTGCTGTCTCAGTTGCTCCAGGCGGTGGATCAGATAACGTTCGGCTTCTTGCCGGTCACTGACTCCAGTGCTTTCATAAAGTCGTACTCCGTCGACCTTTTTATTGTGACGTCACCTTAACGCAGGTCTATCAAAATCACGGGCTTTCTGCGCGAGTCCTCAAAAAGTAATGATCAATAAATGGCTAATTTAGGTTTCGCTCAAAATAAAGCTTGACCTGTGAGCGGAGGGGCCTATAATGCGCCCCACTTCCGCTGCAACGGAACAGCAAAAAGCCTTGTAGATCAATGGTTTAGCTGTTTACTCAGGGTCAGGCCTCCGGTCTGGCAGAAGCGGAAAGAGGGAAGCGGTAGTTGACAAGCCTTTAGGTTTGTGTAGAATACGCCTCCCGCTGCCAGAACAGGTTTCCTGATCCGGCAGGTCCGGCAAGCGGTTCAGCGGGTTAGACAGGTTGAACAAAATGCTTGACAGGACAAGAGGTTAGCGTAGAATGCGCGCCTCGGTTGAGACGAAGGTCTTAACCAACCGCTCTTTAACAAGTTGAATCAAGCAATTCGTGTGGGTGCTTGTGCTGTA
>NZ_JAUEPD010000011.1:0-192172 GCF_030403525.1 Pseudomonas sp. WAC2
ACAACCCGCGCTGGAACATCCTGATGGACAATATGCTGGCCTACCTGAAAGAGAATTGCGTACCGGCGTCCTACTGGGCGGCAGGTCCGGGTTGGGGCAACTATTTCATGTCGGTTGAGCCTATCAATGGTGTAGAGCGCCCGCAGTGGCCGACGCTCAAGAAGTACATGGACAGCAGCAGCTGCACCGAGATTGGTCCGAAAAAAACTGTTGCTACAACACCTGCAGCATCGACTACTCCTGTGGCCTCTACACCGGCTTCAGCAGGCACGGTGAGTGAGATTAATAACATCACTAACGTGGACTGGCTAAACGGCGTGTATCGCAAGAAGCCTGGTTTTTCGATTCCGGCCAATGATGCTAACAAGGCGGCCTTTAAAGTAGGGGCGTCGGTACGCTTGGCTGATGGCCAGGTCAGAAAGATCAGCTCCGCACAGGTCGGTGCAAAGATGGCGGTGTATCTTGAGGGCGCGGCGGTTAACGGCGCGGTGGTTGGGTATCCTAAAACACTGGTAGTCGTGCCTAACTAAATAAACGACTTCAGCCTCTATAAATCAAAAAGCCGTCCGTAGGGGCGGCTTTTTTTGGCGTTACCCTATGGCTGATAGCGATACTACTACCGCTCCATTACATCAAGTACGACCCTATCCAATCCTGTCTTCGCGAGCCATTAGGATACCCCTGATGCTTAGAGTAGACACTATAACAATCAAACGACAGTCATGAGCGTGATCAATCCCGGGGCTGTAACTCTTTTGGTTCAGGACAACGCGGTAGTCTTTCTAGGGGGTCTTGTGCAACCTGCCGGGTGGCAAGGTAGTGTTTGATATCGGCTCGCCTGTCTGCAAGCTTCTGGCGCCGCGTATGCCGCTCGAGCACTACGGCAGCTAATGCCATAGCCAGTAGCGAGACGCTGGCCAGCGTTACGAGTGCGCTTAGCCAGTAGGTATCGATACTGCCATCTATATTCCCGCTAGAGCTTCCCATGTGGAAACGTGCGCTTGCCATTCCGGTGTAATGCATTGCCGCTATGCCAAAGCCGAGAAAAATGGATGCGGCGAAACGCAGCATCCAGACATGCGCCAAAGGCCGCTTTAGATGAAAAGCTACATACAGCGCCGAGATTGAGGCAAGTACTGCGATGACCAGGGAGGCGCCTAGCCATATGGGGTCGTAGCTGATGGCTGGATGCATATTGATTGCAGCCATGCCGGTGTAATGCATCGCTGCAATCCCGGCGCCCATGACCAGACCACCCCAGAAAAAATGCCGAGTCGCCAGCGCTGGACGGCAGACGATTCCCAGCGCTACAGCCGCTGCTAAAATAGCCAGCCCTAACGAAAGCACAGTGGCCGAGGCTTGGTAGCTAAGCTCGATAGGCAGGCTGAAAGCCAGCATGCCAATGAAATGCATTGCCCAGATTCCAACCCCCATGGCTACTGAGCCACAACCAAGCCATTTCCGCGCAGCAGTGCCGGATGTATTAAACACAGCAGAGGCCAGCTGGAGCGCAGTGTAGGAGGTCAGAACTGCCACAATGATAGAGATCAAGACTAGGAATGGGTCATAACTACCAGTAAGCATAGGGTTACCCGGTTTCAGATCCTAAGCTTAACGGCCGACTGCGTCGTTTCTGAAATTACGCTCGTAGTCCGAGGTCCATATCCCGGTACGCTCATGTGCTGCAACACATGCGCCAAATACAGCCGTCAATGAATATCCCATGTAGTCGATACACAAGAACCACCCCTTAAGCTGCGCCGCAGGGAAAAGCGTAACTGGTACCCACAACAAATGATCTCCATGAACCAGGCCAATCGTCTTCGGCGCGTCTTCATCGTGTTTGCCCTGTGCTTTACCCTGGGGCTTACCAGCGTTGTGTCACTTCAGCTTTTTAGAAGCTATGAGGCTACTTTAAATGCTGCTGAGGTGAATGCGGCTAATCTGGTGAAATCAATTGCGCAGCATGCTCAGGACACTTACGAGGAACTGGATCTGACCAGCTATGGCATAGTCGAGAGGCTGGAGTGGGATAACTTTGGCGCAGGGCTATCGGATGAAAATGTGGCGCGTTTGAAGCAGTTTTTCAAACGCCAGGTTGCTCAGATGAACCAGGTGCATGGCGTTTTCGTCTATGACAAGGACGGCAAGTGGATCGTGACGGATAAGGATGACTATCCCGCCAGCATCAATAACAGTGACCGCGAATATTTCATCTACCACAAGACCTTCAGGGACCGAGGGGTTTATATTGGTACACCCCTGCGCAGCCGATCTACAGGCGACCTTGTAGTCCCTGTTTCGCGCCGAATCAACAACCCGGACAAGAGTTTTGCCGGCGTTGTACTGGTTACCGTCAATATCGAGTATTTCAACGCCTACTATGCTGACTTCCGACTGGGTGCCGGGGATATCATTGTCCAGGCCTTGCGTAGCGGTGAAGTGATCTCACGGTTGCCCAATTCAGAAAATAACATACGGCTTAATCTCTCCAAGGGAGAGGTATACAGCAAGTACCTGCACCAAGGACGCTTTGGCGTTACTCGAATTACTTCAGTTGTAGACGGCGTAAAGCGTATCCAGGGATATCAGGCGCTTGAGCGCTATCCGCTGGTGGTACAGGTTGGATTTTCCTTAAAAGATGTGTTAGCCCCCTGGCTGACCGAGGTGGTGATTTACACCGGCGGGCTAATGGTCATGCTCGCTGTTTTATTTGCCCTGGCGCTGGTCGTGCTGCGCTACATGCGACTGGACCGGGAAAATCAACTCGAACTTAAAGCCGCCTATGACGCTGTTGAAAGGCTGGCAATGGAAGATGGCCTGACCGGTTTAGCCAACCGACGCCATTTCGATGTCATGCTGCCGGTTGAGCTGAACCGAGGACGCCGTCAGGCTCACCCGATCGGGCTTATCATGCTCGACGTAGATTATTTCAAACGATTTAATGACCGCTATGGCCATCAGATGGGAGATCTGTGCCTTCAAGCTGTAGCGCAGGTCATCAAACAGAATGTTCGCCGCGCAGGTGACTTAGCCGCACGCTATGGTGGTGAAGAGCTTGTCATCCTGCTGCCTAATACCGATGAAGCGGGTACTTATGGCATTGCGACGGCCATCATGGAAGGTATCAGGGCGGCAAACATTGAGCATATGGACTCTCCTCTGGGTCGCGTCACAGCCAGTATCGGATACCATGTAGTGATTCCAGACAGTTCTGAATACAATCCGGCCTATGAGCTGGGCTTTGCTGACATGAATCTGTATACAGCAAAGGAGCTGGGACGAAACAGAGTCCATCCTATTCCCAATATTATCTAACACCCTCTTGCTCAGCCGTTAGAGCAATTTCTCGTTTTCCTGCCCCTCGATTCGGTACGGCTGAAAATCTGCGAGCCTACTTGAAGCCGATATGAATTTACTTTTATCGCGTTATAGTCAGTGGTTAGAGATTTGCGGCAGTAGACGCAGGAAGTAGTGCAGCCGCAGGCCTTATGAATAGTCTCTTTCGTGAAGCCAGAGGCATGCAAGATATAGAAGAATGGCTGATATCGAATATTGACCAGGAGTACTTTGTTTCAAAAACATAATTGGGCTTTGAATAAGTCAGCACAGGCCTGGATTGCGAGCAGGGCGAGGCTCCTACTAAGCTGCTATTACACGGTCACGACCAGCCCTTTTAGCCATATACATCGCACTATCAGCCATACCGATTAGCTCTACCGGCTCTGTGCTGTTTTCTGGCGCAGTGGCTACACCAAAGGAGGCTGTAACGGAAATGGAGTGGCCACCTTCTAGAGTATTGAGCTGGCGCAGCGCCTCACATACCTGCTGAGCGCGAGCCACGGCGTTTTCCTTTGTACAATCCGGCAAAATCATGACCAGTTCTTCACCGCCATACCGGCAGGCTAGATCAGAGGCACGCAAGGACTTTTCAATAATTGGGCTGTCATGCGCAGGGCTGCATCCCCTCCGGCATGCCCATGGAGATCGTTTATCTGCTTGAAATGGTCGATATCAAGCATGATTACGCTAACAGGTGCTCCATTACGTTGTGAGCGGGCCAGTTCACAAGCCAGACTTTCCTCCATGACGCGTCGGTTGTAGAGGCCGGTCAGAGCATCCTTAACGGACTGGTCACGCATTACCTGTCTCAGCTTCGCATTGGTTAGTGCCAGCGCTGTCTGCTCGCTGATGGCTTCAGCCAGATTCATCGCTTGATCAACCAGGGCGCCGTCCTTAATGGGCTTGCTGATATACAAAAGGCCCAGCACTTCACCGTAAGCGGTTAAGGGTAGGCAGTAATGATTGCACGGGTCCTCTGCCATATAGTGATTACAGCGTAATGCAGAATGACTTTCCTCGCAGTAATGCACTTGTCCCCGGCGCAAAGCCCAGCAATCATGGGGAGCCATCATACGTGGCTCGACCTCCTCGCTGCCCCATGTGGCGCCTCGCTCCAACATGTCTGCTGAATTACGGTAGAGAAAGATCGCACCTACTGTATCTGGCAGCAGTTTTGAGCAATACAGCGAGCTGATTGCCAGTCCCTCTTGCAACGTCATCTCAGTCTGAAGCGTACGAGACATCTCTCCCAAGAGAGATACTTCAAGGTTACGCTGGCTAAGTTCTCTGACGCTCTCCTCAAGCTTTCGGCTGATGAGTTGAGCATCATTGGCTGAGTTTTCTTGAGCAAGGATAGCGTTACGCATTGACCTGAACATAAAGGATAGAAGCAGCATGGTCAGGAGTGTACTGATTAGAGAAAAGCCTACTGCCGCTATACTTTTCTCTCCAAGCTTATTATCAAGCGCTGCCAGTTCCTGCTGCTCTCCAAATATGAGTTCGCCTACCACGTTACGAACGTTCTCCATCAAATCCTTGCCGTGACCGGTACGAATAATGGCCTCTACTGCAGCGTACCCCTGCTCATGCCTGAGGGTGATGGTTCTGGCCAGATCTTCGAGCTTCAGCTGAGCATGCTTAATAAGCACATCTACTTTTTCTGTCTGATCCAGAACGTCGCCAGCGTAAACACTCTTGAGCCTCTTGAATTCGTTAGGCAGGGAGGATAGCGAAACATAGTAGGGCCGTAATAAATACCTCATTACCGGTAATGACATAACCACGCTGGCCAGTCTCTGCATCGACCACCAGCTCCTGCACAATACGGAGACTTTCTATCTGCATCTGGACAACATTACGCTCTTGGCGCGTATCGTTGACCCAAAACAGGTTAAGGGGGGCAACTGCTGCGGTTAGGATCATAATGACTGAAGCGCTGCCGGCAGCAAGCTTGAGCCGAGCCTTTCTGAACGCCATACATTAACCTTGCTACCAAATCCGGTTGAGCAGAGCCAAAGTCAGCCGTACCTAAAGGAACGAGAAGGCTATAGAAACGTACTGCTCTAGTAAGCGCCAGCTTGTGAGTAGGCGCTCACCAAGAAACTATGAAAGCAGGCCTAAGGGAAATAAAAATAGCTCGCTCCATAATCACAGGTCTGTTCATTGTCATAAGCATCGACCAACCCTTCAAAAACCTGAGCTTGGCGGCAGCCTTTAAGCCTAGTGGCAGACAGACGGTCATACAGATTCTTGAAGGTCAATAATAAGGTGTGTCGTTACCTTATACAGACAAGCAGCAGAATATCTGGCTCTGGCTTTAGGTGACGCCCTAGACCTCTCGCTGGCTTTGATAAGTAATGGGCAAGTACTGCGTGATATGACCATCGTCCTGCATGAACACTGGCCTAACGATGGTGAAGCAATGACCAAAAAGCGCAACATGCTCCGTACTTTTAGTGTGGGAAGCATAGCGCGGGACGCGAAGCGGCCCTAATGCGACCTGTTCTGCTGCTCGATGTACTGGCGTATGTTCGATATCGACGCCCCGCCCACGTTGCCCGCGAAATAGCTTGGGCTCCATAGGGCGTTATTTAAATACGCAGCCACCACGAGTTCCGGGTACATCAGCCGCAGTCGCCTGCTGGAGACGCCCTTGGGGCTATTCACGAGTCGCGAGAGCGCTACCTTCGACGGATAATGCATAGCAAATGCACATAGTCAGGCCCGCCATTGAGCTCAATGAGTTCAGATTCAAAGTCCGCGCTGACACTCCGGAAAATTCCTTCTGGCGAGAAGCTACACCACCCGCGTTTGTTCAGCTTGCGGCTCCTTAGTAGGACCGCAGGGCGTCAATGGGTTGCGTATAAAAGAATGGACCTGCTGTGAGTGCGGTGTCGCTCACGATCGCGATATTAACGCGGCTAGAAACATTCTTGCGCTCGGGCATGAGCGTCCATCTGTGGGAATCCCCGTCCTTTAGGCCGGGAAGGATATAAATGGCAGGCATGAGCAATTACGTACTTGTAGTGAGCGCAGGCTAGATATTTCTGGGTTCGGTTACTCCCAGCATCACAGCATTACCTGCCTGCGCTCATCAGTAAGGCTTCGCTAGCGACACTAGTCTAGCAGATCTGCGGGTACGTTGCCGCCGTTCTCAGCCAGCTTTTGCAGTACAGCTTTGTGCAGCCACATGTTCATCTGCGCGGAGTCCTGCAGTTTGTCTGCTGGGCAGTTCAGTTCTTTGGCGAGCTCCTGACGAGCAGACAGGCTGCTGTCCAGGTCAAGCAGCTTGAGCAGATCGACGATGGACGTTTTCCAGTTGAGCTTTTCGGCATGGTTGGCCGCCAGCCCGTCGAGCTTGGCAGCCACATCCACCTGACTGATGGCCTGTGGTGCGGCTCCGGTAGCTGTATCCGTGGACGAGGATGACGTGCCAGCGGGCGTACCTGCCGCTGCATCAGTGCTGCCCGGCTGCTGCGCGGTAGGTTCGGCAGCGTGTGCTTCTTTACCAATACCAAGCTTGGACAGGATATTGCCAAATAGGCTCATATAAACTCCTCATCTATCAATCGAGACGGTGACCTGCTTGTGCAGGGCTTGCCTATCTTCCGACCGCTGTGTCGAGGAATTAGTTTGAAATAAATGCCATTAGTTTGAGACCAGACCCAACATCTTCATTCCTGTTGGTGTTACTTCTCCTTCGGAATAATGGAGATGGCACCATTTTTCTCCAGAATCGCATATTTGATCTGATCCATTTGCTCAAGCCCATGCGTGGTACGGGCCGCCTCCAGGATGTCCTCCTCGGCCAGACGTACCTTGTTCAGTCTCGCCTTGAGCAACTGCCCATTCTCCACGATGATCATGGGCATCCCGTCTATGAACCGCGCAAGCTTGGGCGACCGCTCCTTGACCAGCGATAACCCGATATCAATGACTACCAGGGTCACGATGATGAGCGCTGCGTTGGTTACGGAAAAATCATCGCCCAGCAACGCCTGTTGAGTCGCCTCGCCAATAATCAGAAGTAGCACAAAATCAAACGTTGTGATTTCAGCCAGGGTACGCCGCCCGGCAATCTTGAAGATAACAAAGACCACCAGATAAACCGCCGCAGCGCGTAATACCGCGTCCATGATTGCTCCTTACGGATAAATGAATTGCGTCAGTTGCAGGGCGGGCCCTGAAGTCAGCGTTGAAACGACACTGCGAGACAGACCAACCCCCTGTGCCCGAAGACTCAGGTGCGTCTGGACCCAGCCTCGATCATCAGCCAGGTAGGTAAGGCGCATCCCTGAACCGTAGCTGCGGGATTCGACTGGCTCGGGTTGCAGGCTGTCGACACTGAATGAGTCCAACAGACTGCCGTCGAGCAGGATGGTCGCTTTTCCATCTGCTCCAGCCTTGGCCTTGATGGTGACCGGCATGGATGCACCATTACGTGCAAAGCGCTCGTAGACAATGATCAGTTCGCCATCAGGGCTCTGGATTTCGGTATGACTTAGTGGACCCTTGGAGAACAGACCAAGCAACGTCAGGATGACAATGACGCATAGCATGTACCAGCCTATACGCTCGATCATCCAGATCCGTTTCTGTACGCAAAGGTCTTCTTGGATCGGATACTGGCGGCTGGAAAACTCGTTCTTATCGTCTGGCGTTGACATATTTACGTCCCTGGCCTGTTGTTACGGTTGAAAGCCGGGACACTCATTAGTTCTGCGCGCACACGCCGTGCCTTGCCTCATCCCCCTGTCGCAGCACCGCATACGGCAGCCAGGAACCAAGCCCTTAGGCATTACGTCTGCAACATCAGGTAATACCTTAAGGGTGCACCATGACATTCAATGAACTCTCGGCAAAACTCTCAAATTCGGCAGGCTAGGCCCGCACGTTTCAGCTGGCTGTCACAGGCATCATTCTCTGGGCTGTCACAGGCCCAATCTTTCATTACAACGATACGTGGCAGCTGATCATCAACACCTCCACGACCATCATTACGTTTCTCATGGTGTTTCTGATCCAGAACACACAGAACCGTGACAACGTTGCCCTGCACATCAAGCTCGACGAATTCTTGCGCGTTACCCAAGGCGCACCGGATCGCCTGCTCCACTTGGAAAACCTCGACGCAAATGAACTCAAAGCGCTGCGCAAGAAGTATAAGGAGATAGGATAAAGAGGCCAGTGCGCTCAAGCGTCGGGACCTGGAGGCCGAGAAAAGTCTGAGCACGCCCAAAATAATGTGAAACCAATCACAGCAAGAAAAATCCAACCATTAGTAATGGCATTAAACCATCACCTCATTATTGACATGTAAATAAATCCTATAACCGCCATTAAGTTTCAAGCGTAGAAAACGATAACCCCTCCAATGCGGTTCTCTGCGCAATCGACTTAATGGTGGTGCTTGATGCCTTCCTCTGATGTTTCTCTCGATCATTCCATTTCTGGAGCTTCCAACCACGCTTCAATGACAGGTACCGTCTGGATTCCGCTTGCGCTGTGTGGCGTAGCTGGCGGAGCCGGAATTGTCTGGGCAGGAAACGCTTCCTTGTTGAGCTGGGTGCTGGCAGCTGCGCTACTGATTGCAGCCGGGCTTTTGGCTGTCTGGGGCCAGGCGCGTCAGCAGCAGATGCTGAAAGCACTTTCCGCCTCACAAAGCGAGGCACGCGGCATGACCGGCAAAAAGGCCCAAGAAGGTGCTGTGGACGGGATCTGTATTGAAGTGCTCCCGGTGTGGGCACAGCAGATCGAAACAGCGCGTAGTCACACGGAAGAAGCCGTTACTCAACTGACCCATCGCTTTGCTGAGCTGGCAGGACGTATCCAGATGTCAGTCGAAGGGTCCCATGATGGCAGTGCTCAGGCGCTTGTTGCGCTCCTGTCCTCCAGCCAGAACGAACTCAACGGCATCATTACCGGCCTGCGTGAAGCCTTGTCAAGCAAGGCAGTGCTCCAGCGTGAAATCACGCAACTGCATGAATTTACCGGCCAGCTTCAGGCCATGGCCAAGGATGTTGCCGATGTTGCCAAGCAGACGAACCTGTTGGCCTTGAACGCGGCTATCGAAGCTGCACGTGCAGGCGAGGCAGGCCGTGGATTTGCGGTAGTCGCCGATGAAGTTCGCAGCTTGTCGACTCTGTCAGGCAACACCGGACAAAAGATCAGCGAAACGGTGGAGACCGTTAATGCCGCCATTCGCCGCACCCTGGATGCCTCCGAGCAGTATGCGCGCCAGGATGCTGAAACTTTGGCAAATTCCGGCAATGTCATTGAAAACGTCATCACCCAGTTCAATGCCAACGCCAGTCATCTGGTGCAGCAGAGCAACACCTTGCGCGAGCAAAGTGAAGCCGTGGGCGCTGAAATCTCGGACGTCCTGGTAGCCCTGCAATTCCAGGATCGCGTCAGCCAGATGCTGAGCCATATCCGCAATGATTTGAACAAGCTGGAACAGCGCCTGCTTGACCGGCGTACTCAGGCCGCGCAGGGCGAGGCGTTGAAGCCGATCGACACCAAAGCCTGGCTTGATGAGCTGGCCAAGACCTATACCACAGCGGAGCAGCTGGCTGTCCATCACGGCAAAACGCCGGCCTCAGCCGCTTCGTCCGATATCACCTTCTTCTAAGCCACACTTCTGTTCGAGACCATTATGAGCACGAAAAAAACCGTTCTTATCGTTGATGACTCCATTTCGATCCGCCAGGTCGTCGGCATGACACTCAAGGGCGCCGGCTACGACGTGATCGAGGGCTGTGATGGCAAGGACGCATTGGGCAAGCTAGACGGCCGCAAGATCCACCTGATCATCAGCGACGTGAACATGCCCAATATGGACGGCATTGCGTTTGTTACAGCAGCCAAGAAGCTGCCTGCCTACAAGTTCACGCCAGTCATCATGCTGACCACCGAGTCGGGTGCCGACAAGAAATCAGCCGGTCAGGCCGCAGGCGCCAAAGCCTGGATGGTCAAGCCCTTCCAGCCCGCTCAGATGCTGGCGGCTGTTTCCAAACTGATTCTGCCGTAACCCTGCTACGAGATCGTCACCATGACCGAAGCCGCTATTGAACTGCATCACCGTGTGGCCCTGGATGGCCCGTTGACTATTTATACAGCAGCTGAGAGCAAGGCCAAGGTGCTCGATCCGCTCAAGGCCAGCGCACTTGTCGAATTTGATCTGGCAGGAGTAGATGAATTCGATTCGGCTGGCCTGCAGCTGCTCATCCTTGCAAAACAGGAAGCAGCCAGGCGTGGCTGCTCGCTTAGCCTGTGCAATCACAGCCCTGCGGTTGTGGAGTTGCTTGAGCTAAGCGGGCTAGTCAGCTTTTTTGGCGACCCTCTTCTTATTCAGCCGCATCTCGCTTGAGGCCACGCCGTGAATATCGATGACGTGTTAAAGATTTTTATTGCCGAAAGCCAAGAGCTTCTCCAGCAGATGGAAGATGCTCTGTTGCAGATCGAGCAGAACCCGCATGATCCAGACCTGATCAATGCGATTTTCCGTGCTGCCCATACAATCAAGGGTTCAGCAGGCCTGTTCGGGCTGGACGGTATCGTCAGTTTTACCCATGTGGCAGAAAGCGTTCTGGATCGCATTCGCAGTGGCGAGCTTGCCTTCAACGATGCGTTGGCCGCCCTATTCCTGCAGGTATGCGATCAGCTCAACGCCCTTATTACGCATGTAGAAGCTGGCGGCTCGCTGGATGAATTGGAGCCGGCACTGCACAAGCAGGGTACAGCCCTGGTCGAGACCTTGAGCCAGTATCTGTCTGGCAATGCCGTACCGACCTCGATTGTGGAAGCGGCTGCGCCCGTGGCCCGTGAGATCAGTGACAAGCCTGGCGAGCATTGGCATCTGTCACTGCGCTTTGGTCCCGATGTGTTACGCAATGGCATGGATCCCTTAGCGTTTTTACGGTACCTCAATACCTTCGGGCAGATCACTCATATCGTCACGCTAACTGAACATGTTCCTACGGCTGACGAAATGGACCCGGAAACCAGCTATCTGGGTTTTGAAGTGGCGTTTGCAACGGATGCCGATAAGGAAACGATTGAAGGTGCCTTCGAATTTGTTCGTGAAGACAGTCAAATTCGTATCTTTCCACCGAACAGCAAGACGGCCGATTATATCCAGTTGATCAACGAGCTACCGGAAGAAGATCTGCGCCTGGGTGAAATGCTGGTACGTTGCGGTGCGCTGACACAATCGGAGCTGGAAAAAGCACTTCAAAAACAGTCAGAGCCAGAAGCAGAAGCAGCGCCTATTGGTCAGGTACTGATCAATGAGAAGAATGTCCAACCACAAGTCGTGACCGCTGCGCTGCAGAAGCAAAAGCAGGTCAAGGACAACCGGACAGCTGAAGGTAACCTGATTCGAGTGGATGCCAACAAGCTTGATCAGCTTATTAACCTGATCGGTGAGCTGATTATTGCAGGGGCCGGTACCCAACTAGCCGCTCAGCAAAGTGGCGTTGCCCAACTGGTAGAGTCTACTGGCGTACTGTCGCGCTTGGTGGAAGAGGTACGTGATTCAGCCTTGACCCTGCGAATGGTACAAATCGGCACGACATTTAACCGCTTCCAGCGCGTCGTGCGTGATGTGTCCAAAGAGCTGGGTAAGGACATCGTTCTGGAAATCAGCGGTGGTGACACCGAACTGGACAAGACCGTAGTCGAGAAGATCGGCGATCCGCTGACCCATCTTATTCGCAACTCCATGGATCATGGTATTGAGCCGGCCCCTGTTCGCCTCGAGCGTGGCAAGCCTGCTCAGGGTACGGTGCGCCTGAATGCGTATCACGAGTCCAGCAGCATTGTCATCGAGGTATCGGACGACGGTGGTGGTCTTAACAAAGATCGCATCCTACGCAAAGCCATAGAGCGCGGACTCGTCAGCGACAACCAGAGCCTGACTGACAAGGAAATCTTCAACCTGATTTTCGAGCCTGGCTTTTCTACCGCCGAGCAAGTCAGCAACCTGTCCGGTCGTGGCGTTGGGATGGACGTGGTAAAGAAAAATATCACGGCTCTACGTGGCACAGTGGATCTGGACAGCGTTGAAGGCATAGGCACTACGATTAGTATCCGCCTGCCCCTGACACTGGCCATTATTGATGGCTTCCTGATTGGCGTTGGCAAAGCCACCTATGTGGTTCCACTGGACATGGTTGAGGAATGCATTGAGCTGACCAGCGATCAGTCCTCTGCGGCCAGACAAAGTACGAGCGATTACATCGATTTACGGGGCGATGCCCTGCCCTTCATCCGACTACGTGAATTGTTTGCCGTTGAAGATGAACCGCCACGCCGTGAAAACGTGGTTGTCGTGAACTACGCAGGTAGTCGTGCCGGCTTGGTCGTAGATCAGCTCATGGGTGAGTTTCAGACCGTTATCAAGCCACTCGGCAAGATTTTCGATAACAACCGCGCCTTGGGCGGCTTCACCATATTGGGTAGTGGTGCCGTGGCGTTGATCCTCAGTGTGCCGGGAATGATCGGCACAATTACACAAAGGCAGGCCGCTTCCAGCGCCGCCATGACCATCAATTCCTGATTGAGACAGCTATCATGAACGAAACGAAAAAAATGGTGCTGCTGGTAGTCTCTGCATTACTAGGCATTCTGGTCCTGGCCGGCGCTGCGCAGTACCAGATCAGCCGGGTATTCGAGGCAGCAAACTTCGGCAACGAGAACGCAGTGCCGAGCTTATTGGCTATCGCAGCGGTCAACGATCCTACCAATAAGTCTGTAAGAGCTATGTTCCTTCACTTACAGAGCAACGATGCCCTTGAAAAAGGGCAGCTGGCTCAAGAAGTCCATGACCTGCAGAACAAGGTCCAAGGTGCTCTGAAAAACTATGAAAACCTCCTAGCCAACGATGAGGATCGTCGTCTGCTGGAGCAGGACCGTGAAGCCATCGGTGCCCTGTTCGCCCTTCAGGATAAATTGCTTCTGCTCTCCCAGCAGGGACAACTGGATCAAGCCAGGGAAATACTGATGGCTAACCGTCCGGTTTTCACCAAGCTGGCCGAAGCCTTGGGTACTCATCGTGAGTTCAATCAGCGCCTGGGTGAACAAAGTGCTCAGCTGGCAGCCAGCATCAAGACCAATGCAACAATTACATCCATTGTTATCGCCCTGGTGACTCTGCTTGCTATCGGCTTTATTGGTTTCGTCATCATCCGCAGCCTGCAAAAAGTCGTAGCCGTAGCCAATCGCGTGGCTAAGGGCGATCTGCCGGATGACATTGTAGTCAAGGCAAGCGATACAACTAGCCTCATGGCGGCCATGAGTCGCATGGTAGGTACGTTACGCAATCTGCTCAACGAGATGAATCACATGTCCAAGGAGCACGACAAAGGGGATATAGATGTTTTCATTCCCGCTGACCGCTTCGAGGGCAGCTACCGCACTATGGCGCAAGGCGTGAACACCATGGTGTCTAGCCATCTCGAAGTCCAGCAGAAAGCTATGGCATGCGTAAAGGCCTTTGGCGAAGGCAATCTGGACGCCTCTCTTGAGCGCTTCCCCGGCAAGAAGGCGGTGATCAACGATAACATCGAGCAGGTACGTGCAAACATCATGCAGCTGGTCAATGAAATGCAGCGCATGTCCCGTGCTCATGACAAAGGTGACATCGACGTCTTCATCGAAGCAGCCCGTTTTAGCGGCTCTTATCAGGCGCTGGCGGAAGGCATCAACACGATGGTCGATGGCCACCTTGAGGTGCAACGCAAGGCCATGGCGTGTGTACAGGCTTTTGGCGAAGGTGATCTTTCTGCACCGCTGGAGCGCTTCCCAGGCAAAAAGGCAATAATCAACGACAATATCGAGCAGGTACGGGCCAATATCCAGCGGCTGGTAGATGATGCCAGCGCGCTCAGCAGTGCAGCCATGGCAGGCCAGTTGGCAACCCGCGCCGAGGCTGGTCAGCATAAGGGTGATTTCCGCCGTATCGTTGAAGGCATCAACGGGACGCTCGATGCGATTGTCAGCCCCGTTAATGAGGCCATGAGCGTTATGGCCGGCCTTGCCCAAGGTGACCTCAGCCGCACGGTACAAGGTAACTACCAAGGTCAGTTGCTGGAACTCAAGCAATCCATCAACAGCACCGTTGGCAAGCTGAACCAGATCATCACGGACGTTCGCGATTCGGCCGATGCACTGGCAAGTGCGTCAGAAGAAATTTCAGCAACTGCCCAGTGCATGAGCCAGGCCTCGACAGAGCAAGCGGCATCGGTTGAAGAGACCAGCGCGTCTATGGAGCAGATGTCCGCCTCCATTGCTCAGAATACCGAAAACGCCAAGGTAACCGACGGTATGGCCAGCAAGGCCGCCCAGGAAGCCACCGAAGGTGGCAAGGCCGTAAAAGACACAGTTGCAGCCATGAAGACCATCGCCGACAAGATTGGCATCGTGGACGACATCGCCTACCAGACCAACCTGCTGGCCTTGAACGCGGCGATTGAAGCGGCACGTGCCGGTGAGCATGGTAAGGGCTTTGCGGTTGTGGCGGCTGAAGTGCGCAAGCTGGCCGAGCGTAGCCAAGTTGCCGCTCAGGAAATTGGCAACGTCGCCAAGGGCAGCGTAGACCTTGCCGAACGTGCCGGTACGTTACTGGACGAAATTGTGCCCTCCATTGGCAGAACGTCTGATCTTGTACAGGAAATCGCCGCCGCATCAGAGGAGCAGAGCTCAGGTGTCAGCCAGATCAATGCAGCCATGGGCCAGTTGAGCCAAATTACGCAACAAAATGCTTCAGCCTCTGAAGAATTGGCCGCTACAGCCGAAGAAATGAGCAGTCAGGCTGAACAACTGCAGCGTCTGATGAGCTTCTTCAGCAGCAATGGCCACACGGCTACGGCAGACCTTCAACGTGCGTTAGACCATACCCGTCCGCTCATGGAGCAGGTACGCAACAAAGCTCAGGCTCATCCGCATGCTGCAATGGCATCTGGCGCGTTACCGGAAGGCTTTATCCGCTTCCAGAGCTGATGATCATACAGGGCGCCTGCATCTTCCGCAGGCGCTCTTCTATCAAGATATTTAACCCAGGTTGGCCAGAGGCTTACCTGTGAGGCTGATCATGACTGTTTCAAAGAAAATGCTTCTTCTGGTGTTCTCAGCCCTGCTTGGCATTGTGCTATTGGCAGGGACAGGTCAGTACCAGATCGACCGTGTATTCCAGGCGGCTAACTATGGCAATGACAATACAGTGCCTAGCCTATTGGCGATCAATGAGATTAGCCGGAGCGTTGATAGCTCCATCAAGAGTTTTTACGTGCACATATTGAGCACTGACGCGGCTCAAATGGCGCAAGTCGATGAGACACTGGCGTCTATTCGCACGGATATTGACCAGAGTTTGAAGCACTATGAAACCCTACTGTCAAACGATCAGGACCGTCAGCTGCTGGCTAGCGATCGTGAAGCGTTAAAAGGACTGAGAGAACTAGAAAACAAGGTGCTGCCCTTGTCACGGGAAAACCGTACTGAGGAAGCTAAATCAATGCTCTTGGAAAATCTTCAAGTCATTGAAAAAGTTAGCCAGGCACTTGATGCTCACGTCAGATTCAATGAGCAACTCGGTAAGGAAGGCGCCGCGACCGCAGTAAGCCTGAAAGGAACTGCCACTCTTATCTCTATCATAATTGCGCTGGCTACATTGGCAACCGTAGGCCTGATCGGCTTTGTCATTACCCGCAGCCTGCTTCGGCAGTTAGGTGGCGAACCCGCCGACGTTGCAGCCATGGCCAATCGTGTTGCGGCCGGTGACCTGCCTAATGAGATTGCCTTGAAAGCAGGCGACTCTACCAGCCTCATGGCGGCAATGAGCCGTATGGTGGAAACCTTACGCGGCCTGCTCAATGAAATGAATCGCATGTCCACCGAGCACGACAAGGGCGAGACCGATACCTTCATTCCGGCTGATCGCTTCGAGGGTAGCTACCGCACAATGGCGCAAGGCGTGAACGATATGGTCAAGGGCCATATCGATGACCAGCGTAGTGCAATGGCCTGCGTAAAAGGCTTTGGTGAAGGCAACCTGGACGCGCCTCTGGCCCGCTTGCCGGGCAAGAAAGCATTCATTAACGATAACATTGAGCAGGTGCGTGCCAACATCAAGGCACTGATTACCGATACCCAGCAACTTAGTCAGGCGGCAATAGCTGGTCAGCTTGATGAGCGAGCCGACGCTTCCCAGCACCAGGGTGACTTCCGCCGGATCATCGAAGGCGTCAATGGCACATTGGACGCCATCGTTGCACCACTAAGCGAAGCTATGGACGTCATGGGGGCGCTGTCAAACGGCAACCTAGGCCGTACGATTCAAGGCGATTACCAAGGTCAGCTCTTGGAACTCAAGCAGTCGGTCAACAGCACCGTCAGCAAGCTGTCCCAGATCATCATGGATGTGCGTGATTCGGCCGATGCATTGGCCAGCGCATCGGAAGAGATTTCAGCAACTGCGCAAAGCATGAGCCAGGCGTCCTCTGAGCAGGCCGCATCGGTTGAGGAAACCAGCGCGTCCATGGAGCAGATGTCCGCCTCCATTGCTCAGAATACCGAAAACGCCAAGGTTACCGATGGCATGGCCAGCAAGGCTGCTAAAGAAGCCGTTGAGGGTGGTCAGGCGGTTCGTGAGACCACTTCTGCTATGCAAAGCATTGCCGAGAAGATCGGCATTGTGGACGACATTGCCTACCAGACCAACCTGCTGGCCTTGAACGCTGCGATTGAAGCCGCACGTGCCGGTGAGCATGGCAAGGGCTTTGCCGTTGTAGCAGCGGAAGTGCGTAAGCTGGCCGAGCGTAGCCAGGTTGCCGCTCAGGAAATTGGCAACGTGGCCAAGGGCAGCGTTGCCTTGGCCGAGCGTGCCGGTACGTTGCTGGATCAGATCGTTCCGTCGATTACCAAGACTTCCGACTTGGTACAGGAAATCGCTGCTGCATCCGAAGAGCAAACCTCAGGTGTAGGCCAAATCAACTCCGCAATGGGTCAGCTCAATCAAATTACGCAACAAAATGCTTCAGCCTCTGAAGAATTGGCGGCAACGGCCGAAGAAATGAGTAGCCAAGCAGAAAAACTGCAGCAACTGATGAGCTTCTTCTCAGCCCATCGTGCCGCAGCTGATCTGCAGCGCGCCATCGATCATGTAAGGCCGGTTTCTAGCAAGCCGAGCCATAGCAGGGAGCGGGTCATGGCGCAACGTCCACTTCGTACAGGCTCGTCACCGGAAGGATTCGTCCGGTTCGAGGAATAAGACATGAGTACCGATGTGACTACTGCGTTGCTCTCTTCAAACGGTGAAGCCGAGCGTCAACACCTGACCTTTGTAGTAAACGGTGAGACCTTTGCCGTGGATACGCTGTGCGTACGGGAGATTATTGAATACGGCCAGCTTACTGTCGTTCCGCTGATGCCAGCGTTTATCTGCGGAGTAATCAACCTGCGCGGCGCCGTCGTGCCAGTCATTGATCTGGAAGCACGGTTCGGAGGCACTCGTACGGCTGTTACATCGCGGACCTGCGTCGTCATCCTCGAGACTGTAGATGACGAACAACCCCAAGTCATTGGTGTGGTGGTTGATGCTGTAAGTGAAGTGCTTGAAATACCTCTGGAGCATGTCCGTCCGACTCCGGCTTTCGGCAGCCGCATCCGGACTGACTTCATTCAGGGCATTGCCAAGATCAAGGACGAGTTCGTGGTACTGCTGAACGTCAGCCAAGTGCTGTCCATCAGCGAAATCGCAGGACTCGTCAAAACCCCAGAAACCGCTATGGCCTTCGGCAGCGCGCGTGCAGCGCTTCCGCAGCGCTCGTTGTAACCTTTCGGAGTCATAGCCATGTTTAGAAACATGCGCGTTACCACCAAGCTTGCCTTGGGCTTTGGCACAGTCGTCGCTCTGCTTGTCATCGTTATTCTAGTGGGCGTCGTCAACATGGCGGCCATGAAAGCCTCAACGGACACTATGTCATTAGATCGTTTTCCGAAAACGGAGATGACCAATGCTCTTGTGCGCGGAACGCTTGATAACGGCCGCCTTTTACGCAACATGCTGCTTGTAGACGATGTAGCCAAGCGGCAGGAATTCAAAGATCAAGTCACTAAAAATCGCAGCGCTAACTCCGAGCTCATCAGTAAACTTGAGGCCTCTATCTATTCCGAAAAAGGCAAAGAGCTTTTTAAGGAATTATCCAGCAAGCGTACGGCATTGCAGGCCAAGTACGAGCCGTTCTATACCTTAGTAGACCAAGACCATAGCCGGGCTGTTGATTACATGCTCAAAGAGTTTGCCCCAGCCAATAACGCTTATATTGAGACGTTAAGTGCGCTGAACAAATTCATGAAAGAGCAAATGGATTCAGCGGGAGCAGAGGCAACCCAGGCATATGAGTCTGCTCGCCTCCTGATGATTTCTATAGGTGCAGTGGCATTAGTAATAGCTACTCTTCTTGGTTTCATCATCGCCCGCAGTCTCATCAAGCAATTAGGTGGCGAACCGGCCTATGCTGCTGAAGTTGTTAGCCGCGTTGCTGCAGGTGACCTGAGCGTCAATGTTGTGACCAAGCCTGGTGATACCACTAGCATGCTCGCGGCTATCAAAGGCATGACAGACAAACTGGCTTATATTATTAGTGAAGTGCGGGGCTCTGCCGATGCGCTGTCTAGTGCCTCAGAGCAGGTTTCCGCTACAGCACAAAGCATGAGTCAAGCGTCTTCTGAACAGGCCGCATCGGTTGAAGAAACCAGCGCGTCCATGGAGCAGATGTCTGCCTCTATCGGCCAGAATACCGAGAACGCCAAGGTTACCGACGGCATGGCCAGCAAGGCCGCCCAGGAAGCAGCCGAAGGTGGCAAGGCCGTGAAGGACACAGTCGCAGCCATGAAGACCATTGCCGACAAGATTGGCATCGTGGACGACATCGCCTATCAGACCAACCTGTTGGCCTTGAACGCGGCGATCGAAGCCGCACGTGCCGGTGAGCATGGCAAGGGCTTTGCGGTTGTGGCAGCTGAAGTACGCAAGCTGGCCGAGCGTAGCCAGATTGCAGCCCAGGAAATTGGCAATGTAGCCAAAACAAGCGTGGCCTTGGCTGAGCGTGCCGGTACGTTGCTGGACGAAATCGTACCCTCGATCGGCAAGACGTCCGATCTGGTACAGGAGATTGCGGCCGCATCCGAAGAGCAAACCTCAGGTGTAGGCCAGATCAACACGGCGATGAGTCAATTGAGCCAAATCACTCAGCAGAACGCTTCTGCCTCGGAAGAGCTGGCTGCGACCTCCGAAGAAATGAGTGGTCAGGCCGAACAGCTTCAACAGCTGATGGAGTTCTTTACCCTGGCTCACAACGGGAGTGTTTCTTCCAGTGAAGCTCCGCGCAGCCAACCACCAGCGGCTGTACCGACTCGCAAGGCAGCAACGCCAGCGCGTGACTACAGCCCTGCCGCCGGTCAATTGGCTGGCGTACCGGCTGGTTTTGTACGCTTCAAGGATTAACGCCCATGAGTCTTCTAAAGGCTAACCGCGTGGCTGCTATCGAGCAGCCACAGCAATACCTGACCTTCTCATTGAATGCAGAGATGTTTGCGGTCAGCACGACGTGTGTACGTGAAATTATCGAGTATGGCCCGATTACGGCCATGCCCATGATGCCTCGTAGCATTCGCGGCGTAATTAATCTGCGTGGTGCAGCAGTACCTGTTTTCGATCTTGGGGTGCACTTTGGTGGTGCGCCTACCGAGGTCAACCGGCGCAGTTGCATTGTGATGCTGGAGCTAAGTGTCGGAGGCCGACATCAGATCTTTGGCATCGTGGTAGATGCCGTTAACGAAGTACTGGAAATCAGTGCCGATGCCATTGAACCAGCGCCGCGCTTTGGCACCCATGTCCGTACCGACTTCATTCTCGGCATGGCCAAGCGCGAAAATGGTTTTGTAATCCTGCTCAATATCGACCAAGTCCTCAATGCTGAGGATATTGATTACCTGGCCAGCCAGAACTGACGGTAAATGCCATGACGATGGATAACCTTGCTCTTTCAGACAGCGATTTCCGCAAGTTTCGTGGAATGATTTACGATGCTGCTGGGATCAGCATGGCAGACTCCAAAAAGCCCCTGGTCAGCGGACGGCTGGCCAAGCGGGTTCGTCAGCGGGGCCTTCCCAGTTATGGAGCCTACTTTGACGTCCTGATGCGCGATCGGAGCGAGTTTCAAACAGCGGTTGACTTACTCACCACCAATGAAACCTATTTTTTCCGTGAGCCCAAGCATTTTGAGTTCCTCCGTACCGTTGTACTACCAGAGATACGTGACCGCGCGTCCGTTCGTATCTGGAGTGGAGCGTGTTCGACCGGTGAGGAACCCTATACCCTGGCGTTGACCCTGGCTGATACGCTCGGCACCCGCCCGTGGGAAATCGTTGCATCTGATATCAGTACCCGGGTGCTGGAAAAAGCGCGTCGGGGCCAGTACCCCTTGGAAGATGCCGAAGGTATTCCAAAGGCGTTACTGCACAAACACTGCTTCAAGGGTATTGGTCAAAATGAAGGGACATTCCTGATTGATCCAAATCTGACGGCACGTATTACCTTTCGACAGATCAATCTCAATACTACCCTGCCTGATGTTGGTCAGTTTGAAGTGATCTTCTTGCGAAATGTAATGATTTACTTTGACAACGACACCAAGCGCCAGGTGGTCCAACGTCTTGTAAACCATTTACGTCCAGGAGGTTATTTCATGGTAAGCCATTCAGAAAGCCTCAATGGCATCACTGAAGCGCTCAAGATGGTTAGACCCTCTATCTATCAGAAGCCTCATGCCTGAGCCAACCAAGATTAAAGATGTTTATCTTAAGCCTGGGGAGCTGCATTTCGGGGGTGCTGATACACGCATCCGAACGTTGCTAGGCTCCTGTGTGGCGCTGGTGTTCTGGCATCCCCAGCGCCAGCTGGGCGGGATGTGCCATTACTTATTGCCTACTCGCAGCAAGGGGCACAAGGTATCGGACCGACTCGATGGTCACTACGGTGACGAGGCGCTGGCGCTACTGCTCCAGGCTATCCAGATGTCAGGTACACAACCATCGGAGTTTACCTTGCGTGTCTTCGGTGGCGGCAACATGTTTCCGGGAATTGCACGTAATGAAAAGGACCACATCGGCTTGCAGAACGTCAAGGCGGCTAAGCGCCTTCTACAGGCACACGGACTTGTTTGTAGCGCCAGCCATGTGGAGGGTATCGGTCATCGACGCCTTAGCTTTTCCATTTGGGATGGGGAGGTCAAGCTTGAGCAATCGCCTCCTGTACAGGCTCCACCACGGCAAAGAGATCGCCTATGACTAGCATTAAAGTACTGATCGTCGACGACTCCGCCGTGGTGCGTCAGGTGTTATCCACGACGCTATCTGCCGACAGTGCCATCGAAGTGATTGGCGTGGCGGCTGATCCGCTTTTCGCCATGGACAAGATGAATAAGCAATGGCCGGATGTCATCGTCCTTGATGTGGAAATGCCCCGCATGGACGGCATTACCTTTCTCAAGAAGATCATGGCCGAGCGCCCTACTCCGGTTGTGATCTGCTCGACGCTGACGGAAAAAGGTGCCGCGACCACCATGCAGGCTCTCTCATCCGGCGCGGTCAGCTTTGTCACCAAGCCACAGGCTGGACTCCGACAGTTTCTGGTAGAAAGTAGCCAGGAGTTGATTTCCGCGGTCAAGGCAGCGGCCCGCGCCAACGTTCGCCGTATCGCAACGTCCGCGCCACCGGCCAGCCCGCCGCCTAAACTCAGCGCAGATGTCATCCTGCCGCCGGGCCAAGCGATGACCCGCACGACCGATACAGTAATCAGTATTGGCACCTCTACTGGCGGTACGCAGGCGCTGGAAGTGGTCCTGACTGCCCTTCCCCGGGTGTGTCCGGGCATTGTTATCGTTCAGCATATGCCCGAGCGCTTTACCGCCGCCTTTGCCGAACGCCTGAACGGACTCTGTCAAATCGAAGTACGCGAGGCCCAGCATGGTGATCGCGTCATTCCCGGTCGCGCCTTGATCGCACCCGGCGGCCGGCACATGCTGCTCAAGCGCAATGGCGCGCAGTATCAGGTAGAGATCGTCGACGGGCCGCCAGTAAGCCGTCACCGCCCTTCTGTTGATGTCCTGTTCCGTTCAACGGCGCGCTGCGCCGGCAAGAATGCATTGGGCATCATCATGACCGGTATGGGAGACGACGGGGCACGAGGCCTCAGGGAAATGCGTGAAGCAGGCGCCAAGACACTGGGCCAGGATGAGCAGAGCTGTGTAGTCTATGGAATGCCCAAGGAGGCTTTCAAGTTAGGCGCTGTAGAGCGTGAACTGCCTTTGGACCAGATTCCGGCAGCTATTTTGAACATGGCCCGCTAGGCACTCTACGGACAAGCACAGCAAGGCGCCTGTCCGTAGGATTTCAATTAACGCGTAAGGTCCGCCTTCAACTGCTCGCCTGCATACTGCTGAGCCTGTCTGGCTTTCTCAACGACCGCTGCCGTACCAAAGAACTCGTGCGTAACCCCTGAATATAACTGGCGATCCACCGCTACGCCCGCATTGCGCAGGGCAGCCTCTAACTGGGCGCCGTCATCCCGCAACGGATCCACCTCGGCATTGATAATTGTGACTGGCGGCAAGCCTTTCAGGTCGGCATGGACCAAGTCGATACGTGGGTCGTTCAGGTCGACCGGAGACTTTGTAGCCTGGGCCACGAACCACAGCATCATGGGTCGATTGAGCGGCATCGCATCGGCGTACTTGTCATAGGATTCGGTGTGGGTGTTGGTCTGGGCCACCGGGTAAACCGACAGAATATGCTTGGGCGCCGTCAGGCCGGCCTTCTTTGCGGCAATGGCCGTTGCAACAGCCAAATTACCACCGGCGCTTTCGCCGGCCAGTGCCAGGCGCTTGGGATCACCGCCCAGCGAGCCGGCATTCTGGATCACCCAACGGTAGGCTGCGATGGCATCATCATGGGCAGCCGGGAATTTATGCTCGGGCGCAAGACGGTAGTCGACCGAAACAACGATAGCATTGGCCTGCTTCGCGAGCCCACGTGCACCAGCGTCATAAACATTGCGATCCGCATACACCCAGCCGCCACCGTGAAAGTACAGGATGACTGGAAAAGGCCCCTTGCCTTCAGGAATATACACGCGAGCCGGTAACGTACCTGCGGCGCCAGATACGCTGGTATCCACACTTTTGACCCCCGGTACCAGCGCTTCAGGCGCACTGTCGCGCCCTTCCTTGTCAAGCACCGCCTTTACCGCGTCTGCAATGGTTGGCTGCTGACGCGCCTCAGTCGGAGTGATCTTCTCGATGGCTTTCGGATCGAAGCGGGCGTACTGATTCAGTACTTTTTGCATGTCCGCATCATTACGTACCGAGCTTTTAGCCCCGCTTATCGCCAGTTCGGACAAGGGCCGCTTGTCCGGCGACCGGTTGCTGCAGGCCGCCAGCGACACGCCCATGCCCACCGCAGCCATGAGAAGAATGCCGTTCTTAAGTCGGGAAGGTTGTAAACGCATAGGGTTTCCTGTTGTGTGATGTCATGTTAAAAGCGACCACACAGGTTCAGGAACGTTGCCATTTCACATCAAAACACGGTAGTGATAGCCATAGCGACGCTCAAAGCCGAGCGAGTGGTAAAGGCCTATTGCAGAGGTGTTTGAGTCTGTTACCTGCAGGTATGCCTGTCGGGCACCTTGGCGCTTTCCCCACGCCAACAGTGCGCTAACCAGCTGACGCCCGAGACCACGCCCACGCCAGGCTGGCGCTACCACCAGATCAAACAGGCCCACCCAGTCACCTTCCGCCACTGCTAGGCCATAGCCAACAGGCTGCCCTTCTCTGTAAACCGTCGCGTAGACCACAGGCCAGACGATAGCGTCCAGCAAGGTATCATGGTGTTGGCGACAGGGCGCATCCAGGCCGCTGAGCAAAGCAAAGCCGTTGCCCCAGGCCTGTGTACGCAAGGATTCAAGCGTGACCGTACCCTGGCTCTCTTTTAGATTACCTAAGCCCAGCGTCATCACCTCGGTAGGGTCGACCCGCTCATAACCCGCCGTTTCGAGCTGCCTGTCTGGCTCATCACCTGCCAGAGGCGTCAATCGAAAGATGACAGGCAAACCCTGCCGGCGGTACAGCGACTCGATATAGGACCGTACGCTATCGAACGAGGCCGTTGGCTGCCAGGCATTGGCCGAATTAGCGCGCTTGGTATAGCCGCCTGCCAGACGCAGCACCCACCCCTCGTGAAAGACCGTCTTTTGTGCAGGCCAGGCATTAAAGGCACAGGCTTCCAGCGTAAAGATATCAGTCATGAATTGCTCCTGGCTGCTCCTTAAGCATGAGCCGCGCAAGGTCCTCCTCCGCCCTATCCGTCCCGCCATTGAAAGCATGGCATTTCTATAAAGTGCTCATGAGCTCAGTACGTTTCAAAGCCAAATGCTAATGTCTCCTGTCTCGCTGTCACCTGAGCAGATCACAGAACGCATATGCCAGGAAATCACTATGTACCGTGCCCTGGGCCAAGAGTACAGATTAAGTCAGATGAGCTGAGGGTCAACGTCTAGGTTATCTAGATCCAACTAGAAAGGGCTAGATAACCGCACTCCATCTAGCGTTATCCTTTATACCTCATCCTGACATCGGTCATTCAGGTGGTATCACAGGCTCATTTCTGTAATGTACAACACGTCCGGTTTGGCCATACGCTGACCAGAGCCCACGTCTTTACTGCCTTGAGTAAAGAAATTGAAAATGCAGTAATTTTTCTGAAACAGCCTGAGCACGGCTTTTTTCATTCAGGCGATACCTCATCCTGACACCTAGAAAAGTGAAACACATCCAGACAAATCACTTTACCTCTCGCTTTTTAGGGTCAGAACACCGTTATCTTTTTGAATATGAACGGATTTGGTCCATCTACAGCATAAGAGTCGCATGTCTTTTAACCTGCTTCTCTAAAGTGGTTATTTATACAAATCTATAAAAGAAGGCTGATACGCCATTCTGACCTAAGCATGCGATGTCAACAAAAATGGGGCTACCAAGCGAATAAATAGCCGGTAAAGAGATCGGCCTGTTTGTTTCCGGCCGTATTTAATCGCGGCGTCTTAAAGGTAAAAACAGTCTTGTGGTGGAGCATGGGCCATTCCACTTAGTGCCCCGCTTGATGTCCGCCGCTACATCATGGCTATACCCTATCCGCCATACCGTTAAGTATCACGGATAACTCTCCCTTTTAGGCAACACCAAGGAGGGCCTAATACTTCGGGTTAATTTCAACACTTGATACAAGCCGCCTCAATCTTTTTATTGGCTGCACGGTTCGTTTGGGCAAGACCTAGCTCAGCCACCTAAATTAGTAGAATTTACGACCCCACCGCTTGATCAGACAAACGTAAAAGGTCTGTTTATAAGAATTAGCAGGTAGCGTTTATGAGCAAGACCCCAGGCTCCAACAGGGTGAAATAGCGGTAGCCTGTGGGAGAAACAGGCTGCGCGAGCGTCGTTGTTAGTCCCGATTAACCGAGCATAGCCGGATAGAATCAGCAAGCACATCAATGGCCTGGGGACGTGGAAAACTTGCACGCCATGCAATTGCAATCGTTCTAAAAGGCACGGGAGCGCTGAATGGTCGAATCTCGATCATTCCTGGTGCGTAATGGTGGCTTTCCAAGGCAGAGAGAGGAAGCACCGACACGCCCAAGCCCGAGGCAACCATATGACGAATCGTCTCAAGAGATGAGGACTCGACCTGGGTATGCTTGGACTCCACACCTGGCTTCTTGATCGTTGGGCACGCTTCCAACACCTGATCTCGGAAACAATGCCCCTCCCCTAACAGCAGGAGGCTCATCTCGTCCAGCTTTGCATTTTCGATGGTTTTAAGCTCCGTCCAGGGGTGCTTCGCCGGCATCATCACATAGAACGGCTCATCGTAAAGCGGCTTGGTCAGTACATCCGCTTCGCTAAAAGGCAACGCAACGATGATTGCATCCAGCTCGCCTGTTCTCAGCTTGTCACGCAAAACCGGTGTAAAGTTTTCCTCTATATAGAGAGGCATTTCAGGAGCAACACGATTCAGCTGCGGAATCAAATGAGGGTAGAGATACGGGCCTACCGTATAAATAGCACCCACTTTAAGTGGTGCACTCAGTTGATTTTTACCGGCCTTGGCAAGATCACGAATACCTTGCGCCTGCTCCAGGACTTTTTGCGCCTGAACAATAATGCTTTCGCCGGTAGGTGTAAGGCGAACATTGGTTTTGCTGCGCTCAAAAATCAGAATACCAAGCTCGTCTTCAAGCTTCTTGACGCCTACTGACAGCGTTGGCTGGCTGACGTGGCAGCGTTCAGCGGCACGGCCAAAATGCTGTTCTTGGGCAAGCGTTACGATATAGCGCAGTTCTGTCAGAGTCATCTTGGATCTACACACTTATGCAGTTAGGTTTGTTGATTCATTTATCGGCTGAAAGCTCGATTTCTTTTGGGTAAAACCGTATGAAAGACCCAAGCAATGACGTCATGCTCCGATCTTTAATCCCCGCGACCTGCTCTGCCTGTCAATACTGACGATCCTGGTCTATGGTTTATAAGAAGCAGGAACTTAACCCCATCGAAAGTGTCTAGTGGTTCTCACATATCACAAGGACGGTAAGCGATATGGTAGTGCCTCATCATGAGCAGGCTCAGGAAATGATTTGCGCAGGGTTAGCGCCCCTAGTCTGTCATTTCACACCCAAAACAACTCTCGGTTTTATGACCTTTACTGCATCCGACGAATCGGGTCGCACCGTATACAGGTCAGAACGACTGGTGCCCTTGTTTTACGCCAATCGGCGTGCGCTGCGTCTTTACTTATGTAAAGTAAGAAGAGAGCTTACCAATAAGGGATTCTCCCTAAACGCCTGGGATGACAATGTTTCCCTACAAGACCTGGGAAACTGGTCTGAGCGACTGAACTCTAGACGTAACAGTCGGACTCGCTAATGCTATGTCAGTATGAGGTGTGTAGTTACCTCATCTTCTCTTATAAAAGAACGCCTGCAGGGCGTTTTTTTATACCTTGATCCCCGTAAACCATATTTGCTTTAACACAGCGGCTACGGCGCGTCTTTCGGCGCATCCTTATTTATCCTAGGTTACCTACTCGTGTCCAACAAGGTATGCCGCTTGCGAGTTTCAATAAGATTAAGCAAGAAAAAGCATTCATTTGAAAAGTTATTTGGTTACCCTGTCGATAGAAATATTATCCATCTGCTGAGTCACGCTTAGTAGATTCCCTAGTAGGGACTTAATAATTATGCATATCGCTCTATCGTATAAATAGACTTTAAAAGAATTTAATAAAACGTAAATAGCAGGTCGTAGCTTCCTATGACATTAATTCCCTACTAGGGACTTTTCTAGACATCCAGCGTTACCTGACCTCAGCAGTTTCCCTACTAGGGACTCATAATGAGATATAGGCCTAAAACATTCTGACCAAAGCCAAATAACCGTTAAAAGCAGTATGTTTGTCTGTTACGATTACTCCAACACATGGCCTCAACGAAGAGGATAGAAAATGGCCCGGAGTGGATCGGCTGTGCAGAAAGAAGAGAAGAAAACGGTTGTAATCGCTATCGCCAACCACAAAGGCGGGGTTGGCAAGACGACAACCTGTATCAACTTGGCAGATAACTTGGCACAAATGGGAAAACTGGTTTGTGTCGTAGACATGGATCCCCAGGCTAACGCAAGTCAACATATCGGGATGTCTCACCCTGCTGAGATAAATTATACAACAGCCGAATTACTGACGAATCCTGAACTACCACTCACCTACTTTGTTCATGACGAAACCAGGATCGATGGCGTTGCACTTATCTATGGAAGCATGGCTCTGGATAATGCAGACGATGCACTTCGCATGGAGCCTCGCCCTAATGAAGTATTACGGGACCGGCTTCAGCCTCTACTGGGTAAAGCGGATTACATCATCATTGATTGCCCGCCTAGCCTTAGGCTTCTGACTTCCAATGCATTGGCCGCGGCGACCCATTTATTGATTCCCGTAGAGTCAGGATCGCCTTATGGCTTGTACGGCCTCGCTGATCTGACCAAACGAGTTCAGCAGATCACGCGGATCAACCCGACATTGATCAACTTAGGCGCATTGCTGATTCGTCATGATGATCGTCAACTGGTTTGTCAGAACATTGAACAAAAAGCGATGGGCCTATTTGGAAAGCTTGTTCCAGTAAAGATAGGAACAACAACGAAGATCAACCAGTCATCAACCGTTCAAACCTCCCTGCGGATGTTCGACTCAACGAACAAGGTGGCCAAGCAATACAAGGAATTGGCCAAGTACATCGACAAAGAGACCGCAGCGTAAGAGCATATTATGGAAAAGAAATCGACCTCCTCACAAAACGCACCCAAGCAAAAGTTGGGTTCCATTCTCGCTCAAGGCTTGGTCAGCCAGATATCTCGTCATTCGGCGGTTCAGCAGGTAGAGAATTTAAAGTCCCATCGAGTACCGCGCTCGATTCCTGTCGATCTGGTTGACGCTAACCCCTATCAACCTCGCCTGGTTTTTGACGAGGAATATATTGAAGAGCTGGCATTATCGATTGAAGAGGAAGGGCTGTTAAGTCCAATCAACGTTCGAATCGCTGGTGAGCGCTATGAGCTAATTGCCGGAGAGTGCCGACTACGTGCTCACAAAAAGCTTGGCAAGAAATATATCGATGCCCTGGTAGAAGTCGTCGATGATTTCGAAAGCGCACTGCGCAGTCTGTTCGAAAATATACACCGCAAGGACCTCTCGGACTTTGAGAAGTACCATGCTATTACCCGAATGCGCACCTCGTTCACTCAAGTCAATGATTTGCAGCGCAAACTGGATATCAGCAAATCTCAGCTCTACCGCATCATGGCTTTTGGCGCTCTGCCAGAGTCGAGCCTTAATATGCTCAAGGCCAACCCCAAAATGCTGGGCGCGAACGCAGTAGATGCGTTGAAACCTGTTATCAAGGAAGTTCAGGCAGCAGGTCTTGATTATGAGTCTGCCTTGAACAAGGCCCTTAGAGATCTGGCCAACGGAAAACTGGCACAAGCTGGGCTGGCCAAACGTATTCGTGAAGACTTGCTGACCAAATCAGTCTCTGCACCCAAGGCTTCGACGCCCAGTGAAGATATCGTTATTGGTGAGCGAAAGGTCGCACGCGTTTCCACCAAGAAGGACAGAGTGATATTTGAGCTGGACCGCAAAACATTTAGCGATGACCAACTCAAAGAGCTAAGAGTTCTGATCAGTAATCTGGCTGAACAGGGAGCAGAACCTCGTGAGTGATGAGAAAGAGCCAGCCGCTCCTGAAAAAACGGAGCGTAAAGGCAGGCCCCCCCGAGAAACAGCACTTACTCGCATACAACAGCGCGCTGAAAAGGTAATCGAGGAAAAGGTCAATCAACTGCCCTTATGGGCAGATGATTTACGCAGTGCGCCCAATGAAATGCTGCGTAGTGCGCTGTTTACGGTTGGTAACCGAAACCAGGCCCGCGAGTTCATCAATGGGCGTGAATTGCACTGTTACGGTAACGCAAGAATTTACTACACCGGCCAGGAACTTCGTCAGGAAGACGATATGGATGTCTGGCTGCAGGTTGTCCATATGGCTCGTACAGAGAAGCTTGGCAACCGAGTGAGTTTCCGCCCTTCGGAAATGAAGAAGGAATTGCGCTGGCCGAGAGGGAAAGACTACACCCAAAAGCTCCTGAATGTATTGGAGCGCCTCAAAGCGACGTCTGTTCGTATCGAATCGACCCGCCTGGGTAAAGGGGTGGGCGTCTCTCTACTGCGGCGTTTTGAGTACACAACAGAAGAAGGTGATTTGAGCGACACGTGGCATGTCGAAATTGAGCCAGAAATGGCTATTCTCTTTGCAGCCGATGTGTATACAACACGTCTCGATTGGCAGTCACGCCTGGAACTACGTCCGCTGGCTAAGTGGTTACATGGCTTCTATGGTACCCATCGCGAGCCTTATGGCATTAAGGTAGAAACCATCCGGGAATCGTGTGGATCCAAAGCCAAGACAGAGGCAAAGTTCAAACAGATGTTGCGGGACGCACTCGATGAGCTAAAGAACATCGATTTTCTCAAGGAATGGGATATAGGCAAAGACAATATTGTAAGGGTAGTCCGAAACAACAAGCCCTTACTAAAGAGCGAATAACGTAAAACTCTCGAAAAACGGAGCCTAGTAGCTCCGTTTTTTATTAAGTGTTTTATTCTGTATGCCTATTAACACCGATTCATGCCGCTAAATCATCTAATTCAGGGGTTTTATAGCGGTCGAGGACCTATTTTAGGATCTTGTAAGAGTAAAAGACGGCGAAAGTGTCAGGATGAGGTAGTTTTTCTGCTGAAACCGAAGGTTTTCCAAGCTGCATGTCAGGATGAGGTAGCTTTTAAGCAGCGAAAGGGCATGGCTTGACAAGTATGCACTGGAGATAGTGGCGACATTTTAAGCAAATGACTACTTACTCGACGTCAATTCTATAAAAAGTCCTTAAAAATCAAGGAGTTACGCAAAAATACCTCATTTTGACATTGCCTTTGTATTAGCTAAGTAAACGGAGCGAAGGTACTGCAAGCCTAGGGAAAAGTTAAAAACCGCTTAAAAATTAGGGAGTTATCGCCAAAAAAGGAGGGCTCACCCTTGTTTGATGGCCTCAAAATGGTCTGTCAGACCGATTGGGCAATGGAATAAAGTACTTAAATATCAGTAACTTATGGAAAACCATACCTCATAATGACATATGATACGTCATAATGACGTATCTATACCTCATAATGACTTAAGTATTAAATATTAAAAAAGTGTTTAAAAATCAATGAGTTACGTTGTTAAGAAGGGCTTTAGGGTACGATATACGTCAACATGACGCATCTATACGTCATGTTGACAGGCACATACCTCATGTTGACGTATATAAACGTCATGTTGACGTTTCCGCATACCCAATAAAACCCTTATATATCAATAAGTTAGCAGTTATATCCACAGCCCTTAACCGTTCTTTAACCTTAAATAACCGTCTTTTAACCCATTAAAGTGTATTTTTATGGGTAAAGCGATTTGTTTACGGTGCTGAGCGAAGCTCATAAGTCTGTACAAAAGACAGAACGTGGGTGAAATGAGAGGGTAGAGCCTCCTATAGAAGTCGCGTTCTACCTCAAGCTGACAATATTAATAAACGGTCCTGGGATTATTGATTACACAGGTCCATGTTTCGGCCTGCACAGTCGAGACAATCCATACTGTTTGAAAGAGCCATGACTTCAGCACGTTTGTCTATCAGGAATGGAATCACTTGCACCTATTATACTCGTAATAATACCACTCCATACAGGAATTTATACGATTAAGCTTGCAGATACCTCATATTGACCTTAAAAGCTTTTATTCCGGATTATAGGTAAAGTAACCACGATAAACAGATGTTAATATGAGGTATATATTAGGAGTGGTATTAAAAGAAATGCCTGAAAGTATCGAAACTGCTTATATGCATCTTAAGCAGGCTGTCGCCGATTTGAATTCGCGATGGTCTACCTGTGTGGTTTCAGGTGAGGTGTGGTCATTGCCGACACTCACTGAGCAAGCTGCACCGAAAGCGATCACTCCCGTGTCCGTGCGAGGTAGGCAGGCCATTGAACTCAGCCAAGCAGTACTTCAACAGTTCGAACGGGAAGCCGATCAGGCTCCGGGAACAGTCAGGCGTTTGCCAGGCTGGTTTCTGCTGAGCGAATCAATGCTGGGGCCGATACGACAGGTCAATCAAATGAAAGGGGCTGTAGAGGCTGCTATTGAGCGTGTAAGGCTGAAGCAGGGACTGGCTGAGACGGCGCGTACCCGTTTGGTAAGAGAGGCCCTGGGAGCGAGTATCAGCCTTAAACAACTGACACGTCATATACAGGCCTTTGATGCGACACCGCGGCTGTTGAGCTTTACCTGGGCAGGCCATACCGGCAAGACCAAGCGAGTACCCGTGGGGGAGGTGAGACGTCGGCTGGAGAAGCTGGCTCAGCTACAGGCACAGCGTGAGGGGAGCGATATTGAAGGGACACCAGCAGGCGCGGCCTTGAGGGTGATCTTCAATCTGGCCGATCATGCCCGGCTGGTAAAGGTCGAGAAGGTAGCGCCTCACCCAAGAGTCAATGTGTTTTTCAGTCATCGCTCTCGCTACGATGCCATGTTGCACGCCAACCTACCCCTATTCTTTTTGGCGGGTGAGCAGCCTACAGAGGTGGTGGGGTTAAAGGATTTCAATATCGAAAACCGCATTGCACTACGGCGCAGCAACAAGAGCAGCCAGCGAATTCCTGTACTTCCCGAATACGGTCTGTATATGGATGAGGACGAATTGTGGGGGAGGTCACGTCCTGGCCTGGAGGTCAGTCCATTATCCTTTGAAAGCACCTACCGGGCCCGGACAGGGTATAAGCCCTGAGAAATGAAAAAGGCCTGCTTCAAGCAGGCCTTTTCTTACCGCGTCGGACGCCTGTCAGTTCACAGCGTCTTTCAGGCCTTTGCCAGGCTTGAAGCCAGGCACTTTGGCAGCTGCGATTTTAATGGTCTTGCCAGTCTGAGGATTGCGGCCTTCACGGGCGGCGCGCTCTTTGACGGTAAAGGTACCAAAACCAACCAGAGCAACATCGTTACCCTTGGCCAATTCCTGGCTGATAGTGTCGGTGATGGCGGTCACAGTTGCTTGAGCTTGAGCCTTGGTTAGGCCTGCTGCTGCAGCCACTTGATCGATCAATTCCCCTTTATTCATGCAAATACTCCAGAGTAGTCAGTTGTCTTGATGGAATCGCGGCCTTGCTTTCCATTATGCGTTATCTCTCATCCCGGATGGTATAGGAAGCCTGCCAAAGAGATAAGGCTCTTCAACAGACAACCTGATGCCCAATAAGGTCTTTTTCTCATCCAACAGCGTGAACTCCTTTTCATTCTGTTCAATGGAACTGTCAGGATGAAGTGTATCCCGCTCAGCATACCGTATTCCGGCCTTATGGCTGGAGTTTCTCTGAGACAACGGGATAACGGTCCCACACACGCTGATCACTGAGCGAACGCACCAATTTGACATACTCGGCATGGGACCATGCCAAGGGCGTTGCGCTGTCAGTCCCCTCGCCCTTGGTATATTGATGACGCTCATTATTACCCACGCCGTCCCATACCTGTTCGGGAAGCATGAACCCCTGGTTGGCAAAAAGCTCCATGGCCTTGACGTAGGTGTCACGGATTCCCTTTAACTGATCCTCGGATAAGATCTTTTCTCCACCCGGCTGCTGCGCTTTTGCAAGTGCCAGAGCGTAATGGCCGCGCTCGCCTGTGAAAATAGGCCAGACACGGCCACGCAACCCTGAGTTCATGACCGGCTCTTCAGTCGCGGGATAATTGATACCCGTGGTCTCACTTTCACCGTAGCCATCATTTCCGTAGCGTCTCCAGCCGGGAAATTCTCCTGAAACGCCCGGGTAGGTAAAGGTGTACTTGACCCTGAGGTTTTCCGGAATGGCTTGATTGTCCAGTACATTCAGGCTATTGACGATGTGGGTGTCTGTGGCAGGACGAACACCGTAACGGACAAGCTCCAGAAAGCCCGCGTCCAGTATCTGGTTTTCTGGAAGGCCTGGCCGGCTGTTGTTGTCCAGCAGCAACCCGCCGTCGTCAGGGTTATCGTTTTGTGTGATCCGCAGGTAATAGCGCTCGTCTCCAAAAACACCTTTTTGTGTAAACATGCTGGATTCGATACGACTGGAGTAGCGCCTGGCAGTATCCAGGTAGGATTTGGCTCCTTCCTGGTCACCTGCCCGGGTGGCCAGTTCCGATGCGGCTACAAGACCTGCAATGACGGCCGCGGTGGTAGAGGGGGAGTAGCCCCATTGTTCCTCCCAGCGATCCTGCTGTGTTTGTGGAGGTTTTACGGTCCAGTCATTCCAGCCCAGCCTGACCTGCCCACCTTGAGCCAGGAAGTCCGCGGCCGGTTTGAGCATCTCCCGATACCACCGGGTGATGTCGTTGTCAGAAAGCACGCCATTTTTCCAGAGCTTGTAGCCCAGCATGATCGGCATGGCGGTTTGATCGAGCTGAACACCTACCCATTCAATCGTGCCGTCGACATGGGTCTTCTGAAGAAACCAGCCGGTTGCTCCAGACTCAGCGCTTTTCTGGGCACTCTCTTGCTTTTGCTCATGGATATAGGCAGAGCCATCTGCCTGCAGGGGAGGTGTGTCTTTTGTGACCTGGACCTTTTTCAGGTATTCAAACGCTACCCTGGAGGTCTGTGTATCGCCCAGAGCCAGCAGAGCCATGGCACATTGGTAAAAGTCCCGTGGCCAGACGGCCTTGTAGCCGGTAGTGCCTTTGGTAGCGGGTACCGTTTCACCCCAGGGGTTGGACAGCGAGGCGATTAGAGCGCCTGCATGAGTCTTGTCTTCCTGGGCTTTCAGCACCATCGCACTGACATTGAGCAGCTTGCCGTTATCTGTCGTCTGTTGCCGCATCGTTGGCAGACTGGTCAGCGAGGCCAGATAGTCCTGCCAACCTATAGCATCTCCCTCACCGTTATAGTGCGCAAGCACGTGTTCGTAGCCACGCTGCAAGGTGCTATCGGCTGCCTGGTCTGCAGCCTGTCGAGTACGACCGAATCCGACTACGACATCGATGGTGGTCAAGTCCCCCGTACGGGGTATCCGGGCCATCATGGCTACATTGCCGGGTATACTGCCGGTAGTGGTATAGCGTGACTCAAGCGATCCTTTCTTGCGCAACTCCTCAAGCCCATCCGAGACTCCGGCAAAGCCCACGGTTGGTAGCTCCAGATCACGACTAGCCTTGACCACCAGAGTGGTTTCCTGTTCCTGGGCATACAGTGCGTTTCGCTCTGTAAAGGCATGATCACCGCTTCCGCTGTTATTTATGGCAGGGTCAATATGGAGATAAGCCTCGAGTGCAGGGTTGGTACTGCGAAAGATGACTCGCATGACCAATGCGTCGGAGTCTGGATCGGTAAATACATGCTTTTCGATTTCATACTGGCCGTTTTTGGCGCGATTGATCAGCCGGTAGGCCAGGGACGTAGGTCTGCCCTTGCTATCGGTAGAGAGATAATGCGTTTCGCTGGTCGTATCGGTTTCTTCAAGATCGACAAAGTCAGGCCCTTTTACCACTACCTGCATTGCACGCAGCTGTGCCTCATGAATCAGGCCGAACATGGTTTCTGTCACGATGCCGTTGGCTAAGGAAAACCACACCCTGGACACCTGTCCTGTCGCGGCATCGCTGGAATAAGCCCCGTTATGGTATTGCTCATAGGACGTTCCGATGCCGGTCTTGCCTGAATACGACCAAAAGGGCGATTCACCCGGTGCCCCGGGTGCGACAGCCGAATCGGCAGCGACGGCAGTGGAAAGGCTTACACATAGGGTAAGCAGGCTGTTTCGAAGCAACGTGATGCGCATAGGACCTTCTTGCTTTTCTTATGAGGTAGGGGAGCACGCTGCGGCTATAGAGCGACGTCCCTGCGAGGATGTCGAATAAGCGCAGCGCCAGTCCTAGGCAACTATAGACAAGGATTATATGACTGCCCGGTCATCTTGAGAGTGAGGGGAAAAAGAGCAGCCAGCAGGCGTTTGCCTTGCAGGCTGTTTTTTATTTAACGTACGCGTCTTTAATGCGACCGCTACGGACGTAACGCCATGACTATCGAACCGGCTAGCCTTGCTCACTACATCGACCACACGCTACTGGCTGCCAATGCCTCGCGCGAACAGCTTCGGCAGCTGTGCCAAGAGGCGCAGCAGTATGGGTTTTATTCCGTATGCGTAAATTCGGCGCATGTGCCCTATGTGGCTCAATGCCTGAAAGAGACTCCGTCGCGTGTGTGCGCTGTAGTGGGGTTTCCGCTTGGAGCAGGGTTAAGCGAAACCAAGGCGTTCGAGGCCGAACGTGCCATTGTAAACGGTGCTCAGGAGATCGATATGGTGCTGAATATCGGTTGGTTGAAGGATGGTTTGCTGGAAGAGGTCCGCAGCGACATTGCACAGGTACTTGCTGCCTGCGGTTCCGTTCCGCTCAAGGTCATTCTGGAAACCTGCCTGCTGGATGATCTGCAGAAGGAGCAGGCTTGTGTTATCTGTCGGGAGCTGGGCGTTGCGTTTGTAAAGACGTCTACCGGCTTCAGTCATCAGGGCGCAACCCTTGAAGATGTTCGCCTGATGCGCCGGGTCGTTGGGCCTGATATGGGAGTCAAGGCTTCGGGCGGTGTTCGGGATTACGCCACCGCCGTTGCCATGATTGAGGCGGGTGCTACCCGCCTTGGTACCAGCTCTGGCGTGGCGATCGTACAAGGGGCGGGATCAGACAAGCCCTACTGACCGCTGCGTATGAGCATGCATTCCAACAGATGGCCCTATATCACCCAGTCTAGCTACTTTCCCGCACGACCAATTCAAATCCCAGGTCGATCTGGGTTGGTCCGGTACGTTCTGCCATCAGGTCCAGGAGTAACATGGCGGCTTGATGACCTACGGCTTCCCGGGGTGTCCGGATGGACGTAAGGCGCGGCACCATATGGGCCGAGGCCGGCAGATCATTGAAACCGACCAGGGCGACCTGGTGGGGAATGGAAATACCCTGGCGCTGGGCCTGAAAAATCGCTCCGTGTGCCAGGTCATCGTTACAAAAGAAGATCCCATCCACGCCAGGATGCCGGTGCATGAGATCAGTGAACAAGGTAGCTCCCAATTCGATCGAGGAGGGCCGGACATCAAGTATCTCCAAAGCAGGATCATACATGCCGGCTTGCTGTAGGGTTTCCCGAAATCCATCGCCACGCCTTAGCGCGCGTGGATCGAGCTGGGCCGCAATATAGGCAATGCGTTGGCGGCCACGCTCAATCAGGTGCCGGGCCGCCGCTGCCCCCGCAGCATATTGGGAGAAACCAGCGCTGCACGTAGCCGTATCCGCATCCAGTTCCATCATATGTACGCAAGGAACGCGACTAGCAGCTAGTAGCTGACGGGCATGCTCCGTTCTGTCAAAGCCTGTCAGTAGAATTCCCCTGGGCTGATACGCCAGATAATTGCGAATCAGGTTTTCTTCTTCTTCAGGCGAGTAGTGATAATTGCCAATCAGTACCTCCAGCCCGTGAGGTCTTAAAACCTGATGGATAGCCTCTAGACTCTCGATGAACAGCTGGTTTGACAGCGAAGGGATCAGCACCACAACGGATTGACTTTTTGCGGAGGCCAGGGTGCGGGCGGCAGGGTTGGCAACGTAACCCAGGGCACGGGCGGCCTCGCGAACTTTTTCGACCAGCTCGGGCGCAACCGTGGCAACCCCTCGCAGGGCTCGTGATGCAGTAATGGGCGAAACAGCGGCCAGTCTGGCTACTTCGGCCAGCGTAGGGCGGCCAGTGGTACGGGAACCTGTTCTGGGCATAGGTTAATCAGTGCGTTGTTGTTATGAGTCGTACATCTGGGATATAGCCATCTAAGGTAGCGCTGTCCAAGAGGGGCTACAAGCAAATGATTCTATCTGGACGGATAAGGCGGCTCGGGAATGCAGAAGACCAGGCAATTCTTAGCATACCTATGGTTTTGCACTTTCATCAGAGCCGAAAGGATTGCGTCTCGCTGAGACAACACTCTCCCTAGGAGCTGGCAGCAGGCTTCTGAGTTTTAGATCGGTCCTACACTCCTTCATTAATAATACGTCATAACGTAACCGATTCAGTTGACTTATTGGATTGCTAATCCTCTCAATTTATATCGTGGACGTACCCCATGAAGCGTGCTGCATGGCCTGGTAACTCCATCTTTTCATTTTTCAGTTATGGCTGCCGAGACACCGCCAACATTACCAGACGCAACGGTAGGCGTCTGGTTTGGAGTGCAACCCGGCGACAGGCTTAAAACCGAAAATGTAACAACCCCTTGAGTAGTCTTACGCCTCCGGAGAGGCCTGCCAGCCTTTCGGTAATAGACGGGGAGGAGGCTCATCAGATGTAAATCTATCTGTTAAGACGCTGTTTCAAGGCCGCCCTTTATTAGTCGTATAGGGCGGTACGGCACTGCATGAACGTCGTGGTTTTACAGAGTAACGTTTGGTCATTCAGCTCCATGACGGAGCGAGCCTTTATATCGATTACGGACGGCCACGTTTCCAACGGACCTGTAATCAGTTGGGCTGATTAAGCTGCTATGGGGACTCGCCTCTCTATTTTATGGCGAAGTCGCGGCTGGTGTAGGGGACAACGTCCTGTCAAAACAGTCCCTGCAGAAGCCGATCCAAAATCATCTACGTTTGGGCTACGGCAGCTATGACCTGTGGCATGGCCTTTGATGGCGGAGGATAGGTGAAAGAGCAGTTCAGTTATCAGCTCAACCTTACTCAGTAAGCCAGTAATACTTGAGTAAACCAGGGTTCCCTTGCTGGCCTATACCTGTGCCTCGTTGCTTTCAGGCGTCATGGTGGCGGTCAGCAGCGCCATCGGATTTGTCAGACTGATGCTCCCACATCTGGCGAGGCGGTTTATCGGGGCCAAACATCGGCAACCTTTACCGGCGGCAGCACTACTAGGCGGGCTGTTTCTGCTATGGATTGACATGGCAGCATACCTTATTCACATCCGACGATCTTCCTATTGATATCGCAACGGCTGTTCTGGGCGGTTTCTTTCTTATATTGAGGGCAGAAACGATGAATGCAGAAAACATGAAGCCTTTTGCTCGAAAAAAGATGCATGACGCCTATATGCTGTGCGATGAAATAAGACGTTTTTCCCGACTAGGGACATCGAATTAACCAAACACCCTATCAAGCGCCATATAGACGCTAACTTCCTCATGCGTTAAGTTATGTAATAACATCGCTAAATGAGTGCTTTATGTCAGATCTACGTGTCCCTGTCACGGTGCTGACCGGCTTTCTGGGTTCAGGCAAAACGACGTTGCTCAATCACATCCTTAGCAAGCAGCATGGTATGCGTATTGCTGTGATTGAAAATGAGTTTGGCGAGATCGGCATTGATGACGCCTTGGTGGTTAATGCCGACGAAGAAGTCTTTGAGATGAATAATGGTTGTATCTGCTGCACGGTACGGGGTGACCTCATCCGGATCCTGGGCAACCTGATGAACCGCCGTGACAAGTTCGATCATATTCTCGTGGAGACCACGGGCATGGCCGATCCCGGCCCGGTGGCGCAAACGTTCTTTGTCGATGACGAAATCCGAGCGCAGCTCCAGCTGGACGGCATCATTACCGTGGTCGATGCTCACCATGTCTGGTTGCACCTGGAGGACAGCAGTGAGGTACGAGAGCAGATTGCCTTTGCCGATGTCATCCTGCTGAACAAGACGGATCTGGTCGAGCCCGCCAGGCTGGACGAACTGGAAACACGAATCCGCAAGATGAATTCGTTGGCTCGTATCCATCGGACCGTCAATGCCGAAGTCGATATTCCTACTGTCATGAACGTGGGCGGCTTTGATCTGGAACGGGTGTTGGACCAACGGCCAGACTTTCTACAGAAGGAATATCCGTTTGAGTGGGCTGGAATCTGGCATTTGCCGGCGGGTATTACCGAGCTCCGTTATGGGGCAGGACCCGATCCTTTCATTGGCGCGCTGCTGATGCCTGTCAATGGCGACAGTGAGGATGATCTGGACAGGGCTGTTGTTATTGCCGAAGGAGCCTTTGATCGAGAGGCCAAAAAGATCCGTGCAGGTACCAAGCTGGTGCCTGGTCGCCAGGCCGTCAATTTGAAAGTACCGGAAGACGACGCAGAGCAGACGGTAAATCTGCTGATTCCGGCGGCGGGATACTATGCTCTGATAACCGAGCATGGGCCTGAAGAGTTTGGGCTGCGACTGGAGCAGTCCGGCGTTCGCCTTGAGCCGAGCAGTCAACGCGAGTTTGCCGCGTCCCATAGCCATGATGAAGAAATCAGCTCTGTTGGCATTACCTTGGAAGGGGCGCTGTCGGAGGCAAAGGTCAATCAATGGCTAGGTTCGCTACTGGCTCGGAAGGGGCAGGACATCCTACGAACCAAAGGCATTCTAAACATTGCACAGGAGAATCGCCGATTCGTCTTCCAAGCCGTTCATATGTTGCTTGATGGCGGCCCGGATCGGTTGTGGCAGCCCAATGAGAAACGCCAGAGCGAAATCGTATTCATTGGCCGTAATCTGGACCGCGAAGAGCTAATAGCAGGACTGAAAGGTTGCCTGGCATGAGCGACTCCACAGCGGTACAACGCTTGCAGAGCCTATGGCAAGTGGAGGGTGGCGAGCACATCAACACGCTGGTCTGGTCGCCAGACAATACCCGGCTGGCGACGGCCTATGCAGACGGTTCGGTTGCGGTGTATGACACGGCTAATGGTCGCGAAGTATGGCGTCATGCGGTGCATGGGCTGGCGACCAGTGCATTAGCGTGGTCACCTGACGGTAACCTTTTGGCCAGTGGCGGGCAGCAGGGCGGTATTATCCTGTGGGAACCCGCTACGGGCAGTAAAGTACATCAGCTGGATAGCGGACGTAGTTGGGTTGAATTCTTATGCTGGTCAGCCGAGGGCGGATTGGCTTCAGCAGCTGGCCGGCAGATCCAGCTCTGGACCGCCGAAGGCAAGCTGAAGCAAAGCTTTGGACAGACCGCCAGTACGGTCACAGGGTTGTTATGGCTGGCTGATGCTACCCTGCTCAGCAGCTGCTATGGGCTGGTCAACCAATGGTCTGCGGAGCGTGAGCAGCCCCTGCGGCACTTCCCCTGGAAAGACTCTCTGCTGAGTCTCTCGGTCAGTCCAGATCAGCGGTTTATTGCCGCCGGATGCCAGGACAATGCTATTCACCTGTGGTATCTGAAAAGCGGCGAAGATTTTCGCATGAGTGGGTACCCATCCAAGGTCAGGCATTTTGATTGGAGTGCTGACAGCCGCTACTTCGCAACAGGCGGTGCAGCTTCTCTGATTATCTGGGATTGTTCAGGTAAAGGGCCACAAAGCAGCAAGCCGGTAGTACTGCCCGTACATACCAAACCCATCAGCTCTATTGTGTTCAGCCATGCAGACAGCCGCCTAGCCTCCGGTGGAGACGATGGTCTCACAGTTATTTTTGATCTGGCCCGTGGTGAACCATTGGCAGGCTTGCTGGATGAGGCGGGTGTAAGCTCCATGGCCTGGAGCGAAGATGATCAGGTCCTGGCGATTGGCTACAGTTCCGGCCGCTTGCGGTTGTGCCTGGTGCCTGTGAAGCCTTGAACGCAGCAGTGCGGTACGCCAGGGCGTGCCGCACTGCGTCGGCGGAATTACAGAATTGTCGGGTTCGGTACGTCTCCGTACACCTGTTGGGGGTCAAATGTCTTAGTCGACTCGGTAAAGCCCAGCGTATGAAGCAGTTATTTGTGAGAGTGGATAGGCAGAGTTGATCGTTATACCCAGAAACGACAAAGCCGCCCCTGGGTCAGGGGCGGCTTTGTTTGATCATCGAGCCGCTGTGTTTTCAGACTGAGCGTCTTGTCACGAGATGGAGATAAAAACAACCGGCGGGCTCTTCAGACAGGGGAGGCGTCCCCTGTAGTCAAGCAAGGCGTATCAGGCGACTACCGTCGTGCTTTCCCGCTTGTCCCACTCTTCTTCAACTTCACAGAAACAGACATCGGCTGCAGCATGCAGACGGTCCAGTTGGGCTTCGGTCAGATTATGCAGGGGAAGCGTTTCAAGCAGCTGGATAAGCGTATCAAATTGGGTAACGTCCATCATGTCCTCGTGGGATAATCAGATCGATATGGCGTATTACCTCCTGTTAGTACGCGCGAGGCCTTCTCACAGGAGATCTGTCAATTTCAATGAGTAATTCGACTTCACAGGGCCAAGACATATCGTGTGGACTGCCGGCCGCCGTGCGCACATGGATTACCTGATAACGACTTTAGCCGCTACCGGTTCGAGTTCCATGGGTTAGGGGCGCGCATTCTAATGATGACCGCTCGTTCCCTCTAGGGGGTTCTGCCCAATGGCACGCAAATATTTCCGTAATATTGCATTGACGTGTAAAAAAATCTTTTGCTGGCATGGACTTAGCTGACCCAAAAAAAATTAAATTTTTTGGGGTTGCTTTTTACGTTATTGGACGAACTGTATACATTCAGCTCCAGACCAAGCTCCATAGAGCCTGGTACGGCCCAACACGCGGTCTGCAAACAGTCACCCGCAGAGCCCTTTTATGCGAGAAGACGCTGTGTGGCTTATGTTGTCAGTTGGTTGAACTGGCCCACTGCGTCAACTACTCGCTGAGCGCCGTCTTGAATATCGACGATGACCACACCGGCTTCAGAGGCTAGCGCCAGACCCTGTTCTGCCTGGTTCTTGCCTTGAGACATGCGGGAGACGGCTTCCTGAGCCAGTGCCTGGTTCTCTTGCACGACGCCAACGATTTCTTCGGTTGCCTTGCTCGTTCGGGCTGCCAGCTGACGTACTTCATCGGCCACGACCGCGAAACCACGACCTTGCTCACCCGCGCGGGCGGCTTCAATAGCCGCGTTGAGAGCCAGCAGATTAGTTTGGTCTGCAATACTACTGATTGTCTTAACGATCGAGCCGATCATGAGTGACTGCTTGTCTAGTGCTTCGATGCCTTCAGCAGCATGCTCCATCTGCTTGGACAACTGCTGCATGATATCGATGGTCTGGTTGACTACGCCAGCACCTTTTCTGGCCGCGGCATCGGTTTGTTGCGACGTGCCGTAGGCGATACCGGCCGCCTCGATGACGGCGTTTTCACGGTTGACCTGATCTGTAATGACCGTTGCGAACTTCACGACCTTGCACAGCTTGTCCTCAGCGTTGAGGATGGGGTTGTAGGAAGCTTCAAGCCAGACGATATGGCCATATTTGTCCACGCGCTTGAAGCGGCCGCTGACGAATTCGCTGCGATTGAGCTTGGCCCAAAAATCCTGATATTCAGACGAATTGTACTCGGCCGGCTCACAGAACAGGCGGTGGTGCTTGCCCTTGATTTGATCCAGCGTATAACCCATAGCACTGAGGAAGCGGTCATTGGCTGTGATTACTTCGCCGTTTAGGTTGAACTCAATGACAGCAGTTGAGCGTAACAGCGCCTTGATTAGGCTTTCGTGCTCGCGGGAGGTCTCGATCGTACGGGTCAGGTTGTTTGCGTAGATATAAAACTGGTCAACTTGACCCGAAGCATTGCGTATCGGTTGCCACAGGCAGCGTAGCCAAGCTTCTTTCCCGTCTGCCCTGAGCAGACGTACAACGCCACTGAAGTGTTCACCTTTTTGAAGCGCAACCTTCATCCGTCGATAGATATCGGTTTGCTTGATATGCACTGGAACCAGCTCGTCAATATTGCGACCGACGATCTCATGGCTTTTGTAGAGCATTTCAAGCATGAATTGCTCGTTGACCTGTTCAATCACGCCTCGTGAGTCAAGGGTAAAGCCAATCATCGATGTATCGAGGCTTTGTTTGACCTGTTGTACAACCGAGAGTCTTTCCCGCAGGGCGGCCAATTCCTGTTTGAGGCGTTTGAAGAACATGATTGATCCTTGAAGTAAGCGGCCGAAAGGGGAGGCTTGGTTCATTTATCGGCGCCCACAGGATTTAATGAAAGACAGATGGTCATTAAATATTTATGACAGACCAGCGGCAGGATTAGGCAGCTGGTCTGTCACATTGGCAATCACTCCCGTCAGTTGCTGGCCAGTTCCGCCGCACGGACTACGTCTCTAGCCGGCAAGGGTTTAGCGAACAGATAGCCCTGATAGGTTGTGCAACCATTTTCGGCCAGCAGCTGGCGCTGTGCTTCACTTTCCACACCCTCTGCTACGATATCGAGGCCAAAGGTCGTAGCCAGACCGGAAATGGCCTGGATGATGGCAACACTCTCCGACCCTGGCAGCCGTTGCACAAAGCTCTGGTCGATCTTGACCTGATCGATGGGGAGCTTCTGCAGATAGTTGAGTGATGAGTACCCGGTACCGAAGTCATCCAGGGCGAAGCGAACACCTTGTCCTCTAAGTGTTTCGATATGCGAACAGGCCTGGTCGAGGTCCAGTATCAGGGTTGCCTCGGTCAGCTCGATTTTGATCAGGGCAGGATCGATATGCTTGTGTTTCAAGACGTCCATAACCTCAGTGGCAAAACTGGATTGCCGTAGATGGGACGCGCAGACATTGACCGAAACCGGTAGGTGGGCGAGAGAAGGCTCTTTTGACCAGGCAAGCAACTGCGAGCACACCTCATCGAGCAGCCAACGGTCCAACTCGGTAAGTAATCCTGTGTTGCTTGCGACTTCCAGAAACGCGGCAGGGCCTACCAGGCCCCAATCCGGATGCTGCCAGCGCAGAAGCGCTTCAAGGCCGATAAGCCCTTTCTGATCGCTCCACTGAAGCTGATAGTAAACGCGGAATTCATTGTCGAGCAGCCCTTGCCGGATCTGTTGCTCCAGTTGCAGGCGAGCAGCAATGCTGCTTTGCATGCTCGGATCGTAAAAGCGAATGGCATTCTTGCCGTGGCTCTTGGCCGAATACATGGAGATGTCGGCCTGCTGAAGCAAGTCGTAGCTTGCACTTCTGCTGTCAAACAACACAATGCCTACGCTACCGCTAATAGTCTGATTGCCTTGTTCGAATTCGAAAGGACGTTCTAGGGCCGCCAGCACCTGCTGGCCGATGTGACTTGCCTGGTGCGCGGCAGCTTGTTCGTCTTCCGACAAGCCTTCCAGCAGGATGACAAACTCATCCCCACCCAGGCGAGCCACGGTATCGGTCGCCCGCACGATCTGTTTCAGACGGTGTGCTGCTTCCTTGAGAACGGTATCGCCGGCATCGTGACCATACAGATCATTGATGTTTTTGAAGTTATCCAGATCGATGAATAGCAGGGCGCCGCTATGTCCGTGTCGCTGGCAGGCAAGCTGGGCCGTTTTGAGCCGCTCCAGGAAAAATCGCCGATTGGGAAGTTCGGTCAGGGTGTCGTAAAACGCCAGCCGACGGATCTGCTCTTCATACTCATGCCTAGCCGTGACATCACGAGTTACCATAACGATCGCCTGCTTATGTTCTGCATCCGAAGCGATTGCCTGGGCCTTGCCCTCGAAATAGCGCTCCCCCGAAGGAGAGCTGAGCTGGTATTCCACGGTAAGAGGTGTCGGGCTTTTCAGGACCTTTCTGACCCAGGTGGTCAGGTAGTTCGCCTGGGTATAAGGCAGCACATCCTGTAATCGCTGGCCCACCTTCGCCAAGTGCTCATTGATCTTCTTGGTATCATGGGAGGACGAGGCGACCTCTTGAAAGCGACCGTCCTGATCGATAACCAACAGGATGTCAGGAATTGCCTGGGTAATGGCGCTCAGCCGGGCTTCGCTTCGCGCCAGAGCCTGTTCAGCCTGATTGCGTTTTTCCTGGTCACGAAACAGAAGCCAGACGAGCAGGCCTGTAGGGGGCATCGTCAGCATCATGGCCAGCATGGTACGTTGAGCCGCCTGGCCGAAAGGGCCATATACGAGGGTAAGCGTGAGCAGGGCGAGGGCATGTACCGCACCGCCCAGCAACAGTACCTGAAGAGGGCCTTGCCTGATCCAGCCTCGGTGGTAGGCCATGCGATAAGCGAGACCTAACGCCACCGCCATGAAGGCATTCAATACGCCGGGGTAGGCCCCTACGCCGCCTAGCCAGAACCTATACAGCGCCGTGATTGCCGCTGCGATACCAGCAACCAGGGGGCCTGCCATCAACGCGGTTACCGACAGTATGGCCAGCCGCGCATCTACAAAGATCCCGAGGCCAATCGGTACGGGATGTATCATGACGGCAATACAGATCAGGCCTGTTGCACATCCAACAATCAGTTCCGATGACAGTACCTTGTGTGGCCAGGTACGCCAGAGGTAGTCCCGTAGCCAGCAGAGCGCCAGAAGTAAAGCGGCATTAGAAAGAAAATCCACAAACATGGCGACTTTGGTCTCCTTCGCCTAGGCGCAATTCCGTACTGGCATTCAGATAGACGTCTGAGTCAAAATTGCTAGATAAATGCGGCCCAATCGTCGGATAACAGCGATCTGAGCCCGTTATTGGGGACTTTTGTCAATGGCAAGCGCTGAAATAGAACAGCGCAGCGGTTTGAGTACAGGTTTAACAGGAATGTTCATTGCAGCAGGGATGTTGATCGTAGCGCTTGTGCTAGGGCACATGGGGCGCAGCTATAAGGCGACACGTACTGTTCGCCTTGATCGGCCTCTGGCCTATATCGGACTGTTTGCCTTTGTTCTTGCAAGCGCTGTAGTGTTCTTTGGCTAATGTCCGCCAATTTCCTACCGACACCATCAGGCTCGACATGCCTATCGTCAAGCGGCTGGAAATGTCCCTTATTTGAGCAGCCTCGCATCCATCGTTTCGCCATGTCATGCCCAGGGCAAGCTGGTCATGGCCGAGGATGTCGACACGGAGGAAAAGTTCAACGCTGTCATTCAGGGTTAACTTGTGTTACCTCCATTACTGTTGAATGAACTCGCCGCCTGGCATTACAGGCGCGATGTTCTGCTCTATTACGTATAGGGCTCTTCCGTAGCGCCCTGTATCTGCTGGGCGCAGTATCTTCTCGCTTCCTCTCAGCCCTAAGTGTTAGCGACTTCTCCCTTTATGCATCGCCTTGATGGCTTTCATTGCGCCCTATTGAACTCTTTTAGATCCTAGAGTCCGACTGTTGGCATCAAGGTCTGTCAAGTCAATTTAAGTTTTTTGTATGTACAAATGTAACCATTTGATGCTGTAAGTTGATCGGTTGCGTTCGCGCTTTTGAGCAGTGACTTTAGTAGCAGGTGTGTCCCCACGGCTTGAGCGCGGTAGGTTGTTGGTGTTTCAGAGTGGTGCAATCAAGGATTGCATATCGGTTGTGTAGCCGCATCAGGCGGCACGTCATGTCCAGGTAATAGGACGGGTAGTCAATGAAGAAAGTAAGTACAAATACGTTGTACTGTGGTTTGTTGGGGTTGGCATTTGTGCTGCATTTCGGGCTGCTTGAGCAGAATCCCCAGAACCCTATTGGTATCAAATACCTGACAGAGCTTTATCTGGCCGCCTGTTTGGGTTTCAGCGCCATGTTTCTAGTGGGAACCGTTGGAGCTGAACGAAAAGATTACAGTGTTGCGTTCCTGTTCTGTCTGTTTTCGGCTTTTACCTTTACCTTCCTCCCGGCGTTGTTTGCCGAACTCTTTTATGGTCAGCCGCTGGTCTATGGGGTAATCGAAGAACGCAGGGTGCTGCTCTGCTTTAGTGTCATTCCCTTGTTGTACCTGGCCAAACGTGTGTCGGCGGCACAGTTTGAAAATTGCATTCTGATCGTGGCGCTAGGGGCTGTTGTCCTGTCCTGGCTGTGCTATTTCGAGGTGTTGCCAGATCTGCGAGATGGGATGGACCTGGACCTCAGCCGACCGGGCCGCGCCTCGACCGGGGCATTTGCCCTGATCATTGGCTACTGCCTGAGCATCTACTTCTGGGGCAAAGGAAAATCACCTATCGACGGCAGCCCTCGCTCCGGTCTTCGCTATGGAGTGTTGGCGCTCGTTTACCTTGCGACACTGGTGTTCGTCACACAGACCCGGCAGGTCATTCTCTTGTGCATCATCTTTACGTTCCTGTGCCTGCGGGTTAAGTCCGTGAAGCTGGCGGTGATTGGCGGCTTGCTCGTTTCCCCCTTCGTTATCGATCCTGACCTGCTCGAGCTTTTCGGGGTTAATATCGATTTCTACATGCAATCTGCCCAGAGCGGCGCTACGGATAATGTGCGCGAGGCTACCATCGCCCAGATCATGGATCATCTGCATGAGTACAACTGGGTACCCAGCGGTAGTCTGAGCCTGATGTGGAATGATGGTTTCAAGCACTACTTCAGTTACTACTTCTTCCTTTCCGATGTAGGTGTGATCGGTACGCTGTTCCGCTTTGGTTTTCTAACCATCGCGATCATTCCGGTCAGCTTCCTGGTGTATTTCAAAGTGGCCAAGCGGCTGAATCCCAGTCTGGATTTTACCTTGGCTGTGTTCCTGGCCCATCTTTCTATCTGGCCTTTGCAAGGTATCTTCGAATATCAGGAGGGTATGACTGCCTTGTTATTTGTTTTCCAGGCACTTAAAACGTTTCATAGCCAGATGCCCAACGAATCGCTGTCCAATCATCCTGAGCGGGAGCCTTATCAGTTGGCCTGAACCGCATCTGACATTAAAACGGCCCGTGGAGGGCCGTTTTTTTACCTACCAGCCTGCGTATCCCGAGCTGGAAATATCAGGCAATGCGTGCATAAGTGCGTGAAAAAGATAACCGATACACCAGTACATGCCAAAGGTACTAGCCGTTCAGTCTATTATTATCATGCCGTCACCTCTGTTGCTCCATTTATCCAGTAGCGCTCATTGATGATTACGATGATGGCTGAGTGCCATTATACTTGTTGCAATACATCAGGTAGTGCAAGCAGAGCGGCAGTGTTCTGTTATATCGAGTGGAAACGTTTTCGTTCCTTATAGTCGAAGTGTCATCTAGACATCAGCTGGCAGTTCGACTGGGTAGGGGCAGACATCCATGATCTTGACCGAATTCGATTGCTATCAACTGCAAAACCGGCTGGACAATATTTGCGGTGCCCGACTGCCGGCCGCCAATATCGATAGCTTCTACTTCTTTCTAGACGCTTTGCGTACCGCCCGGAATGTATCTGAGCTGGAGCTGGCTGCTGCCAAGATTGACGGTTTCATGATTGCGCTGGAAGGGGCCGGGCTTGTCAGTGGAACATCCGCCATGTTGATCGGCGGTTTTGTTTCTCGGGTACAGGCACACCGTTTGGAAAGGTTGGGTGTTGAATGAGCCGCTGCTAAGTAACTGACTGGTAACCGGCTGAGTATTGGAGCCAGATAGTGACAAGCCACTCGTAGGGCTGACGATCTGCTTTATTCTTGATGATGTGTGACAGGTTCTTCGATGGTCGCTTTGCTTTTTGTATTACACGCTTGCCTTCGAAGGCTGTCCTGTTCAGCAGGTATTACGTCGCTCGTCGTGGTGCTGATCGCTTGCTCCACGTTGGCAGCAGAAGCACCTGCTGCACCAGGACGCGTATTGGTTCTGGATAACCAGGATAACTATCCTGCAGGCTACCAGACGGACTATCTGTTGCACCCCTTCGCCGAGACATTCGAGGCTATTCGCTACGCTGTACCTGATAGCGCGTGGCAGCCGAACGCAAAGGCATTAATCAGTCTTGGGTATCAGCAGGACGGTAGCTGGATCCGATTAAGGCTGGAAAACCCCTCGTCCGAGGTTCGCCGATGGTTACTGGTGGCCGAAACCCCTCTGATCGATCAGCTTGAGCTGCGCCTGTTCGATCCTGTTCTGGAGCGGTGGTCTTCAGTCGAATCGCTTGGTAATCGCATACCCTTGAGTAGGCAAGCCACCAGCGGCCCTTATCCGGTCGCTACGCTTGACTTGCCGCCCAATCAGGCCATGGTTCTGTATGGTCGCATGCGTGCGAGCCAGCCGCTGACCATTCCGATGGAGATCATGTCTCCTGCCGCGTATGAGCGCATCTATACGCAAACAGCCCTGAGCCTGAGCGCCTTTCTGGGCGCAGCAGTAATCATGCTGGCTTACAACCTATCACTCTATGTCTTCATACGGGACCGGGCCTATCTCTGGTATAGCGGTTATCTGGCCGGTGCTATCTTCTATATGGTCTGTGCGACCGGCTTTGGACGGTTGTATCTGTGGCCGGAATGGACTGAACTGGCAGTGCGTGCCACCGTTCTGTCCATTTCGCTTTGCATGGCCGGGGCCGCCCAGTTCATCAAGCACTTTCTTCAGTTATCCAGCCACAGCCGCTTCTTTTTAGTCTTATGTAAAAGCTTCCTGATCTATTGGCTTGGCGCCTCGCTGATTATCGCGATTGACCCTGCGTTCATTCCGTTTCTTGGTATCGATGTCATGGTCTTTCTCAGCTGCCTCACGGGGTTATGGGTTGGCCTTGCCTTGTGGTGGCGAGGCCATGTATCGGCCCGTTATTTCACCATCGCCTGGATAGTGCTCAATCTAGCCACCTTATATATGACGCTGGTCATGTCTGGCTTGAGCAAGGGGTGGGTCAATCCGTTGTATGTCCAGATGCTGGGGTTCGCGCTTGAGTTCCTGTTGCTGTCGATGGCTTTGGCCGAGCGGATAAACCGTGAGCGTGCAGCACGAATACAGGCAAAGCAGGAGGCAATAAGAACCAGTGAGCATCTGGCACGGGAGCGGTTGGCGACCTTGCAGGCACAAGAGAAACTATTGACTCTTCAGCAGGAAGCCAACGAAGCGCTCGAGCGGCGAGTGAGGGAGCGGACCCTGGCCCTGGAGGAGGCAAACCTTCAGCTGTCACGCCTGAGTCGGCTGGATGCTCTGACTCAGTTACAGAACCGAAGTGCTTTTGAAGAAAACTTTACCGCCTCGCTTGCACAGGCCCTGGCAGCTGGGCAAATACTGAGTGTTGTCATGATCGATATCGATCACTTCAAGCAAATTAACGATACCTATGGTCATTCGACAGGTGACGAGTGTCTGGTCAAGGTTGGGCAGGTATTGCTGAATCATACCCAGGAGGTAGGCGATCATGCAGCGCGTTTTGGTGGAGAAGAGTTCATTCTACTCTTCATGAATCGCACCCCGACTGAAATGGCAACGCTTGTTGAACGTATTCGACTCGACATGGCCTCCCTCAGCATCAAAACGGACAGCGGAACGCTGCATTTTACAGTAAGTATTGGCGTTGAATGCCGCTCTCCTCGACCAGACGATACGCGTGTCGACTATTCCAGAGCGGCTGACACAGCGCTTTACCAGGCCAAGGCCGCAGGACGTAACCAGTCCTGTTTTGCCATTACTGTCCATTAGTCAGCACAGCTCTCCTGCAACAGGCCAGCCTGCAAGAGACTGGCCTGCAGTATGCGCGATCAGTAGATGACCAAGCGCTTACCAGCCGCGTACATCCGGAGCCAGCTTACCGACGGCCTGGTGAGCCGCCTGGTGCAGCTCCGGTGCGGATGTCTTATCCGACGCGAGGATATTGGCCTCTTCTGCGCTGGGCTGAAGAGGCTTCTGACGGAACAGCAAGGTGTAGAAGGAGGCGGCGCAGGCATACCCGCCTGAGAAAGAGGCATGGCGCCCGTCAGCTATGTACAGCTTGGCCACTGAATCGCTTGCAAACGTACCCTTCCAGGACTCACCGCAAGGGGAGAGTTGGGCGCCCATCTTGCGCGCCAGGCTCACGTACTCCTTATAGATCTGTGGTTGCTTACCCTGTTGATTCTCGTTGGCCCAGGTTTCGAACAGAATCGGCTTGGCATGGTGGGCACGAATCAGGTCATTGAATTTCAGCGCATATTCTTCCAGCCGCTCTGGCTGAAGCAGTGGCCGAGCGGCGTGCTCCTGCAGGACAACATAGTCATAGGTGTTGCTTGCCAGCTTGCTTTGTACCGCTCCACTGTTCCAGTGCTGCTCAAGGGTATATGAGGGTTTGGCAATCGAGTCCGCCTCGATGGTGCAAGACGACGATGCACTGTCGTGGGCGCGTGACGCCATTCCCATCAGGGTGGTCGTCAAACTGTTCGCATAGGTGTAGCTGTTACCAACGAACAACATGCGAATGGTGCACGAAGAAGCCTCAGAACTCTGAGCAGCAGCGGCGTAATGTGCGCTGGCGATGCATCCAGCAAAGAGTGTGGCAAGCTTCAGGGAACGGGTGAACAAGACCCTATCCTCCATACATTTATGATGGTTAAACAACAGGTGTGGGCTGCAAACGGCATCCTGGTGCGTTTGCGGGGGCGCATTGTGCGAGGAGGAAGCGGTATTTATAAGGAGTGACTGTGCGGGGAGTCACGTACTGCTATTTGGAACAAGCGAAACGGCGAACGTGTGCAAAGTTCAGGGAAATAAAATTTCCCAAGATTTCGATAATGATGGCTATTTAATAGCTAAATAATAGCTAAAATCAAGAATAAATAGTATTATTTGCCTAATAATAGCAATTTTTAAGAGCGAGGCTTAGCTCGCTTGTGAGCTCTGCTGAGGCTCAACGACATCCTCATCGATATACCGGCCAGCTTTTTCCTGTTCCAGAAATGCCGCGTACTGATCCTCCGTGATCTGGTTTTCCAGCAGCAGTTGCCAGCCATAGGATTCGACTGCCTTCTTGTTCCAGCGAATCTCTCCTAGGCTGTCCGGGTTTTTGATGCAGCGGATATAACGCTTCCAGTACGCGTCCATGGTGACTCCTGCCTCCTGCTCATGGGTAACGGGCGCGTGGTATATCACAACTGATGGATTTGTGAAGCGGTACGTATAAGAAGTGTCCAACTTTCTGCTTGACAGAGGCGGCCATGCTTGCCTCAGGCCAGCGAACGAGCGGGTCAGGAATCAAGGTTCAGCTGGCGACCACTGTGTCCGGGTTTTTCAAGTACATCGGCGACCTCGGCGGCGAGATGAAGAAGCTCATAATCTTCTTCGAGACTGGTCGAGTCGTTGGCTCCCCGTTCATCCAGAATGGGACAGTTGACCAGCGTCCAGTGAAGCGGGCTGGTATCGAGCCGTTCGTGAATCTTCTGGCAGACACGTCGCCAGCGAGGGTCGACATCCTCATCTTCCAGCGCGGCGAAATCACCTACTAGCATGAGCTGGGATACCTTGCCTTTGCGCAGGCCGCTGATGAGTGCAGCCACAGCATCGATCAGGTAGTTGGGATCTTCGACCTCAATTACTACGCGAGGCGGCTCCAGTACCGCGACGACTGCCTTCATTCCCGCCACCCCCTGGCTGACCTTATAGGCGCTGAATAGGTTGCCAGGAGCTGATTGAGGATAGGGGCGGGGCGGCAATGTCTTGAGATCTGCCTGTAGCGGCACGGCCTCATGTTCGCGATTAAGCAACTCGTTGATCAACGCCTGGCCCAGCGGGCTTTGCGCGCCGTAGACCGCGACCTTGAGCGCTCGTGCTGCTGCATACGTCATGAGAACCTCGCCTCTGTCAATCCTAGATGACTGACCGGACGGAGCGCCCAAGGTTCTGCCGCGACCGTACCGGCCATCCCACTGCTTAGGCTACATCGGCCGGATCGTCATAGGCTTTAAGAAAACAGTAGGACAATCCTCGTCGCTCTGTAGAAAAATATTATCGCGCCGCTGAAGACCGCACGTGACTGGCCGATAGCCTCTATAGCCAAACAGAAATCTGTTAACCAGACCTTGTATATCCCCATCTTCAGTAGGGCCGAGTCGTATGCTCAGTAGAATAAAGTTCAGCCACAAGATCCTGGCAACGGCCTCGGTAGTGCTGATTGCTGCCTTCTCGTTGTTCATGACATACAACGATTATCTGCAACGTACGGCAATCACCCGGGACCTGACCGTCCGCCTCAATGAACTTGGCACCAGTGCCTCCAGCAATATTGCCAACTGGGTAAGCGGGCGTATCACGCTGCTTGAAGGAGAGGCGCAGGCGGTACAGCGTGATCTCGCCCCTCAGGCATTCACTGCAGTGCTGGAGCAGAAAGCGTATACCTCAAGTTTTGACCTGACCTATCTGGGGCAGGCGGACGGTACCTTTACGGTTCGACCCTCTATCAGTATGCCTGCCGGCTATGACCCGAGAACACGCCCCTGGTATCAGGGCGCCCAAACCAAAGCCGGTTCGATTCTGACCGAGCCTTATGTAGATGCCGCTTCGGGCGGATTGATCATGAGCCTTGCCACACCCGTCATGCATGAGGGGCAACTGGCGGGTGTTCTGGGAGGCGATCTGAGTCTGCAGACGATGGTGGGTATCGTCAATTCGCTCGACCTGGGCGGTATCGGTCATGCGATTCTGGTGAATAGCGAAGGCAAGGTGCTGGTCAGTCCCAGAAAAGAGGAGGTGATGAAAAGCCTCGCTGAGCTGTTTCCCGCCGGTGCGCCTGCACTGGATGGCGCGCTCAAGCGGGTCGAGCTGGACGGCAAGCCTCAGCTTATGGTCTTCAAGCCGGTCACCGGTCTGCCATCGGTCAACTGGTACCTGGGCCTGATGGTTGATGAAGAGAAAGCCTACGCCCCGCTCAGGGAGTTCAGAACCTCGGCCGTGCTGGCCATGGTGATTGGCGTTGTGTTGATCATGCTGCTCCTGGGTGTGCTGATCCGTGTACTGATGCGTCCGCTCACGACCATGAGCCAGGCAATGCAGGACATCGCACAAGGAGAGGGCGACCTGACCCGGCGTCTGGCCATCAATAGCCAAGACGAGTTTGGTGTGCTGGCCGCTGCCTTCAACCGCTTTGTCGAGCGTATCCATGGCTCGATCAGCGAAGTATCGGCCAGTACCCGTCAGCTCAACGAGGTCTCCCGTCAGGTGCTGGCGGCCTCCAACTCCTCGCTGCACAACTCGGACAATCAGGCCGGGCGTACCGGAAGCGTGGCGGCAGCTATTAACCAGCTAGGGGCCGCCACACAGGAGATCGCCCGCAACGCTGCCGATGCGTCCGTACAGGCTACCAGTGCCCGGCAGCAGGCAGAGGAGGGTCGCCGCGTACTGGGCCAGACCCTGACGGCAATGGAAACCCTGTCCGCCAACATCAGCGCCTCCTGCGGCCGTATCGATGAGCTGAACCAGAAGACCACCCGCATCGGACATATCCTGGAGGTGATCCAAGGCATTTCCGAGCAGACCAATCTGCTGGCGCTCAACGCTGCGATCGAAGCTGCACGGGCAGGCGATGCCGGGCGTGGTTTTGCGGTGGTAGCGGACGAGGTGCGTGGTCTGGCACATCGTACCCAGAGTTCAGCCCGGGAAATCCAGAGCATGATTCAGGAGCTGCAAACCGGGGCGGGCGAAGCGGTTTCCACCATGACCGAAAGTCAGCGCTTCAGCGAGGACAGCATGACCATCGCGCAAAAGGCCAACGAGCGGTTGGGCTCGGTAGCCGAGCGCATTACCGATATCGATGGCATGACCCAATCGGTGGCGGCCGCAACAGAAGAGCAGAGCGCGGTAGTGGAGTCGCTTAATGTCGACATTACCGAGATCAACTCGCTCAACCAGCAGGGCGTGGAAAACCTGAACGCGACCTTGGGCGCTTGCCATGCCCTAGAGCAACAGGCCAATCGCCTCGATCAGCTGGTTTCAAGCTTCAGAATCTAACTTAGGAAAGCCTCGTCATTAAAGCGAGGCTTTCTTTAGTTGTCTTGCAAAGGTGCAACCAGGTTGCTACCAATCTATGCACCTTTTTGATGCGGGTTGCACACATTGTTACCGTTATAAGCACAATTAAAGTGCGAGCTATTTATATAGGTGAAACCATTCAGCAAGCCTTTAGCAAGGAGTAAGCTTAAAAATCGTGCATATTGGTGGAAGTTCGCTTCAATTTATGGCGTTTATCAAAGGTGTTTGGTAGCTGGCTCATATATTGCTGCTGAAAGGTTTTTCCGCTTTAGGTAGCACCTATGAGCCAAGTACATAATGAAAAAAGCCTTTCACCCGCTTTAAAACCCCGCCATGTCACTATGCTTTCAATCGCTGGGGTAATCGGTGCCGGTTTATTTGTAGGATCCGGCCACGCCATTGCCGCTGCAGGTCCCGCTGTTCTGCTGGCCTATGCACTGGCAGGCACCCTTGTCGTACTGGTTATGCGCATGTTGGGCGAGATGGCAGTAGCTTCGCCGGACACGGGTTCTTTTTCTTCTTACGCGCAACGCGGCATTGGACGTTGGGCAGGGTTCACAATCGGTTGGTTGTACTGGTGGTTCTGGGTACTGGTTATCCCCCTCGAAGCCGTTGCCGCAGCGTCCATTCTGAACTCCTGGTTCCCTGTAGTGGCTACGTGGCAATTTGCACTGGCTATCACTGCGCTTCTTACCGTTACCAATCTCTTTAGTGTTGCCAAATACGGTGAATTCGAGTTCTGGTTCGCGCTGCTCAAGGTTATGGCTATTGTTGCGTTCATTGCGCTGGGTGCATTTGCCTTGGCCGGTGGGCTGCCAGGACGGGAAGTCAGTGGCCTGGGGCGCCTGATGGAAATGACCGGTGGGTTTATGCCCCATGGCTTTGGCGCAGTGCTGGGTGCCTTGCTTACAACAATGTTTAGCTTCATGGGCACTGAGATCGTGACCATTGCCGCGGCCGAGTCCAAGAATCCTTCCAAACAAATCAGCAAGGCGACTAACTCGGTTATCTGGCGTATTGCGCTGTTCTATCTGGTGTCGATCTTCCTGGTTGTTTCCATGGTTCCGTGGAATGACCCCCAGCTGCCTATCGTGGGTTCGTATCAGCGTGCGCTTGAGGTGATGTCCATCCCGCACGCCAAGCTGATCGTGGATGTTGTGGTGCTGGTGGCAGTAGCCAGTTGTCTGAACTCGGCCCTGTATACCGCCTCACGCATGCTGTTCTCGCTGAGCCGTCGTGGCGATGCACCTGCAATGACAGGGCGTGTCTCGGCAAACGGCGTCCCCCGCTCGGCTGTATTGGCCAGCACGGCCGTAGGCTTTATGAGTACCATTGCAAACTACACTATGCCTGAAGCCGTCTTTGGCTTCCTGCTGGCAACCTCCGGCGCTGTTGCCTTGCTGGTTTATCTGGTCATCGCCATTTCCCAGCTGCGTCTGCGTCACAAGTTGGAAGCTCATGGCGAGGCGATCGAGTTTCGCATGTGGCTGTTCCCCTACCTGACCTGGGCAGTTATTGTTTTCATCGTTGGCGCATTGACCGTCATGCTGTTCAGCGAGGCGCACCGTATGGAAATCATGGCAACCGGCCTGCTGGCCCTGATCGTGGTCGCCATCGGTAATCTGGTGGGCAAGCGCCATGCGGCAGCCAACCGGATACCTGCCGCTGTCGTTCAGGGACGCTGAAGGACGCTCAATAAAAACATCTGATACAAAAAAGCCAGGATCGGAGACGGTCCTGGCTTTTTTGTATGCAGCCTGGCTATTACCTGGCCGCTGCTCGCCGTAAAGCTAGAAGATGCCGCCTCCCTGGCCGGTAAGTACATCGAAGAGCAGCTTGATGTTCAACGCAACGATCAGCAGGGCGATAAACCATGCCAGCGCCGCCACGCTACGACTAATGGCAAAACTGCCCATTAGTGTGCGATTTGATACGAACCGTACCAGCGGTATCACTGCAAATGGCAACTGCATGGATAAAACAACTTGACTCAGCACCAGCAGTTTTGCCGTGCCGCTTTCCCCGTACAGGATGGTAACCGCCACGACTGGAATGATGGCCAGCCCACGAGTAATCAGGCGACGTGCCCAGTCTGGCAGACGCAGGTTGAGAAAGCCTTCCATGACAATCTGGCCCGCCAGGGTGGCCGTCACAGTGGAGTTGATCCCTGAAGCCAGTAGCGCTACCGCAAACAGTATCGAGGCGATACCTACACCCAGCATCGGTGATAACAGGTGGTACGCCTGATCGATTTCCTCGACGTCTGTACGACCTGCCTGATGAAAGACAGCCGCTGCTGTAATCAGAATGGCCGCATTGACGAACAGGGCCAGCATAAGGGCAATGGTACTGTCCGTTACCGCCCAGCGAATACCCTGACGACGACCTTCTTCCGTACGGGGGTAGGCACGCGTCTGCACGATGGAGGAGTGCAGATACAGATTGTGCGGCATCACGGTCGCACCGATGATACCGATGGCCAGGTAAAGGGCTTCCGGATTCGTCACCACTTCTGCCTGGGGCAAAAATCCTTGGAGAATCTCGCCCACGGCGGGTTGTGCGAGCATCATCTGAACGCCAAAGCAGGCGAAGATAATGGTCAAAAGGGCGATGACAAAGGCTTCCAGCCAGCGGAAACCACGGCGCATCAGAAGCAGAATGATGAAGACATCGGCGGCGGTAATGATGGCTCCCCAGACCAAAGGAATACCAAACAGTAGATTCAGGGCAATGGCGGTGCCGATTACCTCAGCCAGATCGCAGGCAATGATTGCCACCTCGCAGGCGATCCAGAGAAGGAAATTGACTGGCCTGGAGTATTGATGGCGGCAGGCCTGCGCAAGATCCAACCCCGATGCGATACCCAGCCGCGCTGCCAGCGACTGAAGCAGAATAGCCATGAGGTTGGACAGCAGGATCACTGACAGCAGCATATAGCCAAACTTGGAGCCGCCCGCGAGGTCGGTTGCCCAGTTGCCCGGATCCATATAGCCCACGGCTACCATGTAGCCAGGACCGATAAAAGCCATCAGACGACGCAGCCAGTGCCCGGTTGCAGGAACAGGCACGCTGGCGTTCATTCGTCCCAGGCTGGGGCGCGGTTCTTCCCTGTCACCCCAGGAAAGTGCTGCATAAGTGGCCGACTCTTTCATGTAATGAACGCTCGCAAGGATTGTACAACGTAATACATATGAAACTTAGCCTAGGCTAAGTTTCCAAGCACGGGCAATAAAACTTATCTATTTCAAGGATTGACGGTTAAACATTTTGGCGTTGCAGAGGGGATCGGTCAGAATAGGGCGGCCCTACTAGTGTGTATTGGGCGCTTGATTCATTCTGGAGAATGTGTGGTGAGCAAAGTTCGAGGAGAAGCGGTATCGATGAAACCCCTGGTAGAGGCTTCCGTACACATGGAAGGCTTTCAGCAGGTGCGTGAAGCGCATCGGCAGGAACTCATTGAAGATTACGTCGAACTGATTTCCGACCTGATCCATGCCCACGGCGAGGCGCGCCAGATTGATATCGCCACCCGGATTGGCGTCGCCCAGCCTACGGTCGCGAAAATGCTCAAGCGTCTTGCTACCTGTGGCTATGTCGTCCAAAAGCCGTACCGGGGCATCTTCCTGACGCCGGAAGGGGAAGCGCTCGCCCAAGCCAGCCGTGAACGGCACCACATTGTCGAGTCTTTCCTCCTGGCCCTGGGAGTGGATCCAAGCGTTGCCCGACGTGACGCGGAAGGTATCGAACACCATGTCAGCAGCGAAACATTGGACATCTTTCGCCGCTTCGTGGAAGCCAAGCACGCCTGACCCTTTATAAAGGCGTTCAACTCAAATCATGCAACGGCTTGTCCAGTGCAGGCCCAACGGTAAAGTCCGAGAATACGATTTCCAGGCCAGCGCGTTCGGGCGTGCAGCAGAACGGTCCGACTTCAACGGCGCTGGAGCCTGGAAAATAGGCCAGCCTTAGCAATGGCCACTCTTGCCCATCCAACGAATACTGAATTCTCAAGGCGTTGTCCTTGAGGGTCGCCCTGAGCCAGAAGGTATCAGGCTCGCCCGGCAGTGCACCTACAGCCCAGTCCGAGTGGCCCAGCGTCAACACACTACCGATGAGGCGCTGGCCATCACTGACCTCTATACCCGCTTTACACCATGTGGTGTTGTTCATACGGATCATGAGCCCTGCCTGATCGTAGAGTTCGCTGAAGCGACCCTCCACTTTCACCGTTGCCGTGAAGTCACCTCCTGCGGCGACGTGAAACCAATGTCCGGTGTCTCTGATAAAGCCATAATAAGTCTCGCGCCAGAAGTCGGTACGCGCATCCGTCGTAACGCGCAAGCGATCATTCTCAAGTGCCCAGCGGCTGGGCTCGTTCAACCATTTGCAGTGATTCCACATGATCTGGGCTCCAGGGGTCAGTGTGAAGGAGGGCTGGTACGATCGGCGTTGTCTATTGTTCTCAGCACCCGGCAGGGATTACCTACCGCCACCACATGGGCCGGGATATCTTTCGTTACGACGCTACCTGCGCCGATGACAGCGCCTTCGCCAATCGTCACACCTGGCAACACCGTAACGCCGCCGCCAATCCAGACGTTGTCGCCGATGGTAATGGGATGCGCATATTCCAGACCCTGGTTTCGTCGTTCTGCATCCAGCGGATGGCCAGCCGTGTAGAGACCTACGTTGGGCGCTATGAATACGTTGCGGCCAATGCTGACCTTGGCGCAGTCCAGAATCACTAGATTGACATTGGAATAGAAGTTTTCTCCCAACTCGATGTTATAGCCGTAATCGCAATGAAAGGGCGCTTCGATGTGGACGTGCTCTTCTGTCTTGCCCAACAGCGTTTTCAAAATACGTTTTTTGCCTTCAAGATCCCGAGGATCAAGGTGGTTATAAGCATGAACCTGAACCTTGGCCTCCAGGCGCTGCTGGATAAGTTCAGCATCATTGTTGGCGTCATAGAGCAGGCCGGCGGCCGCTTTTTCGCGTTCATTCATGGCAGGCTTCCTTGATTCGACGTTCCGGATGCAATCGACTGTCCCGTACGGCAGGTGCCAGCAGGACCGTGGCCGACACCAATACCAGCACGACCACCATGGCCATGCGTAACCCGTAGGCTTGTCCAATGAAGCCCAGCGAGGGCGGGCCGATCAGAAAGGCGAGATAGCCCACGGTTGCCACGGCCGCTACCCGCTTGGCCGACTGTTCGCCAGAGTCGCCGGCAGCAGAGATCCCCACCGGAAAACCCAGCGATGCGCCAAGCCCCCAGAAGAGTACAGAGGCCGCCGCCAAGATGGGGTTGTCAGAGAACGACACGAGGGCAATACCCAACGCACCGGACAGGGCACTGGCCCGTATGACGGCCTCTCGGCTGAATCGCTGGAGGATATAGGTTCCTGAAAAGCGCCCTATCGTCATGGCCGTGGTAAAGCCGGCATACACGAGTGCGCTGGACGCAGGATCGAAACCGTGTCCATCGACCATCAACAGCGGCAGCCAGTCAGTGGCGGAGCCTTCCGCCAGGGCAAGCGCCAGTACAATCAGACCAATCATGATCAGCGTCTTGTCTTTCCAGGGTCTGAAAGGCATGGCCGGCGGCTGCTCTGCCTTGCTTGTGGTATGTGTCTGTCCGGTACCCGGGGGGATGGCGAGGCACGCCCAGATGCAGGGAAGCAGGGTTGCCGCGCCCATGAGAATAAGGTGCCAGAAGACCGGCAGCGAAAGATGAGTCAGTCCCAGGCTGATCAGCGAGCCTGCCAATGTGCCAAGGCTGAAGCAGCCATGAAGCGCGGGCAGAAGCGGTTTGCGTGTAGTGGTTTCAAGTTCGGCGCCCTCGATATTGATGGCAATGTCCGAAAGGCCCAGGCCTAGGCCGAACAGAAAAAGCCCGGCAAACACGCCCATGGCCAGCGAGGCAGTGGAGGCTCCAGCAATGGCCAGAAACCCCAGGTATACCAATACCAGCCCGCCACCGATGACGGGTCGGGTACCCACCCGGCTTACCAGGCGGCCCGAGGCAAGCACGCCGAGCATGGCTCCCAGTGACAGGCCGAACAGGATCATGCCCATCTCACTGGTCGAGGCACTCAACAGGTCGCGGATATCAGGGGTCCGGGTTACCCATGACGCCAACAGGAGTCCAGGGATCAAAAACAGTACAAACAGGGCGGTACGTCTACGCCGAATCGCGGGAGTCACGGATTTATTCCATCCTAGGTAAAACAAAATCAGGGCTTATGTGTACGTTCGTACACATGGTAGCCTGTTCGTTCCATCCGTCTACCCGACCTATACGGTTACGTTGCATTGTTTCGGAGACTGACACGGCATGCCCTCTGAACGACGTCTGGATCCTGAGCGAAGGAGTCGCATCATTGATGCCACTCTGGAGGTCATCGCGCGTGATGGCGTGTCAGGCGCTACCCACCGCCGCATCGCAGCCGTAGCTGATGTGCCACTGGGCTCCATGACCTACCACTTTGACGGCATCGAGCACTTGCTCAAGGAAGCGTTCACCCGTTTTGCCTGGTCCATTTCTGCCCGCTTCGATGATCTCCTGGGCGCAGCCAAGACACCCGAGCAAGCCCTCGACGCGGTGGCGGATGTGATCTGTGGCGATTTCTGGCAGGAAGACAATGGCCGCGTGATGACGCTTTCCTACGAACTCTACGCCTACGCGAGTCGCAACCCCGCAATGAAGTCGATCATGCAGGACTGGATGTTTCGCAGTCAGCGGGCACTGGCGCAGCATTTCGATGCACGCACTGCCAGAACGCTAGATGCTCTGATCGAAGGGCTCACCATACATCGCTCCGTTGAGCAAGAGCCGACGAGCCGTGAAGATGTTCTGCGGGTGATCAGGTTGATCGTCAATGGCTGAATGCATTTGTCTACGCGGATTCGCTTGCGTCTAATAGTTAATTATATTAACTATTAGACAGAGGTAACCGCTGCTGTCATCCGGTGTCGCCTCTGTGATTGCTCTTTGACTGCTCCGACAATAAACACAAGAAGGACGCACCATGAAGCGAACCATTACCCACAAGACGCTGGCCGTTGCCGGCTGCGTGAGTGCTTTAGCTTTTGTTATTCCCCTCGCCAGTGCTGACTCCACCCTCTCGTTGCAAGGTAGTTGCACCTCGCTGGCACGCAAGCTTGCCACGCTTGATAACACCTTGATTGACACAGCCACGCGGATTGATGCCGGTGAGCTCAAGGTCGGCGGGCATGATATTGCGGCCCACTGCCTGATTCAGGGGCGCATGAATCCTCGAACTGGTATCGATGGCGCCCATTATGCCGTTGGCTTTGAGATGCGCTTGCCCCTGGCCTGGAACGGACGGTTCTTCTATCAGGCCAATGGCGGGCTGGATGGCAATGTAGTTACCGCTACAGGCGGGCTGGGCGGAGGGCCGGTCACTAATGCCCTCGATAAAGGCTTTGCCGTTCTGAGCTCCGATGCCGGTCATACGGCGCAACAGAACATGACATTTGGCATCGACCCGCAGGCCCGTCTCGACTATGGCTATCAGGCGGCCTTGAGACTGACGCCCATGGCCAAGCAGGCGTTACAGGTAGCCTATGGCAGGCGGCCTGACCACTCCTACTTCGGTGGATGCTCCAATGGCGGTCGGCATACCTTTGTAGCCATGAATCGGCTGGCGAACGACTACGATGGCTTCCTGGCCGGTGCACCGGGCTATCGGCTTCCCCTGGCAGCGGTAGCCAGTATCTTTGGGGCGCAGCAGTATGCCAAGGTCGCCACGGATCCCAATGACCTGTCTACTGCATTCACTGCCCAGGAACGTGCCCTGGTTGCAAAACGCGTCCTGGCACGTTGCGATGCCTTGGATGGTGCTACCGATGGGCTTGTGCAGGATTACCCGCGCTGCCAGCGTACGTTCAGCCTGTGGCGAGATGTCCCCACCTGTCGGGGTGAGCGCAACGGTCAGTGCCTGAGCATTGCGCAGAAGCGTGCCATAGACCCTATTTTCAAGGGAGCTACAACGCGGGTGGGCAAGCGATTCTATTCGAGTTTCCCCTATGACAGCGGACTTGCGACCAAGGATGTAGCTTCCTGGGAGTTCGAGTCGCCTATCAGCCGTGACTCATTGGCCGTGGGTATTGTATTTGGCGTACCGCCGGTAAGCCCGGCGACGTTCGATGGCAAGTCGCTGGCCCTCAACAGCTCCATTGATGATCTGCTCGCACGAATCACGCGTTCCAATGCGATCTACACCGAATCCGCCATGCGATTCATGACACCTCCGGATCCTACCCATCTTGAGTTACTGAGACAGCGGGGAGCCAAGGTCATGGTGTATCACGGCGTTAGCGATCCCATTTTCTCGGTTGACGATACTGTAGCTTGGTATGAGGGCCTTCAGAAGGCCAACCGAGGACAGGCAGAGCGGTTTGCCCGCCTTTATACCGTACCGGCCATGGGGCATTGCCAGGGCGGACCGTCCACCGATCAATTCGACATGTTGACGCCTTTGGTCAACTGGGTTGAAAAGGGCAGGGCGCCAGAAGAGATCATTGCTACCGCACGCGGCGTAGGTAATGCAGGCGGAGTGAATGCCGACGTTCCGGCGGACTGGTCACCTGCACGGACACGTCCACTGTGTCCTTATCCGCATATTGCTCTGTACAACGGCACGGGCGATATCGAATCGGCGGCAAGTTTCAGCTGCCGTGAACGGCCCCGTGGTTCGTCTGGAAACACGGAGCTGTAAGTCTGGTAGAAGCGCTCTGAGGAATGCTTCGGAGCGCTTCTGGTTTACTAGCCGTTTCTGGCCATTTTCAAGGGCAGACCGCACCGTGCATTACTGGTGCGTTGTAACAAGTGTGGCGGCCACATGCCTGGAATAGGCTGGGCCAGACGGATTTTCAGAAACTCGGTCGCGTCTGCTGCCCGCTCGCGACCACCACCGCCCGGAAAGTTGTTGTCGTTCACCACCAGCAGAGTGCGCTCGTCCAGCGGCAGCACGTCTTCGATGGTGACATAGGGGAACGTGAATACATTTGAGCCATCGCCGTTCAGGTCGTCTGGGTCGTCCAGGCGCATCAGATCGACCAGTTCGGTCTTGCGTACCACACCGCCATTAGGCACGGCACGGGTGTCGATCAGGTAGATCCGCTTGAACGGGACGCCATTGGTGGCTGTGCCGCCGTTACGCTCGATGACCAGAAAGCGATTATCGTCGATGGCTGTCATGTCCCCAATAGCATTGCCAGCAGCTTGGGTACGATAAAAATAGGTAACGCCAGTGAAGCGCTCATGATCGATGTCGAATTCGTTGATACGCAGCTGGTTAGCCGGATCACCTGTCACCGGTTTTTCCAGTAGGGCATACAATTTTTCACCACGGGGGTTGATAGCCATACCCTCAAACCCACCCGAGCCGCCCAGGTTGGCCGTGGCCTTTCCTGCCACAACGTCCTTGTTTTCCGGCGCGTAAACGCCCGGGAGTGGGATTTCGCTCCGCAATACGGTTCCTGAGCCGTCTGTCTTGACCAGATAAGGTCCGAACTCATCGCCAAACCACAATGCACAGTTCTTGTCTCGACGCACGGACTCGACGTCCAGATCAGCACCAGTGATCAGGCGAGAGAACTGAATAGCGGGATCCACTTCGGGATTGGTGCTCTTGTTGTAGTAGTGAGCGTAATCCGCCTGGATAGGCATGGTCAGTTTACGGTTGACATCGTTGAGCGTGATTCGCGACGGCTCGGTAAAGCGAGCCAGAGGCATGCCGGTCAAAGCGTTGCTTGCGGTAATCGTACCAGTACCGCCGCGGCGGGTCTTGAAATCAACCCGTGCGCTATACAGACGCAGTAGGGCATCGGCAGAGTTGGCCTGAGTGCCGAAGCCATTGTCTGTCAGGAACAGAAAACTGTTTTCATCAGCGCCTGGCAACACCGCGGAAAACCCCTGTACGGGCTGGCGGCCCTGATAAGGCGGCAGAAAGGTGCCATACGAATTTGGACTGATGAACTGGCCAGAAGTAGGCCCATCGGAAAACGTATCAGGTGACATGACAGCCCAGCCTACCAGCGTATTATTGGGAGACGCCAGCGCATGGGTGGACAGCGCAGCCGCCAGCGCGACCCAGAGAGGCCGTACTTTTTTCATTGTTATCTTCTCCGTCCAGGAAGTGAGTGCACCGGTCGCAAGCCCATGGCAGCTGCTCCAGTGGTGTTGAGCACAATACGGCGCAAGTGTGTCAGGCATATGGCACCGAGCCGCACAGCTGGCGGTACGTTGACGCCTGTGTCAGTAGGAAAGGTATACGCTGAGGTTATACAAGCTCAATGTGCCTGAGGCCCTTTCGAGCCTATAAGGTGGCGGCAAAACATAGCCATGGCTAAAAAGATTAGCTCTATCTATCTGATAGACTTGATAAATTTCTTTGTGTATTGTGGCGGCTTCTTTGGGGAGTAGCCTGCTTTCGAATGCTTCGAAAGTGTTTATGTCAACATTCTCGGCATGCATGCCGTGGCATAAACGACCACCCGGTTGGCGAGACCATTGATATATCCGCGTTCAGGATCGGGCGCGTGGATATGTCATTGGACGTTAGCCCGATCGGTACGGAAATCGTGAATCCAGCTGCTCTCGTCTTACTTGCCTTAGCCATGTCCACGGATGCGTTCGCCGCTGCGGTGGGCAAAGGTGCCAGCCTGCATAAGCCTTGTCTGCGAGAAGCGCTGCGCACCGGTGCGATCTTTGGCACCATTGAGGCCATCACACCTGTCATTGGCTGGGCTGCTGGCCTTGCAGCTGCTCAGTTTGTACAAGAGTGGGATCACTGGATTGCCTTTACGCTCCTGTTGGGTCTGGGTCTGCGCATGATCTGGTCTGGCGTGAGAGAAGCAGAAGAGGTCGAGGAAAAGCCCACTCAGCACTCGTTCTGGTTGCTCGCCATTACGGCGGTAGCCACCAGTATCGATGCCCTGGCGGTCGGCGTGGGGCTTGCTTTCATTAACGTCAATATCATTGGCGCGGCGCTGGCCATCGGCTTAGCGACCATGATCATGGTGACTATCGGCGTCATGTTGGGGCGCGTGATGGGGGCTGTCATCGGCAAGCGGGCCGAGATCATTGGTGGGGTAGTGCTAATCGGTATCGGCTCGGTCATTCTGCATGAGCATCTGACCGCAGTAACCGGCTGATCCGGCTGGGTGCCGTCCGTAATCGTTGATCAATTACGTCCTGTTTCATGTTTTAAAACCAGAGCGCCTGCGGTAGATGTCTGCAGGCGCTCTGTTGTTCTGGGAAGTGTTCTTAAGAAGGACTGGCGCTTCCAGGCTGCTTCGTTAACGCTGAACGTTAGGGAAGCGCTGCTTCAGGTAAGTATCCACTTCATTAAAGTCATAGCCCTGCTCTTTGGCCTTAAGGGCAAGGTCTGATACGCATTTCGGACTTGGCGCATCTGCTGCCTCATCTTTACAGACGTCCGGCTGGGCCTGGGTAATGTACTCGCTGACTGAAGGTCTGGGCTTGACGGCATCGCCATCAAAGGTCTCGGACTTGGGCAGAATGAACTTGTTGACCACGATGGCAAACAGGATTCCCAGGATCGCAAGCGTTATGACATACGTAGCCGTAATGCGTTTACGCTTTGGGACATTCTCTAACTGGCTCAAATCAGCACTCCTTTCTAGAGGGATCGATAACATTGTCCTTCGGTTACGATTTAGTAACCCGCTTGTGACCAGAAGTTCAGCGTTTTGCCGTGCAGGACGTTGATCCGAATCAATAAGGCGTCGATGTTGGGGTGAGCTAACAGGCCGGGCTGCAGCTTTTCAGTGTTTCAGCCTGATAGGTTTTCCACTTATAAAGTGAATATGCTTGTGGATAATTATGGCTAGCCCATATACGGCAAGGGCTGGACAGAGTTGATCATTTTTTGATCAGTTAGGGCTCGAGCAGTGGCCAGCAGTAACCGGATCGCTTTGATTCATGAGGCGCCGACGCGATAGGGTGAAAAGGTGGGGACCATACCCATCCTTCCAGACTCTCAAACCAAACGCCCCCGTTAGTACGGGGGCGTTTGGTTTTATCAGGTTCAGTAGTGCTGTTTAGACCTGAGCGCTGCGCTCCTTGATTTCCTGGTGCAGGATACGGTCATTCTCAGAGTAGTCGACTGGGCAATCGATTACATGTACGCCTGGTGTGTTCACGCAGCGCTCAACCAATGAGGCGAATTCCGCGGCGCTTTCCACCCGATGGCCCTGAGCGCCATAGCTTTCGGCATAACGGACAAAGTCCGGGTTACCGTAGTCCAGACCATAATCTTCAAAGCCCATCTGTGCCTGCTTCCAGCGGATCATGCCGTATCCGTCATCACGCAGGATGATGACCACAAGGTTCATCTTCAGACGTACTGCAGTTTCCAGCTCTTGACTGTTCATCATGAAGCCACCATCACCGCATACAGCAACGATAGGCGTCTGTGGATGAACCAGGCGTGCCGCCATGGCAGAAGGCAGTCCCGCACCCATGGTTGCCAGAGCGTTATCCAGCAGCACGGTATTGGGCATGTAGGCCTTGTAGTTACGGGCAAACCAGATCTTGTAGATACCGTTATCCAGCGCCACGATACCATCCGACGGCAGCACCTTGCGCAGGTCTGCAACCATACGCTGCGGGTACATCGGGAAGCGGTCATCTGTAGAACCTTCGGAGACATGAGCCTCGTTGGCTTCACGAATGGTCAACAGGCGGTCGAAGTCCCAGGTTGGTTGAACTTCAATGGCTTCCTTGATTTGCCAGATGGCATTGGCGATATCGCCTACCACTTCTACCTGAGGGAAATACACCGGATCGACTTCGGCCGAACGGAAGTTGATGTGGATGACCTCCGTACCTCCACGCACCATGAAGAACGGTGGCTTCTCGATGACATCGTGGCCAATGTTGACGATCAGATCAGCCGACTCCAGCGCACGGTGCACGAAGTCACCGGCCGACAGCGCCGCGTTACCTAGGAAACGGGGATGACGCTCATCCACCACCCCTTTACCCATCTGGGTGGTAATGAACGGAATACCCGTCTTTTCAATCAACTGACGCAGCACGCGCGCCGTCATCTTGCGATTGGCCCCCGCACCGATGACCAGGACTGGACTGCGTGCGCCTTCCAGCTTGGATATGGCCGCCTGGATGGACTTGTATTCAGCGATGGGACGGCGGGTCAGGCTGGGTGGAATCGGGGTGCTTTCAGTCTGCTCAGCCGCGATGTCTTCTGGAAGTTCCAAGTGAACCGAACCGGGCTTTTCTTCTTCAGCCAGACGGATCGCTTCACGAATACGCGAAGGGATATTGTCGGCAGAAGCCAGCTGGTGTGTGTACTTGGTAATCGGGTCCATCATGCCGCAGACATCGATAATCTGGAAACGGCCCTGCTTGGACTTCTTGATCGGCTTCTGCCCGGTGATCATCATCATCGGCATGCCGCCCAGGTAGGCATAGGCGCCTGCAGTCACAAGGTTTGTGGCGCCTGGGCCTAACGTCGACAGACACACGCCGGTCTTACCGGTCAGACGACCATAGGTCGCCGCCATGAATCCGGCGGATTGTTCGTGACGTGTCAGGATCAGTTTGATCTGGCTGGAACGGGAGAGCGAGTCCAGCAGGTCCAGGTTTTCTTCCCCAGGAATACCAAAGATGTATTCCACACCTTCGTTTTCCAGACAACGTACGATCAAATCAGAGGCCTTGGCCATCACTTTTTCCTTCAGGTAGGGCGGTTAGAGAAGCTCCGACCCAAGGGTGCAATGCTGATAGTGATTTGTCCATGCCGCATGGGCCGTAGAAGGACAAATTCAGTAAAAAAATTCATTTTTTTGCAAAAAAAAGCGAGGCGGAACAGACGAAATGTAGTGGTTTGGCGCAATAGCTACATGCTGACGCCTTAGCCTGACCGGATGTTAGTGAAGTGAGGCAATTTATAGCCAGCCTTAGATTGTCTTTAAGGGTGCAAGGGGCTCTTTCAAGTTCATACGGTAGATCTACGTGGATACGGGAGAGATAACGTTAAGCCTGAGCTGTGACTAAAACCCTTCAGCAATGTTAGTAATCAAGCGCTTTTAAGAAGTTGCCCAAGTCTGCTGGCCAGCGGAGCGAACAGTTCCGTCGCCGTATTGCCATATCCAATTACCAAGCCGTTGTCCTCGGGCAGCGGCGACAAGGTATAACGTGACAGAGCCGCTGGAGCCATATTGTAGCGACTAGCCGCTTCAACTACCTTCTGATCACAACAATGTGCGGGTAGACGTAACGTCAGATGCATTCCCGCATTTCCACCCATGAGTTCATAGGGCATAGGGATGCACTGCTGGAGCGCGGTGCGCAAGATCTGTTGGCGCTCACGGTACAGACGCCGCATACGGCCTAGATGACGGCTGAAATGTCCCTTCTCGATAAAGGACGCCATCGCCAGCTGCTCATGACGATGTCCTCCACGCAGCATTTCTGCCAGAGAGGCGCGGGTCGCTACCATCAGTGAGTGAGGCAGTACCATGAAACCCAGGCGAAGCGCTGGAAACATGGTTTTGCTGAGGCTGCCGATATACACCACCGGCGCATTCAGGACGAGGCCTTGCATGGCTTTTACAGGCTCACCGAAATGGCGAAACTCGCTGTCATAATCATCTTCAATGATCCAGGCGCCATGCGCTCGTGCCTGCTCAATCAATGCCAGACGCCGGCTTACGCTAAGCACTGACCCCATGGGATATTGATGAGAGGGAGTGGTGTAGATCAGGCGAGGTGGAGCAGTAACCCAGTCAGCGGCTGCTACTGCCAACCCTTCTGTATCGACCCGTTTGGGAACGATATGTAGATCACCTGCACGCATTGCAGTCTTTATACCCCGGTAGCCGGGATCTTCAATCCAGGCCGTATCGCCTGGATTGGTCAGCAGGCGAACAGATAGCGCCAGGGCTTCCTGGGTTCCTTCGGTAATGATGATCTGCTCTGCCGTGCAGTTAACCCCGCGTGAAAGCGAGAGATAACGTGCTAGCGAGGCGCGTAAACGTGGATCACCCAACGGATCTCCATAGCCCAGACCCGAAGAGCCCGCACGGCTGATCTCCTGATCCAACACCCGTCGCCAGGTAGAGAGCGGGAAGTAGGAGAGTGCTGGGATACCAGGCCGGAGTGCACCACTGGATTCGGCGAGCGCTGAGGCATCCCCTATCTGCTCAATGCGTCGGGCCAGTCCGGCCGTACATGGCATATCATCTACAGCGGATACAGGCCTCTCGGACAATCTCGCGACTCGGGTACCGGCAGGGCTCGCATGAACATACCCTTCGGTGGAAAGTTGCTCATACACGGCAATAACCGTGTTGCGTGAAATTGATAACGCACTGGCCAGTTCACGTGAGCCGGGCAGCCGAGTGGCTGCCGCTAGCTGTCCCTTCAAAATAGCTGATTGAAGTCGTTCATAGAGCTGTGCCTGCAAAGACGCCGCTGATGGGGCTCGAGAGAGTGGTGTGTCAAACAGCAACAGGGTTTCACGTATCGTATTCATCAGCTAAGTGTGTGGCTCTATAAAAAAGCTCAAATGTGGCTCTTTTGGCAGAGCCATATCCTGAATACCGTTATAGCTCATCCAACTGTCGGTCAGGTAGATGATGAATCGGGAAGAAATACGGAACGCGTACCAACAACCCATAGGGCAGCCTCTGGCAGAGTGGACAGAGCGTTCACGGCCGTCTCGTACGGTAAAGGAGGGTCGCTATTGTCGCCTTGAGCCACTCAATGCTGAGATCCACGCAGCCGACCTGTACGAGGCGTATGGTCATGCAGAAGAGGGCAGAGACTGGACCTATATGCTGTCCGGCCCTTTCACTCATGAAGCGGACTATCATCGGTTTGCCGAGCAGGCTGCTGCGAGTGAGGACCCGATGCACTTTGCGGTGGTCGATCTACGAAGCGGTCGCGCGGTTGGGACGTTGTCCCTGATGCGGATAGACCCTGCCAATGGCGTTATGGAGGTTGGGCATGTTGCTTTCTCCTCACTCATGAAGCGCTCGATACTTTCAACCGAAGCACATTATCTGCTTATGTATCATGCCTTCGAGGACCTGGGCTATCGGCGTTACGAGTGGAAATGCGATAGCCTGAACGAGCCCTCACGCCAGGCTGCGCTTCGCTTAGGGTTTCAGTTTGAAGGTGTATTCCGGCAGGCTCTAGTCTACAAAGGACGGAGCCGGGATACGACCTGGTTTTCGATCATTGACACTGAATGGCCGGTACTGCGTAACGCGTTTATGGGATGGTTAGACCCGGCCAACTTTAGCGAGGACGGCCAGCAGCTCTGTTCCCTTCAGGCATTCCAAAGGAGCGCTCGGGTAAACGATCCACTCAGTTGAGCCGACTTGGTTGATTCAGAGAAAAGCCGTAGCAACTTTTATCCGGTCTTTCTGTGCGTCATACATGCTGGCCGCCATTGACATGGATTTCAGAGCCATTGATGTACGACGCGCCTCCTGTACATAAAAAGTAGATCAAGGAGGCCACTTCCTCAGGCTTACCCAGGCGATGAAGTGGAATATCGCGTTGAACGATTTCTTCCGTTCCGGGTGAAAGAATCGAGGTATCGATTTCACCTGGAGCAATGGCATTTACCCTGATGCCATGCGGGCCGAAATCGTAGGCCATTTCCCGGGTCAGCGCCGAAAGGGCCGCTTTGGACGTTGCATAGGCTACGCCGGCGAATGGATGAACTCGCGACCCAGCAATGGAGGTAACGTTGATGACGCAGCCCTTGGCGGCCTTGAGCTCATTGAACAACCCTTTTGCCAGCAGGGCGGTAGAAAATAAGTTGACGTTGAATACCTTGATCCAATCGGCGTAGCCCATTTCTAACACACCCAGCCGTGAACCGGTCTCGCTTTTGGGTGAGATGCCAGCATTATTCACTAACGCGTCAAGACGACCACCTAGTTTGTCGTGAATCAGCGCCAAGTTCTGCTCAACGCTATCGATGTCTTCGAGGTCGAGATGGATATGGTTCATCAATCCTTCGGACCAAGGGCAGTCTGCCGCCCAATTCTGGCGTGAAGCGGTAAATACGCGCCAGCCCGCTGCATTGAAGTGCTTGACCGTGGCATGGCCGATGCCACGGCTCGCGCCCGTCAACAATAATGTCTTTTGCGTCATGACCGTCTTCCTGAAAGGGGACACCTATCATAAGCATATCTGCCTATTTGTGGTGTACAGGCGGCCTAGCGGTTAAACCACTGTTCAAGTTCGGAAGAAAGGGCAGAGGCGTACACGTCACAGAAGCACGGTGTGAAGTGTGTGCCTACCGGTGTGGCTGTCCGGCTTGTTGAGACAGTTAAAGCCCGTGCGATAGAAAAAGAATACATGCAAGTATTCTTTGGAGTTTCTTCAACTAATACGAGAGCGGTCAATTTTATTTAAAACAAGGATTTGTTTTTATGGACGAATGGGAGCGTCTGGACAGTCATCCACATATAGCCGTACAAACAATGATTTAGCAAACAAGCAAATAAGGCTAACAGTTAAAGGATGCCTTTCCCAAGGCAGGAAAAAGCCTGAGCCTGCTTTATCGCTCACTTAGCAAACTCACAACAATATGATGGCCTTGCCTTTTATAAGAGAGCGGGTAGACAGGATTACAAGCAGCTAATGTTAATAGATGCACTTTGATATTGATTAGTAATCATCGTGACAGTTAAGCGCGAATATGAACATTTGCCACTTTCAGAGGGCTGGTCTATAGCTCTTTAGCCTTGTCCATGACTTGGCAAGAGAGATCAATGACTCCACAAGGAAGGTAAATTATGTTCATGCTAAAGCCTCTTGCACTTGCTGTACTTGTTACGCTCACTGGGCACGCAATGGCTGCCAACCACAGCGCTACACAAACCCAGGAAGGAAACAATAACGACGTGACGCTCGAGCAGAGCGGAGAAAACAATGCGGCTACGCAGCTTCAGACAGGTGATATGAATCGCTCCGCTATTCTGCAGGCGGGTAATGGCAATCAGGCCGAAACAACTCAGGACGGAACGGGACACTGGGTAGAGGTTAGCCAGACGGGTGATGCAAACACGGCGTCCATCTATCAGAGCACGCTCGGTGAGGCGGCTACGGCATCCGTTACACAACGTGGTGACGCCAATACAGCGATCCTTAATCAGCTAAGTACCTATGGCTCCAACACCGCGACCCTTTATCAGGAAGGAAACAACAATACTCAGCTTGTCGATCAGCAAGAGCGTGCCGACAACACGTTAACAGCCCGCACTACGGGGAACGACAATATTATTAATGTGGTGCAAGCGACAGGAAAATCAGCCGAGCTGACCCAATTGGGTGACGCCAATCAGATCGTTCTCAATCAGCAGAACGGACCCTACGGTGCCTCAGTTTCGATTTCACAGGCAGGCGATCAAAACGTTGCTGCCGTAGAGCAGTGGTCCGGAAGTCGCTATGAGCAGTACCAATTGACCTTAGCTCAGGACGGTATGGGTAACGCGGCCACGGTTACTCAGGAAGGCGGTCTTAACTCCATGGAGGTTACGCAGAACGGTAATAACAACGAGCTGTTTGCCGACCAGAGTGCGATATCAGGCTCTATTGTTGGGCGCTCTATAGGCAACGCCAACGTCGTGGATATTAGGCAAGGGGACTATCAGACTCGTACAGATTATGCCCAAGAAGGGGACGCCAACATCGTAACGGTCAGCCAGACGGGCAATCTCAGCCATGCTGATCTTACGCAGCTCGGTACCTCCAATGAAATCACCTTGTCACAAAGTGATTTAGGCGAAATTTTCAGCAATGGCAACGCAGCGACCGTTCAGCAAAATGGCACTGCAAACATAGTCACCATTACCCAGCAGATTGCTGAAGCAAGCGTTGCCGGCCATTCTGCTGCGATCACTCAGATGGGCGCTGGAAATACCGCAACGATTATTCAGCAATAAGCTACTTGTCTGACTAAGCTGATCTATGCCTGCCCGGGTGATTTCCTTGAAATACGTCGTACTGGGCAGTGCTTGTCTTGCAAGGACTGCCGCACACCTTTCAGTTCTGAGGGCTGGTAGACCAACCAAAGTACCCGTGGTGCCAGTCCCGTAGCGTCCCTTCTAACCGAGTAGGTCAGGAAGTGCCTGAAAATATTCAAGCAAAATAATATTACATGTAATGGTTAAAAATACTTACATGTAAGTATTGCGCTGCCCTGGATTCAGGCGTAAATTTCCTTACATGTAATGAGTCTGGGAGGTCAGATGCCTCGCAAGAAACTATCGGATGATGCTATGGCCAAGGCAGGCTCCGGCAAGGGTAAAACGACTGCTGATTATGTGCGCGAAATGCGGACACGATTACGTGAGGCAGGTCTGGTAAAGCGTGAGTTCTGGATTCTTCCTGAAAACGTCAACGCCCTTCGGGGTATAGAAAAAGCGCTACGGCAGCCCTTTTTGGGCGAGAAAGTCAAACTGGAGGACTTTATGACCGAGAACACCAACTGGAGTATCAGCTCGCTGCACAAGGCCCTGGCCGAGCTTGAAGCGGTTGAGAAGGGCGAGATTGTTCTGACCATTGCCGAAGGTGCGGTGCCCAGCATGAAACTTACCATGACTGAGTATGGCGACTTGCCGATTTACCTGGCGGTCTCCGGTGATCAGGTGTTAGTCGACGCCACGCTGTTCGAGGCAGGCAAAGTCAAGGATACCGTTGAGTTCAACAGCCTGCTGCTGCGTAGCCGGGACATGTTCCCCCTGTCCTCGGTAGGTATCGAATCGGTAGACGGTACAGAGATTTATTGCATGTTTGGTGCCTTGAGCGCGGCCTCGTCCCTGACGGTCATCGTTCAGGAGATCTACACCCTGGCGGAAAACGTGATTCGTGCTGCTGAAGCATTCGAAGACCATATCAAGGCCTGACCCTTTATTCGCATTGGAGTACACAGATGAGCATTTGGAAAAAAGTAGTAACCGCGCTTCGCGGTGGCGCCTCTGAAGTGGGCGAAGCAATTGTCGATCAGCAGGCAATCCGTATTCTTGACCAGGAAATCCGTGATGCCGAAGCCGCCTTGCTGCGGGCTCGTAACGGCTTGGTCGATATTAAGGCCAAGCACAAGCTCTCGCTGCAACGTCTGGATGCCTTCAAGGGGGACATTCAGAACTGGGAAGGCAAGGCGATGGCTGCGCTGGAGAAAGGCGAGGAAGGTCTGGCGACTGAGTGTGCAAACAAGGTAGCCGAGATCGAGGCCCAGCGTGATCAGGAGCAGGTGCTGGCGGATCAGTTCGGCAAGCAGACAGAAGCCCTGCATGCTCAGGTCATCAAGGCCGAAGCGCAGATCAAGGGGCTCAAGCAGCAAGTCGAGATGGCCAAGGCGCGGGAAACCGTTCAGAAGGCACGAGTGGCAACAGCTGCCGCTACAGGTGGTGCCAATGGTTCCCTGGAAACGGCTGTAGATTCGCTGGCCCGGATCAAGGCCCGTCAGGACGAGCAGGATGCTCGCCTGCAGGCAGCTGAAGAGCTCGCCAGCGCTTCCAACGGCGGTGATCTGGAGCGCCGTCTACAAGAAGCCGGGATTGGTTCCAAGTCGGGCGGCGGTGCTGATGTCCTGGCTCGCCTGAAGGCCAAGCAGTCCTCGGGCTCTGCACAATAAGCGTTACAGAAGGGCAGCCGAATCCTTCCGGCTGCCCTTCTGTGTCATGAGAGATGTCAATGCGTACAGGAAAATGCCTGCCGGTTATCCTCATGTTGGCCGGGATCATGGTGCTGGTTCAACTGGTGAACACCTTGACGGCGAACAGCCTGGTACACCACGGAATCATCCCTCGTACAACCAGCGGCTTGCAGGGGCTCCTGTTTGCCCCGTTTCTACACGGCTCCATCCGGCATCTGCTCAGTAACCTCGCGCCCTTTGTAGTGCTCAGCTGGCTTATTTCCAACGAAGGCCTCGAGCGCTATGTTCGGGTACTCGTGCTGATTGCCGTGTTGGGCGGACTGCTGGTCTGGCTGCTGGGTCGGCCTAGTATTCACGTAGGAGCCAGTGGGCTGATCTTCGGTCTGTGGTCCTATGTCCTGGCCCGCGCGTGGTTTCAGCGGAGCCTTTTGAGTCTGTTGATTGCCGCAGCCGCCTTGCTGGGTTATGGCGGGCTGGTCTTTGGTTTTCTACCCGTGCCGGGTATTTCGTTCGAGTCCCACATCGCCGGTGCCGTTGCAGGCATAGTGGTCGGGTGGATCATGCATTCGAAGACATTGCTGGCCGATGCCAGATAATCTCTACAATAAGGAAACAGGAGGTGCTTTATGAGTTGGATCAAAAGGGCGCTAGGCATGGAGGCGCCGCTCCCCAAGGAAAGGGCAGGTTCTGCACCTATCACCAACGCCAGCCCGCTGGGGCTGACCCGGGAGCGGATGATATGCCTGGACAAATCCCTGAAGCTGCTGCTCGACGGGCACTCGCACGTTACCCTACCAGGGGATGAAAAGGTCTGGGCGGTGGGTAATATCGACCTTGGCCAGTCCATGCGACTGCTGCGTTTCTATCTGGACGATGAGGATTATTTCCTCCAGATAGTCATGAACGGCCCTAGCAATGATGACATCCAGGACATCATTCTTTTTGGCTATCACAGCGTCACCACGATCAACAGCAAGGCCGAGTTGCTAAGCCTCTCGGGGCCGGGCGCAAAGCTGGGTATGCCACTCTATGAGCTCGACGGCGAGGAGTATGAACGCCAATGGGGAACGGAAGACGGCCAGACGGAGCTGACGCCGCTCCTTGAGTACGTCAAAAGTCCAGAGCAGTCTTATCGAATCCGGCATAATTGCATGCTCTACGCACGTGAAATCGGCCTGGTGAATCGTCGGGAGTTTCTGCTCCTGTCGGTCGAGGAAGATGATGAGGGTGTCATCTCGCTGTCGATGGCCGTTGGCGTAACGCTACAACCTACAGACCTTCAGGTCCTCTGATAAGGAAATCTCCATGCTTGAAGCACTTCGTCTATCCCTGAACGCCGGCGCGGTAATGGGCTTCATCATTTATATTGTTGTTGCCGCTATCCTGTTCGCCTTGTTCCAGCTGATTTATACCCGTCTCACACCACACAAGGAATTTGCGCTCATTCGCGAGGGCAACACTGCGGCTGCCATTGCCTTGGGTGGCTCGCTGATCGGCTTTGCCCTGCCGGCGAGCAATATCATTGCTTATAGCGTAAGCGTTCTGGACTTTGTGGTTTGGGTCGTCATCGCTGCGGTCGTTCAGCTGTTGACCTTCCTTGGCACCAGCCTGGTGGTGAAGGACCTTTCTGCTCGTATCGGGCGAGGTGAAACGGCTGCGGCAGTGTATTCAGCCTCTGTCGCAATCAGTATCGGTTTTATCAATTCCGCCTGCATGACGCCGTCGGTCTGAGCCAGGAGGAATAACCGATGAGAAAACGCAGTTCCGTCAAGCTGGTATTGGCCAGTACCCTGCCGCTGGCGCTGGTCGCCTGTGGCAAGTCGCAGAACACTGCCACTTACAATGCCAGTCAGAACTTCAGCTCCGTGCAGCAGTGCGTTGAGGCCAAGGTTCCGGTCGATATCTGTTCGGATGCCTATATGCAGGCGATGGCTGATCACAAGCGCATCGCGCCGACCTACGACGATCAGGCGTCATGCGATGCCGACTTCGTACCCGGTTATTGCCAGGCGACATCCGATGGCAAGTACATGCCCAAGCTGGGGGGCTTTGAACTGGCCATGTCCGGAGACCTGTCCAAGCAGGCTGTCGAGCAGGCGAACAATCAAAGCGGCGGCGGAGGTGGGGGCAGTCACCTTAACGGTCTGCTCATGGGCCTCCTGATCGGCAACATGCTTAGTGGCTCGGGTAACAACCACTACTATTCGCAGCCGATTTACCAGGCGCGGGACAACCGCGGCAACTATTACAACTCGACGCTTTCGCGCCAGATTGAGCAAGGTAAGACATTCAGCCGTTCGACGCAGGCCAGGACCAGTCCTACCAACAGCTATACCTCATCTACTTTGGGCAGAAGCCTGAGTCGAAATTCGGGAACATCCGGATCAGCCGTATCTTCCACCATCTCTCGCGGAGGCTTTGGCAGTCAGGCCACCGCCCGTAGCGGCTGGGGTGGCAAGAGCAGCGGTGGGTACAGCAGTAGCTAAGGACATTTGAGCATGAAAAAGATCAGCATCGAAGAGCGCCCGGATTGGCGCGAGACCCTGGAGCGTGAAGGCTTCAACTTTCACACGATCGATGGCGAGCGCTACTGGGATGAACGTGGTTACTACCAGTTCACCGAGGCCCAGATCACCCGCGATCTGGAGCAGCCGACCCGGGAACTGCATGAGATGTGCCTGGATGTTGTCGACCGGGTTGTCGACAGCGAAGAGCTGCTCGAAGGTCTCGCCATTCCCCCGACCTTTTTCGATCTAGTCCGCAGCTCATGGAAGGAAGGCCACCCGCATTTGTATGGGCGATTCGATTTTGCCTACGACGGAAGCGGGCCTGCCAAACTGCTGGAAGCCAACATGGATACGCCTACCTCGTTGCTTGAAGCAGGATCCGTGCAGCTGTTATGGCTTGAAGATCAGATCGCCCGTGGCGTGTTGCCGCCTGAGGCAAATCAGTTCAATACCATCGCCGAAGACCTGGTACGTGCCTTTGCTGCATTTCCTGTCGGTGGGGCTTTCTATTTTTCGGCCATGTCGGGCTCGGTCGAGGACCGCGGTACGACAGATTTCTTGCGTCGAATGGCGGCACACGCTGGAATCGATGCGCGGCATATCAATGTGGAGGATATCGGGCTGACGGCTGAGGGGCGGTTCGTGGACCTTGAAGGACGCTGGATCGAGCGGCTCTTCAAGCTCCATGCCTGGGAGCATATCTTCAACGAAGAGTTTGGCAAAGCCGTACCACGATGTGATACGCAGTTCGTGGAGCCCGCCTGGAAGTCTTTGATTAGCAACAAGGGTATTCTGCCGCTGTTGTGGCGATTCAACGAGGGACACCCCAATCTGCTGCCGTGCATGGTCGATGCTGATCCAGCAAAGCCGGTTCCCAAAGGTTGGGTGCGCAAACCCTTCTTTTCGCGGGAGGGTGCCAACATTGAAATCCGCACCGATGAGGATCAGGTTGTCAGGGAGGATGGTCCTTATACGGACGCGCCGTACATACTCCAGGCTTTTTCACCGCTCCCACGCTTTGGTGACAGTTACACCCTGATCGGCTCCTGGGTGATTGCCGATGTGGCTTCGGGTATCGGCATCAGAGAAGATGACAGCCTTATTACCAAGGACTCCAGCCGGTTTTTACCGCACGTGGTATTGGGTTGATAGCGGCTATAACCCACCCGGCGTGGCACTGACTGCGCCGCTTGCTGGTGTCGCACTGAACCTTCTTTATGGCTCCATCCAGATGTTACGCAGGATAAGCCTGTTAGTACCCGGCCATCATTTGCTTGTTATATCTCTGTCTGCGGCGCTCAGCCTACAGGCCTGCTTCTAAAAATCCTCTCTAAGCGACGGAACTTAGCCGTTATCTGCGGTATTGCCTGTGCTTGGCAATCAGCAGTGTCATTGTATTTTCATCGTGAAGGTTTTTGATAGGCGAGGTTTGTCGGAGTCGGCATCTGGTTCGGGGTGCTTCGTTATGTATTGACGATAGCATCCTGGTGAGAGGCCGAACCCTATAGCCATACCTCATCCATGCCCAGTCTAACCAGTAGGGAGTTTTGCGGCCTGTTTACGTAAGCTCATGTAGTCACTGACTTGTCTGGTCCACCACAAGAAGGAATAGGCAATGACCGTCAAGGCTGTAAGTAATAACGATAACCCGCCAGCAGGCTCGGAGTCAGACAAAGCCTGGAATCAGGCAGTGGAAGATGCCAAGGAGGTCGGCATCCGCTGGGAACGCCCTAAGGACGATACGCGTTCGGCGCAGGAAATCATCGACGACAGTCCGCTACTCAAACATCTGGGCAACCAGAGCGGGGTGAAGGACAAACTCAAGGAGCGGGTGGGCGATTTCGAGAAGGACGCTGACGCCGCATACCGGGCTGTCCAGGTGCTTGAGCACGTAGTGAAGATCGATGAAAACGGCAATCGCATCATCGGTGACAGCAATGTCGATAATGATCGAATCGATGGATTCACCAAAGGGGGCGATGCAAAGCACGGTACTGAAGCTGGCCGCCTACAAGACTTTGGCAAGTATGGGTTCTCTTTTTTGAAGGGCGAGCTCCATCAGGTCTCTTTAGCTGGTAATAACGACAAGGCTCGCGAGCAGGCAGAAGCACTGGGTATCCGCTGGGAGCGGCCGGAAGGTGATGATCGCTCCGCGCAAGACATTATTGATTCCAATCCCTTGCTCAAGAACCTAGGCAACCAGAGCAACGTGAAGGACATGCTCAAGGAGCAGGTAGGTGATTTTGAAAAGGACGCCGATGCGGCCTACCGGGCTGCACAAGTGTTGGAGCATGTAGAAACGTTGGACGCCTCTGGTGAGAAGATTGCCGGAAAAGACGTGGGTAATGGCAGTATCAACGGCTTTACCAAGAGTGGTGAGGCGAAGCACGGCACTGAAGCCGGTCGGCTGCAGGATTTTGGTAAGTACGGCTTTTCTAGCCTGAAAGGTGAGCTCAAGGACCCTGCAGCGGTAGCGGGTGACAAGCAGGCCCGTGAGCAGGCCGAGAAGCTGGGCATCGTATGGGAGCTGCCTCCGAACGATAAGCGCTCGGCCCAGGATATTATCGACAGCGATCCGCTACTCAAGAATCTGGGAAACCAGAGTGGCATCAAGGATATGCTCAAGGAGCGAGTCGGCGATTTTGAAAAAGATGCCGATGCAGCCTACCGGGCTTCACAGGTGCTCGAACACATCGAGCGCTACGACGGTGAAGGCAAGGTTCTTTCTGGTAGCGATATTGGCGATGGCAAGATCAATGGCATCACCAAGGGCGGCGAAGCAGAAAATGGCACTGAGGCCGGCCGACTTCAGGATTTTGGCAAGTACGGTTTCTCCAATCTCAAGGGGCCAGAGCTTACCGAAGAAGGGAAAATCGATTTTGCACGCGAAAGTGCAGGTCTGCCACCGGATACCGAAACGGATGTCGCCAACCTGGAAACTACCACAACTGATCCAGCGGACAAGAACCGCAAACTTACAGTGAGCGAACTGACGTGGCAGAACCTGCTCGCCGATTGGAAAAAGGGAATCGACAACGGCAGCATTGCCAAGGACGATGACCGCGCCAAGCTCTATAACGCCTTGCGTGCTCAGAGCGCCAGCGAGAACGGGTTGGACATGGTCGTGCTGGACATGTCGATGGGGCAGGGTACAGCCAAGGTGAGCGGTAAAGACCTGTCTTCCATCATTGATAAGGCCAAGGTGGACGAACAGGTCGGCAAGCTCTTCGGCTCGGAAAGCGTACAGAAGGATTTCCAGGCTCAACAAAGTAAGGCCCTGGACGCACTGCCGAACAAGGACGCGGTGCGCGAAAAACTCGAGACCATGGCTTTCTCCGAGGAGTACTCGCGTTATATCGCCGAGCTCAAGAAGAATGGCAAGGATGAACTGGCGGAGGCTGACATCGGCAAGACCTACGCTTCGCTGGCGGCCTTCGACCCAGACAAGGCTGCGCAGTTTTCCCAGCACATGATGATCGACGCCACGACAATTGATCTCGACAAGCTGCTGGCCGATCCCTCGGGAATCAACGACGAAAACACAGTTCTAGCTACCCAGGACACCATCAAGACGCTCCTGACCGCGCTGAAAAAAGGCGGTATCGACATCTCGCGGCGCACCGTGGAAACCGAGCGCTTCGTACAGGAGTTCCTGGGTAACAAGCAGACTGCAAAAGCATTTGGCGAAGCACTCAAGGAATTGGGGGCGACCTTTAGCAAGAACGGGGTCGTGACGGCGGATGACATCAACAAGGTTATGAGCAAAGACGTCTACAAGACCTTGGGTGAGGGCGCCCATGGCAGCATGCTCAAGACCATTACCGAGCTCAACAGCAACGGTGCGTTGGGGTCTGCAGGCGGTCTGATTTCCCTGGCTTCCGGGATTTACCAGATTGCAGGCAAGGGCGGCACGCTGGCGGATACTCCAGAGGAGCGCCTGGCGATTGCAAAAGACTTTGTCAGTGTCTTGGGCGCAGGGCAGCACTTTGTGAACCTGGGCAGTAATATCGTCGATAGCATCTGGGGGACCAAGATCAACCAGATGATGGGGTTGGACAAGTCCTTGCCGCAGATCTTTGGTAAGGATGTACCGGAAGGTTCTGGCAGAAACCTGAGCCTTGTGGAGGGTGATCTGAAAAAGATCTATGAAGGCTTCAACGCAGCGATTGATGCTGCCCCTGTTCCCGATCAGCAGAAGCTGGCAGCAAAGATGGATCTGACGCCGGAGCAGTGGACAACGCTGAACGAAGGCTTCCGTGACGGTTTTGCCAAAAATCCGGGGCTTAAGGGCAGCACCCCTACCAGCCGTGGCGTTTCGGCATTCCTGCGGGTCATGGATGCAGGCGCTAATACCTTCACCGGGGTCGCTGACATTGTGCTGGGTGGCTTGAAGATCAAGTCAGGTCTTAACAGCAACGACAAGGTCGCTGTGGCGCAGGGTGCTATTACTGTTGCTGCGGGCGCCTTCAACTTTGCCGGTGGCGGCGCACAAATGGCCGCGGTCATGGGAGCCAACGCCGCTCGTGCCCTGGCGGGGCCGCTCCTATGGGTTGGCGCAGCATTGACGGTGGCGCTGACGCCCTTCCTGATCGTCGAGGACATCAAGCACAACAACCGCATGGATGCTCATCGCGAAGATTTGCAAAGCCTGATCAACGATCTGAATGATCAGAACCTGCTCACCGCCGATGGCAAACAGCGCTTCGAGTTTCTGGATGAATATATGTACAACTACGGCCAGCGTGACGCACCGGAAGATCTAAGTATCTTCGAGTACCGTGAAGAGGAATATGAGTTCTTTGCAGACGGAGGGCATTTGCCGTCGCCCGGTTTCGACGACGTCGAGCATGAAGATTACAAGGGGGATGGTGCCAACCTCGATACACAACTGGCGTAAGCGAATAGCGATGAATCGAATCAAGGACTGAGCTGCGACTCATAGCAAAACAGCAAGGCGGGCCAGGGAAAGGCCCGTCTTGCTGCCTGTCTTACTTGACGCCCGCCTGTAGCGGCGTTATGCCCTGCGGCCTGATCATCTACCCCTATATAAGTGGTACCGACCAGTCCGGACAAGCTGCTAGTCAAGAGCATGACAGGGACACCTGCATTGATCTGGATTTTCAAGCGCCTTACGGATATCCGGCGTATCGTGAGACGGTCTTGCACATTGCCTGGAGAAGGCATGCAAGACCGCAATGTTGAACGATTGGCGCAAGCCGATCAGCCCTTGTGGTAGCTTGGCGCAAGTTTGTAGACCGAGGTATTCAGCCCCTCGAAGCGTGCCTTGAGTTGGAGAGCCAAATACAGAGAATAATGTCGGGACTGATGGAGATTGCCCCCATGGAACCAGAGGTTGTCTTGCTGGGTAGGCTTCCACATATTACGCAGCTCTCCCTCGTATGGGCCTGGGTCCTTGGTGGTACCTGACCCAAGCCCCCAGCACCGGCCTACTTTGTCAGCCACTTCCTGTGAGATCAGCTTGGCGGCCCATCCATTCATCGAGCCGTAGCCGGTGGCGTAAACGATAAGATCAGCCGGTAATCGGCTGCCATCGGTCAGGACTACGGCGTCTGGCTCGATATGATCGACGCCCAGTCCTTTCCCGCTCTTGAGCTTGATAGTGCCATTGGCGATGAGCTCCGACGCCCCAACATCAATGTAATAGCCTGAGCCGCGGCGAACATATTTGAGGAAGAGGCCGGACTCATCGTCCCCGAAGTCCAACATGAAACCGGCTGCGCTTAACCGCTCATAGAAGTCCTTGTCTCGTTCCTTCACGCGGTCGAAGGCCTTGCGATGGAATTCAGGCAACACACGGTAGGGCAGGGAAGCGAATAGCATGTCGGCCTTGTCTGCCGTGATTCCCTGCTCAAGGGCATCCTCGGAGTAGAGGGGGCCGAAGACGATTTCCATCAACGAATCGGAGCGTACGATATGGGTGCTGGAGCGCTGCACCATGGTGACGTCCGCACCGTTTTCCACAAGATCGGCGCAGATGTCATGGGCCGAGTTGTTGGCCCCAATAACGACTGCTCGTTTGCCACGCCAGGCATCGCCTCCTGGATGTTGGCTGGAATGATACTGCTGCCCGGCAAACGTCTCAGCGCCGGGGTAAACGGGAACATTGGGTACACCCGACATACCGGTCGCCAGAATCAGCTGGGTAGGTTTAAGCGTAATCGGTTTGCCGTCACGTACCACCTCTACGGTCCATTGCCGCGCAGTCTCGTCATAAGAGGCTTTGACGCATTCGGTCTTTGCCCAGTAATTGAGCTCCATGACTTTGGAATACATCTCCAGCCAGTCGCCGATCTGATCTTTGGGCGTAAAGACGGGCCAGTGCTCAGGAAAAGGCAGGTAGGGCATGTGGTCGTACCAGACGGGATCATGCAGGCAAAGCGACTTGTAGCGACCACGCCATTGATCACCCGGTCGTTCAGCCTTGTCGACGATCAAGGTAGGAACGCCAAGGCGCTTGAGCCGTGCGGCAAGCCCCAGACCACCTTGCCCACCCCCGATGATCAGACAATAGGGTTGTTCGGTGATACCCAAGGCCGCCTCCTCGTCATGGCGTTTTTCCAGCCAGTTGCGCTTGTCGGCATGACCATGTCCATGCGTTGCACCCATGGGGCGACGCCGCCCGGAAGGCTCCTCGAACCCTTTGAGTTCACGCATGGTGGTGAGGAGTGTCCAGCACAGCCCGTCTTTGAGTCGCACATAACCTTTACCACGGGCAACGTCTGTTTCCAGACGGATCCAGCCTTCGAGTACATCGTCGGTTAGAGTCGCCTCGCCCTCCAGTGTCCAGTGATCAGGTTGGGTCTGTTCGAGGCGCTCCTCAAGCATTTCACGAATCGCGGTTTTGCCCTCCAGCGTAATCAGGTTCCAGCTGAACAGCACCAGATCACGCCAGTAGCAGTCATCGGCAAACAGCTCAAGTGTGCCATCGATGTCTCGTGCAGCAAGGCGGCTGCCGAAGCGCTCTACCCAATTGGAGAGCTGGGCTGTCGGGGATTGCGCTTGCGATACGGCTGTAGGATCAACATGAATATTCATAGGTGTCTCCTCCCGGACTAATTGTTGTTGTGCGCAGCCCGCCCCGGGTCGGCAAGTCCGCGTCGGCTCAAACAGGTCTGTTGTGACGGGGTTAGTTAGGCCGTGCAACGGGCAAGAGGGTCAGGGCTTCCCGGTACCAGGCACGCTGGCGTAGGAGGGATTGTTCAGCGGGCGTAGCGTGCTGCTCCCTTGAATCGATAATGGATGGCCTTGGCGTACCGTATGGCAGGGCGCAAACGTTCCTGGTGCAGAAAAAGGCGTAACGCATGAATGGACTCTCCTGATCGTTGTTGTTGTGCAGGGGAATACATAGGAGAGTGGAGCAAGGATAAGGCCAGGTTTGGAAAACGCTTACCTGCTGCGGTGTTGCCGATACGGTTGCGGCTATCCCTGGTCAGCTCGTGTATCGGTCCTGGCCTAAGAAGGTGACATTTTGTACCGCTTCTGGCCTACCGGCCTTGGAGGCTTGAATGACCTACACTAAACATTGCACCTTGCCGCCTGCATAGGGAGAACAACAAGAATGTCCCAAAGGCCTCATACTTCAATACCTCCTTTTTCAAAAGCACTAGACAGCTTGCCTTCAGGCTCTACAGACCCGGTTGTCGTACGCTCCTGGCAGCGCTGCCTTGAGCACTACCAGCTGGATCCTGCCAGTCCCCAGGCACCTTGCGTCATAGAGCAGCCGCGCCTGATTGATCACCGAGAGCCGCTGTGTAACCTCCTTGGCTTGGCCCGTGGGCAGATGAACACCCTTTACCAGCAGCTGGGCGGGGCAGGACACACGATCTTGTTGACCGATGCCCAGGGGGTGGTGATTGAAAGCGTCTTCCATGAGGCAGAGCAAACTCTGCTCGAGCGTGCTGGCCTGTGGCTTGGTGCGGTATGGAACGAAGATATCGAGGGGACCAACGGGGTGGGTACCTGTCTGGTTGAGCGCCAACCCATCACGATTTTTCGGGAGGAACATTTTCGCAGTCGCCACACGGGTTTGACTTGCTCGGCGATGCCCGTCTTTGATCCGGCCGGAAACCTCCAGGCGGTACTCAATGTTTCTACGGTTCGCGAGCAGCAATCGCGGCAGAGCCAGTTTCATACGATGGCGCTCACGACACTTTCGGCAAAACTGATCGAAAATGGCTTTTTCCTGCAGCATTGTAAGCAGGACTACCTGCTGCGCTTCCATACCCAGCCCGAATTTCTCGGTCTGCTTAGCGAGGGGCTCCTGGCATTCGATGGAGGGGGCCGGATTACCGCAGTTAACGAGCCGGCCCTGAACCTACTGGCCACCCGCCGTGAGGCGTTGCTGGGTCAGTCGCTGGAAGGCGTGCTCGACATCAGACTCGATGAACTCCTGGCCTATGCGCAGCCGCAACCCAGTGCCTATTGGTCGATATGCACCTTGAGCGGCGTGTTGCTCCATGCACAGGTACGGGGCATACAGCTGCGTACAGTTGTAACGCCTCCGCCGGTTCGCCGCACAAAGATCGAGGGGCTATGTCTCGCCGATCATGCACTACATGCGGCGTTCGATCGGGCGCTCAAGGTGTTGGAGCATGATGTGCCGGTTCTTCTCTATGGGGAGACCGGGACTGGCAAGGAGGCTTTCGCTACTGCGCTGCACCGTGCCAGTTCACGTGCAGGCAAGCCATTTATCGCACTCAACTGTGCGGCCATTCCCGAGGCGCTGATCGAGAGCGAGCTGTTTGGTTATTGCGGCGGAACATTTACCGGTGCACGTAAAGAGGGCATGGCAGGCAAGCTCCAGCATGCCAATGGCGGCGTCCTGTTCCTTGATGAAATTGGCGATATGCCGCTTGCCCTTCAAACCCGGCTGCTGCGTGTTCTAGAGGAGCGTCATGTCGTTCCGTTGGGAAGTACCGTACCACAGCCGCTTGATATTCGCCTGATCAGTGCCAGCCATCGAGACCTCAAGGCGCTGGTGGCGGCGGGTCAGTTTCGGGAAGATCTCTATTACCGCCTGACTGGCCTGCAAGTCACCCTGACGCCTTTGCGAGAACGAAGCGACAAGGCTGAGCTGATCGATCATCTGCTCCGAGAGGAGGCTTGTGGCAAAGAAATTCGAGTGGAACCGGCAGCCAGGCAGGCGCTACTGGCGCAGCCATGGCCCGGCAATATTCGTCAGCTGAGAAACCTGTTAAGAACGCTTGTAGCCTTGAGCGAAGGGTGCTGGATCGGCCTCAGGGATGTGGCAGCCGTTCTGCCGCTGGAGACACCTGCAGAAAATGCATGTAACCCTTTGGGGACAGCGGAGCGTGATGCCCTGGTTGCAGCCTTGCAGGCTGAGCACTGGCATCGGGGGCATGTGGCTGAGCGGCTCGGTATCAGTCGCAATACGTTGTACCGCAAGCTCCGTAAACACGGGCTGATCAACCGTTAATTAAGGTGGCATCTCTCCCATCAACCGGAAGGCACCAGGCCGATTAACGGCTACATTAAACGGCTCATCATTCCAGATTCGCCTTGCCCCGATTGTGACAATAGGGGCGCGCTTGAGAGTTGGTTTTCTCGTCTATACGACCTTCACGAGACTATCTACTGACAAGCGGCCTGCCCAAGCTCTACCAGCTTTCCACCTTGCCTCAGTTTTACTGCATCCACCACTCTGACGAGCCTTGCGGGCGTACCGTACTGTTTGGCACTCAGGCAAACGGATTCGGCCAGCCGGAACTGCAAGGTATGATCATCGACAACACTTACCTGGAGCAGGGACGGTGTAACCCAGCGGGCTTCCTTGATAGGGCTTTTCTTGTTTGAGACCAGTGCATGAATCAGTTGCTGCTGCCGCTGAGCGACATCAGTGCTTCCTACTTGAGCCTCGTGCGGAGTTGAAGCGGCACGAAGCCCGAGATAACCCAGGGCAGCGCTCACAATCATGAGCAACAACAGTACTTTCCTGGCTTTCGACATCGTCGGTGGTTTACTCCAGGGAAACAGGTCAGTCATCTCGTCTGCAATCAGGCAGGGCAAATCGTTTCCCGATCATCAATGCAAGCTCCGGCTGAAGGCTATGGCGCACGAGCCAGACGCGCAATCTATCCGCCGATACAGACATCGAGCGTTATAGGGCTTGGACATGCGTCCTTTTTAAAGATTTTTTCTATCGGTCCGATAGAGAGTGTGATGCCTTGCAAGGGCAGCTTCTGGCTGCGCTCATCCTGCTTAACGTGCAGCCATAAAAGCACGATGGTAGGTAATCGACTGAGCTTCGTACCATTGATATCGAAGCAGACTCTGAGGTGAACATCGTGCTCCGAAACATCCCGTTGGGTTTCAAGCTTCTGCTGATTCTCATATGCCCACTTCTCGGCTTCCTATGGCTCGCGACGGCAAAGGTGGTTGATAGCTACCAGACCTTGCAGGAGATGAATCGAACGGTGGAAGCGAGCACGGTTGCCCAGAAGGTAAGTCAGTTAATTACCGTGCTGCAGCGTGAGCGCGGCGCAAGCGGTGTTTATCTGGGTAGTAAGGGAAATGCAATGCGGGATATGCTGCCTCGCATGCGCCAGCAGACGGATGAGGCTATGGCGGCCTTGCGCGCGCTTTCTGGAAGCGCCAGTGAGATTCGCGACGCTATGGCTGCATTGGATGGTCTGAAAGCCACCCGTGACCAGATCGATACGCTGGGCATCACCAACCGTGAATCAGGCTCGCGGTTTACCAAAATTATTCAAACGCTGATTGGATTCACTCACTCATTGGAGCGCAGTGTGAATGAGCCATCGCTTGCCCGAGCGTTATCCTCGCTTAATGAATTCATCGAGATGAAGGAGCGGGCAGGTCGTGAGCGGGCCATGCTAGGTGTCGTGTTCAACCAGGATCGGTTCGACTCTGATCTGCTATCGGCTTTCAGCCGTAACCTGGGTGAGTTTTCCGCCTACTCCGAGGCCTTCAGACGTAACGCGTCTGAGGCGCTTGTGCGAAAGCTTGATGAAAAAATGCAGCAGCCCAGCGCGCTTGAGGTCGCACGTCTGCAGCGTCTGGCGTTCGAGACGCCGATCGGCCAGTCACTGGGTGTGTCTGCCGAAGGATGGTTCAAAACCTCGACGAGCCGAATCGATCTGATGGGCGAAGTAGAGGAAGAGTTGGGACAGCAGGTGGGCGCCCTGGCGGCCAAGGCGCAACATCATGCGTCAGCCGCTCTGTGGACAACGCTGGGTGCCGCAGTGCTTGCGCTGTTGGTCGTCTCGGTGTTGTCCTATCTGATCATTCGCAACATCAGCGTTGCCGTTAAAGCGGTAAACAAGGCGCTGCTGGCACTTTCGCAACGCGATCTTACTGCGCGATCCGATTACAAGGGCAAGGACGAATTTGGCGAGATTACTCATAACCTCAATCGTATGGCTGACGAGTTGGGCCAGGTGATTCAGGAGATTGGTAACGCCACCACGCAGGTGGCGACGGCCGCGGAAGAATCCTCAGCGGTCACGCTTCAGACCAGCAAGAGCATTGAGCGCCAGCGCCAGGGTACTGAGCTTGTTGTCACTGCGATCAACCAGATGAGCGCGACCGTGCGGGAGGTGGCTCAGAGCACCAGCGATGCCGCCAGCATGTCACAAGAGGTCAACCAGAGCACAAGCCAGGGGCGACGTGAAGTGGAAAGCACGATCAGTGTCATACGCGAACTGTCTGCGCAGGCCGATCAGACCGCAGCCATCATCAGCGACCTGAAGCGAGAAAGCGACTCCATTTCCACGGTGCTTGATGTGATCCGCGGCATTGCGGACCAGACCAATTTGCTGGCGCTCAATGCGGCCATCGAGGCGGCACGGGCCGGCGACCACGGTCGGGGCTTTGCAGTGGTGGCTTCCGAGGTACGTATGCTGGCCCAAAAGACACAAGAGTCTACTGGCAATATTCAGCAGATGATTGCAAACCTGCAGACAGGCTCTGATCGCGCTACTCAATCGATGCAGGAGACTGTAGGCAAGGCTCGCGCAGGCGCCTCCAACATTGAGCGGGCCGGTGATATGCTCACCAGGATTGCCGAGGGCGTAGCCAGTATCAACGATAGAAACCTGCAGATTGCTGCGGCTGCGGAAGAGCAAAGCGCCGTAGCGGAGGACATCAATCGCAATATCGTGGAGATCAACGATGTAGCTATCCAAGTCAGCGCAGGTGCCGAGCAGACTGCCGCAACCAGTCTGGAGCTGGCGCGTCTGGCTGAGCACCAGCAAAAGCTGGTAGGTCGGTTCAGGTTGGTGTAAACCGCACGTGTAATCGATTGACTCGTTTTGCTGAGCTACGCTTGGTTATCGTTATTAGCCGATCTGGCTAGTGTCTGAGTCATCTGAACGTTTGTCAAAGACAGACGTTCAGGCTCAACAGGCGGGTATCAAAGACGTTACCTTCAAAAGACAATCAGCTGCCTGCCGGTTACTGTACCGGCAGTGCTCTTATGGCGACCTTGTTTATTTATCAGCCGGTGCCGCCTGAGAGGAGCCTGACTGCGCGGCATCGGATCCCTTGTTCCGACTAGGTATCTTTAGCTTTGTCCTTCTTATTGGCCTCATGATGGCCAACCGCGCATCCTGCCGCCGCACCTGCACTGTCGTGATGTCCGGCAACATGGCCGGCAGCGCCTCCTACGACAGCTCCCGTGATCAGCTCAAGTGAATGGCCCCGCAAGTCCTTCGAGAAATAGGGCAGCCGCGTCTGTAGCAAGCGGTCTCTAGACGATTGCGGCATAACATGAAGAGGTGTCGGCGAGCGGAAAAAAGTGTTTGACTTAGAGCGCACTCTAACCTCTAGGATCCTCTCCATGGACTCGATTTTAACGATAGATGAAGTTGCCAAGCGTACTGGTCTGACGGCTCACACGTTGCGCTACTACGAGCGTATCGGGTTGATTGCGCCTGTTGGCCGAGCCCCTGGCGGCCAACGGCGTTACGCAGCATCAGACATGGCCTGGATCAGTTTTCTTTTAAGGCTGCGTACCACCCAGATGCCTATCGGAAAAATGCTGACCTTCGCAAAGTTGCGTGCTGTTGGAGACTCAACCGTATCCGAGCGCCGTCGCTTGCTGGAGGATCACCTGGCGGAGGTACTTGCCCAGATCGAGGCCATGAAAAAGTCTGCCGATGCCCTGCAAGCCAAGGTCGAGCACTACCAGGCGCTGGAGCATTCCTGACATAACCCTTAGCTACCATGGAGAGACGCCTGATGAACACTGCAACGCGCTATGAACGCGGACTTGAGAAGTTAAAGGAAATCGATGGTGAGATAGGCGAGCGCGTCGTCGCCAGTCTTGCTGACATCGCTCCGGACTTTGCACGCTATCTAATCGAGTTTCCGTTTGGAGACATCTACTCTCGTCCCGGTCTTGACCTTAAAAGTCGAGAAATTGCAGTGGTGGCGGCGCTCACGGCTATGGGGAATGCAGCGCCTCAACTCAGAGTACATATCCAGGGCGCGCTGAATGTAGGTGTTTCGCGTGAAGAAGTCATTGAAACCATCATGCAGATGGCGGTCTATGCAGGCTTCCCAGCGGCATTGAACGGACTGTTCGCAGCCCGAGAGGTCTTTGCATCGCTAGATACTTTGGATCAACCAGTAGCGGAACCAGAGCATTAAGGTCGCCAAGGCTTGGGTATTCATAAAGACCGTTTGATTCAAAGCGTTTCACGCATTCAATGAAGCCCTACAAGTGCTGTCCAACGATAGGGTCATTTAGGACCCCACTCGAGGTGTATATGAATACTCAACCAATCGACACATGGCGGATGCAGGGCTCTGATCCATTAGGTCCGGGTGATGAAGTAGGTGCGAACGATGACGAGATGGCACCACTGGACCCTGACCAGGCACCTGACGAGGCCGATGAAGAAGGTGGCATCTGATAGCGGGTTACCTCAAGTCCTGCCAATGCAAGGCTTGAGGTATCAGATTAACGGTCGGATTGTTAATACAGTATTTGATGTGAATCCTGTCACAACATGATATCTCTGCGCAGCAGCAATCGCTGCTCCTGCAGAGGCATCATTATGGTCAGGTCAGGCGGTGGTTTCTTGGTAAGACAAGGAACCGCATTAGCGGTAGGCGCAGCTGTTCTTTTTCTTTTATTTGGCATTATGGGTTGGGTTCTTGAATACCTGTCCTTTGGCATGATGTGTATGCCAATAGCGCTGGGAATTGGGATTCTGACCTTTTTATGTTTAGCGACGATTACCTATAGCCTGCTGGACTAATCTGCGTAGATGAACGCTCGGTTTTATGCCGAGCTTTTTATTGTTCAGCTAATTAGACGAACGGAAACGGTGGTGCGAACACTTCTTGGTTTGACGACTCCAAGTTATAAGGCCGCTTTGGCCTTATAAGAAAGGAGATGCACCATGGCTACGTATGAGCACGCTCCACTAACAGCGCAAAGCCCTGATCCGCTTAAACCAGACGATACAGGTATTGGTGGCGATGTGGTTGATCCCGCTATGCCAGACGATACTTTGGATGATGACGATGTAAATCGTCCCTTGTAGTCGAATACTCGAATAAAAGCCCGGTTATATGACCGGGTTTTTTGCTAACAGCGATCAAGATCTTCCCACATCTTTTTCCAGTACGCGTCCGCTTCGCTGTGTCGTGATCCCAAGGCCGTTTCGAGCTGTTTCCGTTCATCCGATTGATGAGGTGCTGCGCATTTGAGATATTGAGTGGCTGCTTCTTGTACCCGTTGCTCAAGTTGATTCCACTCTGTCACAGCTGCCGTCCACGACTTGCCCGTCAGTGCTTCATACTTTTCGTGCCCATCCATACGGTCGTCCTCAAGAAGAAGATGCATGTTGATAGACACGAGTTTCAAGCATCTATTCCAATCTAATAATGATCTGATTGTTCATTTATGCGGAATAATTAGCGACTTGAGATAAACCTGGCGTCACTTATCCAAGCTTATGGACTTAGCCGATTGGGCTAGTATCCAGAGCCCATACATAGGGATCAGACTAGAGTGGATATTGCTAAAAGCACTGCAGAGCAATTCCCAATGTCAGTACTGTCATTTTGAGCGAATTTTTCAGTAATTATCTGGGCGCTCAAAGCTGTAGACATGTGCACGATCCGTTCAGCCTGCCGCCTATTCAAAACGGAGCGCGCTATTCTCACGTTCTGTTCCTTTCTCCATACGTCATATCGCCTTTCAATCGCATGCAAGGTTTACTGAAAAAAGGCTTTTTTCCTGTGCCTCCTATAGCTCAATCCAGCGTCTAGTTAATGAGCAAAGCCTTTATCCGCAAGGCGGCGTTTGGGTTTCGACCGGTAACACGATTAGTTGAAACATGAACGCCGTATCGTCAGGACCGTTGGGCCTGCTCTACAAGACTTAGGGGAACCCCTCCGTGATTAGCGGTTCTAGTCTTAAGTGGTAGTGCTTTATAGGTAGAGGAGAGCCAGTCTATGAAGGCAATCCGTATGTTGGCGGCAACCGTGGCCCTTGGTGTAACAAGTGGTCTTGCATGGGCTGATCTGCCTCCTGTGATCACGATGGGCCCCGGCTTCAAGATCGTGGTGAATGGCGCAGAAGTGCCGGTCTTCGGCTTTGACCGTTGCCCGCAGGCCGCTCTGGATCCACAGAACACCTTCCATATCCCTGGCGAGCAGGCCAAGGCCTGTACCGTCATTCCCAGTTACCAGAGTGAAGTCAAAGTCCGCATGATGCTGCGCTCCGGTCCGGTCGTGGAAACCTGGGGGGTCATGCGTTATGGCAACATGCTGGGCTTTCGCCGGCCCGGCGGCGATCTTGTCGTTCCGGCGACCTGACCGTTAAGCTGAGGTGATACCCGGCAGCACATGGCTGCCGGGCAGGAGTTAGCCGATCAGTTCAGCAAACGCCTTGTCGGCTTCAAGCACGTCGGGTAAGGCAGCAAACAGCTTGTCTGTATCTAGTCCGTTGAACAGGGGGCCGGTCAGATGCTGCTGTGCCTCAGGCGTGGCACCATGGGCTTCGTAGACATCGCTGATCGCTACTGCTTGCGCCACAATGCGTGGATAATCGTCCGCCTCGGCAGGTGCCTGGGTGGGACGACCTTGATAAGCGATCGCTTGTTGAATGACCTTGGGTAATTGCCAACGCTTTGCCAGCTCTGCCCCTACTTCTGGATAGCCAAAGCCCAATTGCACGGTCTCATCCGCTGCTCGTCCCGTAGCATCCTTTTTAGGTTGCTTGTTCAGCTTGGCTGCATAGTCAGGCGCACCCGCCTGAATCAGCAGCTCACCAATGTTATGCATCATGCCACAGGTAAAGGCTGTGTCCGGGTCTTTGCCCAGCTGCTTTGCCAGGAGTCGACAGATACTGGCTACCCGAAAACTGTGAGTCCAGAACGCTTTCAGGTTATAGCCTGAGTCCACCTTGAACGCGCCTGTCATGGCGGACGCCAGAACCAACGTACGAAGCGTATTGAAGCCCAGGCGCATGGTGGCATCTTCGATGCTGGTCGAATCACGAGCACCCTTGAACCGGGCCGAGTTGGCGAGACGTAATACCTTGGCGGCAATAACAGGATCGCGTTCCACGTTACGCGCAACACTGTCCAGGCTGGAGGATGGGTTATCGAATTGCTGGATGAGATCCTGGGCGACCTTGGGCACGCTGGGCAGGTTGTGAATCTCATTGAACAGGGTGTCGATATTCATGAAGGCATCCTTGATGCCTGAACGGTATATTCCAAAGCATAGAAAAGCTTTGCCAAGTCGCTAGTGGTCAGACGTCGGCTCGCTGGGGCAGGAGACGTGTAATAGTCCAGTAAAGTGCGGATCCTTATCTTCAATCCCTGCTGCAATAACCCTAAGCGCTCAGCCAGCCTGAACAAAGTGGCCATAGACTTGCCCAACAAAAAGGGCACCTACTGCACAGGAGAAGACTGATGGTTGAATTCCAAAAGGCACCGGACGACCCAGAAATCGATCCAACCCCTTCACCACAGGATGAGCCAATCGGTGATGATCAGCGTGAGCATGCCCCCGATGAGCGTCTTCCTCAAAAGAATCCGACTGACCCGGAGTACAGCTGATGGACAACGATCCTCATCGTCATTTCGATGACGGTGTTCCAGACGAGACTCACCCGGACGAGATGCCTGCGGAGGATGACAATACGCCGCCGGTAGACCCTGTGGGAACCTGTATTTAAGGATAAGAGCCCGGTTCAGAGGCCTTTCGCAAGGCGCCTGAACCTGGCCAGCGTCAGCGGTTAACGCTGTGTCAGTGTCGCAGTGTTACCCGTACCGCTCTGGCTAATGGTCGCTATATCGCCCTGAGAAGATTGGGTTACGTTCATGCTGTTGGCTGAGCCATTCTGAGAGAGAATGGCCGAATAGCCTACGCCGGTTTGCGTAGCCGTAATCGTGTTGGCATCACCCGACTGCGATACATACAGTTCGTTGTCATCGCCGTTCTGGTTGAAGTACAGCTCGTTACCCGTTCCGTCCTGAACCGATGACAGGAAGTTGCGGTTACCTGTCTGGGCCACGTCGTAGGACGTCTCTCCTGCCACGCCTACAACGTTGCTGTTACCTGTTTGCGATACATTGACTTCGTTGTAGGTCCCGCCCTGCGTGATATCGACTTTATTGAGGTCGCCGGACTGATCGACACGTGCAGTAGCATTATTTGCAGAGGGTTCTCCAAAGATGCTGTTCTGCGTCAGCCTGATGCTATTTCCATTTCCGTCCTGGGTAGCAAGCGCGACGCTGTTATCGATCAGCTGAGAAACCCGCGCATCGTTGTTATCACCGTACTGATAAACCGAGGCGATTGGGTACTCGCTGAAGGACTGGAAGATGTCACTCCTGTTACCGCTGCCTTCCTGAACTGTCGTTTGAGTTCCGTAGTTGGAGCTGTAGTGCTCACTGTTGGCATCGTTATTGTCGCCATTCTGGCGTATGGAGGCATTGCTGTAAGACGATAGGGTCTGGTTGATGCCAGCGTTGTTTGCCGTGCCGTTTTGCTCAATGATTGCGGTATCTTGATCGGCCTTGCCACGAACCCCCATACCGCGATGTTCGTAGTTACTTTGAGTGATATAAGCCGTATTTTCATTGCCCGACTGGTAAATCTGCCCAACGTTGAGGCTTCCGCCTTCCTGGATAAATTGCGTCCTGTTGCCAACGCCCTCTTGGTAAACCGTGCCGCTGTTTTCAGTACCGGACTGCTCAATGAATCCGTAACCGTTTTGCCCTGTCTGCGTTTGCGTAAAGTTATTGGACGTACCGCTCTGTTCGATCGTGGAGGTGTTGTTTTCGCCGTTCTGATTAAGATCTACCGTGTTGTTTTCTGCATGAGCGTGCAGGGTGAGGGTAGCCAGTACGGCAAGGGCGAGGGGTTTGAGCGCAGGCATTGAAAAATCTCCCTATGTCAAAGTCATGAGACCGCTGAAATCGTTATCAACTGATGACGGCTCACCCACAACTGCATAGGCATCTGGCCTGCGGGTATCTATCAGCAAATGGCTTGGAGCCATGTAAAAGCGCATCAGAACGGGCAGGCAAGAATTCTGGTCTTCCCTAACCAACACTCAAATGAGTCAACATGGCACCCAACCGGTGCGTAAAGCAGCTTGAGTATAGGAACGGCTTTGGAAGGATGCCAACAATAGTAAGGCTATTTATTAGGTTGCCAATCATAAGAGTTTTTGAGGACGCCGTTTTCTCACTGTGGTCTCATAGACGCGCATATCGTTGCGTCTTGCCATAATGTAAATGCCATACAAAACAATGACTCGAGAACAGGCCCTTGCTGCGAAATACCATAAAACATCCTGCCCGGCTGGTGCCGTTGGCCTTCCTGATCACCATATTGATAGGCACATCATTACTCATGTTGCCAGTGGCGCGAGCCGGTGAAGCGAGCGCTCCCTTTTTGACGGCCTTGTTTACTGCGGTTTCGGCAACCTGCGTGACCGGTCTTGTCACCGTAGACACTGCTACGTATTGGAGCGGCTTCGGTCAGGTCATCATTCTTGTTCTGTTCCAGATTGGTGGAATCGGCATCATGAGTGGTGCAACCTTGTTGGGTCTTCTGGTTAATCGACGCTTGCAACTGAGCAGCCGATTATTGGCCCAGAGTGAAACCCGCTTGCTTGGGTTGGGTGATGTCGTTGAGGTGCTGCGATTGGTGTTGGCCGTTACGCTCACAGTCGAGTTGACGATAGCTGTACTGCTCGCTTTCCATCTGCATTTTGCTTATCAGGAGCCATGGGAGAATGCCGCATGGAATGGTATTTTCCACGCGATTTCGGCGTTCAACAACGCCGGATTTTCTACTTACTCAGATAATCTGATGGGGTTCGTCGCAGACCCTATCGTAATTCTCCCCATCACTGCTGCACTGATCATAGGCGGCATCGGCTCTCCCGTACTGTATGAGCTCAGGCACATGCGCCGGAAAAACCGGCCATGGTCTGTTCATACGCGTATTACCTTGCTGGGCTCGGCGCTCCTGTTGATCATCGGTACAGTAGCCATGCTGGGATATGAATGGAATAACGCCGGCACACTTGGTCCACTCGACACAGGGGCCAAGCTGTTGGCCGCCTTTTTCCACTCTGCTGCCGCGCGTACGGCTGGGTTTAATAGTTTAGACGTCGGGCAATTCACCACAGAGACCTTGGCTATCCATTACATTCTGATGTTTATCGGGGGCGGTAGCGCGGGTACCGCTGGAGGTATAAAGGTTACTACCTTCTTTTTACTGTTCTTTGTGGTTTGGGCAGAGATCCGGGGTAACACGGATACCGCAGTCTTTAACCGACGGATCGCTTCGGAAACGCAACGCCAGGCACTGGTTGTTGTTCTTTTGGGAACTGCCATGGTCGCGAGTGCAACACTCATTCTGATCAGTGTGACCTCGTTTCCTCTTGAAAAAATCGCGTTCGAAACAATTTCTGCCTTTGCCACGGTAGGTCTTTCCACGGGAATCACCGCTGATCTTCCTCCCGTAGGGCAGGTCGTTATCATTGTCCTGATGTTTGTAGGCCGCGTCGGGACGATTACCGTGGCAACTGCTCTGGCCTTGCGTAGCCGAAACAAACCTTATCGCTATCCTGAGGAACGCCCCATTGTTGGATAAACTGTTCTCGTCGACCCGCAGTGACAGCGTGGTCGTTATCGGTCTGGGCCGCTTTGGTGCCTCTGTTGCCGAATCGCTAATCGACATGGGGCATGAAGTACTAGGGCTGGACGAGGATGCAAGCCTCGTCCAGAACTGGTCCGACCGGCTGACCCATGTCGCTCAAACCGACAGCACCAATATCGAAGCTTTGCGCCAGTTGGGCGTTGATGAATTCATACACGCTGTTGTTGGCATTGGTAGCGACCTTGAGGCCAGTGTTCTAACCGTCCTGGCACTTCAGGAGCTGGGCGTGAAAGACATCTGGGCCAAAGCCATGAGTGCAAAGCATGGGCAGATTCTTGAGCGAATCGGTGCTCATCATGTTGTCTATCCAGAGGCCGCCATGGGAGAGCGCGTGGCTCATCTGGTGACAGGCAAGATGTTCGAATTCATCGAGTTTGAGGATGGTTTCGCTATTGCCAAAACCGGAGCACCACAGGAAGCCCATGGAAAAACGCTAGCCGAATCGGCTATTCGTACACGCTACGGCGTGACCGTGATCGGCCTCAAGCGGCCCAAGACAGACTTCGTGTATGCCAAAGCAGACACACAGATACATGAAGGTGATTTCTTGATCGTAGCAGGCACCACCAAGCTGGTGGAAAAGTTTTCAGCTCAGGTTTAGCGGCCGTATCAATACAAGTCTCTTGATAGTCCTTATTGGTCGACATCCGCTCAGCTTTACGGGGTGGATGTCATTTTCAGCGTTTTATGAATCAGCTTCCCAGCTGATTGGCAAATTGCTCTACCGCACTTACTACCCTTTTCTTACGCTGGTATACATATAGGCACGCCTTTAAAGCGCCAATATAAAACAGGAAAGATAGACATGAGGAAGTCTTTAAATGCTATTAAAGATTAATCTTCGTTTATCTTTAATAAACGTCTTCCAGCAAAATTAGAGTCATGGCCTGTTATTGAAGTCACAGCGAGGTATAGACCGTTATACGTAGCGGATATCCTGTCAAGAAACCGGCTTGACCCTATCAGACCTTAAGGGCCATCCGTGCAGTTATAAAGCAATCATCGATTGGGCCGCGCCTTGGCAATCCACTGTATTTAAAGACGCATACGATGAACTTGCCGTATACCTGTTATCACGGACAGCTCGCTTAAGAAGTGCCCGTCCCGAGTGCCTGAAGCTACCATCAACCGGGCGAAGGCAACAGACGCAGCAGACGACCAATCAAGCCCCAGCGCCTGGTGACATAGACGTGCTTGGTACGCGTCCTGATGGCGGCATATATACAATCGGCGGCTTTTTCAGGCGTGGCCACCCAGAAAGGTTTATCAACTTTCAACATGTCGGTGTTGACAAAGCCGGGACACGCCTCGGTTACTGTCACAAGCAGTTTATGGTGACGTGCCAGGTCGCGCAGGCCATCCAGGTATGTCGAGACGAAGGCCTTCGAGGCACAATAGGCGGTAGCGCCCCCGTTGGCGCGGAGCTTGGCAATGGATGAAATTCCTACCAGGTGACCCTGTCCCCGCACTGATGACTACCAGCTCAACGTGACCTACCTGCTGGATAAAGCCTTTGAGAGCTATCCGGGCTTCGTCTATTTCCATCAGGTCCAGTGGGCAAATGATGGCGTGATCACCTAGTTCCTGGGCGAGTGCTTGAAGGCGTTCAGCTCTTCGCGCAGCCAAACCGACCCGCCAGCCTTCTGTTACCAAACGGCGCGCCAGTGCCTCACCCATTCCGGAGGATGCACCGATAACGATGGCGCCAGGGCGATACGCAGGTGGTTTCACTTCCATTGAAGATGGTCCTTGAGCAGTACGTTGGGAAAGCCTAGCACTACACCCGGTGTCTAGTTAAATCGGTATGTCATACATGCATCACGCGGTTTCTGACAAAAATGTCATCGCAATGACCCGTTTCTGACCGTGTGGCTTGGTTAGGGTATATCGATCCAACCAAGGAGCCCTGTCATGGACAGAATCGTTACATTCACATTGCTCATGCTGGCAGTCGTAAACGCAGACGCCGCCTTACCCAAACAGGCGGAGCTGGACTTGGCCACAGCCCGTCGCTTGCTGGACGCTGCGCCCTGTCATGCTGCAATGGCAGCGCTTGATCGCGGCGGGAACCCTATTCTTATTCAGCGCGATACCCAGGTGGGCCCTCATAACGCAGATGCTGCCCGCCGCAAGGCCTATACCGCATTGTCTACCAAGACAGCGACACGCCTGCTGGCTGAAAAGGCCCGTCAGAATCCGGAGGCTGCCAACCTCAATACCTTGCCTGAGCTATTGCTGCTTGGAGGCGGTGTGCCCCTCTATGAAGGCGACGCGCTGGTAGGTGCTTTTGGCGTAGCAGGTGCTGGCGGCGCTGCCCAGGATGAGCAATGTGCGACCGAGGCTGCCTCGGCGATAGGTTTGAAAACTAACCCTTGAAGGAGAACCACCATGAAGACTCTGATACTGGCACTAGGTATGACGGCAATGTCCGGCATGGCTGTCGCTGCCAATAATCCGCTTAGCGTACATGTGCTCAATATTGAGACCGGCGTACCCTCATCCGGTGTAAATGTAACGCTTGAGCGTCACATCGGAGAGACTTGGCAGCCGCTGGCCCAAGGCACTACCAACGAGCAAGGTCGCATCGCCGAGCTTTACCCCAGCAGTACACCTCTGCAAAAAGGCGAATATCGAGTTGTTTTCAAGACCGGCGATTATTACAAGAAAACCGGCCACGAAACCTTTTTTCCTGAAATACCTGTGATCTTTGAAGTAAAACAAACGGACCAGCACTATCACATCCCACTGCTGCTCAGCCCTTATGGTTTCAGCACCTATCGGGGTTCATAGGGCGTTAGTCAAAGAGTCTTGAGAAGATGTTGCCATTGTGTCGGTATCCACTGAATGATACCGACCCTTCATGCTAGTGCTGGCGGAGAAGACGATACCGTTTTGCTAAACAATGGTACGCCTACTTCTCCAGGCAACCGGGTTGATCGCGTTTGGATTTACGCTGGGGTCCAGCGTGGCCCTCGTCGTAACGAAGCGGATAGGGAAGGCTGAGAAATTTGATCAGGGTGTCCCAAGGTGTACGTCCAAATCGAAAGTGATTACGGGCTTTTTCCTGGCCTGTGACCACTCGGTCCGCTGGCTAGCTCTCTTCCTGCCTCGGCAAAGCGTTGGACTACAGCATCCTCATCAATCTGGCAGAGTGAACCAATAAGGGTTCCTGATAGAGACCTAGCGGGTTCTGCTAACGCTCCGCCTTGATCGCAGAGCGGATGGCTTCCAGCAGCATCTTGCAGGCGGGATTGTCATTATCTGTACGCCATACCAGATGCAATTCGCTTTGTATGCCGTCGCCCAGATCGATTTCCCTAAAGACCACCTCCTTGAAGACGACATTGGTGGCGCAGCGAGGTACAAACGCCAATCCCATCCCCGCGTTGACCAACGCCAGAATGGTGAGCGATGAGCTTAGCCATTGAATGTATTCCGGCTCGACGCTGGCGGAGCGGAACATACCGGTCAGCAGCTCGTTAAAGGGGGGGTAAGCCGAGTGCGAATACATGAGAAAGGGCATCCCATGAAGGTCCTGCACGGTTATCACAGGTGCATGAGCCAAGGGATGGCTGGCGGGTACAGCAAGCACGAACGGCTCACGAACCAGGCATTCGGTTTCATAGCCCGGCTGCAGGAGTGGTGCACGGACGATACCCAGGTCGATACGGCGTGCCCGTAGCGCTTCGTGTTGCTGAAACGTATTCATCTCCGTCAGGGCAACCTTGACGTTGGGCTGACTAAGACGGGCTTCGGCAATGACCTTGGGAAGAAACTCATAAACGGCGCTGCCAACGAAGCTGATGGTAACCGAGCCGATGTCGCCTTCGGCAAAACGTCGCGCGGCAATTGCAGCCTGTTGTGCTCGCTCCAGAAGTGCCTGGGCTTCGATGAAAAAAGCTCTTCCTGCCGCAGTTAGGGCTACGCTGCGCGTATTTCGAGAAAAAAGTTCTACGCCCAGGCTATGCTCAAGTAACTGAATCTGCCGACTTAACGGCGGCTGCGTCATGTTCAGCCGCTCTGCCGCACGGCGAAAGTTGAGTTCTGTAGCCACCGTGGTGAAGCAGCGGAGCTGAGCGAGTTCAAACATTGATCTAATCTCGGTATCAATCAAGACCTAATATAGATTAGACAGTAACAATATCGGCCTCCATTATCGACGCTCTCCTACAAAAACAATGAGCGGGGAGTCGCCCATGAGTAATGTCCAGTCTTCCGTGGACTCCACGGTGCTAACCCGTGCGGTCTCCAAGGTGAAGCGGCATGTCTTGCCGTTATTTGTCGTCATGTTCATCGTCAACTACATCGACCGGGTCAATATCGGCTTTGTACGTAGCCATCTCGAGACCGATCTCGGGATTGGTGCCGCTGCCTATGGTTTGGGTGCCGGCCTATTCTTCATTGGCTATGCGCTATTCGAGGTCCCGTCCAACATGCTCTTGCAGCGGTTCGGTGCCAAGGCATGGCTGACGCGCATCATGTTCACCTGGGGTATTGTCGCAACGGCCATGGCGTTCGTACCTAATGAAACCTGGTTCTATATCCTGCGATTTCTGCTTGGCGTTGCCGAGGCGGGGTTCTTCCCTGGGGTGGTTTACTACTTCACCAAATGGCTGCCTGCTGATGAACGTGGCAAGGCCATGGCAATTTTTCTGAGTGGTTCAGCCATTGCCTCTATCCTCTCTGGTCCGTTGTCTGGCGCCCTGCTGGGAATAACCGGGCTGGGGATGTCCGGCTGGCAATGGATGTTCCTGATTGAAGGCTTGTTCTCCGTCGTACTGTGCGGTTTTGTCTGGTTCTGGCTGGATTCCCTGCCCAAGGATGCCAAATGGCTGAGCACGGAAGAGCGCAATGCACTGACTGACTGTATCGATGAGGAGCAACGCCAGCGCGAATTGGCAGTAGGCGAGAGCAAGGCTCATCCTTCAGCGTTCAAGTTGTTGCGTGATCCGCAAATTGCGCTGTTCTGCTTTCTGTATTTTTCGATCTCGCTGACGATCTACGGCTGCACTTTCTGGCTGCCGAGCATCATTCGCTCCATGGGCGGGCTGGGCGACTTCGAGATTGGTCTTTTCAATTCCATTCCGTGGATCATTTCCGTCGTGGCCATGTACCTGTTCGCCAGTCTGGCGTCCCGCTTCAAGTGGCAGCAGGCCTGGGCTTCGTCAGCCTTCATCATTGCAGCCATTGGGCTGTTCGCCTCGACGATGGGGGGGACGGTGTTTGCGTTTCTGGCTATCTGCTTCGCCGCTATCGGCTTCAAGGCAGCGTCATCACTGTTCTGGCCGATCCCCCAGTCTTATCTGGATGCACGTATCTCGGCGGCAGTCATCGCACTGATCAATTCGGTAGGTAGCCTGGGCGGTTTCGTTGCGCCTGCCACGTTTGGCTTTCTGGAGGAACGAACCGGCTCGATTGAGGGCGGCCTCATTGGTCTTGCCACGGTCTCCTTGATTGCCGGCATCTTGGTCTTCATGACCAAGACGAGAAGAGGTCCTAGCGACGGTATCAAAGCCAAGGTGGCCGCTGTGCCTGCTTGAGTAAAGGACGGGCCTGCCGGGCAGCCCCGGAGGCCCTCTCTAGTGTTCAGGAGTTCTATCATGAAGATCAAACACATCCGTGTAACCCCGATTGCCTTCAAGGATGCGCCACTGCTTAACGCCAGTGGTATCCATGAGCCTTATGCGCTGCGTTCGATCATTGAGGTGGAGAGTGATAACGGTTTTATAGGCTTGGGCGAAAGCTACGGTGATGCACCGGTGCTTAGCGTGCTGCAGGCCATGCAGGAAAGCCTGCTCGGCCTGGATCCTTTCGATCTCAACGGGTTGCGCGCCCAGGTCATCCAGACAGTGGCCCGTCTTCAACCGGGTGCCAATCCCGGAGCAGAGTTGGCGCCGGGTTCACACCCTAGTAAACAAGTGGCAAATGCGTATTCGGCGTTCGAGGTTGCCTTCCTGGACCTACAAGCCCGTTCGATAGGGGTGCCGCTGGTAGATCTTCTGGGCGGCGCCGTACGTCGGGAGGTCCCCTTCAGCGCCTATCTGTTTCTGAAATATGCCGAGCATATTCAGTCACCCTATAAGCCAGACCGGTGGGGCGAGGCGATCAGTCCGGAGCAGGTAGTCGCCCAGGCGCGTACCATGATCGAGGAGAACGGATTCCAAAGCATCAAGCTTAAGGCGGGAACCCTACTGGGCCCCGAGCATGAGGTTGCCTGTATGAAAGCGCTCAAGCAGGCTTTTCCTGGCATACCTCTGCGCATCGATCCAAACGGCAACTGGTCACTCGAGACTTCGATTCGCATGGCGGAGCTGTTAGGCGATGATCTTCAATACTATGAAGATCCGTGTCCAGGCCTTGAAGGGATGGCTGAGCTGCATCGGCGCACAGGCCTTCCACTGGCGACCAACATGGTCGTGACGGATTTTGATGAGTTCCGCCGCAGCATCGCGCTGAACAGCGTACAGATTGTGTTGGCGGACCATCACTATTGGGGTGGCCTGCGTGATACCCAAATCCTTTCCCGTATGTGTGAAACCTTTGGGTTGGGCGTTTCGATGCATTCCAATTCGCACTTGGGCATCAGTCTTATGGCAATGACGCATGTAGCGGCTGCTGTACCCAATCTCTCCTATGCTTGCGACACACATTATCCCTGGCAGGAGGCCGATGAAGAGGTTATCAAAGGTGGCAAGCTACCGATTCGCAATGGGTGCGTTGCGATTACGGACGCACCCGGACTGGGCGTTGAGCTGGATTATGACCAACTGGCCAAACTCAACGACCAATATCTTACCTGCGGTATTCGCCAACGTGATGACGTCCGGCAAATGCAGAAATATGACCCCGACTGGAAAGCATTAAAGCCTCGGTTCTAAAGCAAAAAGTAGTCATAGGCATCTAGAAAACGGCTTGTCATATGTTGCCTTTATTGGTAGCAAAATGGTAGCTCATGACAAGCCGCTCTATCAGGAAGCGATACAGCTTTAATCTTGCTGGCAGCCTGAACTGCCTCCAGCTACGGCCGGTCGACATGCTTAACGACTGGAGGTATGAGCATGACAAGATCGAACCGTCTTTTATGTGGCGCTTTAGCGCTAGGCGTCGTAACAGGTATGCGTAGCATGCTGGCTCCTGCAATGGTCAGTGAGGCGCTTGCCAGGCGTTCGGCTGCTACCAACGCAGACTCCTTGACCCGTACACTGGTTAAGTCCAGAGCACGCCAGCTCTTGATACCGCTTGCCGCAAGTGAGTTGGTGGGCGACAAACTTCCATTTGCCCCCGATCGGACAATCGCACCGTCAATGATGGTACGGGCGCTGTCAGGAGGTGTGACCGCGGCAGCACTGGCTGGGGCGCAGCGGCAGCCTGCTTTGGTCCCCGCTTTGATCGGCGCAACCGCTGCCTGCATCTCGGCAAAAATCGCCATTCGCCTGCGCAAGCGTTACGGCAGCTCCGGTGCAGTCATCAACGCAGCCTTGGGGCTCGCCGAAGACAGCTTGGCACTTGCTATTGGTAACGCCGGGTTAAAGCGCGTCTTAGGTAAGGGCTGAGGTTGCTTTTAGCAACACAGGGACAAACCTGCAAAAGGCGAAGGTAAGTCCCTGAATGTATCGGCAACTGAGCGGGATTGGTTACAGCTCTTCAGTCTCGCCCAGCTCTTGGTCAGCTCGTTTGTAACGGCGGAGTACGCGGGGGAATCATGCGGCGCGATCCGGTTGATTCGAAAGCCGCTGCAAAACGCAGCAGGGAGGAATCATCGTAGGCACGTCCGGCAAAGGTCAGGCCTACCGGCATACCGATATCGGCCATGATGCCCATGGGCACCGTTACGGTAGGTACGCCTAAGTGACGAATCGCAAGGTTGCCATTGGCGACCCAGACGCCATTGCTCCAGGCGATATCGGCCGACTCGGGATTCACGTCAGCATCGGCTGGCGCTACGTCTGCAACGGTCGGGAAGATGACGGCATCCAATCCCAACTGGGTCATCCAGTCTTCCAGATCGATCCGGCGCGTCTTTTCAAGCCCTTTCAGCCCCTCAGGTAACGTGGCGATCTTGTCCCATGGCGTGATGCCGCGCTCGGCCATGTTCACATACTCGTCCATACCGGCCGCAAGGTCACCCTCCCGGTTGGGTAAGGTGCCCGGGTCATGGGGAAAGATTTGCGGGCCATCGACGTCCACCAGACGGTTCAGTTTGGGATCCCCATTGGCCTGAAGAAAATCATCGAACGCCCAGGCCGTCAGCTCCCACAGTTCGTCATGAAGAAACTCTTTCGAGACCAGTCCACGGTTGTATACCGTTGGCGCGCCGGGACGGTCGCCTTCGCAATTGGAAACCATCGGGAAGTCAACCTCGACCACTTCGGCACCCGCGGCCTCAAGGGCTTGTCGAGCCTGCTCCCACAGTGCGATGACTGAAGGTCGGGTATGGATTCGTTGCCCAGTCGGACCGCCGATACCCGGGTTTTTACTGGTCCCTGCCTCGGGGTCTGCATTTATGTACATGCGTGGAACACCAAACCGCTTGCCAGCAAGGGCATCAGGTTTTGCGGCAAGCTCCCTATACGTGGCGGGCCGCACCGAAGAGGCGCTCGGGATTGGTACCCAGGGCTGCATCCGCCATAGATCGCCACGTGTTTCCGGGTCATCCGCCACGATCACATCCAGCACTTCCAGCAGGTCTTCCATGGTTCTGGCAAAGGGCACGACTACATCCATCGTCGGGGTCAGCGGCCAGTTCCCGCGTACCGAGATTACCCCCCGTGAGGGGGTATAGGCGCACAAACCATTATTCGAAGCAGGGCCTCGTCCGCTCGACCATGTTTCTTCTGCAAGGCCGAACGCGGCAAAGCTTGCTGCGGTAGCTGTACCTGCACCGTTGGAGGAGCCAGAGGCGAAAGGTGCGGTCAGGTAATCACCGTTATATGGACTTTCCGCGCGACCATAAACGCCGCGCTGCATACCACCATTCGCCATGGGGGGCATATTGGTCTTGCCCAGGCAGATCGCACCTGCCGCCCGCAGACGCTCGATCGTGAACGCATCGCGGTACGCCACCAGATCCTTGAAGGCAGGGCTGCCCGAGGCGGCAGTCAGCCCTTTCACCAGATAACTGTCTTTTGCCGTATAGGGGATCCCATCCAATGGACCAAGTGTTTCGCCTCGGGCGCGACGGGCATCGGATGCTTCCGCTTCCTTGAGGGCATCAGGGTTACTGACCACGACAGCATTCAGGGCCGTGGGCGTATCAAGACCATCATAGGCTTTGATCCGGGCAAGGTAGGCATGAACCAGCCCAACCGCTGTGGTACGGCCTGACTCAAGCGCCTCACGTAGCGCGGCAATGGAAACCTCGGTTACTTCAATCATGCTGCCACCACTGGATGGGTAAAGGTGATGTGAGAGTGGTAATCTAGAGGCTTGGCATTTTTCCTCTGGGTATGAGGCTCAAGAACATCATGTAGGTTAGAGTCAATTCTCATAAGGATCCTGGTCAAATAACAGATACGGCAGACGCTGGAACCAGAAGCTTCTGCTCGCACACGTGTTTGGTCGCTCTGCGCACACCGAGTGGCTGATAGGTGACAAGTGTATCAAGTCAACCGACGAGGAGCCTCCTGGTCGATAGGCGCCAGTGCAATGATCTGAAACAAGCACACCGCGTCGCCCGTTTCAAAGGTAAAAGCCTAATCTCACGCAGGACAGTTTGCAGCGACCCTGTGGCTCTGCCAGCTATAGGCGGAAGTATCGCTGGATAGCATCTATCAGCAGCTCTACAGCTTCATTGCTTTCCCTGGCCGGTGGGCGGACCAGTACCACTTCGTGGTCAGGCATGATGGGTAAGTCCTCGCGTATAACCATTCTTTCGGTTACCCGTGCACGATCCATGAGCGTAACGGCAAGCCCGGCCTCGACACAGGCCCTTATCGCCTGGCTGGAGGCACTGTCCAACACTACCCGCCATGGCCTTCCTGCCGTTGTGAGGGTGCTTATCATGGCTTCGCGGTAAGGGCAATCCGCTGCGTAAAGCGCCAGTGGTACAGGATCGTTCAACGTGGCGGGTAGCACTGCGCTTCCTACCCAGACCGGAGTCGTGGAGGTGAGTACCAGTGCGTCGGAGCCAGCCGCGCGAGGTTGGGTCAGCAATGCCAGATCAAGCTTTCCCTGTTGGAGATGATCGCGTAGCGTAAAACTCGGTGCGGTGGTTACCTCCAGCACTACATTTGGCCAGGAGGCTGTGAAAATGGGCAGGATGTCACCAATGACATGGGCGGCATATTCATCAGGCATACCCAGCTGAACACATCCAATCACGTGCGGACCATGTAACTCGCCCATGACCCTATCATGGGTTCGGAGCAGCTCGGCGGCAGACATAAGCAGTCGCTGCCCAAGCGCTGTCAGGGATACCGACTGGTTATCACGCTCAAGCAGGCGCCCTCCAGCAATGGTCTCCAGCCGCTGAATATGCACGCTGATAGCCGCAGGGCTTTTATGAAGATGCTCGGCCGCCAGCCTGAATTTTCCCATCCGAGCTACGGTATCGAAGGTTCGAAGCAGCTCGATATCAAGGGTTGCGTTCATCATTTAATATTTGTAAACCATTAAGTGATAAAGTTTTGATTTATTAGATTAGCTGGTTTTCGTAAGGTCGGGTGATGAATCAGACCACTCGAACGACCCGGCCCCTTATCAGCGCTCTCTCAGGCGTTCTAGCTCTCAGCAGAGCGCCTTTACTCCTGCTTGAAGCAATGATGGTCATTACGTGGAGTTCGGGCTTTGTGGGTGCCCGTTTTTCAATCGATTACGCACCGGCGCTGCTGGTTGTGTTCTGGCGGTGTGTAGTGGTCACGCTTTTCCTGTTGCCGTTCGTAATAAAAACGCTTCGATGTGTTCACCCCGCCGTGCTCCTGCAGCATGCGGGTATAGGTCTACTGGCCATGGCGGGTTATCTGATCGGTGTTGTCCAGGGCATTGCGCTGGGTGTTCCGACAGGTCTGGCTGCATTGCTTGCCGATCTACTGCCTATCGGTACGGCACTGCTTAGCGTTACCGTTCTGGGTCAACGGCTTTCGGGCAAGGTATGGCTGGGGCTGGCCATTGGTCTTGGCGGAGTGCTACTGGTTACCTATGACGCCCTGGCGTGGGGGGATGCGCCTTTATGGGCGTATGGGCTGCCCATATTGGGCATGCTGTCCCTCGCGGTGGCTACGTTATGGCAGAAGCATTGCAGGCTTTCTCATCCACTTGGATTGCTGCCAACAATGTGGCTGCAGTGTGCGGTATCTGCAGTGGTATTCGCTGTGCTTGCAGGCTGGCAGGGTAGCCTCTGGCCCATTCCAACGGCAGGTTTTGCATTGAGTGTCTTTTGGACCGCGGCAATTTCCACCCTTGGCGGCTATGGTCTGTATTGGGTGTGCCTGCGGCGCTCATCACCCACACGGGTAGCCAGTGTGCTCTACCTGAGCCCAGCGGTTACGCTGGTATGGGCATGGATGATGTTCGGCGAACCGCTCTCGTGGCTTATGTTGGTAGGTGCCGCTGTTTCTGCAGGAGGAATCCTGTTGGTCGTCCGAGCGGACAAAACGTAAGGCGTCCTCATGACTCGATCATGGTACGAATGCGTGTAGCCATTATGTCCATGGCGAAAGGCTTGGTCAGCACCGCCATGCCCGGCTCCATTTGCCCTTCGCTCAGCAGGCATGGACAGTCCAGTGTCGGCGGTCGGTCTGTTCTGCAGGAAACACAACGGTGGGCCATGGCAAACCTGTCGTCACCGTTGTCAGTCGACGCGTTAGCGGCTCATGCAGGTATGAGTTCCCGACATTTTGCGCGATTGTTTTCAGCTGAAATCGGTGAAACGCCTGCGGTATGGGTAGAGCGTGCGCGCATAAGCGCTGCTCGTTTGCTTTTGGAAGAGCAGGGCGATGTGCCCAAACAAGTCGCTACCAAGGTCGGCTTTGCCAGCACCGATACGTTGCGCCGAGCCTTCATGAAACACGTGGGCATTACTCCGGCCGAATACCGTAAACGCTTTCATGCATGAGAGGCATAATGCGTAAGGCATAAAGCCGCTACCGCACTACAGTTACATTCACATGCTCGGTCTGCCCGGAATCATCCAGTACGCTGATCTCGTAAGCTCCCGGCCTGGGAAACGTGTAACTCAATTGTTCCGATTGCTCTGCCACCGGTTCGCCGTTGACGAACCACCAGCGTGAACCTTCACCACCCTGCGCGGTTACGGTGATGGAAACGGGCTCGGATTGTCCGGCAGGCGCCTGTAATCGTGCACCATCACGTAGCCCGGTAATCTGTAACGGACTGGCTGCAGTGCCAAGGGTAGGCGCACAGTTCGAATCGATTGATGGCAGACGGGACGTGCGGCGCTCGCGCGCGGCCAGCCAAGGTTCGAGGGACGCAGGCCAAGCCAGGAAACGTACCGGGCGTGCGCCAGAACATGATGGCGCCACCTGCTTGCCTGCCTCATTGACCCAATAGGTCTCATCCAGCCCCTGACCCAAGGGCTGGTCAGGGGCTTGCATTGTGGGGGGCGTCTGTTTGTCCAGCGTGAAAGCCCAACGTCGGACTCGACAGTTTTCATCATCGGCCGGAAGCGGTTGCCCCCCAGGCCAACAGATGGATTCTACCCTGACGCTTGCAGGTCTGGTCTGTATGGGGGAGAGACGTCCTCGCTGAGTATCCCGATTGAGCAATATATCGTTGACCTGAAACAGCAGCGGGGCGGCTGAAGCAAGGCCAAACTGACCTGCTACCGGTGTGCCGTCAGGGCGACCGATCCACACGCCAATCACATAGCCTGGCGTAATGCCGATCGACCAAGCATCCCGAAAGCCATAGCTGGTTCCCGTCTTGTAAGCCAGCGCTGGAGGCAGTTGGGCTTCATCCAAGAGGGGATCTGAGCGGTCGGCCAGCATACGCCGAACGATCCAGGCAGCACCGGGCGACATCAACCGTCTTTCCATCACAGGCTCTTCTGGACGAAACCGCAGGCGGGCTACCTTTCCCTCGCGCGCGAAGGCGCTATAGCCGCTGACCAGGTCTTCCAGTCGCGCGCCGACACCGCCCAGTATCAATGAGAGATTGGGCTCAGCGCCTCGAGGATAAAAGAGCGGGACGCCTGCACTACGCAGTTCACCGGAAAACCGCTTGGAGCCATAGGCCTCGAGCAATTGCACCGCAGGGAGATTGAGCGACCGATGTAACGCCTCGCTTGCAGCGACAGGGCCACTGAAGCCTGAAGAGAAATTCCCGGGCCGGTAATCGCCAAAGCGTCGAGGGACATCTTGCAGCAAGGATTCCGAGTGGATCAGACCTGCGTCCAGCGCCTGGGCATACAGGAAGGGCTTGAGCGTGGAGCCGGGTGATCGTATGGCTGACACCATGTCGACATGGCCAAACCGACGATCATCCGTGATATCGACAGAGCCCAGGTATGCCTTTACCGTCATGCTCCCGGTATCAACCACAATAATTGCAGCTGAAGTGCGCTCCGGTAGACGGGCCCGCCAATCAAGGAGCAGCGATTCGAGGCGCCGTTGCAAGGCAATGTCGATGGTCGTGTGGATCGCTGGCGACTCTCCTGGCGTATTCAGCCGACGAGCCAGCAGCGGTGCCTGGTCAGGCGATTGCCGGGGCGCCAGCCACACAGGTTCTTCCATCGCCTCTTTTACCGCTTTGGCAGGCCATACCCCTTCGCTGTCCAGTCGAGCGAGCACTTTGTCTCGCGCCGCCTGTGCTCGTTCGGGAAAGCGATCCGGCCTCAAACGACTGGGCGCTTGTGGCAATACCGCAAGTAGTGCTGCTTCGGCACGAGTAAGGTTAACAGGTGACTTGCCAAGATAGGTCCAGCTGGCTGCGGCAACCCCTTCCAATGTGCCGCCGAAGGGCGCGCGGTTGAGGTACAGCGTGAGGATTTCCCGTTTGGACAGATGCCACTCAAGCTGAGCGGTCCGAAGCAGCTGGCGAAGTTTTCCGGCGAGAGTCCGCGAATGTGGCTCCAGCAAGCGGGCAACCTGCATCGATAGCGTACTACCCCCCGAGACGACCCGTCCGCTTGAGAGATTCAGCCAAGCGGCACGTGCGAGCGCAGCCGGGTTGATACCGGGGTGCTGATAGAACCAACGGTCTTCATATGCCAACAAGGCGTCGAGGTAGTAAGGCGAAACGGTATCTGGCGTAGCGGGATAGCGCCAGATACCTTGCCCATCAGCGAACCGGTAGAGCGGCTCGCCGTCTTCGGCCAGAATGACATGGGCAAGCCCATCGTCAGGTACAGGTAGTGGCCAAAGCTGGTCAGCCAGCCATAACATTGCAGCAAGCACTGAAAAAAGGCTCAGCGCGAGACGAGACCAGTACTTTGCGGCGTGCAGGCCTTTTTTCATGGCTACACAGCTCGGGAGGTCTGCCGCTTAACGCGGCAGAACAACCAGTTGATCAGGGGTAGCACCCAGCGCTTGCCAGGCAGGGCGATACATGGACTCCACCTGGGGTGGCGGCACGAGGTAGCGTCCTGGTGTAACGGCCCGCGCCAGGTATACCAGATGCGTGGTGCCATAGCCGTTGACATCTACGGCAGCAACATAACGATCATCCCGGTACTCCTGATGCTTGAGCGTACCGTTCTGCATCGCCTTTACCCATTCACGAACGTTGCTGCCGGCGTCTTCCAGGCTGGCTGCGCTTTGTGCCAGGTTCTGGTTTTCCAGCTCAAGTCCTGCCGGTAGCAGGTCGACCACCAGCGCATCGGGTACACGTTGATGAGCCCGTACGGCAAGGTGCACAAGCACAAGTTCGCCACTATGGAGTTGAGACAGGTTGACCGGACGGCCATCCATCCCCAGATAGCTGCGCTCAATGCTCAGGTTTTCGCTGGTAGGCGCCGGCGCCTGCATCCCATAACCCGTCACAGTCAGGTGTTGATACACCACTGCATCACCCGTGTTGCGTACCGAAAGCGGTGTATTGAGCTCGGCACCATCGATGTGCTGTGTCACGTCACGGTTATCGGCCAGTTCGCGCGGGGCTCCCGCCAGGGTCAATTCGACTTTCCAGGGCTGGGCCGGTTTACTCATGATCGAGCGACCCGCGAGATACAGCCAGTTTCGCTCTTGCGTCGACAACCACCGATGAGTGGACAATTCCTCCGCCAGCGCGAATAGGCGCTGGGTACGTTGGTTTGCCGCCAGGTCATTTTCTTCGAGCAGTGCCAGAATCTGCGCCTCGTCACGCAAGACACTACCGTAGTCATGGAACCAGGCCTTTGAGGCGCGAACCTGTGCAAGTCCAGCCGTCAACGCTTGCATTGCCCGATCATTATCACCCATGCGCTGCAGGGCAATGGCAAGATGGACCAAGGGCAGGCCGGACGCTGCAGCTTCACGGCGATCAAACAGGCTACGCAGTGCGCCAAGCGGTGCCTGTTTGCTGCGTGCCAGTACATAAGCCGCATAGGCCTGAACGGCAAAGCGGTCATGTGTGGTGTTTTCGCTATACCCTACATCGATCTGATTAGGGTCTTGCAGATAGCGCAGCAACCGTTGTGTTGCCTTGTTCAGAGGTTCGGTGGGTACAGCAAAGCCTCGCTCCCGAGCCCGTAGCAGGAAGTCAGTGACATACGCTGTCAGCCAGTACTCTTCTGAACTTTCTGCGCTCCAGAGACCGAAGCCGCCCGAGTATCGCTGCATTCCCAGCAGTCGATCGATTCCCACCTCGATCTTGCGGCGGCGGTCGCTCTCCTGCTCACCCTGAATGCCGAGGCGCTTGAGTGACTCGGCGTCCGCATAAAGAGAGGGGTAAAGCCCACTAGTGGTCTGTTCGAGACAGCCGTATGGGTAGGCCTCAAGTGCCTTGATATGCTCGGCCAGATTAAGCGGCGGCTGGCTGGATACTGCCAGCATGGCTTCCCGAGTTTCCGGAGCATAGGCTTCAAGCACTGATGCCGGTAAGCTCCAGGAGGGTGTGCTGCCGTCCAGCGCGACAGAGAATTGGTCACGGCGTGCCGGATAGGCCGGGCGAACACCTAGCGTCCAGTCGCGAGACAGCGACGAGCTACCCTCTGGCATAACCAGCCCCGTGATCCGCACGGTAACCTTGCCTGTTCCGTAACCCCCAAGCGCTTTTACCGGTACCTTGAGTGTTACGCGTTGCCCTTCTTTTAAGGCCAGAGGTTTGTCGACGGTTTCCTGCAAAGTCAGGCGTCCTGATACCTCGGTTTTGACCGTTAGCTGCTGAGCGCGTCCAGAAAGGTTTGTCACATCCAGGGCCAATGCCGTTTCGTCACCGCTTGCAAGAAAGCGAGGTGCAGCCAACTCAGCCACCAGAGGTGCCGCAACAGTGACCTTGCTTTCACCCGCCCCGAACCGATCTTCTGTCCAGGCCTGAGCCATGACGCGCAGCTCACCGTTGAAATCCTCGACCGGCAGGCTTACCTCGGCATTACCTTCTGCATCGAAGGTTACTGCCTGACTCTGCTCAGAGAGAATTTTCACCTTGGTAGGGGGCCTCTTGCCACCGGCCGACAGGTCCGCGTCACCACCAAAAGCCAGGGCTGCCAGGCGGCCACGGCCTGCCTCGATCAGCTGGCCATACACATCGAACTGATCGGCCGTGTAGGCCTTACGGCCAAAAAAGGCTGAGAAGGGGTCCGGGGTAGTGTATCGAGTGATGCTCAAAACACCGGTGTCCACAGCCGATACCAGAACGCGCGCCTGTTGAGGAATCGACCCATCGGCGTTGCGTGCCTGCAGGCGGACCTTTAGCGGCTGGCCTGGCTCCATGCGTTCAGGTGTATTCACCGTCAGGTTCAGGCGACGAGCCTCACGGTCCAGCGGGAGATGGAGCAGGCCTACCGCACGCTTGGGGGTAACACCTGTCTTGGCTTCACCCGGGCGTATAACCAACGCCGTGACATACAGATCATGACGAGACCAGTCTTTGGCAATGGGCACATCAAACGTCTTGCCGCCTTCTGGAACGTCGATAGGCTGCCACCAGAGCGGGCCCTCGGCGGACTCCACGAGCAGATAACCATTGCCTGTCGTAGGAGGCGTAACAGTGATATGGGCCTGATCGCCTGAGGTGTAGGCTGGGCGGTCGAGCGAAAGCTTGACCTGGTCAGGCCGTACGCTGCCGTTATCGGTGTTGTCCTGCCACCGATAGCCTGCCCAGAACCGAACACTGCTTATCAGGCCGGTCTCGGAGTCTTCTACTTCGACCCGGTAAGGACCCCATTCCACAGGAAAACTGACTTTCGCTGAGTCGTTTGCCGCAACATCAATTGTCTCTTCAGACATGGTGATTGCTTTTTCGTTGTAGCGACTACTCCAGCCTTCATCATCAGAAAAACCCCAGTAATAGTCCCTTCGTTCACGGACCAAACGGACCCGTAGCTGGCTGGCCTGTAGTTTCTTACCCTGCGCGTTGGCCATAACGATCTCAAAGCCCGCCTGGCTATCTGCATCGACCTCGCCGTCATTGAATAGAGGGCGAATTCCGGGAAGGTGTTGAGCGGGCCAGACCGGTTGGACAAGACGACGTGTCACCGGTCTGCCGCCTGATTCCTGCAGGCTGGACTGCAAAAGCAACTGCAGGGGCGAGCGTGCTTCGCTCCAACGGGTATCTTGGGAAAGAAGTCCGCGTCCTTTGGTATCCAGCGTCAGGTCATCCAGGTCAAGGTCCTGGCTGAGGTCGGCCTCGGTAATGGAGCCGAACTGATAACCCGGCAGGGTTGCCACGGCTTCGCGAAGTGGTCTGACATACAGCTGGCTGGAGAGGGTATTGCCATTCGCGGGTGCTCCGTACAGGTAGCGGCCGGTCACGCTGACTTCAAATGGTTCATCGGGAGCCAGCGGCGCGTCTTCACCCTTGAGCTCAAGCGCCATGCGCTCTGGAAGGAAATCTTCGACGGAAAACTCATACAGTTGAGACGTAGCCCCGTCTACCTGCATGACCAATTGCCAGCGGCCGGTGGGTGCTTCTTCGCCCAGTTGCAGTTCATATTGGTAAAGACCATTTGCATCAGGCTTCCAGACGAAGCGACGGCTCGTCTGGTTATCCGGGCGACGAACCTCGACCGGGACCGGGTGTGGTGGCAGCGCATGTCCGTCTCCGTCGCGTAACAGTGCGTTCAGCAGCACGGTCTCACCGGGTCGATATAGGTCACGAGGCCCGAACACGAAGAACTGTTGAGGCTGTTGCCGTGGGCCATCGATCTTGTATTCAGCCAGATCCAATGCGGGGTTATCCAGTCGCAGCAGGCTGGTTTGCCCGTCATGCTGAGCCAGTAGTACGCGTGCGTTACCGTTGACGGTAAGCTGCGCATGTCCTTGGGCATCGGTCTGGGTTTCAGCCAGAACTGCACTGTCTTTATCCAGTACCCGAATGGCAATCTTGCCCAGTGGCTGTCCGCCATTTAGAGCTTGAGTGAAGACATCGATCCGATCCCTATAGCGATGGGCCGATAAGCCGATATCGCTCAACGTCAGCAGCGTAGTCGACTGTTGATAGTCGTATTTGCCGGCCTGTTGCATCACGGCCAAATAAACGCCGCTTTCTTTGAGGGGCTCTATCCCAGTCAGGGGCAGCAGTACGGTTTCCCGGGTATTCAACTTGGGTGACAGGTTGAATCGGCCGGTATAGACCAGCTCTGCCATTGGCAGTATTTCGCTCGACTCCCAATACCCCATTGTGGCTCGATTACCCCACCTGGCAAGGAAGGCTGGCAGCGCATCGGGCTTGATGCGAAAAAAGTCGACATTGATTTTATCGACGTTCAGGGCAATGACCGGAAGCCCCTCGGCCAGTCGTGTTGGCAGGAGTGAGCCACGACTGGCGAAGCCAACGCTTGGGGTAATGTTTCGCGTGTTGAGTGAAGTGGTGTAAGGGGCATTCAGCGCGTTGCCATTGATGGCTTTGAGGCCCGCATCGATGGTCAGAGTAAGCTCACGCTTGGGCTGCAAATGGCGCAGCCGCAGCTCCATCTGGTTATCCGACAGTTCCCAGGCGCCATCAACCGGGCCGGCGGTCTTGTCTACCAGATGAAGGTACTGATGAAATGCCTGTTCGCGTTGCAAGGGGACTGAAAACGTAACCGACAATGTGCTGGCACCGTCCAGCTGAATCTCAGAGGCGTCAACCACAGTCAATGCTCGGCCAGCGTATCGCTCGGCGGTCTGGGCAATGTCCTGAGTTTTTGATACCGGTGCCGATTCGGCTGTTTTAGCATCAATAGCCGCAGATGCAGGCGATCCGGATGATTCAGGCGCGGTCTTGGATGTAGATCCCGTTGGCGCATCCTGAGAGGCGTCGCAGGCGGCAAGCAGGCACAGAATCGCGCTGAGTAATATCCCTTTGAGGCGCATGTTAGTTCCATTAACAGGTCGGGGCGCGGATCATACTCCGACTGACCGTGGCAGGAATACGGTTTACGCGCCAAGGCTTAACTATTTTTATTTTTGCTTTTAAAGGATGGTTGTTAGTTGATACGTGCCACTGTGTAAAGCATCGAGGCTACCCGGTGTGAGAGATCCTGAGGTGCTTAGGTTCTTGAGACGGCTTCTGGAAACCGGCCTCGCTGTTTAAAGAAACGAGGCCGAATGTGTAAGCCATAAGCTAGCGGTATTGTTGATATTCAGCAGCACGGCCAAGAAGATCAAACGATCAGGCCGTTATTTCGATTAGATTGCCATCGGGATCCCGGATTACCGCTTCGAAGAAGCCATCGCCCGTCCAGCGTGGCGCGGATACTAGCGCTTGCTCGCCGTCCATATGCTCAGCAAGTTTCCTGACGGCGTCTTCCGATCCCAGCGAGATGGCGATATGGGCCCAGCCTGTTAGAGGCGTGTCTGAAGAAATGGTGGCTTGGCTCAGTCTCGGATGCGTCATCAGCTCGATAGTCGGTCCGTCCTTCAGAGTGACGAAGCGAGAAATGAAGCCTTTGTTGGTCTGGCTGTGGTAAGGCTGACCGATGCGGGCGCTAAACGTCTGATGCCAGAAATCGGCGGCCCGTTCAAGATCAAGTGTCCATAGGGCAACGTGTGCAATCTTCATAGCGCCTCCTCAGTGTGTACGGTCTGTACCGAGCAGCCTGATTTTCGAAATGCCTTCAGGCGCGGCTCGACCTGGTTGTTTGTCTCAATCACCAAATGATCGATCGCCTCGCTGGGGATCACCTGATAGGGCGCCAGGGTGTCGAACTTATCGGCAGACAGGGTAATAACCGTAGCGTTGGCCGCATTCACCAGGGCGCGCTTGAGCTCCGCTTCCTCGAAGTTGAATGCCGTCACGCCCGTTTCAAAGCTGAGCGCGCAGGTCCCCATGAAGTAAATGTCTGCGTGAATAGCCTGAATTTCCCTCAGTGCTTTTGCCCCTAGGCTGCCACCAGCTTTTGAATTGAGGCGGCCCCCGATCAGGATCGTCTCTATCCCAGGCCTGCTCAGTAGCGCTTCGCCAATAGCGGGCGCGTTGGTGATGACTGTGAGGTTGGTCTGTGAAGGAAGGGCCAATGCAATTGCCCGGTTGGTTGAGCCTGCATCCAGAAAAATCGTCTGGCCTGGACCGACCAATGCTGCCGCTGCTTCGGCCAGCACCGAGAGGATAGGTGTGCTGTTTTGAATACGTTTATTTAACGGGCCGGGGTCAGGGGCAACAGACAAAGCGCCCCCATACACTCGACGGCACAGTCCCCTTTGAGCCAGCTCGCGTAGATCTCTGCGAATCGAGTCTTCAGAGACGTTCATTTCTTTTGCCAGATCCGCTGCGATGACCCGCCCTTGAGAATCCAGGCGCTGGAGAATCACGGACTGACGTTCTTGAGGAAGAATATCTTTAAGAATAGGCATGATTGTGTAATCGTTCGAGGCTTCAATCGTGTGCAAACAAGGATAAACATGCAAATAATATTTGTATACTCGTGTTTTATGCATGTTTTAGTGGTCACGGGAATCGCTTACGTACGAAAGCGTTGATAGCCACGTATCATTCAAAGCATAGTCCTGCGCAGCCGTATTCCCCTTCACCTTGAGCTGGCGCTTTATACTGGCATCAGCTTTTAATCGAACCTAAACCCAACTATCTAAAAGGACAGCTTATGAACCTTGAGCTCGAAGGCGCAAAAGTATTAGTCAGTGGCGGATCTCGTGGCATCGGTCGGGCCATTGTCGAGTGCTTCGTTGCAGAGGGTGCCCGGGTTGGCTTTTGTGCCAGAAGCGAAGCCGGTGTCTCACAGACAGAGGCAGCACTGGGTGATCAGGTATTTGGGCGCGTGGTGGATGTTACCGACTCAGATCAAGTAGCGCGCTGGGTCACTGAGTCAGCAGAGCGAATGGGCGGCCTGGACATCATCGTGCCGAATGTGAGTGCTCTTGCTGGCGGCGGAGAGCTTAGTGTCTGGAGGCAGGCATTCGAAACGGATTTGCTGGGGTCTGTAAGTTTCTTCAACGCAGCCTTGCCCTATCTAAAGATCTCCGACGCTGCTGCCGTAGTATTGATTTCTAGTGTCTCGGGCCGAGAAGTGGACATGTTTGCCGAGCCCTACGGTGTATTGAAGGCAGCCTTGATTCACTATGGAAAAACCCTTTCAGCACGACATGCTTCTGATGGAATCCGTGTAAATACCGTTTCGCCAGGCAACGTCTATTTTGAAGAGGGCGTTTGGGGCAGCATTGAGCGTGATGCTCCTGAAACATTTGCGAAGTGCCTGGCTGCCAACCCGATGGGGCGTATGGCTACGCCAGAAGAAGTAGCCAAGGCCACGGTCTTCCTGGCCAGCCGCGCTGCAAGCTTTACGACGGGTACCAACCTACTCGTGGATGGAGGTTTGACCCAGGGTGTTCAGTATTAGGAACAGAAGTAGTCAGGCCCTATAAAGCCTTAAGTAGCCTATCTGGAGCGACGTTGTACCTGTTTGATCAGTGCATTAGATTAGGTGTCGCTTCAGTAGGACATTCCAGAGGGAAGTGTTCTATTCAACCTACCGCATAATTCTTTGTCGTGGCGCTAGGTTAAGAGAGACACAAAGACACGCATTCGCATCGGTCATCATGATGTTGCGAAAAAAAGTAACCTATCAGTGTTTTGTAGGTTGACTCATGCTAACTATCGTTTTCTGCCACGACCAGCATTAACTCTGTACAGCCAGCCGATTAATCAATTTATCCAGCATGAGCTGCCTGCTTCAGGTAAACCGAAGCTAATTTATTGAAATAGCACTACTTTATTGAACAAGCGCAGCCGCGTTTTTGGACAGGAGCGGGTTTAGCGTCTAGCGTTGGTCGGGTTTATAGAAAAGCAGGAAACGAAACGTGGTTGAATTCCATACTAAAAATAACGCTAATATTTTTGCAGCCCCTCACAGGAAATCCCTAAAACGGTGGTCAATGTCCACCCTGGCGGCAGCGCTTCTGATGGCGAGTAATTATTCGCTGGCGGCTCAGCCGCAAAGTCCTCATTGGGTTGGAAGCTGGGCCGCGGCTCCGCAAGCCAACGGTGCTTCTGCCGGCTCAAAAGAGACTGTTGTCAGGGTGAACAATCAGACGATACGCCAGATCGTTCATACCTCTATTGGAGGCTATAAGTTTCGAGTTCGCTTATCCAATGCCTTGGGCAAGACTCCGCTGGTGATTGGCGAGGCTCGGGTTGCATTGAGTGCTGGTAAGAACACCATCAACCCTGATACAGACCGGCCCTTGACGTTTGGAGGAATATCCTCGACGACAATCCCGCCTGGAGCGGTGATGTACAGCGATCCTGTAGACATGCGGTTCTCTTCACAAGCCGATCTGGCTATCAGCCTTTATCTACCAGAGCAGACCGAAGCTAAAACCGTACATACGTTGGGCAAGCAGACCAACTATATTTCTACGTCCGGCAACCATACGAAAGCGCGCGCGTTACAAACAAAGTCGACCAGCACTTCATGGTACTTCCTAACGGGTGTAGATATTCTGACCCATAAGGACACCACAGCTGTTGTCGCATTTGGCGACTCGATTACAGATGGTCTCAATGCCGCGGTAGATACAAACAACCGTTGGACTGACTATCTGGCTCGCCGCCTGCTGAACCGGTCCGATATCAATACCAAGGGTGTTCTTAATCTCGGCATTAGCGGCAACCGCATCCTGCACGAGCAGGTGGGGCCAAGCGCACTGTCACGCTTCGATCGAGATGTCATCGCGCAGCCTGGCGTTACGCATCTGATATTACTCGAAGGCATCAACGACATTGGCTATTCGGATTTGCCCGGTTCTCGGGAAAAGGTAAGCGCCAAGCAGATCATTGCAGGTTACAAGCAGCTGATTGCCCGTGCGAAAACCCATGGTCTAAAGGTAATTGGTGCCACGCTTCTACCGTATGAAGGGGGCAGCTATTACACCCGGCAGGGCGAGGCCAAGCGTCAGGAAGTAAACAAGTGGATTCGTGAAAGCGGGGCCTATGATGCGGTTATCGATTTTGACAAAACCATGCGTGACCCGAAAAGACCGACCCGATTGAACCCCTTGTTCGACTCGGGCGACCATATTCACCCCAACGAGACTGGCTTCCTTGCAATGGCTAATGCCGTCAATCTGGATTGGCTCAAGTAACAGGGGTGTATAGCAAGAGGCCTTTCACAAAGGCTTCTTGCTTGCAGGCAGTTATGGAGACCTGTCATTTCCAGACCATTACTTGAAGGGAATATTAAATGCGTCATCCTTTCTGTCGATAGCTTATAGCTTCTGTTATGCCGTTATCGCTATCAATACGTTAAGTGCCTTTTAATGGTTACTCCTTGTTGTTCTGGTACTGGTTAGAGACTGGTATTCACACCTTAATTATTGAGCACTAGATGCTCTGGCAGTTTTTGCTATCTGTACGAAAAGCATGATGTAAAAGGCTGCGATCCACCATCTCGATTAGTCGTGAAAGACAGCAGGTGCGACTTTTGAGACCGGTTGACGGCTAAATTATTGGCGCTAGCTCCAAGGCAGGAGTAGGTAATTGCTTAGCATATCAAGTGTAGTGGTTAGGTGTTGCAAATAAGCGATGTAGTCGTTAAGTCAGTCTGCCATTTATTGCTACACCTGGACGATAGCCAGCAGCTGTTACTGCTCGGGTACACCCTAATGATGAATAGCTATCGTCCTGGCTTCGTTACATCTTATGAGCATTCATCAGTCGACCACGAAGAGCTTTGCTCCGCTAGCCGTGTAAGAGCGGTGTGCCTCAGCATTATCTGCGACCTGATAGCTCATGCCTGGCTTAAGAGTGAATTGACGACCATCGTCAAGCTCAGTCTGTAGTTCACCTTCAAGACAAAACAGTATGTGACCTTTCGAGCACCAATGGTCTGCTAGGTAGCCAGCACTATACTCAACCATTCGTACTCGGATGGAACCATAGGTTTGGGTACGCCAGTAAGCCGAGCCGGTTTCGCCAGGATGGGTTGTCGGCTCAATCGTAGACCAGTCAGTTGTTCCAAAAGGTATGTTGGCAATTTGCATGAGTTTTGTCTCAGCTGGTCCCAGGAAGAGGATGACGTTACAGCACCTAAGGCGAGTAATCGTAATCTAGCTAGTCCAATCAACCAATAACGAATGCTAGCCAGTTAAAGATCTGTAGTCGCTGGGGTATGCCTCAGCGACTACACGTAATGACCATGCATCACCGCCCGTTAGTTGAATGGGTATTCATCCATTTGCTGACCTGATAAGGCTGGTCTATAGATTTCTAGCTTCGTCTTTCGACTTAGCGAATCGAAATCTTTGGTCTCACAAGGAAAGTACCTCATGTTTATGCTAAAGCCTCTGGCACTAGCTGTCCTTTTCGCTATCTCGGGTACCACACTGGCTGCTAGCCACACCGCAACCCAGACACAGAATGGAAATAATAATGAAGTCACGCTCGAACAGAGCGGGGAAGGCAATACGGCAACACAGACCCAGACGGGTGATGCACATCGGTCTGCCGTTGTGCAGAGCGGGAACAATAATTCCGTAGAAACTCTTCAGGAGGGCTATGGCAGTGAGGTCAATGTTAATCAAAGCGGTAATGGGAATCTTGCCTCTGTCTATCAACATCCCGATTATATTGAGCTGCAAGCAGGCCACACTGCATCAGTAACTCAATCAGGGGACAGCAATACTGTAAAGCTTGAGCAGCAAGGAAGTTTTTACACAAATAACGCTACGCTATATCAGGAAGGAAACAACAATACCTATGATATTCATCAGGGAAGCGTATATGGTGATAACACTCTGACTGCTACTACAACGGGTAATAATAATCAGCTGACGGTTTCTCAGACTGACTACGTAACCGCGCAAGTAGAGCAGACGGGCAACAGTAACCAGATAACTCTGGGGCAGAGCTTTGGGGGAGCGGGCGGAGCAGATTCCACTATCAGTCAAAATGGCAACAATAACTTGGCTGATGTGATTAATGGTGGGGGCCGTTACGGGCAGAACAGTGTCGCCCTTTATCAAAAAGGCGATGCTAACTCGGCTTCAATTAGCCAGGGAGGTCTTAACTCCGCAAACCTCAGTCAGCAAGGCAATGGCAATAATGCAATTGTTTCGCAAGGGATAGGTGGCCAGCTTTATGGGCGTTCCGTTGGTAATAACAACGCTGTCGATATAGATCACCGTGGCGAAGGCTCAACCGTTGCATATGTTCAGGAAGGTGACAGCAACCTGCTCTCTATCGATCAGGCTGACAGTAATAATTATGCCGATGTTAACCAGTTTGGCAGCGCTAACGAGATTACTCTGTTACAAAGCGGCCATCTTACATTTGACCCAGCAGATCATTCCGCTACGGTCAGACAAAACGGTGAGGGTAACAGAGTTAGTATCAGTCAAACTCAGGAATACAACCCAGGCGGCCAAGGAAATACGACTGTTGTTACGCAAGCGGGTATGGGCAATATAGTCTCTATTACTCAACGGTAACGCATCTAAGCTGATGCCACATAAGTGGCATCAGCTTTACAGCATGTATGAGCCGCCGCTATCGGCTCAACCATAGATCTTTATCAGTTCCTCTATTTTCTAAGAACCTACCTTGTGGTTCGTTGGCAATGATTTTTTATAGGGTCATTAGGGTATACCCAGCGACTACACTTAGAACTTAGATTCTGCCGTTATAGTCTTTGGCCGCGATGGAGGTGAAGGAGCCATTGAATCAAGGCAGTATAGGCCTTTATGTATGAGCAACGCATAAGGGGCTACCAGCGCACCAGGGCTTGGCGCTTCTTTCAGAAGTGGTCTATAGCTTTCTAGCTATGTCTCGTACTTAGCTAACTCCCTATGGCCTCACAAGGAAAGTTGTCATGTTCAAGCTCAAACCTCTCGCCTTTATCGTTCTGGTTTCACTAGGTGGTACTGCAGTCGCAGCTAATAATAGTGCTACGCAATTACAGGATGGAAACAACAACGAGGTAACACTCGATCAGCGTGGTGAGAACAATAAAGCTACTCAGAATCAGACGGGCGACAATAACCGATCAGCTGTCCTTCAGGACGGTAACGCAAACGTTGCCGAGACCATTCAGCAAGGGTTTAACAATTCCATAGACCTCAGCCAGACCGGTAGCGGTAATACGGCCTCTGTCTATCAACAGGGTGGGGAGTATGACGATCAAAGTGCTACTGTCACGCAGCTCGGCGAAGCGAATACACTAACGTTAAGCCAGGACAGTTATCATCACGCCACGCTATATCAGGAAGGTAATAACAACACATATAACATTGAGCAACGCGATGCTCTTACAGGCGGTAACCTGGAAGCGCGTACGGTTGGTAACAATAACCAGCTGACTGTTCAGCAGGGCTCAGCAGTAGATGCCCAGCTCTTTCAAACGGGCGACGACAATATACTTGTTGTCAATCAAGGCGGGGGTTACATGCCCGGGTCGGTCCATGTCTCTCAGGACGGCAATCAGAATGTTGCTACTGTTAACCAGGGAGGCACTAGTGGAGATGCGGCTGGATTTACATCACTGTCGCAAGAGGGCCATGCCAACACAGCGACAATTAATCATAGTGGTGGATCAAGCAGCACAGGCTTCTCCCAACAGGGCAACAATAATAAGCTGAGCATTTACCAGGAGACTCGTGCTGGCAGGGCTAATGGTTATTCCATTGGTAATGACAACATAGTAGATATAGCTCAGTCTGGTGATAGCTCTAGGACTGACCTAGCACAAGAAGGGGACAGTAACTTAGCTAAGATCAGTCAGAATGGCATCTATAACACTAGCAGCATTACTCAAATTGGCTCCTCAAACCAAGCCTCAGTTTCGCAGCATTGGCCTACAGACGCGTTTATAGCAAATAACTTAGCTACTGTTACGCAAAACGGTACAGGTAATATTGCTTCTGTTATTCAGCAGTAACACACGAAGGCTGATGTCACTCATGTGGCATCAGCCTTATAAATTGCCACTCTAGTTGTAAGCATAATCATTTGATAGGCTTTTTGTTTCCTCGACGCTTACTCCTGATGCCTTATTCATAATAATTTTTCCAGAGTAAACAATAAGATATACCTATAAGAACAGCAACCTATCTACAGATCAAGGATAGTTCTAAGCAATCATTAGAAACGGCTAGGCTATCTTTGTCGTTACGCTGTTCAATAAACGATTTTAGGTTTTTTGCTCTTCTCTAATATCTAGAGCTTAATCATTCATAAAGATAGCAGTGGACGACTCCATCGGCTTCAACCCAAATGGCTCCTACGGGGGCAGATGCAGCGGAGTCAGGTTTGTTAAGACCCATGAGAGCCGATTCTTTAAAGGCAAGGAGCGAGATTTCAATACAGGCGAGATCCTGGATGACAAGCTCTTTATCAACGGAACGTTTGCAGGTGGCGATAGACCTGGTGCTCCTCCCGTCATCAAGAGGTGCCGATGTCATGTCTTCCTTAGCCCTGTCTGCTTCTTCGTGCAGCTATCGGCATGAATGAACTGACCGCTGATTTCCCTATCGATAGTTAAAGGCCTGACAAGCAACGTTCTAAAGGTCAGCCAAGTACACCGGGTTGATTAATGCAATGCCTAAATCCAGGCGCATTACTTGGCTCATCTCTGCACAAGTGCGAGTCTTGATGAAACAAGAGCTAAATTTTCAGACATTATTCGAAGCGCTTCCGCACCTTGTACTGGTCCTGTCTAGAGGTCCGGAGTTCATCATGCTGGCTGCTAACGAAGGGCGGCTGCGGGGAACCAATACGCGGCGTGAGGACTGCATAGGGCGGTCGGTATTTGAGGTATTCGGAAGAAATCCCGAAGAGCGGACAGAATTTGGTGCAGGCGTATTACGCGCCTCGCTAGAGCGTGTGGTACAGACCCGAGCGCCTGATCGCATGGCAATCACCAAGTATGATATTCCTCGGCCAGCAGCGCAGGGTGGGGGCTTTGAAGTACGCTACTGGAGTCCGCTTAATACGCCTGTGCTGGATGAAAAGGGCGAGGTCATCTACATCATCCATCAGACCGAGGATGTGACGGAGCAGGTTGTCGAACAACAACGCTCCAATTCAAACCTCAAGGTTGTTGATGAGCGTTTTCGTGCTGCCCTGCTGGCATCTGAAGCCGGTATCTTTGACTGGTATATCGATGAAGACAGGCTCTACTTTGATAGCGCGCTGCAACAGCTGTTCAAACTGCCGGATACCCTTACCCATAATGCTATAGAGCGCTTTCTAGGCTATGTACATCCAGAGGACCAGGCGCAGGTACGCCTATCCTTTGCTCAATGTATGCAAGGTGGCAATTTTACAGTTGAGTTTCGGCTACAGCGTAACCAGGACGAAAGATGGTTGGTCTGTAAAGGTAATGTTTTCAGGGATGCCGCAGGCAATCCATCGTATGTAACAGGTACGTGCGTGGATATTAGTGCTCGAAAGCACGCTGAGAACGCCTTGCGTGAGCTCAATGAAACACTGGAAGCGCGTGTTGCCTCCGAGGTAGCCGAGCGTACCCGTGTGGAAGAAACACTCCATCAGGCCCAAAAAATGGAAGCAGTGGGGCAACTCACCGGCGGTATTGCCCATGACTTCAATAATCTGCTCACAGGGATCATTGGTAGCCTGGAGCTGATGCAACGGCGCCACAGTGCCGGCAGTTCGAAGGATGATGAGCGCTATATAAACGCAGCCGTAACCTCGGCCCAACGGGCGGCAGCGCTCACTCAGCGCCTTCTGGCTTTTTCTCGGCGTCAGACACTGGATCTTAAGGCGATTGACGTCAACCAGCTGGTAGCCTCGTTAGAGGACCTGCTTAATCGTACGACTGGGGAAAATATCAAGGTCGTAACAGCGCTAAGCGCAGGCCTTCCTCTGGCCTGTATGGATGCCAATCAACTCGAGAGCGCCTTGATTAACCTCGTGATCAATGCACGGGATGCTATGCCGCACGGCGGCACTATCACCATTTCGACTGCCGCTTTCGACGTAGAGAGTGACCAGGAGGCCAGATGGGCTGAGCTCAAGGAGGGCCAATACATACAGTTGACGGTAACGGATACCGGTATGGGAATGGCGCCTGATGTGTTAGCTAAGGTCTTCGAGCCCTTTTACACCACCAAACCTATCGGTCAAGGGACAGGGCTAGGGTTGTCCATGGTGTATGGCTATCTGAAACAGGCCAAAGGGTCTGTTCAGATTCTCTCTAAGCCTGGAAATGGAGCCAGTGTTCACTTGTATATGCCCTGCCATAAAGGTGACGCAAATACGTTGCCGGCAGAGAAAAACAGGGTGGCACCGTTAGGAAGTGGTGAGATCGTACTGGTCGTTGAAGATGAGGCAGTGGTTCGCTCGCTCATCGTAGAGGTACTGGATGAGTTAGGCTATCGGGCGCTTCAAGCTGCAGATGCTCAAGAGGCTATCCCTCTTTTAGAAAGCCATCAGCGCATTGATCTGATGATTTCTGATGTAGGGCTACCAGGCATGAATGGACGTCAGCTTGCTGACTTTGCTCGCCTAAGCCGACCGAACCTGAAGGTTCTCTTTGCGACCGGTTATGCGGAAGGCTCCAATGTGAGCGGTTATCTTGCACCCAACATGGAAATTATTACCAAGCCTTTTGCAATCGAAGCACTTGCCAGCAAAATCAAGGAAATTTTGAAGGCCCCATAAGCTGACACTGACCAAAAGATGGCTTGGCAGTTTGTACATCGCTGCCCATAACGTTAAGCAGGCTTTGGCTCTCATGCGACCAGCTCTATACAGAGTCGTTTTGCTATCTTTACCCCATCTGGTCATGGCCGAAAAAGCCTGAGTCCAGTACCCGCTCACGTAGCGGCTGTAGCCGCTTCTCCGATTCGTCTGCCTGATAGCGGCACTGCGCAGCCTCATCGTGCGAGCCTGCGCGGTCTGCAAGCTCGGCCATTTGCCTGAGCAGGACGATGCGTTCTTCAACCGCACGCAAGGTGTCCCAGAGCCCGTTATCAATGGCCTCGTTAACCTCAGCAATGAGTGTTTTCATCGAAAAGGCGTGTCCGGTATGACATCGAAACCTGATAATAGAACCTTCTTCGATCTGTACCAGGACGCCATGACACTCGGGACAAGTATATTTTGATACTGCACCCAGGGACATTACACCCGCTTCGAGGCCGTTGCCCTTGAGTTCAATCAGCTTCTCAATCACGTGTCCTTCCCTGGCGGGACGGGCATGCTGCCTATCTATCTGCGTGCCCACAGCCCTAACTATCTGCTGAGCCAGTGCCTCGATAGGGCCTATGAAATCAACCTTCACATGCTTTATGGCGCTTTCAGGCATTGATTCGTGCATCGCCTCGGATGGATCCTGTACCAAAGCCAAGCCCTCTCTGTCTTTAATCGCCCAGAGACCTGCGGTTCCATCGTCAAGCGCCCCTGTAAGAATGACACCGATTACACGTGCACCATGACTGACCGCGGCTGAGCGAAATAGAACGTCTATCGCTGGGCGTACCCGGCATTCCTTCGGGCCTCGTGTAACACGTAGCCCTTCTTCTTCAAGCATCAGGTGACGATCTGACGTAGCCACATAGACGCTCCCAGCTTCGAGCGGCTGACTGTCATCGGCAGGCACAACCCGCATCTGTGTCACGCGAGAAAGAACCTCGGGTAGCACGCTGGGTGCATAAGCGGGTATATGAAGAACTACCAGGAACGCGGCAGGAAGGACAGGAGGAAGACTCTAGAATAGTGTGGTCAATGCCTGGACCCCTCCAGCGGAGGCCCCAATCACTACGATGTTACGTATATCGGCATCCAATTTCATCGGCCTTATTCCTTGCTGGGACATAAGGGTTAGGACCAGAGAGTTGGCCTGCCGTGCGCAACAACCTAAGCCTTGCTCATTTTACGAACACTCAACTCAGCGAGCATGCACATCGGATTTCGGCCAAATAGCTCAGATACAAGCCCAGCCTCTTCTTCCATCTCAGATCCTGATAACGGCTTGCGAGACAGCATGAGCAAATTCCTGCCGGAAAAAAGCGAGAGCAAAAGGCTTTAAAGGCATTTAAGCGGTAAGACTAAGAAAGGCAGGCTTTATTGAGCCGAGAGCAGGGGACGGATAGATTCATAACAGAACGGGAGCTTATGCCCCCGCTCGTGTCATCTCTTACTGACGACCGCCGCCATGGCTATGCTCGCCACCTTTCTTGCCCGCTTCAGAGGCTTTCTCGCGATCATTGGCAAAGTTGCCACCGCTGTTTTGACCGCCTTTCTTGCCTGCTTCAGAGGCTTTCTCACGGTCGTTAGCGAAGTTACCTGGATTGTCGTTTTTAGCTGTCATGTCTTTCTCCACAATGGTTAGGACTTGCCTGGCTGATCGGAACAATCACCCTTCAAGAGATCGGAAGGGAAAAGGCTGTACGGAGTTCCTTAAAAGTTGGGTATACCCTTTTTATAGGATAAGGGGTAAGTAACAGATTCTAGAAAGCACTCCGAGGAACATCAAAGTACGCGGCCCTATCAGCCTCGCTTAAGAGGTATTACCGTAAATGCAGCTCAGCCAAGTGTGCAGCCTCAGAGGTATACCCCAGTGACGACAGGCACTGGAGCATTGCAGCGAGCCGTATAAACCCGCTGCAACCCTATCCAAATGGACAGATTGCTTATTTGAACTCGCATTCTGTGGCTTTCATGACCTGGCAAAAGGCACCCACGAGTGTCGCGTTATGATGGTCAATAATAGCGTTAGCGCTCATCACTGACGTATCTGAGCAGGTATGTCCATCCTCTATAAGGATAGCCTCGAATCCTAGGTCCCGTGCTGCGCGGCAGGTACTGTCGATACAGTACTGAGTCTTCATGCCCGCAATTACAACAGTATCAACGCCTTTTGATCGGAGCTGTTCGGCCAGATTGGTAAGAGCAAACGCATTGGGCCTGGTTTTATCGAAAATAATTTCGGAGCCTTCAAGAGCCAGTGCATTTACCAATTGAGTGAGAGGGCTACCCGGCTCAATCGAACTACCAGCAGGGCCTGTATGCCTCGCAAGGAAAACGGGAGAGCCCGCTTTTTGAGCTCGATAGATAAGGTCATTTAGAGTGGAAAGTAGACGATCACCAAGCCAGGGTTTGTCTGGACCTTGAAACAGGCCTACCTGCATATCGAGGATCAAGAGTGCGTGCATGGATTATGTCCTTACGTTGGCCAGTGACGTAAGGACAAATAAAAAGCCCCTACCATCGCTGGCGGGGCCTTTGGATTCGCTCGCTATCTCTTGCTCACGACACCTTGCACGGCCCGCCTATAGCGGTCGTGGTGGTAGCGGTCGAGGTGAGCTGAGTTATATGCATGTCTTGAATATAGTGACTGCTGCAAATGTCAGCAATACCGACACTTTGCCATCAGCAAGGTTGGACAGAATCTTTATTCGGTGTGCTTGCTTCAAGGAAAAAATGAGCACGTTAGGACAATCTTTTTTGAAAAAAGAAGCGCGTATGCTCCGGTGGAAAACTATCAAGGTGACCAAATTCAGTGAAGCCATGTTTTTGGTAGAAACCCGGTGCCTGAAAGTCAAAAGTATCGAGCCAGATTCCGACGCAACCTCTTTCACGCGCAACGTCTTCGGCCATGTTCACCAGGCGTGAACCTATGCCTTGGCCCCTTGTTTCCTCAGGTATGGCTAGCAACTCGATGAATAGCCAACGATAGTATATTTCCCCATAGAGCCCTCCAATGACTTCATTGGTGTTCTCATCGCGGACTAGTAGCGCGATTGACTCTGGTTTCGGATCACCCGCTTTAGAATGATTATGAGCCCGTAAGGGTTTAAGGATAGCCGAGCGCTCATTTTCTTTTGGGTTAATTGCAATCTCGATACGCGCACTCATGAGCTCATCCTTTCGATATTGACTGTGGTACCCATACATTAAGGCTTTAAAGCTTAAACAGATCGTACCAGGTCGGCCGTGTATTTTTTGAGTGTAGCTGTGCAAGGGAAGTAGCCGTCTCGTGGCAATGGCCTATGTAACTGCCGCGCTGGCATAAAAGTATGTGTTCGGATCTAAAGAAGTTTGCTTTCTTTGAGACTGCTGACAACGTCAGCACAACGCTTTATCAACGTCATGCTTATCGCCGCGCCCCTGCCGTTTTTACATACCTAAGCCTCGGCCCCTATAGTCTTAGGTACATCCCTGATGAATAAAGTTAAAACGATACAGGTGCACGGATAGCCATAGCATGCAAAGCCATTGAATAGGCGTCTGCCTTATTTCATAAGCGCAAATAACTTCCCAGTAGTCTAAATTGACTTTAAAGACGACCGGTCTAATATGGGAGCATGACTACCAGTACCTTACCGGCCCGCCGAGGTCGGCCACCTAAGATTCCCCGAGAGCACGCCGATACGCGTGACGCTTTGATCCATGCGGGTATGGAAATCTTTACCGAGCAAGGCTTTGCCGCCACAGGCATTGACTTAGTCCTTAAACGAATACAGGTGCCTAAAGGCTCGTTTTATCATTATTTCGATAGCAAGGAAGCCTTTGGGCAGGCAGTGCTCAGGCGCTACGCAGCTTACTTCGCGCGTAAGCTTGACCGCTGGTTATTGGATGAAAGCGTTGATCCCATACAGCGGCTAAAGAACTTTGTAGAGGATGCCAAAGTCGGTATGGCCAGGTACGAGTTTCGACGAGGCTGTTTGGTTGGCAATCTTGGACAGGAAGTACTCGTTCTGCCGGATAGTTTTCGCTCCCAGCTAGAAGCGACCTTGCTTGATTGGCAACGGCGTTTAGCTGACTGCCTTCGTGAGGCAGCAAAGAGGGGACAGCTGCGGTCTGGATGTCATTGTGATGATTGGGCTGCTTACTTCTGGATTGGCTGGGAAGGCGCTGTGCTACGTGCACGACTGTCTCAGACGGTGCAGCCTCTCGACTGTTTTATCGAGGGTTTTCTGAATGGCATCAAAGCATAACTGCTGCTGCCTGATTAAAAACGATCGGTCTAAATAGGAGACATGATGTTTAAAGCAATTCTCATCGACAAAAATGCATCAACCTACAACGCTCGGCTGGCTGACATGAGTGAAGATCAGCTTCCTGAAGGGAATGTGACGGTGCGTGTTTCCTATAGCACGCTGAATTTCAAGGATGGACTGGCTATAACAGGGAATAGCCCTGTAGTACGCAAATTTCCCATGGTGCCTGGAATAGATTTTGCCGGGATCGTTGAGGAAAGTACCCATCCACGGTACAAGGCTGGAGACCGAGTGCTGCTCAATGGCTGGGGCGTTGGTGAAAGCCATTGGGGTGGACTGGCTCAAAAGGCCAGCGTACAGGGTGATTGGCTGATCCCGCTACCGTCCGGGCTCGACGAACACCAGGCCATGGCAATCGGTACTGCCGGATACACTGCCATGCTTTGCCTGATGGCGCTGGAGCGACATGGAATCACACCTGATAAAGGAGACATCCTGGTAACAGGTGCTAATGGTGGCGTTGGTAGTTTCGCCGTTTCTCTGCTCGCTCGTAACGGTTATTCGGTCATTGCTGCCACAGGGAGGCCCGAGGAGTCCGAGTACCTTAAAAAGCTTGGCGCCCAATCGGTTATCAACCGCAACGAACTGTCTGAGCCGGGCCGTCCGCTTTCCAAAGAGCGCTGGGCTGGAGCTATTGATTCGGTGGGTAGCCATACGCTTGCAAATGTCTGTGCTGCCACTCGGGCAGAAGGAGCGGTAGCCGCCTGTGGTCTAGCACAAGGTATGGATCTGCCCGCAACCGTAGCGCCTTTCATTCTTCGCGGGGTAAGTCTGCTAGGTATCAATAGCGTCACCCAGGTCTACGAGCGGCGTGTGGAGGCCTGGAACCGCCTGCAGACAGATCTCGATTTATCTATGCTGTCTGAAATAACACGCGAAATTACGCTAGGGGAGGCTATTACTGCGTCCACTGATTTGCTTCAGGGCAAGATACGCGGGCGGCTTGTCGTCAACGTGAATCGCTAGGAGGGCTTGGTGGATGTTACCTGTCTGGTGCCCAAGTGCTTGATGATGCATTTAGAGACCAACTATTGCTGAGCGCCACCGGCTCCATGTGTAGATCCACCTAAGCGTTGATAGCGGCCTTTAGATACATAAGCCAGTCATAATCTGGTTCAAGGATTTTAATGAAAGGGCTTACCTCTCGGCTCGTGACTGGGATCGCCTTTGCGATATTCGCGACCCTGTGTTGGGCACTGAATTTTATCGTTCCCTATATCACAGGGAGCTATACCATATTTGATTTCCTTGCCACTCGATTTCTGATCGTAGGGGTAATTGGCATTGTATTAATTGCTATCAACCGCGCCCATCTTTCCATGCTGTCATGGCCGTTGCGATACATGGCCGCCGGATTGGGTGCCATGGGCTATTTCGGTTACAGCACCCTTATTGCTTCAGGTGTTCAGTTTGGAGGTCCGGTTTTAACCCCTGCCTTTATCGGAATGGTCCCGGTATTACTGGCATTGTTAGGCAATGTGCACTCCAAAGTATTGGCATGGCGTCGACTGGCCCAGCCCTTGTGTGTTCTTGCCTTTGGGTTGCTGTTGATCAATCTGACCAGTCTTCAGCATCCACTGAACGAGAGCGCATCGGTGTCGACTGGAATTGCGTTTTCGGTTGCGGCAGTGATGCTCTGGCTAGTGTTTAGTTTTTTAAACCAAAGCTCATTGGAAAAGATTTCTCCCGGCGCGACAGGCGTCTGGACTGGCCTCATGATGGTGGGAAGTGCATTGGCTCTATTAGTCCTAATGCCCTTGGCACAGGCCTTTGGTCTTTTTCACTTTCCTCACCAAGGATACGACTTTGCCAGTGCAGGTACCCTTTACGGCTGGGCCTTCCTGATTGGAGTTTTCTCTTCTTTACTTGGAGCCTGGGCATGGAACAGGGCCTGTCGTGATTTACCAATGGTGCTTTCAGGTCAGCTGATTGCCTTAGAGTCCTTGTTTGCAGCCGTGCTGGCTCTAGCATTTGAGCGCCGCTTACCGTCCTGGAATGAGGCATTAGGAATCATGACCGTGCTGATGGGAGCGGTGTTGGCAGTGCAGGTTATTTTCTCAGCAAAAGGGCAAAAAAAGGCCAGAATGCAGGATGAAAAGCCAAGCGCTTGAGGAGCAGTCCCTTGGTTTTCATACCCTCTGAATCTGCTGATTTTCATTTACTGGAAAGAACCTGTGAGGTTATGCCTGATGGCAGCACGAGATTTAAAAGGCCACTGTGGCTATCCTGAGAAGAATGCTAAGGCTAGAATGCTCTATAAGTAATCATTAAAGGTAACTTATTTGATGATTAGCATGAATTTTATAGTCCTAGCCTCCAACCGAGTAAGAAATTAAACGCGCCCCCGTCAGTTAGGCTCTAGCCTGTCAAAATAGACAGGACGCAGAGTCGTTGGATAAACACAAAGTAGCGCTGATTATAGTGCAGGAAACTTAGTCCCTGCTTTTTCGGGACGGTGGTCAGCTAGCCTATATACACGTTAATTAACTCATGCTTGTTGCTATGCAGACAGTTAACGCACTGACTCATTCCCTGGGGCGTCAAGGTCAGAGCGGGCCAGAATGTGCTCAGCCAGCTCGGCTGCGTATGGTGAGAGGGCATTAAAGCAGTAGGTACATAAATACAATAACCGGGTCGCCCAAGTATCTTGAAGTCTGACCATTGAGAGCCTCTTTTTCAGCTGACTCCGGCGATACGTTGCCTCAGGTACGATGGCTATTCCTATGCCTTGCATTACCAGACTGCATAGAGCGTCCAAGGTAGCCACCCGCACCCGAAGAGCTAACCATTTGCCGGCTTGCTTTGCCTTTTCTTCCAGATGCTGTTGAAGAGCATTGGTAGAGGTCAGCCCCACAAAGGGCTGGGTGAGTAGCTCCTCAAACTGAATGACCTTTCTACCAACAAAAAATGGCGAATGCTTGGCAGCTATGACTACCAGACGATCTGTTCGAAACGGGCGAGATTCGAGTGCGTTAAACGCTGTGTGATCGGCAAGCAAGCCTAGCTCTGACTGACGTCTGGTAAGCGATTCCACAATTTGATAGCTGGAACGCTCCTCTATATCCAAATCAAGCTGGGGATGCCGCAACAGAAAATGACTCAGGAGGTCGGGCAGATGCTCTGTTAGCGCAGCGGTATTGCATAGCAGGCGAATTCGGCATCTTGATCCCGAGGCGTGATTGCCAAGCTCGCCGTTCATTACCTCCAGTTGGTGGAGGACAGCCTGAGCGTGATGGGCAAGGGTTCTGCCAGCCGGCGTAGGCACAGTGCCTCTCCGGTGGCGCTCAAGCAGAGCGGTTCCGAGCGTCTCTTCCATACCCTTTATGCGGGCGCTGGCTGAGGCGAGGGATAAATGACTCTTGGCGGCCCCTGCTGTAATGCTTTGCGTCTCGATGATATGTATGAAGAGCTTGAGATCAACAAGATCATATCTCATGGGGCGGGCTTCCATCGATGCTTATCTGGCTTCGTCCCAGCCTAACCCAGAATCAGGGAAATGCAGATTTTAAATGGGCCGCTGACGCCGCATGCTCATCAGATCACTCAACGGAAGGTATGACTAATGACTATCCTGTTTTGCAGCCTGGTCTTCCTGCTCGCCGGTATTATCAAAGGTGTTTTGGGAATGGGGCTGCCAACGGTAGCCGTTGCCCTGCTTGTCCTGGTCATGACGCCTGGGGAAGCGTCAGCGCTGTTGTTGATCCCTTCGTTGGTTACCAACCTCTGGCAGTTGTACGGCGGGCCCGCATTAGGTCAACTGATCAGCCGGCTCTGGTTGATGATGGTAATGCTGTGCCTGGGAACACTACTGACCGTGCGCTGGCTGACTGAATCAGAAAACGTCTTCATACCTGCCATGCTGGGCCTGATATTGATAGTGTATGGCTGCATGGGGTTGTGCGCGTACCGCCTACCTACCGTATCGGAGAGCGGCGGTTTTGTTTCAGGCGCAGTGGGCTTTGTTACTGGTTTGATCACGGGAGCTACCAGCGTTTTTGTAGTCCCTGCCGTGCCGTATCTTCAAGCGATGAATCTTGGCAGGGAGCGACTGATTCAAGCGCTTGGGCTTTCCTTTACCGTTTCGACGTTGACGCTTGGCGCAGGCCTGTCATGGCAGGGCGCTCTGGTGATTGATGATGTCAAAACCTCTTTGCTTATGCTCCTACCTGCGCTTGCTGGCTTGCTTGCAGGGCAAAAACTACGTACCAGATTGAGTGAGACGCTTTTTCGAAGGCTCTTTTTCATCGGCCTGCTGTTACTGGGTGTTTTCCTTTTCGTTCGGCCCTTTCTGAGGTATGAGTAGCAGACAGCTATATATGAGGACAGGAGGTTAGAAGGGTTCTTCTAGTACCTGCGCGGTAAGCTCAGTGCTGACCAAGCTAACAAAGCTATCTTAAGGCTAGCTAGGCAGAAGTTGCGTCACCCGAGGAGGGGAGGATCAAGCATCCATAGCTACGATGAATGCCAGATAACAACAATATTTAGCAATGAAGAAGGCGTTACATTGATCAGAGAAAAACTGTAATCAAAAAGCGCTGTTTAGCGCCTCATCTCTTTGACTGCAGTGGCCAGTTGGTCGATTGTCCATGGCTTGCGTAGAAAGGGCACATCCTTAGGTAGTTGTATTTCCAGACCGGTATAGCCAGACATCAAGACGATTGGAAGAAAGGGCCAGCGTTTTGAAACGATATGTGCCAGGTCGATGCCGTTGATGTGTCCGGGCATTCTCACATTCGATACAACCACGCTTACCAAAAGCGCTTTGTCCTCTAGAAAGCTCAGGGCCTCATCAGCTGTACCAAACGCTGCCACCTCAAAACCTTCGTTTTGTAACACGTCGATCATTAGCTCACGAAGCATGACCTCATCTTCCGCTACAAGCGCAATGGGGGGGTAACGCTGTGATGTTTCAGCATTATGTACATCCATTTGACGTAACCCAGTTGAGGTTTACTTAAAGCATAGCTGCTTTATAGAGGACCGCCTGCCAGAGCGGCTTTGAGATCAGTCTTTGGGCAGGACGGCTGACCTCTAGCACTTCAACCTGTGCGTGAGAGGACGGTACGGTATTGTCCCGGTGTTGCGCCATGTACCTGAGCAAACCGGCGACTCAGGTGACTGGCGCTGGAAAAGCCACAATCCAGCGTAATCTGAGCAAGCGGCAATGTAGTATTCACCAGCAGCTCTCGAGCCTTGGCTAATCGTCGTGCCAATACATAACGATGAGGCGGCATACCGAATGAAAGCGTGAACATGCGGCTGAAGTGAAAGGTCGACAAGGCCGCTTCTTCAGCCAGTGTCGACAGCTCAAGCGGTTTATCCAGGTGGGTGTCAATATAGTCGCGGATGCGTCGTCTGACCGATGGTGAAAGGCCGCCGCGCCAGTGGACCTCCTGGCGCGGCCCGCACCCATTGAGCAGCAGATGGCTGACCGCTTCGTGCGCCAGGCTCGAGCACAGCAGGCGCTCTCCAGGTTCCTGCCAGTCACTGCGTTCCAGCGCACGGCAGATGGCAACGAGGGCAGGATCCTCCATGTATGTGCGTTCCTGCAGATGGATCGCCCGGGGTTCCTTGTCCAGAACCCGGACGGTTTCCAGCATCAACTGCTCAGGGGTGACGTACAGATGCATGAAACCCAGCCCTTGCGTAACTGACCAGTCAGAGTCGTGTCCGGCTGGCAGAACACAGAATCGGTCAGGCGCCCCGTAGTGGCCCGGCTGGTCAAGGCGAAACGTTTGCCAACCACCTTCCAGATAAAGCGACAAAGTGTGATGATCCGGGCTGCTGTAGCCCAGCACGTCGGCATCGCTGCGATACCACTGCGCCAACGCCATGCCATTGCCCAGCGCAGTATGACGTAGACGGTGTGCATTGGAGGCCTGGTCTAAGGTACGAAACACTTGAAAGTCGTCGGCTTGCTGCATGATCACGTCTCCTGGTTTCACATCATAAGGCTTATGAGAGGCGCGAACCGCATGCCAGAATAAAAAGCGCAAGAATGTGCAACCCTTCAACGGACTTACTCACCACACTGGTTTCCTGACCGCTGGAGACCACCATGAATCTTACGCTTTATCTGTTGACTGTTCTGATCTGGGGCACCACCTGGATTGCCATCAAGTTTCAGATCGAATCCGTAGCCATTCCGCTTTCGATTGCCTATCGCTTCGCCCTTGCAGCGCTGGTCCTGTTTCTAATCCTGATACCGACCCGTCGCCTACAGCCATTGGATCAACGCGGCCAGCTGTTCTGCATGGCTCAAGGTGTTTGCCTGTTCTGCCTGAACTTCATCTGCTTTTACTCGGCCAGCCAGTACATAGCCAGTGGGCTGATTGCCGTAGTGTTCTCAACCGCCACACTCTGGAATGCCCTCAACGCACGCCTGTGGTTCAAGCAAACCATCGCGGCCAACGTTTTGGCCGGGGGCGCATTGGGTTTGCTGGGGCTCGCCCTGTTGTTCTGGCCGGAACTGGGCAGCCACACGGCAAGCCATGAGACTTGGCTAGGGCTTGGGCTCTCCTTGTTAGGAACATTGTGCTTTTCAGCGGGCAACATGATTTCGAGTCTGCAACAGCGCGTGGGTATCCGCCCGTTGACGAGCAATGCCTGGGGCATGTTGTACGGCGCCTTGATTCTATTGGTGATCTGCCTTGTACAGGGGGTGCCTTTTACAGTCGACCTTAGTACGCGCTACATCAGTTCGCTGGTTTATTTGGCCGTTCCTGGCTCAGTGATCGGATTTACCGCCTACCTGACCCTGGTTGGCCGTCTGGGTGCTGAGCGGGCGGCCTATTGCACCGTCCTGTTTCCGGTGGTTGCCCTTAACATCTCGGCATGGATGGAAGGATACCAATGGACATGGCCTGCACTGTTTGGGCTGGCGCTGGTACTGCTGGGCAACATCCTGGTATTTCGCAAACCCAAGGGTAGCTCGACCTTGCTGAAACCTGCGACATCAATGGGGCGATAAAAATAAGTAATTGAAAAACAACGGTTTACTGGGTTTTCCGTTCGTCGGCAGACCGCTTGAAAGTATTTTCACTATCCTTATGTAGGGTCATGCGGGATGCCGAAATCGGGTCCCGGGTTATCGAAACTTGCTGATCTTCAGGAGATTCATCATGACTGGTTTATCCCTTGCACCTTTGTTCCGTAGCACTGTTGGCTTTGATCGTTTCAATGATCTATTTGAGTCGGCGCTGCGTGATTCGGTACCAGGCTATCCGCCTTACAATGTCGAGAAGCACGGCGAAAACGACTATCGCATCGTGATTGCGGCAGCGGGCCTGCATGAAGACGATCTGGATATTCAGGTCGAGCGTGGTGTACTGACAATAGGTGCCGATCGGCGTGAGCACACCGCTGAAGGTGTGACCTACCTGCACCAAGGTATTGCCCAGCGTGCCTTCAGGCTGTCCTTCCGGCTCGATGAGCACATTGAGGTCAAAGGCGCCAGCCTAAGCAATGGCTTGCTCAATATTGATCTGGTTCGCCGGGTGCCGGAAGAAGCAAAGCCAAAGCGCATTACCATTGCCAGTGAAGCGCGTCCTGCATTGAATGACGAAGCGGCATAAGTAACAAAGACAGCAAAGGGCGCCCAACGGCGCCCTTTGCCTATGTAGCAATCTGATTGGAGGACCGGCTGATGTATTAGCCGGTCCTTGTTGGATCACGCCGAGGCGGGTGCAGGAACCGACGTATCCGCCAATTGCTTGCCATTCTCATCGCGCAGCTCGACACGCTGTATCTTGCCAACGATGAACAGGTAGCTAAAGACTGCGACTAGCGCGTTGGCACCTACATACACCAACGCCCAGCGGAACGAGCCCGTTACCGCAATGATGTAGCCAATGATAATGGGCGTGGTAATAGAAGCGATGTTGCCGAACGTGTTGAAGATACCGCCTGAAAGGCCTGCGATCTGCTTGGGTGACGTGTCCGATACAACTGCCCAACCCAGTGCACCCAATCCCTTTCCGAAGAAAGCCAGCGTCATGAAGCCAACTACCATCCATTCGGCATCCACATAGTTACAGAACACCATTGAGGTGGATAGCAGTAGCCCGCACACGATCGGCAGTTTACGGGAGAAGGTCAGTGTATTACCGCGACGCAGCAGCCAGTCGGAAATGATGCCGCCCAGTACACCTCCGATAAAACCGCAGATTGCCGGCAAGGAGGCAATAAAACCAGCCTTTAGGATGGTCATCCCACGCTCCTGGACAAGATAGACCGGGAACCAGGTCAGGAAGAAGTAGGTGATGGCATTGATGCAATACTGGCCAAGGTAAACGCCCAGCATCATGCGATTGGTCAGCAGTTGGCTGATGTAGTGCCATTTGGGGCCGTTGTTGGTGCCACGTGCCTGGTCCATGTCGACCAGACCACCGTTCTTTTCGATGTGTGCAATTTCCGCCGCATTCGCCCGTGGATGATCCTTGGGGTTATAGATCGTTTTCATCCAGATGCCGGAGAAAATGATGCCCAATACACCCATGACAACAAACACATGTTCCCAGCCGAAGCTGTAAACAATCCAGCCCATCAGCGGTGCAAACAATGCCGTTGCGAAGTATTGTGCAGAGTTGAACACGGCTGAGGCGGTACCGCGCTCTGCGGTCGGGAACCAGGCTGCAACGATGCGGGCGTTACCCGGAAATGAAGGCGCTTCGGCAAATCCCACCAGAAAACGTAGAACGAACAGCGTAACCACGGCCCAGGCCACAGGCATCATGCCAACAAAGCCCTGAAGCAGAGTAAACAGTGACCAGATGAAAATACCCGTGGCATAAACGCGTTTTGAACCGAAGCGGTCAAGTAGCCAGCCCCCGGGGATCTGACCCAGCACATAAGCCCAACCGAAGGCAGAGAAAATATAGCCGAGCGTGACGGCATCGATTCCCAAATCCTTTTGCATACTGGAGCCGCCAATCGAAATGGTGGCTCTATCCGCATAGTTGATCGTTGTTACCAGGAACAGCATCAGGAGAATCAGATAGCGGACCCGGGTTTGCCGTGTATCGCCCATAACGTTCACCTCGATATTTATTGTTGTCGATGATTAGCCTCACCCCGTAGAGCGGTGTGGCAGAAAGGAAGCGAGCTGGAGCTATGCGCCTGAGTGGGTAACAGGCAATAAGCGAGAGGGAAGGGGGAACTGAGTACGCGGTTCGATATGTTTCACGGTTGTTGTCCTTTTTATAGTGATCAGATGGTGCTTTGTCTGATTGCGCAATCATTAAAGGCACTATCACACCAATCGGTTGTGTCTATTGATAACCGATCTTGATGTGATTGCGCAATCATTAAAGTGTAAGAGGCTGACGAATAGTCGCCTGCCGTTGAATCAGGTTGTGGACCGTTCCACAATTGTGAACCCAGTGTCCAACTGTACCGGCTCGGTATGTTGGTCAGGATTTTGAAAGCGCGCCAGCAGGGCCTTCGCAATGAGCTTGCCCATTCGGGCACCATCAACATTCACAGTCGAGAGTGCAGGGTATACATGAGCCGCGCTGGATAGGTCGCCAAATCCTAGAACGGCCAGTTCTTCAGGCACCTTGATCCCCTGACTGGCCGCTTCTGCCAGAATGCCCTGGGCGACTGTATCGGAACTGCATACCACCACTTCAGGAAGCGAGCCACGCCCCTTGAGCTGGCGCAAACCTTCACGACCACTTAACAGCGTGGCAGGCGTTTGCATGATCTCGACAGGTACATCCGTAATGCCTAACGACGCCAATTGGTCCAGCAGGGCACGTCCACGCTTTAGAGCTCGTATGTCGTCGACCGAAACTAGTCCAAACTGACGATACCCTTTGCCATAGAGATAATCGGCCATAGCGCGCCCAACGGCTTCATGGGAAAAGCCGATTTGCATGTCGATTGGCTCGGTGCCCAGCTCCCATGCTTCAACTACCGGAATAGATGAGCGTGACAGCCGGTCACGGCTCTCTTCGGTGTGAAGCGTACCTGTCAGTACGATTCCATCGGGCCGCCTACCGAGCACGGCTGCCAGAAGCTGCTCTTCCTGTTCGGGAGAGTAGCCGGTCAGACCTATCATCGTCTGGTAACCAGACGCTGTCAGCTGATCGATCAAGGCCTGTACCGTGTCGGCAAAAATGGAGTGTGCAATTGTCGGCAGGAAGATGGCGACCAGCCGACTTTTATTCGAAGCCAGGCCTCCCGCCAACATGTTGGGAACATATCCTGTGGCTTTGACGGCGGCTAAGACCTTTTCCCGAGCGGCCTCGCTTACGATCTCTGGGCGGTGGAGTGCTCGGGAAACCGTAATGGGTGAGACACCCGCCACCTTGGCGACATCGATCAAGGTCAGGGCGGGAGTACCAGAAGAGGGCCCGGAGGCGGTTTTCGATGATTTTCTTGCCATTACCTTTGAGGCCAACAATGAAGCAGAGCGCCATCTTAACGGCTTGCGCTTTTCTTGTATGCGTTCTCGCGTGTAATCAGAGCTATTGCTGAGCCGTTACCCTTCAGCAGCGCATCCCTCTGCGCTCTAACTGATAATGATGGGCCATTGTTCGGATGAGGCGAAATTCAGCCAAGGTCCGATATGCTGTTGCGGGCTAGCGTTTGATTTGAGGGCTCATACAAGAGCGGCAAGCTATACGCTTGCCGCTGAAGACCTCATTTTTCAGTAAAACGCATTCCGCGAAATGTACGAACCGGGTTACCGCGCTCAATATCATGGTGAAACAAGCGTCTATCCAGTCGCTGAGCTGCCTGGGCGTCCTCGGCGTACTGCGCAAGTTTTTGCTCAATCAATGCCATTGCCAGGCGCTTGTTGGCATGCTGGCTGCGCTCGCTTTGCACCTTGACCGAAAGCCCGCTCTGCACATGAGTAGCCCGAACGGCAGAGTCCGTCTTGTTCACGTGCTGACCGCCGGGCCCTGAGGCCCGCACGTACTCGAAGCGTATCGATCCCGAGGAGGCTGACGCAGGCGGCATAAATACCCTGGCGCCAAAATACCAGTTCTTTCTGCCATGCTGGGGCCGGTAAGGACTTTGGCATATCCAGAGTAGACTGCCGTTCCATCGGCTGGCCAGTGGCTCGCTGCGCTCGCCTTCCAATACCAGAAGTGCAGAGCTAACGGTGCCGCGGTGCTCGCCATCCGACTGCTCAACCACTGACAGCAGCACATCCTCGCGTTCGGCTTCTGTCTCCAGGAGACGAAGTGCCTTGGTCACGGCCAGCTCGCACTCAGCCGGGCCTTGAGCCGATGAGAGTTGCAGGAGTCTCACGGGCAGCACCCCCGTCGCTTGTAGGTCAGCACCGGTTTAAGCCGGGCTATGACCGTGACCAGTGAAGCACCTTGCAGGGTTTCGATGATGCTGTCGATGTCCTTGTAAGCTTCTGGCGCTTCCTCGTACATCAACGCCTTGTCCTCGCAGATTACCCGGCTGCCCAAGGACGTGCGCTTCAACTGATCGAACGAGAAGCGGTTGGATAACCGATCACGGCATTCTGTCCTGAGCCATTTTCTGCCGGCACCATGGGCAAGGGAAAATAGACTGACTTCCGAAGGAATCGGTTTGACCAGCCAACTATAGGACCCACGAGAGCCCGGAATGATGACAGGTCCCGCGTCGGCCGGAGTGGCGCCCTTGCGATGCAGCCAGCCCTGCATGTCCTTGAAAGTGGCTGAGGACACAAGGTTATGGTTGATATCCAGTACCTGACGGCTCTCCGCACGCAGATTCGCCAGGAGTCGTCTGGCGATGAGCTGGCGATTGGCCTCGGCATAGCGCAGACCTTGGTCGTGCAGTGCCAGATACTCGAGCCCTTCGGGCGACTTGGGATCGAGACCGGCGTGCCCAAACACCTCGACATGCCTGCGCAAAACCGACTCGCCATAGCCTCGCGATCCGCTGTGCACAAGCAGAAGCAGGGTTTTTCGATCCAGTCCCAGTGAAGCGACCAGCGTTTCGTCATGAACGGTATCGATGGCTTGAAGCTCGGCAAAGTGATTGCCGCCGCCAATCGTGCCCAGAGAGGCTTCATGGCCTGTCCTGGAAAGAGAAAAGGCCTTTACGTCTTCGGCCCAACTGTTGTCCAGTGGCCCGTCGATACTGCCCAGGCGCCGTTCGAGTTTGTCGAGGTTCAGCTTGCCGGCTCGGATATCAGTCTGCCAGAGCGCCATGCCGCAGCCGATATCATTTCCAACCAAGGCTGGATAGATAACGTTTTCAGATAAGAACGCGGCGCCTACTGGGTAGCCACGGCCTGGGTGAAGGTCCGGCATGCCGGAGACCCGGACCATACCAGTCAATCTGGCGGTAGTTTCCAACTGCTGTATCGCAGTACCTTCGATCCAGAGATTATCGGATGCGATAAGGTTGACGCGTTCCGATAGAGTACGAATGCAATTGCCCATAACCAATTCCTGATGGGTAAACAATAATTCAGGGAAAGGCAGGCCGGAGCCGGGCAAAGCGGCGCTAAGTGCGCAGGAAAGCGTTTATGCCTGGCAGGACCTGCAAAGAGTGAAAGCGCGTCGCATGATCAGGCTCCTTGCAAGACAGAAAGAAAAACGGATAGTAGTGGCTTGGGTGCAGAAAATCCAGCGCAGAGAAGGAGAAGGTAGCCCCAAGAAGGGCTACCCCGGACAACTCAGCCCTCAGTCGGGGTTTTAGACCGTTGGGCAAAGCTCTTGCGCAGCTTTTGAAGCTTGGGTGGGATTACCGCCATGCAGTACTGGTTGGCGCGCCCGCGCTCTTCCCAATAGTTCTGATGATATCCTTCTGCCGGATACCAAGGCCCCAGTGGCTCGATCGTGGTCACGATGGGCGCTGAGAGACCTTCCTGTGCACGTGCAATCGCTGCTCTGGCCTCGGCTTCCTGTTCGGGGTTTGCCGGGAACAGAGCAGTACGGTACTGCGTACCCATGTCGTTACCCTGCCGGTTGAGCTGGGTCGGGTCATGGGTTGCAAAGTGAATATCGAGCAACTCGCCATAGCTGATCACGTCAGGGTCGTAACCAATACGGATGGCTTCGGCATGGTCGGTATTACCTTCACAGACCTGCTCATACGTAGGGTTGACTGTTTTGCCGCCGGTGTAGCCACTCTCGACGGAAACGACTCCGATGACATCCTTGAATACTGCCTCTACGCACCAGAAGCAGCCTCCTGCAACGGTCATGTATTCGGTCGCCATAAAATTCTCCTAAAGCATGGTGTTGGGATGACTGGCTGATCAAACCTGTGCGGAACACGTAACGATTGGTTTGTGCTTACTCTACGCTATTTTGATCAGCGCTTCTGCGGCCAGAGGTTGCAAATATCGTTATGGGTCATACGCTTGGCGAGTATACCCCTTGCTCTCGTGAGGTCCGGTGGTTGGGCCTTCAGGAATGCACTCCGTAGTAATGGACATAAACAAGCCATCCGTGACCTGATCCTGGTTAAGATGGCTTGCAGCACATTCACCTAGGATTGAGATGGTGCCTTGCATAGGCTATTTCAATAGCTCTGCACTCAGGCCAGATAACGGCGGAACCAGCTCAGTGTTCGCTCCCAGGCCAGCGTTGCGGCGGCCTCGTCATAACGTGGCGTTGAGTCATTATGAAATCCGTGGTTGGTGCCGGGATAGATATAGGCTTCATAGGTTTTGCCAGCGGCTTTCAAGGCGCTCTCATAGGCAGGCCAACCTTCATTGATACGCTCATCCCGCTCGGCATAATGAATGAGTAACGGTGCCTTGATGCGTGGGACGTCTTCGACTCTGGGTTGCCGGCCATAAAACGGTACGGCCGCGCCGAGTTCAGGATAGGCGACAGCTGCCGCATTGGCTACGCCTCCGCCATAGCAGAAACCGGTGATTCCTACCTTGCCAGTTGTAAGCTCATGCCCCATGAGCCATTCGACGGCAGCAAAAAAATCGTTCATCAGCTTTTCGGGATTAACGGTTTGCTGAAGCTCGCGCCCTTTGTCGTCATTTCCCGGGTAGCCGCCTACGGAACTCAAGCCATCAGGGGCCAGCGCCACGAATCCAGCCTTTGCCAAGCGTCGCGCAACGTCCTCAATGTAGGGGTTGAGTCCACGGTTTTCATGAGCGACGACAATACCCGGAACCTTTCCCTTGGCCTGCGCAGGTCGTACGAGATAGCCACGCACGTGCCCATGCCCTTTAGGCGAGGGGTAGGAAATGTATTCAGGGACGATTTCAGGATCGGTAAATTCGACTTGCTGCGCCAGAGCGTAATCTGGGCTCAAGGCAGCAAGGAGTGTCGTGGCGGCCAATCCGCCTACGGCGAACTTACCTGCACGGTCGAGAAACTCTCGACGATTGATTCGCCCATGCACGTAATAGTCATACAGCTCAAGCAGTTCGGGCGCGAAATCTTTTGCGGTAAGACGGGCCATGCATGTTCTCCTTGTTGAGTGCAGGCGGGGGATAAATCAGGGCTAATGGAGAGCGGACTATAGTTACAGGACTACTTTAGAGTACTTATCGGAAAATCGCTCGGGCAGTAACTCAACCATGTGCTTAGCCCAGATGGATGTGAAAAAAGGCACCCGTGGTCACGCCGTTTGCTCAGCTGGGGAAATAATGGTCGTCTTACTGCAAGAGCGACCTGAGCTGAGGTAATCGGCAATCGATTACGGGATGACTTCTCTCAGAAGGTCATTTACAGCGCTCAGTATGGCAGCCACGACGAGTTCAACTGGACATACGCAAGGTGCTCATCAACGGTCAGCCCATAGAGAGGCAGACTGCTGCGCTTGATCCGATGCATGACCGGCTCGCTCGTTCAGAGCATGGCGTTTTGCCTCGACGCAGAATGGACGACGCACGGAGCGTGATAGTTCGGTCAACTGCCAATGAATGACCGGAAAAGAGGACTGCACCACGTTTCAAGACACAACAGGGACTTATAACAGTCAGGGTCGCCAGGAAAAGGTTCGTAGCGCCAGCCAAGAACAGCTTGTTTACAAATGGGCATCGCTATCGCTGTAACTTGGTAAAAAGCCTATGGCTGACAACATGGGTGCCTTGTCACTATAAGTGATCATTTAGAGTCACTTAGCTTTGTAATGGCTTACCGTGCTAGAGATGATCCAGTCGTAAGAAAAACAATCGGCTTTAATAAGACGAATGGCACATAAAGCATTTTCTATCAAACTGCATGGAGGGCTAACTGCTTCTGCTGATTTCCCAGTCTTTTCAGAAACATTTTTACACATGTTGGTAATTCAAGCCTGTGCTCGAATTCTTCATGCTTTCAGGTTGACTCAGGCAGATAGGTTGATGACTGAGTGCACCGCTGTAACAGCGCTTGGTCGCGATTATGCCACGGGTGCCAACTCTCATATCACCTACGCTGAAAATGCCTCAGAAGCTAAATCAACACGATTATCCGAGGAACATCGGAAGACACGCCTGAGGGGGTCGGCAACGCTTATTCCATAGCGCCAAGCGCTTTATGGTTCTTCATTGACAGGGATTTTTCTAAAGATTCATGGATACGGTTTATCTTGTTTTAATGCTTTTACTTGTCGCCTCGGCTACTGGGGTGGCGGCTCGCTTTCTACCATCATTGCCCACACCGCTGGTACAGATTGCTTTTGGCGCGCTACTGGCCTGGCCTGCCAGCGGGCTGCATGTGGAGCTTCAGCCTGAGCTGTTCATGCTCCTATTCATTGCCCCGCTTCTATTTGCCGATGCGCGACGGTTCCCGCAGCGCGAATTTATGCTGCTTCGTGGGCCTATTCTGGCATTGGCGCTGGGCCTTGTACTGGTAACCGTAATTGGTGTGGGATATGTGGTTCACTGGTTATTCCCCGGTTTGCCTTTGCCTGTCTGCTTTGCACTGACGGCGATTCTTTCACCTACAGATGCCGTCGCGGTATCGGCTATTTCCGGTCGACTTCCTGTACCACCGAGGCTGATGCACATTCTTGAGGGCGAGTCGCTCATGAATGATGCGTCCGGTCTTGTGGCATTCAAGTTCGCGGTAGCCGCAGCCCTGACCGGTGCGTTTTCTCTGGCACAGGCAACAGTAGGATTTCTGCTGATTTCCCTGGGTGGGCTACTGGTGGGCGCCTTACTGGCGCTGGCCTTTAATGTGGTGCGGACCCGTCTGATCGAGCGGCACCTTGGCGAAGCTTCGACGATTCAGATCGTGCTGCTGCTCCTGCTGCTACCCTTTGCGGCGTTTCTGCTGGCGGAGCATTTTCATCTGTCCGGTATTCTCTCCGCTGTGTCAGCGGGTATGGTCATCAACCGGCTTGACCTCAAGCGCCAGGATCAGACTACGTCCCGTATCCAGACGCGCAGTGTCTGGGAAATGCTGGAGTTTGTGCTTAACGCATTGGTCTTTCTACTGCTCGGTTTCCAATTGCCCGAAATCATTGGCGGTGCGCTTAATGCGACGACCAGTGCAGGCACCACGCTACCGTTTATTGAGTTGCTAGGCTTCGTGGCGTTGATTTCGATTGCGCTTCTGGGAATGCGGTTTCTCTGGATCTTCAGCGCTGTACATATGCCTCGGCTGTTGCGGCGCAAGCCAGCACGGTCTGTCTCCGCCCGCGTCTTGTTGGCCGGGACACTGGCCGGTATTCGAGGCACCATCACCTTGGCCGCTGCCCTATCGCTGCCTGAAGTGCTGAATGACGGTACACCGTTTCCGGCCCGTGAATTGCTGATCTTCCTGGCGACCGGCGTCATTCTGTTCACCTTGATTACCGGAAGCGTAGGTCTTCCTCTGGTGTTGCGCGGGCTGGATCTGCCTGAAGACAGCCGCGAATATGAAGAGGAGCGCCATGCGCGTATTCGTGGGGCCGAGGCGGCAATCCGGCACATTGAAAACTATCACCAAGAAAAAGCGAAGGTACTGGCGGACCACCAAGGGGATGAAGAGATTATCGTCGCGTTCAACGAGATCACCCTCCATCTGATGGACTACTACCACAAACGCATGGAGATCAATAACCACGAGCTGCCGACCCCGCTTCTCGAAGCGCGACGCGATCTTGAGCGGGAAACGCGTCTGCAGGCGCTCAAGGCGGAGCGCACTGAATACTACAAGCTGCGTAGCCGTCACCATATCAATGACAGTACGCTACAAAAGCTGGTAAGGGAGGTGGATCTGATCGAAACCGCTTTGACTGCAAGCGCAACCAGGCCGCATCACTAAATGATGTAAGCAGGCTCCGTAACGTTGGGGCCTGCTTACGCAGCGCTGGTCATTACAAGCGATCAAGCTCTGGGGTGATATCAAACCGATTGATCGCATGGGTAAGCGACCCGGCGCTGTAAGGCTTGGAAATGAGGGGGATATCCTTGAAGCGATCAGGAATTACCGTGTTTTCGCCATAGCCTGTCGCGAAAATGAAGGGATGTTTGGCATCAGCCAACTCGTCTGCAATGGCCAGACTGGTCTCCCCCGATAGATTCACATCCAGTACGACTACGTCGAAATGAGTAAAGCCCAAGGCGCGGCGTGCTTCGTTGACCGTTCCGGCAATCTCAACATCAGCGCCAGCTTCCTGGAGCATTGCCTGTGCATCCAGCGCGATCATCATACTGTCTTCTACCAGCAACAGTTTTTTCTCTGCCAACGATTGAGCCGTGACTAGCGTAGGCGCCGTTTTCAGCTCAGTAACATTCCCCACACTCACATGGCGTGCCGGGATCAAAAAACTGCCCTGGACACCTTCGATTCGGTATTCGATCCGGGCCTCACCTTGCAGCTCGAAGGGAATAGTCCGCTCGATAACGACCGATCCAAATCCTCGGCGGGAAGGCGCGCTTACTATCGGCCCTCCGCTTTCACACCACTCGATCCGAAGATCCTGATCACTTACCAGGAACCAGGACACCAGCAAATGCCCGGTCGGGCGGCTTAAGGCGCCATACTTGACCGCATTGGTCATCATTTCATGGAAAACCAGTGCCAGCGTCTGATAGGCCCGTGCATCCAGGATGACCGAGGGACCGGAAAACATCACACGATCCTGCGCACCGTAAGCCCAAGCCTGTGCTTCGGCTTCCACCAAGTGGAGCAATGGCGCCGAGGCCCAACCGACCTGATTCATCTGGTCATGCGCCTGAGCGAGGGCGTTGATGCGATGCTCAAGATCTGCAGTAAAGTCTTTGACGGATGTGGTCTGCTGACCACTCTGACGGACCACTGCCCGAATCAGGCTAAGAATATTCTTGACCCGATGGTTGAGCTCGGCAATGAGCAGCGATTGGCTTTCCTGGGCAACCTGCCGCTCCTGCGCAATCAATTCGGCACGCCGAAGAATCACTTCCAGAAGCGAGATGCGCAAGGTCTCGGCAATCTGTTTTTCATCGGAGCGCCAGGGTAGTGACTGCCCCCCAACTGTTTGTTTCCATGCCTCAAAGCTTTTACGTGGGCTGATGCGCTCGCCCGGCGTAACCAGTTTGTCTGGATTGCCACCCCAGGTGATGGTCTGCACGAATTCACGACGGAAAAACAGCAAATAGTCTCGGGGGGAGCGAGAGAAGGGTATCGCCAGTACCCCGCTGACGGCCTGCGCATAAGCCCGTGCGGGAGGAAAAAGTTTGCTTAGTTCGTGGGTGGCGAGTACCGCATTGGAACTGCCCATACTCAGAAACTGAATCAGCGGCTCTACCATCTCAGGTGGAGGCGTGATACCAAAGCCGGTGAAACGGCTGTCCGACCATACCCCGATGCCGTCACAGGGGATGATGTCATTCAAGTTTCCGGCATAGGCAGCCAGATTATCGAATAAGGTCTCACGGGGTGACATGCTGGCGATCAGCCGGTCATGCGCCTCATGCGCGCTGCTGACCAGGCGCAGCTCATCCTGATGCTCCCTCGCTTCCAGCTGAAGCGACAGCACCTGCCCAAACAGTTCCGCGGCAGCGCTCATGGGACCGCTCAAGCGATAAGGCTCGTTATGGTGGCAGGCAATCAAGCCCCATAGCTCTTCCCCCCGCATAATGGAAACGGTCATCGTGGCTCGCACGTTCATGTTGTGCAGATACTCGACGTGTACGGGCGAGACGCTACGCAAGGTAGCAAGGCTGAGGTCCAGGGGCAGGCCATCCGGCCCGAAGCCTGGTACCAATGGAACAGGTACATAAGCTGTATCGGTAATTACACGTAGCCATTGACGCTTGTAGAGCGCTCGGGCCTGAGCCGGAATATCCGAGGCGGGATAATGCAGCCCGAGAAAAGCATCCATGCCGGGCCTTACCGCCTCGGCAATGACCTGGCCGGAGTTATCGTGTAAAAACTTGTAGATCATGACCCGGTCGTAGCCGGTGAATGCCCTGATCTGCTGAGCCGCCTGTTTCAGGAAGCGGTCAAGGGTCGGAGCGCGTTTGAGCCGCCCGATCAGGCCTTTGACGAGCGTGACAGGGTCAGCCGCCGCGGTGTTATCTAGACTTGGCGTGCCCTCGATGATGGCTATCCCGCCCGAGACATGAACGGCCATATCGTAAGGTACGTCGCTGTTGTCAAGCGATATGCGATTAAGGCGCTCTGCCGTGCCAGACAGCATCGTCGTCTGCAGAAGATTACGTAGCGAGTGAACGGCTTCCAGGGGCAGTACCTGCTCAAGATCAAGCCCGAGCAGGTAGTCGGGTGAGTATCCTTTGAGGTAGTCAGCCGTATTGGCTGAGGCCTGAATGATTTTCCAATCCGGCAGGCTGCATCCCAAAAGAAATCCATGTGGCTGAATAGAGCCAGGGATATGGATAGGTTCACGTTCACAGACGCTTAGATCCATACCCTCGGATACGGACTGGTACGACTCACTCACAGACGAGAGCCTCCTAAAACAAACGTTTAATTTGACACGTTGTATGTGAAAAACACGCAAAGAAAGATCGGTGGTAAGGAGAGCGGGATAAAGCGCTACGTGAGCGAGCCATATCCTTAGAGCCGCTTTCATGAGCATAACAGTGAGCTGATCTGATCTCAGTGCGATCAGACTGCTGGTCAAGCCATACCATGCAAAGCCCCTATAGAAGAGCTTTAGGATGCGCTTTGCTATAGCCTATGATTGTCCCAGTACTTATTGCACCTACTAATACGTGAACCTTATCTCAATTTACTATTATCGCGATAATTAAATTAGAGTGGCTGCAATCTGTCGCCTGTGTTGGACTTAAGGCATAAGTTCACGGTCATAACCCCCTGTATGGATAGAAGCCGGACGTTTGCGGACGAATGGCATAAAGCTATCACGGTGGCGGTCGATAACCTGACGCAATCCTATCTTCTATTTGTACCGCCAAGTGGTGACTTCGCTAGCAATACCTCCGGCTCAATGCGCCGCTGTTGCTGCTGACTACGAGCTTGCCGTCTGATGAGAGTAATTGGCTCATGAGTGATTTATACACCAGCGACTTGATGGCCGAGGCTGAGCGAATCGCCGTTCTCAAAGCGCTTGGAATACTCGATACCGAGGCCGAAGCTGTATTCGATCAGGTAACGCAGCTGCTCTCTGATGCGCTTGATCTGCCCATTACGCTTGTTTCGCTGGTAGATGCGGAGCGGCTATGGTTCAAATCCAAGCTGGGCGTTTCCATTAACGAAATGCCTCGCGAGAGGGCCTTTTGCTCCTATGCCATCCAGCGGCGCGGCCCGCTTGTTGTAAACAATGCGCTGGAAGATCCTCGCTTTTCCCACAATCCCCTGGTCATCGGAGAGCCTTATATTCGGTTCTATGCAGGCGTTCCGGTCAACAGTATCGACGGTCATCCACTGGGTACGCTCTGCGCGATTGATACCTATCCGCGAGTCTTGACGGACCAGCAGCTGGAAACCCTTGAGGCCCTGGCCGGAGTCATCAGTCGAGAAATTCAGCGGCGTGAAACGGCTGTTCAGACCTGGCAGCAACTACAGCAGTCTACTGCCCAACTCAAGGCCAGCGAGGCCAGGTTTCGCACGATCTTCGAGCGGGCAGGCGTGGGGATCTCGCTATTGACGCCGACAGGGCAGTGGCTCGATATCAACGAGACGTTTTGCGCCATGCTGGGATTCCAGCGTGATGAAGTGCTGAGCATGAATTTTGCCGAGCTCAGCCATGCTGATGACATGGCTCAAGACCTTGAGCTGCTGAATCAGTTGCGTAACGGAGAGATCGACCGGTACGAAATCGAGAAGCGTTACCGGCACAAGAACGGAGAGCACCGTTGGGTACGGTTAACATGTACCCGGCATGTCAATGAGCAGGGTGAGCTGGATTATTACGTCCGTGTTGGACAGGATATTCAAGCCCGCAAGGAGGCTGAGTTGTCGCTGGCGGCACTGCACCATGATCTGGAGCAGCGTATCAATGTCCGAACCCAGGATCTTCAGCAGGCCAATGAGCGACTGACCGAAACACTCGAACAGAGGGAGCAGTCCGAGCAGGCCCTTCGCAAGCGTGAAGCCGAGCTGAGTGCAGTGCTTGAGAATAGCAGTGATGCCTATGTCAGCATGAACGAAGCCGGCCGTATCGTAGACTGGAACCGCAAGGCGGAGGCACTGTTCGGCTGGAGCCGTGAGGATGCCGTCGGGCAGCCGGTAGACCGGCTCATCATGACCTCATCCATCGGTGATCACTACCAAGCCGGTCTTAGCCGTTATCTTTCGGGGGAAATGGACCTGGGCGAGGGGGCTGCACTTGAAATCATGGTGCACCACCGTAACGGCGCACGTATCCCTGTAGAGCTCAAGGTGACAGCTGTTGATGCTCTAGACCATAAGCTTTACAGCGCTTTTCTGCATGACATCTCTGAACGCCGAGCCGAGCAGGAGCGCCGGGAACGCGAAGCGCTGGAGGACAGCCTGACGGGGCTACCAAACCGGCGTGCCTTGTACAAACGATTGAAAAGTCAGCTTGGCGCCAAGCCTACGCTGGCCAATCCCCTCTTACTGCTCTGCATGGACCTTGATAATTTCAAGCCGGTAAACGACACGCTGGGTCATGCGGCCGGTGATCGGGTCCTTATGGAAATCGCGCATCGATTAAAGAGCAGTCTGGGACGTGAAACATTCGTTGCGCGCATGGGAGGAGATGAGTTCGTTATCCTCCTGCGAGGAGTGACCGGACGCTCCGCTATCGAGCAGCTCTGTGAAAGAATTCTGGCCGCTATTATCGAGCCTGTGCAGATTGGCGATCAGGAGGTCATCATCGGCAGCAGTATCGGTATCGTGTGCGCGCCACAGGATGGTCAACGGACCGATGAACTGCTCAGGCTTGGCGATATCGCCTTGTATGAAGCCAAGGCTGCCGGCCGGAACACCTGGCAATTCTATTCCGAGGAGATGAATACCCGTATTCTGGCCCGCCGCCGAATAGAAAGTGATCTGAAGCTGGCTTTGCAACGGGATGAGCTACGCCTGGAGTTTCAGCCCCGCTTCGACACGGCGCAAAAGCGCATGGTTGGAGCTGAGGCTCTGGTGCGTTGGGAACATCCCATTCGGGGCTACCTGGGGCCTTACCATTTCATTACTGTTGCGGAGGAGACCGGCCTGATTGTCTTCTTGAGTGACTGGGTGATGCGCAAAGCCTGCCTTGAGGCACTGGAGTGGGCGCCGGATACATTTGTCTCGGTGAATCTTTCTCCCCTGGAGTTCAAGCGCAGCGATGTGGTCGCCCGGGTTATGGCCGTTCTGAAGGAAACGGGGCTGCCGCCTCATCAGCTTGAGCTGGAAATCACCGAAGGCGTCGTCTTGGATAATGCCAATTCGGCGCGCGAAGTCATGCATCGACTCAAGGCCCTGGGTGTTCGCCTGGCCATGGATGACTTTGGAACCGGCTATTCATCCCTGAGCTATCTGCATACCTATCCCTTCGATGGAATCAAGATCGACCGCAGCTTTATCGCCGGGTTGGATACCTCGTCAAATGGGGAAGCGGTTATCGAGGCCATTATCGGATTGGGTCGTGCATTGTCATTGACTGTCACGGCTGAGGGGGTGGAAACCCAACGGCAGATGGACGTACTGGCCCGGTTGAAGTGTAACCAGGCGCAGGGTTACTACCTTGCTCGTCCGATGCGAATCGAGGCGCTGAAGGCCCTGATGGATTCTCTGCTTTAGGAAAAGAAGGGCACCGTATAGTGCCCTTTGGTCTCAGCATGCCGGTTGAATGATACCGGAGCACTCGCCAAATCCGATCGAGGCATAACCTTCACGGTGGCAACGGGCCCGCAGGATAACCTCGTCACCATCCTCCAAGAACGTGCGGGTTTCACCGTTGGGTAGCGTTAGCGGCTGCTTGCCTCCTACGGTTGTTTCCAGCAGGCTTCCATAGCTGTCTGGATGTTCCCCTGAAAGGGTACCGGAACCGAAAAGATCCCCCGGCTGCAAGCTACATCCATTTACGGTATGGTGAGTAACAAGCTGCGACAGGGTCCAGTACATGTTCAGGCTATTGCTCAAGGCCACACGCTGAGCCGGTAGATTCTGCTCACGCATGGCTGCTGTACGCAGTAATACTTCCAGCTCAATGTTCAGCGCGCCCGTTTCCTGGTCGGTTGGATCAAGCAGATAGGAAAGCGGCTGAGGATCACCAGCTGGCCGGGGCGGTTGCGCGCAGCGGAACGGATCCAGGGCTTCGGCGGTAACCACCCAGGGGGAAACCGTCGTAGCAAAACTTTTGGACAGGAACGGGCCCAGCGGTTGGTATTCCCACGCCTGGATATCACGAGCCGACCAGTCATTGAGCAGGCATAGCCCGGCAATATGGTTCTTGGCATTGCTAATTGAGATGGCCTCGCCCCGAGCATTGCCTCGGCCTATCCAGACGCCGAGCTCCAACTCGTAGTCCAGGCGCTTGCAGGGACCGAACACCGGCTCGCTCTGCCCTGGTGGAAGTGTTTGTCCTTTCGGCCTTATGACCGGCGCTCCGGATACGTCAATGGTGGATGCCCGCCCGTGATAGCCGATGGGAACATATTTGTAATTGGGGAGCAGTGGATTGTCCGGACGAAACAGTTTGCCCACGTTCGTGGCGTGATGGATTCCTACATAAAAATCGGTGTAGTCACCGACCTTGGCTGGCATATGCAACTGGCAGCTCTTCATCGGGTGCAATAACGTATCGCCCAGCGCGTGCATGCGCGTGCGGTGCAGGCTCGATTCGTCCAGTAATGCCAGTAGCTCTTCGCGTAAAGCACGGCGCTCGGTTGCATCCAACGCGAAAAAGGCGTTTAGCGTGGTACCTGCTGCGTATTCGGCGGCACACTGCGCCGCGCTGCTGAATAGACCCGCCTCGCAGGCAACACGCATGTCCAGAATATAGTCCCCAATCGCGACACCGCCCCTGGGCGTCTCGCCAAGAGGGCTGAACACGCCGTGGGGCAGATTCTGCAAGGGAAAATCGATATGGCTGTTGGCAGAGGCTACCCAACTCAGACGTGGATTCTCGGTTCTCATAGAGGGTCCTCCCGGTGAAACGTCTTGCCCAACCCTGACCAGCACGCGTCATAGTCAGCCTGTAAGGTTGCGGTTTCCAGAGCATGGCGGGTGGGTCTTAATACCGGCCCGGTCTCAAACATGAAGGCCATGGTGTTATCGATTTTGTGTGGCTTCAGCTCGGCGTTGATCGCCTGGGTCGTCGATACATGATCCGGCCCATGAGCACTCATGCAGCTGTGCAAGGAGGCTCCGCCTGGTGAGAAGCCGTCGGCCTTTGCATCATAGGCACCCTGGATAAGTCCCATGAGTTCATTCATCAGGTTGCGATGGAACCAGGGTGGCCGGAAGGTGTTTTCGGCCACCATCCAGCGTGGCGGGAAAATCACGAAATCGATATTTGCCATTCCGTGAGTGCTGCTCGGTGAGGTCAGGACTGTAAAAATGGACGGATCGGGGTGATCGAAACTGACGGTACCGATGGTATTGAAGCGGCGTAGATCATACTTGTAGGGTACGTTGTTGCCGTGCCAAGCCACAACGTCCAGAGGTGAGTGATCCAGCGTGGTCGACCACAGTTCGCCCAGGTATTTCTGTACCAGTTCGGTTGCCTCATCACGTTCTTCGTAAGAGGCGACTGGAGCCATAAAATCGCGTGGATTGGCCAGACCATTACTGCCAATAGGCCCCAGGTCCGGCAGACGAAGCGCCTGCCCATGGTTTTCACAGACATACCCGCTGGCCGCGCCATCGAGCAGTTCGACGCGAAAGCGCATGCCCCGAGGTATAACCGCAATCTCCAGCGGTCCGATCTGTAGAATGCCCAGCTCGGTTGCCAGGCGCAGTCGCCCGGCCTGGGGAACCACCAACCACTCGCCATCGGCATTGAAGAAGACCCGGGACATTGAGCTGTTGGCTGCATAGCGGTAGACGCTTACGCCCGTAGTCTGCACCGCATCGTGAGTAGCCGTCAGGCATTCCAGCCCGTCGATGAAATCGGTCTGGATCTGCGGCTGGGTGATTGGATTCCAGCGTAGGCGATTGGGTGTTACTTCACCGAGGCCGCCATGCGCCAGCTGCCGGTCAAGGCGCTTGTATTTTGAATGGTTAGCCGACGGGCGAATCCGGTAGAGCCAGGTACGCCGGGCTTCCGTGCGCGGAACGGTAAAGGCAGTTCCTGACAACAGTTCGGTATAAAGACCGTACGGGACCTTTTGAGGTGAGTTCTGCCCAACCGGCAGTGCTCCTGGAAGCGCTTCGCTGGCAAATTCGTTTCCAAAGCCGGACTGATAGGGAAGGGTATCCAGGCCCTGTGCATGTACGTTCATGGCTTGATTCTCATTCTGGGCATGTCCGACAGGGCAGCCGGCGTACCGGCCGCCCGTGACCTTACTCGGTGGCTAGCACGCCACGGCGGATCTGGTCGCGCTCGATCGATTCGAACAGTGCCTTGAAATTGCCCTCGCCAAAACCACTGTCACCCTTGCGCTGGATAAATTCGAAGAACACCGGACCCAGCAGGGTCTCGGAGAAGATCTGCAGCAGCAGGCGACGCTCACCCCCTTCGGAGGTACCATCCAGTAGGATGCCCCGCGAGCGAAGCTCTTCAGTTGGCTCGCCATGGTTGGGCACGCGGCCTTCAAGCATCTCGTAGTAGGTCTCTGGTGGTGCTGTCATGAAGCGGGTGCCGCAGGCCTTGAGCGCATCCCAGGTCTTGATGAGATCATCGGTCAGAAAGGCAACATGCTGGATACCTTCGCCGTTGAACTGCATGAGAAACTCCTCGATCTGACCCGCCCCCTTGGAAGATTCCTCGTTCAGCGGAATCCGTACCATGCCGTCTGGCGCAGTCATGGCCTTGGAGGTCAGACCCGTGTATTCACCCTTGATGTCGAAGTAACGAATCTCGCGGAAGTTGAACAGCTTCTCGTAGAAGTCTGCCCAATAGGCCATACGGCCCCGATACACGTTATGGGTTAGGTGGTCGATGATCTTTAAACCAGCCCCGACCGGCTTGCGATCAACACCGTCGAGGAAAACGAAGTCGATGTCATAGATTGAACTGCCCTCCTCGAAACGATCGATCAGGTACAGCGGTGCGCCACCGATGCCCTTGATGGCTGGCAAGCGAAGCTCCATCGGACCGGTAGGAATGTCTACGGCTTGAGCGCCGATTTCCAGTGCCTTGTAGTAAGCCTGGTGAGCATCACGCACACGAAAGGCCATACCGCACACGGAAGGGCCATGTTCAGCAGCAAAATAGGCCGCATGGCTTTTGGGTTCACGGTTGACAATGGCATTGATATCACCCTGACGATACAGCGCAACGTCCTTGGAACGGTGGTTGGCTACGTGGGTAAAACCAATACTTTCCAGTACAGGCTCGATGACATTAGGGGTCGGGGAGGCGAATTCAATGAACTCGAAACCCATGAGGCCCATGGGGTTTTCAAATAGATCGGCCATGACAGGCTCCTGCATAAACAAATGGATTAGGTAAGGAAAATCAGTACCCAGACCATGGCGGCGCGCAGGAAAGGCCACGGGTGCTGCGAGCCAGGTGGTCGCCCATCAGAAGCTTGAAGCCAAAGGATTTCATAGCGGTCGATCCGCCTGAGCGTCGGGGTGAGCCTGCTGGAACGCCGGATGTTCTAACGCCAGGCGTTCAATCCGGGCAATTCGAGGCAACGATTCCAGCGCCACGTTGAAACGGTGCGCAGCATAAAGCTGTGGCAGCAGATATACATCGGCAAGGCCTACTTCACCAAAGCAGAAGCCTTCATCGCCTATCAACGCCTCTACAGCGCTAAGTCCCTCACTGATCCAATGCGCAATCCAGGCGGATACGTCTGCCTCGGCAATGTTCAACTGGCGCAGGCGGTTCAGTACCGACACGTTATGCAGGGGATGGATATCGCAGCCAATAATGGCCGCTACGCTCCGATGTCGGGCGCGTGCGAGTATGTCTTCTGGCAGCAGAGGCGTTTCAGGGTAGCGCTCTTCCAGGTATTCCAGGATAGCGGGCGATTGAGGAATCAGTGTGTCTTCATCCGTGCGCAGCAGCGGGACACGACCTTGTGGATTGAGCGCAAGGTAGTCCGAACGCCGATGTTCACCGCCATCCTTGATGAGGTTTACCGGTATCGCCTCGTAAGGCAGCCCCTTGAGCGCCAGGGCAATGCGCACGCGATAGGACGAAGTGGAACGGTAATAGGTAAAGAGATCCATGACTTACACCGCTTTTATTAGCGACTCCTATGAGTCTTTTATAATGCGTAAATCAGTTACGTTTAGTGGAATGTGCGCCAAGACCTTGTGGCTTGTCAAGCCAGGCAGACATTCATGACCAAAGGATTGCCTTGTACATCAAGGATTCTGTAAGCGTTGCTTGCTTGCAAATTGAATCCTGAAGGCGGTCACGCTATAACACCGCCTCCCCACAGTAGCGGTTGTAGACATGGCAAACGAATCGAAGGCTCCTGAGTCGTCCCGACGCCAAAAGGTTCAGTCGGCTGAAGTCGGCACCGATATTCTCAAGGGTCTGGCTGATCTGGCGCCAGCGACATCGTTATCCAAACTCGCAGAGCATCTTGAGATGCCCGCCAGCAAGGTGCACCGCTACTTGCAGGCACTGATTGCCAGTGGGTTTGCCGAGCAGGACGAGGCTACCAATCATTATGGTCTCGGCCCGGCGGCGTTGTACGTTGGCATGGCAGCCCTGGGGCGTCTGGATGTCGTGAAAGTAAGTGTTCCAAGGCTGGCCACACTGCGTGATGCTGTCAACGAAACATGCTTTCTAGCGGTGTGGGGCAACCACGGTCCGGCAGTGGTGCATGTGGAGCAGGCCGTCCGTGCAGTAACGTTGGTAACGCAGGTGGGCTCCGTACTTCCATTGCTGAGTTCTTCTACGGGGCTGGTCTTTAATGCGTTCCTGCCGGATAGCGAAACGGCTCCGTTAAGAAAGCAGGCGCTACGTCAGGCAGGCGCACCCACTCAAAAAGTGCTGGCTGACACTATGGCGTCTATCCGTGCTCATCGACTGCACTCAATTCATGGCCTGCTCATGGAGGGAGTCAATGCGCTTTCGGCACCGGTGTTTGCCGCGAGGAATCGGCTTGTAGGTGTATTGACCATCGTAGGGGCGGCACAAAGCTTTTCTGCCGAGCCCGGTAGTTTGGCTGCACAACGGTTGCTTGAAACCGCCGAGGCGATCAGCCAACGAATGGGCGGTTCCTTCGCCTAAATACACCAGATAAGCGTTAGAAGAACGCTGGCCAGCAGCGTGGAGCCAGGCGCGTCACAGCCGCTTATCAGGTTTGGTTTGCTGGAGAGGAAAGGGGCAATAGGCCTATGCATATGCCTCTTTTGGAGATGCTATTTTCTATCTCGCTGATTTTATTGAAAAAATAGCTTTACAACTATAGAAATATCCCTATACTGGCACCCACAGCGCGCTCGTAGCTCAGCTGGATAGAGTACTCGGCTACGAACCGAGCGGTCAGAGGTTCGAATCCTCTCGAGCGCGCCATCTCCTAAAAGGGCTTGTAGAAATACAAGCCCTTTTTTCATGCCTGCAAGAAAGGCTTTCGCTTGAGTTGAATTCCCTCCTGCCTGCTTGCTCGTGAATCGCCTTGCACTCAAGGTAAAACTCATGGGTTGCTCATATAATTATAGTTCTCTACTTCATCAATCTTGGAAAAGCCTGGCTTAATAAAAACGTCCGCTCATTTAATATAGAGCAATGCGATTTATACATGCCTTGTGCATTGAACTCATTATTACTTATAAGTCAATTGTTAATTGACGGGTATTAAGCACCTGTTAAATACTAGGTTCAGAGCGGCTAAAGATGACTGGGTTATCACCCGGGATGACCGTGTTTGATTGTTTCAGTCTGTTGATGAAATGACATGTTAATGCCTAAGCATAACTGATAGCTGTTGTTGTTAGTTAATAAAGTTAACGCCACTGCTGCTCTGAATTATCGTTATTTTTAGCTGATTGACCAATTTAGCGCTGACATTAGAAATAAGTATGTTGGATAATATGGGTTCATTTGAGTGATCCCTAGTGCAGCAGGAGCCATATGGCCAACTCCTGTGCTTAAAGCCAGGTTTAATCAGGTTTCGCGCTGCAGCAAGGAGCCCGCCAGCGGGCAGACCTAAGTTCATTATTCCAACAGCTGGCTATATTCAAGCCGCCTTTGTGCAACAGTAAGGCAAATAAAAAAGATTGCTAAAGTGCTAAGTAAATCCTTTCGTCGGGCTGTATGGTAATAGACTTACCGACAGCTACGCTTGTACTACCAGTATTTACTGGAAAGCTAAAGAGCAAACGGAAAGCCTGTTGTTTCGTTTGGTCGCCGACCTCTCTATAAAGAGAGGTCGATCTAACTGGGCATGCTTATAAGGAATTCGATATGCGTCGTTTCAACATGCTTGCGGCCATTTCCATGGCCTTTATCTCTGCCTCTGCTGTTGCTCAAATGCATGTATCGGAAATTAACCAGGCTGGTGATGGCAATACGGCAGAGCTGGTTCAAACCGGTACGTCCCATCAGGCGCAGCAAACTCAGTTGGGTAACAACAGCTATCAGCGTATCGAACAGGATGGGACCGGCCATTCCGCCACGGTCTATCAGGACGAAGCGACTGAGGATGCTAGAGTAACAGTAACGCAAGGAGGAGATAACCAGGTTGCCAACATCTACCAAAGCGGTGAGAACGAAGTAACCCTGACGCAAGCGGGCAGTGCTAACCAGTACACGTTAAATGATACAACGTATTATGGCAGCGGCTCTGTGACAGGAGAGCAAAATGGTACAGGGAACATTCATACCTTGACACGTACCACCTCTGGTGCTGCAACAATTAACACAACGTCCATTGGTAACAACAATATCATTAACCTGGAGCAGGGGACGGATGGCTTCCTGAGTGGATTTACTGCTACCCAGACGGGTGATACTAACCAGATCACCGCTATACAGCGAGATATGAATGTATCCAGTGCTGTCGAACAGCAAGGCAACGCAAACAGTGTCCAGCTCCAGCAGTATGGCGTCAGTCCCAAAGATGTTGATGTGGGCAGTATTTTTGCGCGGGTAACTCAGTATGGCGACGGCAACACGGCGACAGTCGAGCAGTCTCTGAACGCTACAGCACGGCTTACCCAGAACGGTAATAATAATAGCGTCACGGTTGATCAGGGAGGGCGTGCTAGTATTTACTTTGGTTCCGCCGGTGCAAGCCTGACTACCAATCAGTTGGGTGATGACAACATCATGACGGTCAGCCAATCTGCCACCAGCGGTTCAAACAGCATCATTGCTACACAAGATGGCAATGGAAACACCATGGATCTGGTGCAGGCCGGCGTTGAGAATAGCTCCCTGGATGTATCGCAGATAGGCGATGACAACTACATGAGCCTCACACAACGCCAGACCATCAATGACAACTTCCAGCTAACCCAGCAAGGGTCAGGCCTGTCTGTTACGTTAGAGCGCACCGGGCAGGGTAATCAGGCAACCTTGATGCAGACCGGGCTGAGCAATACAGCTACGTTGACCCAACACTGATCAGGAAGGGTTCAAGCATTTGCTCTCTGCCAGCATTGCTGGGTTGAAAGGCCTGGCAGTGCAGGTCTGTAGGCTTTCTTTATTATAGGCAGGCCGACGACAGCCAGGCAGGGAGATGGGCTGTCATTAAGCTATCATGATCGGCTGATATAAGCGGGGCAGTCTTTATTGCCATGGTTGTCGTTGTTCCGTGAACATGCCATTAAGTGTCCTGCGCTTTTTCAAGTCTTCTGCATCCCTTCCACTTCTGCGCCGTATGGGCATTAGGAATCGCCTGATTGTCTGCTTTGGGGTTACGGCCGCGTTGTTCGTAGGGTTGGGCAGCTTCTGTCTTATACAGATGCACGAGGTTCGTCAGCAGGGCGAGATGATCGAAAGCGGAGCGCTTGCCAACATTGCACTGGCGGATGCCATTGCAATTGATCTGGGCAAACTACGCACAGAATCCCAGCGATTTCTGACCAGTACGGAAGATCCATCGGTATTGATCAATGGGAAAATTGCTGTCGAGCAGCTAACGGGACAACTTGAGCAGAACTTCCAACTCTATTCGCAGCAGGCTTCGGATGCTACCCAGCGCGACTCGATCAAGGCGCTTCAGGACGCCTACCAGGTTTTTCTTTCGGGTCTGCGAGATGAGATGGGGCTGATTGAACAGGGCAGGGCCCAGGATGCGCATATGCTTTCTGATACGACCTTGAGCATGCAGGGCGATCTGATGGATATGCAGGTGCAGTTGTTGAGAGAGTTGAATAAGCAGAGTGCTGCCCAATCCATCACCTCGGCACAGGCGCATTATCAACAGACGCGCTTGATTGCCCTTGTCACTATTGGGACAGTGCTGGTACTCATGATGATCTTGGCCTGGCGGCTGAGTGTCAGCATACTGGTGCCCTTGCGACAGGCTGTGGCGATCACCGAAGTCATCGCTGAGGGAGATCTGAGTCAGTCTATTCAGTCGCAAGGTAAAGACGAGGCGGCTCGGCTGTTGCAGGCACTGGCGCGCATGCAGGGTAGTCTGCACGAGACGCTGTCACATATCGAATCGGCGTCTTCACAGCTTACTACTGCCGCGCATGAGATGAGTGCTGTCATGGAAAGCAGCGCTTGTCATCTGCAACAGCAAAACCATGAGGTAAGCCAGGCCGTTGAGGCTATGGCGCAAATGAGCCAGGCTGTAGAAGAGGTTGCGCTTAGCGCTGCCAATACCTCACAGAATTCGCTTGCCTCCAGCGAGGCCGCTATATTGGGCAAACGCGAGCTTACCGACACCATTGCCTCCATCAAGCAATTGGCAGGCAGTGTATTAGGGGCTTCCGAGCAGGCGGCCGGGCTGGCTGAAAAGACGCAGAGCGTTACCCGAATACTGGATGTCATTCGATCTGTTTCGGAACAGACCAACCTGCTTGCATTGAACGCGGCCATTGAGGCTGCACGCGCCGGTGAGCAGGGCAGAGGCTTTGCTGTGGTAGCCGATGAAGTGCGTGCCCTGGCACTACGTACGCGAGCCTCCACCAACGAAATCGAAGCGTTGGTCCATGACGTGAATCAAGGTACTCAACAGAACGTTGCCAGTCTTCAATCCTCTGCAGAGCACGCCTGTCATACCTTGCAGCAGGCGGAAGCGACTGACCGGGCACTGCTTGAGATTACGACTGCCAGCGAGGCTATTCGTGAGCAGAATAGAACCATTGCAGCAGGCGCTAATGAGCAGGTTCAGATTGCGCATATTGTCGATAGCGCCCTGGCCAGTATTCGAACGTTGTCTACCCAGACGGCGACAGGTGCAATGCAAACCAGTCACTCCAGTATAGAGTTGCTTGCATTGGCCTCGGAGCTTAACCGGACGGTCCAGCGGTTTCGCCTGTAAGGAAATTAGTTAGCTAATCAATAAATTGTTACGGTTAGGAAGAAACTCAACGATTGATCGGTATTCCAAGCGGATGACGTTTTAGCTGATAAGTTGAGTTATCCATGTTGAAGTATCTATCCGTTGCCGTAATGACTGCCCTTCTACTTCCCTTGGCGGGCTGTGACAAACCTTCCGAGCAGAAGGCACAGGACGCTGCCCAGCATACGCAGAATGCCCAGGAACATCAGGAAAAAGCAGCAGCAGCTGAGAATCCTGCCGAGCGACAGACACATACCAACGCTGCGCAGGAGCAGAAGCAAGAAGCGGTTGAAGATCAGCAGAAGGCAGATGCGGCGTTGTCTAATGAGTCAGCGGTAGGCTCGACACATCCAGACAAAGCAACCCGTACCCAGGCACAATAATCATCTTGGCAGGGCGCCCATCGCAGCCCTGCCGACCGTGTCATCGCCGATTAGACGATGGGGGTATAACCGCTGGGGCTATCTGGCCATGGCGTTAGCACTTCAAACCCGCTCTCTGTCACGACAACCATATGCTCCCATTGTGCCGAGAGCGAACGATCCTTAGTAATGACCGTCCAGCCATCACCGAGTGTCTTGGTCTGGTGCTTGCCGGCATTGAGCATAGGCTCGATGGTAAACATCATTCCTGTGCGCAACTTCATTCCTTCGCCACGGTTGCCAAAATGCAACACCTGAGGCTCGTCGTGATAAACCTTACCGATCCCGTGCCCGCAGTATTCACGAACGACACTAAAGCCGTCACGGTGCGCGACGGTCTGGATCGCATGACCGATGTCTCCCAACGTTGCGCCGGGCTTGACCTCACGAATACCTGCACACATGGCTTCGTAAGTCGTTTCCACTAGGCGGCGTGCCTGAGCAGAGGGCTCCCCTACAAAGTACATGCGACTGGTATCGCCGTACCAGCCATCCTTGATGACCGCTACATCGATATTGACGATATCGCCATCCTTCAGCGCCTCAGAAGAAGGAATACCGTGGCAGATCACATGATTGACTGAGGTGCAGACCGTTTTCGGAAATCCATGATAACCAATATTGGCCGGAACGGCTTTTTGTACATTGACGATGTAGTCATGACACAAGCGGTCTAGTTCTTCGGTCGTTACGCCAGGTTTCACATGCTCGGCAATCATCGCTAGCACATCGGCTGCCAGCTTGCCTGCCTTGCGCGCCATGGCAATTTCTTCAGGTGTCTTTATCGAAACCGCTTTTCTCATCGTCCGGCTCCCGCCTGTTTGATCGTTGCTTGGACGTGTGGGGCATCTTCCATCGCGCTCAGGCAGTTCAGGTCAAAACCGCCTTGTTGCTCCAGACTGATCAGCAGCTTGCAGATATCCCGATGGTTCAGCTCAGGATAGAGTTCCGCCAGCATGCCTACCCGTAGCCAGTGCTCCGCCTGAGCATTGATGGAGCGGCAAAGTGCATTACTGGCGATACGCAGGTTCTCATGCATACCTTCCGAGACTTTGACAATACCCATCCACTCACCCTATATGAAATGTATATGTTCCATATACTAACGTGTATGACTACGTAGGAAAATGGACGTTCCGTGCGATTAATGGAGGATGGCTGGGCTTTTTTTAAATTAAATGGTTATAAGCAAGATCATATTTATATAAGCGAGCTCTTTATAAGTCGTTATGCTGCGTGCCAGTTTTTGCAGAACATGTGTCTTTAGGAAGTGATGATGGATTTCGGCGCTGGAGGTTTTGTTGTCGCAGGCTTGGTGGTCGGCTTTATTGTTGGGATGACAGGCGTAGGCGGTGGTTCCCTGATGACTCCTATCCTATTGTGGTTTGGCATCAATCCGGCCGCTGCCGTAGGAACCGACCTGCTGTATGCCGCGGTAACAAAGGCGGGCGGTGTCTGGGTGCATCAGCGCAACAAAAATATCGACTGGTCTGTGACAGGCTGGCTGGCGCTGGGAAGTCTGCCGGCTGCTGCATTCACACTGTGGTTGTTGAGTCGCTTGCACTCCGATCCGCAGGCGCTAAATGCGATCATCAAGCATGGTTTGGGTATTGTTCTGTTCATGACAGCCTTTGCCATTCTTTTTAAGAAACAGCTGTTTGCCTTTGTAGGCCGGCATGCCAATGACAGCTTTCACTTGAGCCCGAAAAAGCTCAATACGCTGACATTCATCACAGGTGTTGTGCTTGGCGCCATGGTGACGCTGACGTCCATTGGCGCAGGCGCTTTAGGTACCGTGGCGCTATTCATGCTGTATCCCTTCCTGGCTACCCGACGCCTGGTAGGTACAGAGATCGCACATGCCGTACCTTTGACGCTGATTGCAGGACTGGGCCATGCCAGCATGGGCAACATGGATTGGCCTATTCTAGGCTATCTACTGATGGGCTCACTGCCAGGCATCTTTATAGGCAGTCACCTTTCCGGTCGAATTCCCGATGGAATATTGCGTCCGTGCCTTGCCGTCATGCTGATGGTGATCGGGTACAAACTGCTCTGACCTTTCCTTGGGAGTGGCCTGAAGACTTCAGGCCACTCACTTGCTAACGCCTTCTGAATAATATCCAGAAGAGGCTATTCCTGCCGATGTATCCACCGTACTGCTCTTTTCTATGCCATGCGGATCCGCTTCAGCCTTGTGAAAGATAGACTGGAAGCGGATTGATGATCGTCTCGTAACCGACTAGCGACGGCTGAAGGGTTTCCATCAACAATGGCCAATGTGCCATAGCTAACTGGAAGTTTTGTACAGCCTGGATTTCAAGATACTGCAACCCTTGCAAATCAAAGCATTTGGCCAGATTGGTGACGTCCTCACGGGTATCCAATATATGGATGGAGGCGTCGAGTACTTGAAGAGCATTCATCGTGGTTTCCAGGCTGACAGATTATTTGACGCAACGGTCATTACACTGTTGCCTGCAGCAACCGGCGTGCCAGATCATCAGTGCCAGAACACCATCAAGCCAAACGCTGACAGAAGGCAAAATCCGCTAATAGCCATCAGCAGCAGGTCCACAGGATCCCATTCACTCATGCTAGTGGTCGTCGTTGGGACGTAGGTAGCTGGATGAAGCATTCAGGACGGAAGCGATCAGATTATTCATCCTTATGCCGTCTAAGCTCAGTGTGAATCGCAACCCCTGTAGCCACGAGGCCTATTATGGCCAGGCAGGCAATAGGGCGGCCCGGCGTTAACACCTGAGTTGTACAAAGGGTGGTGAGGTTAGTAAAGAAGTCCATATCCAGCATCCTGCTTTTTGCTTTCTAAAAGGCGAAGAGAAAGCCATTCCTATTCCGGCATGGTGAGTAACAGTAACCTCACGCGTGACCAGACTCATTCCGTATCGGTTATGGGTAGGTTCATGCTGCGCAACGACCGCGCCTGGCCCCTATGACTGATGTCGTGATGATATCAATGGCGGCAGCAAAGCTCAAAGGCTCAAAAGTCGCATGGACTTTGGGGTAAGCGTTTACAAGTGTGTCATGCAAGCGCCAGACGGGCAGAGGCGTTATGACAAGCTCAATTCTTGGGAGGCTTTTTGCTCAGGAAGGCTTCTCGAAGAATAAACACAGAAACGATGATGAGACCGTATCCTTCGAACTGGAGCATCGTGTCATTGGGCTTGTAAAGCAGACACATTACACCCACTGCCGTGAAGAATAGGCCGAGGCAGTACAACAACCTTATTTACCTCTAAAAGACATGCTGGAGCCAGAGCTGGACCTACTTGAAGATAGCGCTCTTGAGCGTAAGGGGGGGCTAGCCACAAAATGAGAAGTGGCTAGCAAACTTGATATCAATATGACATTGGTGGACTTAATCTGTACAGCTGTCTCGTCTGTTCAAACGACCGTTCATCATCTGTGGTGGATTCTTCAAGGCATGACTGGTGGCAGATACGTCAGGGTGGCCCCCAATGCCCATAAAAGAATCAGCACCAACGGAATATGCGCCAGCATCTGCATGAAGGTAAAACCGATAAGGTCGCGCGCCTTGAGCCCCAGAACGCCTAGTAAAGGCAGCATATAAAAGGGGTTTATCAAATTGGGTAGCGCTTCAGCTGCGTTGTAGATCTGGACTGCCCAGCCCAGGTGGTAGTGCAAGTCATTGGCAACCTGCATGACGTAAGGCGCCTCGATGATCCATTTACCCCCGCCTGAAGGAATAAAGAAACCCAGGATAGCTGAATAGACGCCCATCAGGACCGCAAATGTATCGTGTGAGGCCAGTTGAACGAAAAAGGCGGAAATATGGTGGGCAAGCGTCTGACCATCACTTCCTGTCGCCTTTGTCATGATCGCAGCAATGGAGCCATAGAGGGGAAACTGGATCAGGACACCAGTAGTGGTCGGCACAGCACGCGCCACTGCATCGAGAAAATGACGAGGACGCCAATGCAGAAGCGCACCAAGCGTCAGAAATAACAGGTTGTAGGTGTTGAGTCCTGAAATGGCCTCAATGGCAGGCTTGGAAGCAAACTCCTGCCAAAGCCACCCCAGCGCTAGCAGCACAATGATAATGGTCAGAAGCGGGCTATGCTCCAGCCATTCGCCTGGGCGTGTTCGCACTAGCCGAGCCGGTGTTTCCAGTACGGGGTCGACTCCACACTCACGCGCAGTACGAGCAGTCAATTCTCCAGGCGCAGTAGCATATGCAATGATCAGCGACAGCACGATCAGCGCAAGCAGCATGATGCCTGACTGCCAGAGGAAAATGGTTTCCGTAAAGGGGATGACACCGGTAATCGCCAGAACAGACGGGGGCAGGCTCCCCGGATTTGCCTGCAACTGGGCCGCTGAGGACGACAGACCCAAGGCCCATACGGCGCCCAGCCCGAGATAGGCCGCTGCACCTGCGGCCCGGTAATCCATTTTCAAATCGGCACGTCGGGCAAGGGCTCTTACCAGGAGCCCTCCAAAAACCAGGCTGAGCCCCCAGTTGAGCAGAGAAGCCAGCATCGAAATAAGCGCTACCCAGCAGACAGCCGACCGACCATTGCGTGGGATGCGAGCCAGCCAGTCGATCAGACGGGCCGCAGGCGCTGAGCTGGCCACGACGTAGCCGCCGATCACTACAAACGCCATTTGCATGGTGAAGGGAATCAGGCTCCAGAAACCGTCGCCAAATGCCTTGGCTGTCCCTGAAGCCGGCGTGCCGAGCAGGGTAGCGGCGAGCGCCACCACCACCACGGCGACAGCGGCAAAGACCCATGAATCAGGAAACCAGCGCTCGGCCCATTGCGCACAACGTAACGCCAGACGAGCAGAAAATCGCTCTTCAATATGAACGGACATGTAATCTCCTTATAGCTTTTGTTATTGATTACCCGTGTAGCGCATTGCCACTTGCTTGGCCGCGCCCAGGACCTATAGAGGGTAGCGCTTACCGGTGTGTTTTACTTGACGGTTTTTCACCGTGAACGGATGTCTACTTGAAAAGGCTGCTATCGTTGCCGGATAGACCGACCTGGCCGCCGCTTCGTTTGTTTAGAATTGTTGTTGGTTGCTGTGGTCGTATCTGGACACCAACATACTGAACAGGCCCTTTTCCTAAGAGACGATCATGGTTGCTTGGGCTGGAGCGGTGAAATGGCCGAGCGTATCCGGTCTTTCGACTGGTCCCGTACGGATCTCGGCCCTATTGAACAGTGGTCCAAAAGTCTGAGCGCTGCCGTCCAGTTTCTACTGGCCTCTCCCGTACCCCTCGTCATGTTGTGGGGACGGCCTGGTTATATGATTTATAACGATGCCTATGCCGTGTTTGCGGGAGGGCGTCATCCTTTTCTTCTCGGCTCGCCAGTCGAGATCGGTTGGCCGGAAGTTGCCGAATTCAATCGGAATGTAGTTGATACCTGTCTGGCTGGCGGTACGCTCTCTTATCGAAACAAAGAACTCGTGTTGTTTCGTAATGGGCGCCCGGAAGACGTCTCGATGGACCTTTACTACAGCCCGGTGCCCGAGGATGACGGCGTGCCGGCCGGCGTCATGGCCATCGTTATCGAAACCACTCAACACGTACTGTCGGAGCGGCGACGTCAGGAGGCTGAGCGTTCCTTCCGGGCAACGAATGAGCGACTACAACTGGCATTGAACTCTGGCGCGCTCTTGGGGCTGTTCGTCTGGGATATCAAAGCCCGGTTCCTGACCGGGGATGAGCGCTTCGCTCGAACCTTTTCATATCCTGTAGACGAAGCGGCGGCAGGCATCCCCATTCAGATCGCCAGTGGCTTCATTCATCCGGATGACCTGGAAAAGATCCGGATGCATATCAGGCAGACCTTTGATCAGGGCGGCGCTTTCAATGCTGAATGTCGTATCCGCCGCCCGAACGGCCTTTTCCGCTGGGTTTTGGCGAGTGGTCTGTGCGAGTTTGACGAGCGTGGAGAGCCGTTTCGCTTCCCTGGCGTCCTGATTGATATTCATGAACGCAAAATGGCGGAAGAAGCTCTGTATCAATTGACGCGCAATCTGGAGCAGCGGGTCGCTGCTGAAGTGCAGGCCCGCTCGTTGGCGGAAGAGCAGCTCCGGCAATCACAAAAGCTGGAGGCGATTGGCGGACTGACCGGAGGCGTTGCACATGACTTCAATAATGTCCTGCAGGTCATTTCGAGCAACCTGCATCTGCTGGCTCGCCAGGAAAAGACAATCCTCGTGTACAGAACCGCGTGGAAGCTGCCATCAATGCTGTGGAGCGAGGAGCCAAACTGTCTTCCCAACTATTGGCCTTTGCCCGTCGCCAAGCGCTGTCACCCGGCATTTACAACCCAGCCCATATTTTCGAAGGGCTGGAGGAGCTCCTTCAGCGTGCACTGGGCGAGACCATCGAAATCGATATGTCCCTGCCTGACAATGCCTGGTGCATACACGTTGATCGTAACCAGTTGGAAAACGCTATTCTCAATCTGGCCATCAATGCCCGTGATGCGATGGATGGGGAAGGGCTGATCAGCGTTCATGGCGACAATGTCGTGCTGGATGAAGATTACTGTGCAGGCAAGGACATCAGTCCTGGGGACTACCTCTGCCTGTCCGTTGCCGATTCGGGCGAAGGTATGAAGCCAGAAGTACTGGAGCACGTCTTCGAGCCATTCTTCACGACCAGGGCTGAAGGGCAGGGTACGGGACTTGGTCTTAGCATGGTGTTTGGCTTCGTCAAGCAGAGTGGGGGCCATATTGATATTCAGAGCGCCCCTGGACGCGGTACGACGGTACGGATGTATTTCGCACGCAGTCACAAACAGGCCGAAGAAGATGACCAGGGCAAACATGACTATACACTTGAGGGGCGGGAAACCATCCTGGTGGTAGAGGACAATGAAGGCGTTCGCCTCTCTGTTGTGGAGTTACTGCAGCAGGCCGGTTATGACGTGGCGCTGGCGCCTGATGCGGACGTGGCCATGCAGCTGCTGGAAGCCGGAACGAGGGTTGATTTGATTTTCACGGATGTCGTGATGCCCGGTCGGCTCAAAAGTACGGATCTGGCGGCATGGGCTCAGATGCAGGAACCTGCAATACCGGTATTGTTTACCTCAGGCCATACTCGGGACATCCTTTCGCAGAACAACACGTTGTCTCCTAATATCCATTTGCTTACCAAACCCTATCGTCCCGAGGATCTCTCTGCCATGGTACGTACTGCTCTGAGAGGATAGGCGATAGAAGCACCAGGTTCCATTTGGTGGGTCGAAGAGGTATCAGATAAAAATGTAATCCTTTTCCAAAGGCACATGGGAGCCTTTGGCACGTAGTTCATTGACGGCATAAACCAGGGTCAGGTTTAGCGCATCCTTATTCATCATGAGCTTGGGGTCGAGGCGGCGCTGCACGCGTGCAGGAACGGCTGGGTCGATCAAGGTCAAAAGCATGTCAGAGCCGCGAGGTTCAAAAAGAAACTTAAGCGGCGGATCGAGACGGGCAAGTTTATCGGCTATCAGATTCATCGGGTGCGCCTCATGCTTAACTTAAGCATAGGCCACTGTTTCACTCGTAAAGAGCAATCCATCTGAAGATCTGGCCAGCTTTCAACAAAAAAGCCCTCTGCTAAAGAGGGCTTTCACATTTTTTTCTGCGTAAAGCGATCAGTGAATAAACGATCAGACCTTGAAGCGATTGACCAGAGAGTTAAGCTCAGCCGCTAGACGTGACAGCTCATGGCTGGACGCGCTGGTTTGATGCGCGCCTGTGGCAGACTGCACGGATAGATCACGGATATTGACAAGGTTACGGTCAACTTCTCTGGCCACCTGAGCCTGCTCTTCGGCTGCGCTGGCAATTACCAGGTTACGCTCATACATTTCGCTGATCGACGACGTAATCTCGCTTAGCGCCTGGCCTGCACTTTCTGCCAGCTCCCGTGTGGAATGAGCGCGAGCGCTGCTGATCTGCATGGAGTTCAAGGCCTGACTTGCGCCATTGCGCATGCCAGAGACCATTTGCTCGATCTCAAGCGTCGACTGTTGCGTACGATGGGCAAGAGCTCTTACTTCGTCAGCGACTACAGCGAAACCACGACCGGATTCGCCTGCACGGGCAGCTTCGATCGCAGCATTCAGCGCCAGTAGATTGGTTTGTTCTGCAATGGCACGAATAACATCCAGCACCTTGCCAATTTCCTGCGATCGATCGGCAAGTTGTCTTACCAGTACAGAGGTAGATTGAACCTCTTCCGACAGGTCTGTGATGGCTGTAATGGTTTCATTGACTCGAACATGACCGGCCTGTGCTGACTGGGTCGAGGTCTTGGAGGCTTCAGATGTCGATACTGCGTTACGTGCTACCTCATCAACCGCTGCGCTCATCTCGTTTACAGCGGTAGCGGCCTGCTCAATCTCATCGTTTTGCTGTTGCAGGCCGCGGCTGGCTTCTTCGGTCACTGCGTTGAGTTCATCAGCTGCTGCCGCCAGTTGGGTTGATGACCCTGAAATCTGAGCCAGGGTGTTACGCAGATTGTCCTGCATCTGGCGCAGTGCTACCTGAAGCTGATTGACCTCATCGCTACCGCTGACTTCAATCTGAGTGGTCAGGTCTCCTTTGGCAACCTGTTGTGCGGCGCGCACAGCACTCTGCAGGGGCCTGACGATACTTTGTGTCAGAAGCCAGGCCATAAGCACGGTAGCCAGGGCCGCCAAGGCAATCACGAGGATAACAATGGCGCGAGAGCTGGCGTATTGATCCGCCGAGTTCTTTCCTTCACGCTCGATCCCTTGTGCATAGTAGTCTCCCAGCTCGCCCAATGTCTTGCCAGTGCCATCGATGACAGGCTTCATGTCAACCAGAGTGAGTTTATTCAGGGCGACAGTATCGCCTTGGCGGGCCAGGACAAACGAGTTGGTCATACCCTGCTGGTAGACTGCAAAATCTTGTTTGAATTGTCCGTACAAGCGTTGCTCTTCGGGCGTATCGACAAAGGCCTCAAACGCCTTGATGTTATCCATCAAAACCTTATTACGAGCCTCATACTGGCTGGCATAGGTGTCGATGCTTTTAGGGTCGGGATCAAGCGCCATGCGCAAGGAAATGGTGCGAATACGCAGCATGTTTTCCCGGATGCTATCTACGATGCGGATGCTGGGTACCCATTCTGCTTCTATAGCCACACTACGGTCACGGATGTTGGACATCTTGCCTAGCGAGAAAATACCTAGAAAAGCAACCATCAGCGCGATCAGGCCAAACCCAAGCGCAGCCCGGGGGGCAATGTTCCAACTGCGTAGTAGCATATTTGTCATCCGCAAAAGTAGAGGCGAAAGCACGCCGAATTTTGTTGTCTGATGACATGTATCGGCGGTCAGTCTTAGGGCTTGAATTTATTCAGTGACGGATAAAGCCCACTGCATCCATGGATCAAGCGTTCTCGAAAGCGAACCTCTACCAGCTACCCGTTTTCTACTGCGATATTCCTAAAAAGCTAACTATCAGGCGCAGCTATGAATGCAGAGTCTGCAGTGTGCTCAAGCTGGTAGAGCACAGTCTGTCCAACTATAGAGCTGACCCGTCCAAGAAGGAGCTGAAAAACCGCCAGTTAACTACCTTCAATCAACTGCTAGATTCGCTCGGTCAATATATCGGCCGTGCAGGGTCTGGTCATAATGGGCATGTCGATTTCCAGGTTTCTATCGCCTACCACAGCGCTCTCAGTATAACCTGTGATAAACAGCACCTTGAGGTCAGGGCGACTAATGCGCGCGGCGTTAGCCATTTGTCTTCCGTTAATGCCTTCCGTTAGCCCAACATCGGAAACTAACAGGTCGATAGCGGTATCGGATTGCAGGATTACCAAGCCAGAAGCGCCATCTTCAGCTATCAGGGCGTGGTAGCCGAGTTCTTCAAGAATCTCCACGACCAGCATACGGATAGTCGGCCCATAATCCACAACCCGTACCGTCCCGCCAGTAACGGTACGGGGCAACTGTTCTTGAGTGGGCTCACTTGCGGTATTTACGGCCTTTTCTTCTGCGCGAGTCAAATATAGACATATCCGTATTCCTTGCCCCGTTTCCGAAGCGATATGCATCTGCCCACCGGTTGGCGCACGAAGCCGTAAATTATGGAGAGCCCAACCCCATGCCCAGAGGTTTAGTAGTGACGGTGGTCAATATGTGCAATGCAGATGGACAGGTTTTCGGAACCCTAGGGTTGTGCCGGTCCAATCATATGAGCGGGCATGCGTCCCACCTCCCGCCGGCAGAAAGAAAGGCGCAAGACATAGGCGGAAAAGGAGATTTGCGCATCATGCGACTTGGACGTCCTGTAATGGTGACAAAAGGTAAAATCAGAGAACCTTCCACGTGGCAACCCACCAAGATGGAGAGGGTGCAACACGCGTTTAGCCCATCCGGTACGGACGTCACACTAGAAGTGCTTTGTGCTGCAAGTGTGGCAAGGAACATGAGAAGTACTGTAAAAGCACTGTGATAAAGAGAGGTAAATAATTACTACCCGAGCGAGCCATGATGTAATGGATCATCATGGGTAAATTCATGGCTATTGGATGCCGGCTGGTTAAGCCGACGCTGGATATCCATCAGGACCGTTTCCAAAAGCAGACGGTTACGCGCCTGATCAGACGTTAAGATCCACTCAAGTGGATGACCTCCTTCAACAGGTAGTGCGGTAATAACCAGTGTCCCGTCAGGTTTTAGTAAGGTATCGACTTGATAACGGTCACGGGCCGAGTCAACAAGCATGATCAAGGCATTCATAGAATCGGCTACATCGTTGGGTGTTATCTAGTTAGAGTCAGGCTACTTCAAGAGATTCTTGAAGACTCTTCCCGCTCGTCTAAAGGTTTTCCTGCCCAGTCAAAGCCTTTCTTATGCTCCGCCTCCACCCTGCATCTGATCGCTATGCGGGTCCTTTAGTGAGCCTTGGTTAAAAAGGTCCTAATAAGCTGCGGGAGGGGTGATCTATTACTAAAGAAGAGAACTAATTCAAAGTATTTATGCTGGCAAACTCACAAAACCAAGGTTTTTTGTCAATTGCTTTTGTATTGAACGTACTATGAATTTGTTTTGATGATTTATAAGTTATTTATCAATAGAAGGCAAATAGCCAGTATTCTTTCGAAATCACTCGTACCGTCACAGTAGTCTGGTTATTTGAGCCAATATGACGGTAATAATTGCCCGCAATACTAAGCTTGTCTGTTTCAAGCATTGATCTAAGTAGTCCATTGCCTGCCTTGACAGCGTCTGCGTCGCCACTAGCTTTATGATCCCTCAACAGATTGGTGTGGGTTGGCACGCTTGGTGGTTTCGAAAACAAACCGCATGTAAAGGACATAAAATTAATGATCACGGTTAGCAAGCGTAACGTCTATTACGTATGTTTGTTTATTCTTCTTATTTTTCAATTTGGTGTGTTCGAGCAAGGGCACACAAACCCTATTGGCGTAAAGTACGTTAGTGAATTGTATCTTGCGATATGCTTAGGTTTTACAGCGCTTCTTCTTACAGGTACGCCTCCTGCCAACAAGCAGGACTACAACCTCGGCTTAAGTTTTTGCCTTTTTTCTGCGTTTGTGTTCTGTTTTCTGCCCGCGTTATTTTCAAATCTTTTTTATGGGCAGCCGCTGTTCTATGGATTGATTGAAGAGCGTCGTGTTCTGTTCTGCTTCAGCTTTTTCGTTATTGTCTATTTTGCAAAGCGTGTAACCGCTACCCAATTCGAGCAGCTGATACTGCTGGTCGGTCTCATCTCCGTTGGGCTTTCCTGGCTTTCCTATGCAGGCGTGCTGCCCGATCTTCGTGAGCAGGTGCTTGACCTTAGTCGTCCCGGGCGTGCCTCGCCCGGCGCAGCGGCCATCATCTTCTCCTACTGCCTTAGCGTCTATTTCATGGGGCATGGACGATCTCCCCTGAACGGCGCTCCAAAGTCAAAAGTGCTCTATGGCATCCTGGCGTTTGTCTTTCTGGCCACGATTGTCTTTGTCATGCAGACAAGACAGGTCATCGTGATCTGCTTTCTCTTTACCGCGATGTGTCTGAAAAGCCGCATGGTGATGCCCATGATCCTGGGTAGCATTGCGCTCTTTCCGATATTGGTGAACCCGCATATCCTCGATAGCTTGGGGCTCAACCTTGACTTCTATATGCAATCGGTGGAGAGCGGGCCTACGGACAATGTACGGGAAAACACCATTGCCGCCATCATGAACCATTTGCATGAATACAATTGGGTTCCTAGCGGCAGCTTGAGCCTGATGTGGAATGATGGGTTCAAACGGTTCTTCAGCAACTACTTCTTTCTGTCTGACGTAGGGGTAATTGGTACCTTATTCCGCTTCGGATTCCTGACATTTGCCATTATTCCGATTGGCTTGTTCATCCACTACAGGGTTGCAACAAAGTTAAATCCCAACTTGGACTTTACGCTGGCGTTCTTTCTGGCCAACCTTGCCATGTGGCCGTTGGTAGGTGTGTTCGAGTATCAAGCACCTACGGCTTTTCTTCTCGCCCTACAGGCACTCAAAACACACTATCAACATACAGCCAGAGCTACTGACGAAATCGCAGCGGTACCGTATCCATACCCAACGCGGCTTGAGTCGTTGTCTGGCGCCAGAGGAATGAGAGGCATGACCTGATTCATCTTTAATAAAGGAAAAGGCTGGGCTTATACCCGGCCTTTTCCTTTAAGGGATGCCAGTAAAGCCAGATCAAGCAGATAGGTTGACTCAGAAGGGATTACAGGAGAGATGATGCATAGCGAGGCAATTACGATCAGCTTATGTAGCTGCTAGAGAATGCCGTTTTGTTGTCTTACATAGGGAATCTGGTATGGGCTGGCAAAATACGCGTCTGATACGAACGCACCTGGCCTATTACGGAGGGAGAAAAAGTAAAGATAAGGAGCTGTCCCTAGCTCCAGATACAATCCATCACAGCCCGTAGGTAAGAGACTGTTGTTATTTAGACAAAACGGTCAGCGTCTTGGGATAACCTACGACCGATCCATTGACTGCCGCGCCATCAACATAGACACCTAGATTAGTGCCAGCCTGCACATAGGTAATCTTGCGGACCTGACCATCCGCTAGCTTAACCGACTTGCCCACCTGAAAGGCGGCTTTGTTGGCGGTCGTGCCCGGTACCGAGAAGCCAGCCTTCTTACGGTACACACCATTGAGCCAATCGGTGTTGGTAAAATTGTTGATGGTGCTGGTCACGGAACCCGTCGTAGTGGATGGTGCCGGCGCAACAATGGTCGGTGTAGGTGCAGGCGAAGTTGTTGCTGCTTTCTTCGGGCCTATTTCCGTACAGCTGCTGCTGTCCATGTATTTCTTGAGCGTCGGCCACTGCGGGCGCTCTACACCGTTGATAGGCTCAACCGACATGAAATAGTTGCCCCAACCCGGACCTGCCGCCCAGTAGGACGCCGGTACGCAATTCTCTTTCAGGTAGGCCAGCATATTGTCCATCAGGATGTTCCAGCGCGGGTTGTTATCCGGTACGCCGAACTCACCAATGTAGCCACGCTGACCATGCTTTTTCAGCCACTCTACGAACGGCTTGACGCGATTCACGCCGTACATCACGTCCAGCTTGTTGACGTCTACGTCACCATAGCTGCCACCGGCGTTCTCATCGAAATACGAGTGCGCCGAGAAAATGATGTTGTTGGACGGATCCTTCAGGTTCAGCAAGGGATCATTCCACTCCGCCCAGCGCGTAGCGCTCGACCAGCCGTTACCTTCCACAATGATCGGGCGGGTCTTGTCCACGGCGCGCACACCGTTGATACCGTATTGTGCAGCGGTTGCCCAATAGGCCAGGGCCCCGTTGGGCTCGTTCATGATGTCATAGGCGTACAGGGCGGGTTGATTACTCCACTGCTGGGCAATCTTGGTCATGATCTCCTGGTAGCGCGCATACGGAACGCCACTGGTGCCAATCACCTGGCCGCGATAGCGTGCATAGTTATGCAGGTCCAGAATGATCTTGATGTTGTGCTTTTGCGCATAACCAAAGGTGCGGTCGATCAACGCAACATAGGCTGGATCCAGCGGGCCACCCAGCTTGGGTTGCAGGCGCTCCCAGATAATGGGGAAGCGGAAGGTCTTGATGCCCCTGGCGCTCCACTGCTGGAAGTAGGATTCCACCGGGAATATGTAGTTGGTGCCATTGATTCCAGGTAAGACATGGGGGGCAAATCCCGCACCGGACAGGTTCAGACTAACCAGATCGACCGGTTCGGCTTGTACGTAAGTGGTTCCAAGCGCCAAGGCGGCTGCTAGGGGAAGGCTTTTCTTTAACAGTTTCGAAAAAAACATTGGTATCACCATACTGCTGTGACCAACCGCGACCATTTCCTGTACTGCAAGATCAGGCGGAGGCTCAGAATTAAAAAGAATTGGCTAGGCTACTGCCAAGCGGAGCGCGCTCTGTGCTCTGCGTACTGAGCTATACAAGCGATATGCCAAAACATTGACATGAATTGAAACAAAGCCAGATAAAGTTTTATTTGCTAATTTAAGTTACTGATTTTTATAAGGTTTTATTGATTAAAACGCGTATTACCATTCGTCGGCACGAGTATCATGAAAATAAAGTAATGGCAAAGTAATTTCATGACCTGACGGATTCTTGTTGTTTTACTGTTTAAGCAATCGGTCAATGATGATTTTCTGGCTATAAGCCTTTTATCCTGCCGGAGTATTAGTGTGTAGAGGCTATTGTTCCTTATGGAGCCGTAAGCATGGTTACTTCAGCTTGGCGTTAACGTGTCATGTGCTTTTCATCTAAGCCAAGCATCCTTGGTCAGGCTGACGACCGAAGCCTACCGAGGACATTACGCCATGGCGATGCCGATCGATAATGCCGGAACCTCTCGCAGTAACTTCCGCACCGCGCTTCATTCATTTAGCGCGTTTATCAAGCGATCCCAGGAGACGCCGCGCCCTAAAGGGGACGCACCAAGACTCCCTGAGTCGCACCTGCAGCAGCAAAAGGTAGTTGTAGAGCCGGGTGACACCATGACGGGTATCGCCAAGAAGCATTACGTCTCACTGCACGAGGCAGCCCAACATAATCCGCAGATTTCTGATATTGATCACATTCACGCCGGTGATGTGGTCTTTTTACCTCCTCCAGCACCAGAGCAGCTGGCCGTACAGCCTGATGGCAAAACACTGTTCCTTGAAAACCTGCAGTCTCGAGGTAATGCCATCGAACACGCTAACACTGCAGACGGCGCGATTGATTACGCAGTAGAGACCGAACAACTGAAACAAGACGTGCAAACGTTTTTGTCCGCTTTGCCAGCCGCTGAGCGTAACGACTCTGCGCAATGGTTATTTGATCATGACTGGACGGACAGCGGGCCGGCTCAGATAGCGATAGAGCAGGGTGCCGAACAGATGGGGTTGGTGCTGACGCCTTCCAGCCACAAGGGTTCGGACGTGGAAGCGCAGGTCAGGGAGATTGTTCAGCAGGTTAACGCATCGCCGGATCCTGTTGCCGCATTGGAGACACTAGGAAAGGCTTACTCCACCGTTACACCTGATGTAAAAGAGATTTTGTTGCAGTCATCAACAGGCCAGGAGATCTTCCAAAGTGCAGGGCAATACGCGCTTGACGCCTTGAATCAGCAGGATAACCAGTCTGGCCAGCTCGTACCGATGAAAACTGTATTCGAACGACTGGATAACATGACACAGAACCTTGACCCGCATCTTGCGGCAAAGGTCGTCGAAGCGGCAATTCCCGGACTGGAAAAGGTATTGATCGAGCCCAGCGATAATCCAGTCCCCCTCATGGTAGGCTCGTCAGGGGCCTATCATCTGGTCAACGTAACCGGACGCATTGCCGGTCAGCCTGGTGCTGAGGAGACCATCAAGCGTTTGGTCGAGCTCGGACTTTACGAGCGGACCGGAACTGTGCAGAGCATTGCCGAAGGAGCAAGTCCAGCTTATCCGCTGCAGGTGCTGAGCTTTGTGGGCCAAAGCGACACACGCTATGTTTTAGAGGGCGATATCCTGCCAGGCCTGGATCAGTTCCAGAAAAAGGTTACGGATGATCTGCAGGCGTATGGAAAACAGATGGAAGAGCTCAATTGGCTCACCCTGAATGGGGGCGCTGTCATGACTACTGAGCAGCGGGATAACGCCATCCGGGATTATCTTGACTCGCGACCGCCCGAGTGGGAAGAGCAGACCCAGGCGCTAAAAGATCAGGTTGCTGAGGACGGGCATGATCTCTTATACCAGCTACAGGCGCTGCAAAATCTTCCGGCAGACTTTAACGGTGACCGCAAGGCGATCGAGGACCAAATCCGCAGGACACTGGATAATCCCGACGCAATTACAGCCATGAGTTCTGCGGTGGCCCAATATCCGGAACTGACAAACGATCTGGATCAATGGAAGCTGATTGGGCAGTTTGGCAAAACAACGGATCGTGGTCGAAAGTTTCTTGAGGAAGTGGCTACGCAGGTTCTACGGCACAAGGTGATGCCAGAGTTTCAGAATGTAAAGGCGGGAGATGCTGCCAGCCTGCAAAATGCCCTCAACAAACTGGAAGGGCTCAAAAAAGGCCCAGTAGCTGCTCTGTTTGGTATACCAGACAAGGATCTCAATAAGGCTATTGATGCCTTGAAAGAGGCATTGCCGAGGCCCGGCGAAACAGCCGAGCAGATTACCGACCGTCTCGCTCGCTTCAATCTCAAGTTGGACGATATCAAATCAACCAATGGTGTCAGGACCTTTGATAATCAGACGCGCGCTGGCCAAACCTTGAGGATGATCGGGGCGGCCGGTGCCGCTGCCGTACTGGCAAGCTCCGGGGTTGCGTTACATAAACACCAGAGCCCCGAAGCCATCCTTAAGGTCTGTCTTGACGCTGCCGGCACGGCCCAAAAGACGACCGAACTCTTGATCGGCATGGGTAAGATACCCAAGGATGGTTGGGTAAACACATTGGCCGGCGGTAGCTCTCGTCCTGCGGTAAAAGTTTTGGGCGTTGCCAGCTCGCTGTTTGATCTGGTCAACGCAGGCAAGGCGGCGGAGTCTGGCGATACGGTGGGAGCGTCACTCTATACATTATCCGCAGCAGGAGGAGTGACATCAGCCTTGGGCACAGGCACTGTTTTTGGCCCAATCGGCCTTGGTGTAGTGCTGCTTTCGACCATCACATTGGGCACGCGTGACGTTATCAAACACCATGAAATGGCCAATCGCTTTCAAACGCCGGAAACCAGCCAATTTTTAACTCACGCTGGGCTTGATGAGGCGGCGGCAAAAGCACTTTCAGACCAGAGCGGAGACGGTTATAACGTCCTGCCGTTGCTCTCACGCTACGCCGAACTCAAGGGACTTGATCTGCAGGATAACCAGGACCAGCAGGCCTTTGTCACCTGGATCAATAACATGCCAAATGAAAGCCTACTGTTGTTACGGGACAACCTCCACCGCGTACTGGACAGGCGAAAGGGAAGTTATGATGACTTTCCGGAATTTCAATCCCGATCAAACTCCTGGATCTACGATACTTCCGATACCTATTTCAGTCAGCGCCTCAAAGAGAACCCTCACTTCGTGGAGATGGGCGTTGCTTATCCCAATTCGGTTTACCAACTTGATCAGACCTTGGACATGCTAGACCTGGACCGATTGGCAGTAAGCTGATCGGGCTGAGCCTGCGTTTTCATCAGCGCAGCGCAGGCTCAGTAACCTGTCATTTCCAGATAGCCGATTCCGGTTTCGCTGCCTTGTACGCGTACGGGCCCTTCCCAATAGGGTGTTCCTACATCCATCCAGGCGTTGGGATTAATGGCTGACACCTCAATGTTAAGCCCGCGTTTGATTAGGGACAAAGACCAGCGCGTTGGAATTTTCCGCCCCGCGATCAAATGTTCATCCAAGGCTTTTAACTCGATTTCGTCTCTTTGCAGGGGTTCGGTCTGGCCGTCGGCCTTTATCCAGGTACCGCTCAGGTAGTTATCACCATCTGCCTGTCGCAAGCGGAACACCATAAGTTGTCGACCATCCTGCAGGTGTAGCGAAAACCAGTCCCATCCGTGCTGATCTTCCGAGAGCGGCTGACTACTCCATTCGCGATCAAGCCAGGCCGTGCCGCTTACGGCTACGGGTTTGCCCTCGATTTTCAATACACCCTGTGCGCGGAAAAAAGGTTGGCTGTAGTAATAGGACGCTTGGCCTCTGGCTGACTTGCGACTCAAGCCTTGGTCCCCTTGGAGCACAAGTGGTTGATCTGACGTCAACTGGAGCTGATAAGAGAACGTATCGCCACGGGCCTGCACTTTAAGATCTGACGATGCTTCGCCTTGCATTGACCAATCATCAATCCAGGCAGCAAAGGGTTCAGCTGTCACGCCGGCCTGTCCAACGCCCCCTCGCGCCTGTGTCTGGGCATGGAATTGCTGCGTGCGGGTAGTCAGCCCCGCGTGACCTAACCACAAATTCCCGTTGTCCCAGCCGGGCTGGTCGGCTGCGGGACGCATGGCACTACGAAAAAGCGTCCATTGCACGCCATAGTCATTGCCGGCAGCGTCCTTTAGGTTGGCAGTGACATACCACCACTCGATACGAAAATCAGGATGAGCGCCATGATCGGCTGGAAAAGAGAACACTTTGCCCGGTACGACCTGAGCAAAGCCCTTGCTTTCCTGGCCCAAACCGGCAAAGCCTTGTCCTTTGGATGAAGAATCATCGCATCCGCCTAGGACAAAAAGGCCTACAACCAGACAGCCAATCCTAGCGTTCATCGGACAGTACCCTCAGCAAGTCAACCGGGCGGCTCCGCCACAGGGTCCAGAGAGGCCAAGCTGAGGCCAGCCAGGTAGCCAGTAGAGCGAGTCCTGCCAGACGCATCAGCTGATCCGGAAAAACCTGAAGTGGCAAACGCCACCCAAAGGCCTGGACATTAATCACGGCTACCAGGCACCATGCCAGCAGAATGCCCAGCGGAATCGCCAGGAGCAATGTTAGCAGTGTTAGCAGCCACGTCTGACCTACGTTAAGCAGCATCAGCTGGCGCCGCGTAACACCCATGGCCCATAGCGGCGCGAGTTGCCCAAGGCGACTCTGGCTTTGCGTTAATAAAGCAATAAAGAGCGCAACACCTGCTACGCCCAGCGTCAGCGTATTAAGGGCCGAGGTTGCACTGAACGTGCGCTCAAACACCTGTGTTGCCCATTGTTTGAGCTGTACCTGATCCACAAGACGGGAGTCATCGAGAGCAAACGTATCCTTGATGGCCTGTTTCAGGTTGCCAACGGCGGAGGGCTCCATACGCAGCGCATAACGGCTTACCGGCAGGTTGGGCCAATGGGCTTTCATTGCCTTAGCATCTACCAGAACATGGCCACGAGGGTTTCCATAATCCGCGTAGATACCCACGACCTTGGCAAGCCACGCCCCTTCGGCTGCCGGTAGTTTTACCGTGTCGCCTATTTCAACGTTCAAATGCCGAGCCAGTTGTTCACTAAGCATGACGCTATCGCCCTTGAAGAGTGCGTCCCAAGGGTTACCTGCTCGTGCCTCTAGTAAAGGCCAATGGTTGCGGTAAAGCTCATCATCCTCTACGCCTGCAATGGTCAAAGGCCAACCACCCAATTGCGTTTCAAGCTCAAGACCTGCCAAAACACGATCAACTTCAGGACGCGCTGTTAGCCAGTTAGCCATCTCTTGCACCTGATTCGGGCTAGCTGGGCGGATATAAAGTTCGGCAGAAAGGCGCTGATCCAGCCAGACACTAAAGGTATGCCGAAACCCTTCAGTCATACTGCCGGCACCAATATTAGCGGCAAGGGCTAACAACAAAGCCATGAGGGCCAGACTCAGGCCAGGTAACTGTTGTCGGCAGTCGGCAATAAACCAGCCCAGTAATGGTGACCGCATGGAGGCAGGTGCTAGTCTCAGCAGGCCGCTGAGCGCTACCGGCAGACCTAGAGCTGCCGCGAGCAGTAGGCTGCCCATCATGACGAAACCTGCCGCCAGGCTATTGCCTGTCAGCCAGGCAATGAAGGCAACCACTGCTGCAACAGCGGCGATCCATCCTTGGCGTTTTAGCCAGGCACGGTGGGCCTGATGCCAAGCCTCGCTATTGGCGAGTCCTAGCAATGGCAACCGAGCGGCGCGCCATAAACTGTTTGCGCCCGCCAACAGCGCACCCAGAAGGCTAAGTCCCAGGCTACCTAGCCACCAGATTGGACTGAGAGAGAGCTCTCCGGCCACCTCAGCACCATATAAACCTCGTAAGCTGGCTGCCACGTCTGGTAAGAGTAGGCTGGCCAGTACGTAGCCGCTAACAATACCTGCCAGCCCCCCTAGCAACGCGAGCGCTATCAGTTCTCCAGTCAGCGCTATCAGGAGTTTTTGAACACTTACACCGCTGGCGCGCAATGTACGCAATAAGGGTCTTCGTTGCTCCAAGGCCAGCCCGATAGCCGCGTGTACAATAAACAACCCAACTGTAAAGGCTAACAGCCCAAGCGCCATTAGGTTGAGGTGGAAACTTTCGGTGAGCTGTCCCGGGTCGTTTTCATTTGAATGGGGCTGCCATTGCAATCGTTCATTCCACGGAGAAGGAAGGGGTGCCTGAAAATCTGCTGGGAGAACAAGGCGTGAGAGTTGGTCCGGCGCCTCAAGTAGCCGCTGGGCTACTCCGATGTCGACTAGCAACATGCCGGGAGCCATGCCTGACTTACCTGTTATCGGCGGGAGGCGTTGCCCATTAACCAGGTAAGGCTGCTCACCCTCCTGCAGGTTCAATTCATGTAGTGTTTGGTTAGCAACCCAGGTTTGCCCAGGTGGACTAATAAACGCCATCAAGTCCTGTGTTTCGGTTGGTTCGCCCGCTATGGACGAGCCCACCGGCAGGCTCACTGGTTCGATACCCATGATTTGCAGACGGCGTGTTTGACCTTGAATAATGGCGCTGCCTTGTAACATTGGTGACACAGGCCATCCCTGTCGGCGTAACGCAAGAAAGCTTTCCTGAGAAATAAGTCCGCCATTACGTGCAGAAAGTGTCGCTTGAGGTAAACCGCCAATGAGCTGACTGGCCTGCGCATAGCTTTGCCTTGCCTGGCTATTAAGCGCCTGAACGCCAGTCAATAATGCCGTGGCTAGCCAGAGCCCGGTAAATAGACTGAAAAACTGCACGGGGTGTTTTCGCCAGTGACTGATTAGGCTGCGTACAGACCAATACACAACACCCATGGTCAGCTTCCAATAGGGGTAGCAATTTGGCCTGCCCGCAACACGACGCGTTGCTGCAACTGTGCCGCTACCTGTGGGCTATGAGTAACCATCAGCAGCGTACAGCCACTACGGTCTACCAGATCCAGCAACAGCTTGAGTACTTGGGCGCTAGTTACTTCGTCCAGGTTACCGGTCGGTTCATCAGCCAGTACTAACGCCGGACGTGATGCCAGGGCTCGACCCAATGCCACACGCTGTTGTTGTCCTCCCGAAAGCTGCTCTGGGTACCGTTGCAATAACTCGCTCAGACCCAGTTGCTCGGCAAGCTGGGCCTGCCACAATGGATTGTGCCGTCCCGCAAGCCGGGCCTGAAAAGCTAGATTATCCTCTACCGTCAGACTGCCGATGAGGTTGAACTGCTGAAAAATCAGGCCAATCTCACAGCGACGCCAGTCAGCCAGCGCTTGTTCGTTAAGTGAGTGTAATGCCTTTCCATCGATATCGATGCGGCCACTATCTGCCTTGTCGAGTCCGGCGATAAGATGAAGGAGTGTGCTTTTACCACTTCCCGACTCGCCCATAAGAGCCAGACTGCCACCACGCTGCAGATCTAAATCTATACCTCGAAGTACCGGTAGAATGCCCTGAGGGGTGGGGTAGCTTTTATGAAGTTGTCGCACATGAAGCATAAGTGAGCCTTGATACGTCTGGTAAACGCACAAGCAAACCAGAGACAGCGATCGCTGGGATGATCTGCGAAGAGGTCATATCGAACCCAAATCTCATGACTTAGTTCTTGAGATAGGATCGATGTAGGAAATTTATACAGTAAAAATAAAGCCGCTTACTAGACTAGCGAAGAGGTGTCGTTGGCTTTAAGAATTTCAGATAAAGGTCTATCGAAGATCATAACGCAACATTACTCGGTCACAGGTAAGCAGTCGTGCTTAACAGAGCCTTTTGCTAAAATTAATCGTATCTTTCTCAAGTAATATTTTCTGTTATAGCAGCTCCAATCCTAAGCCTATCCTATAGCCAGTACTGATGTGAGGCATGAGGTGCCTTATTTATATAACTGGATGATCAATGCTGTGATATCAATGTGATATTAATTTATCTTAAATAGTCTGTAACGGTTTTCTGGTTGACTTTCATCCTATTAAGCGTAGCGGAGCCATGGGGCTCATTCTCATTTATACATGGTCATGCCGTTAGTCATCTTTGGCAGGCCAGCCGATATAAGCCAGTTGCAAAACAACAGCGCTGCGTTAACCTCAACAGACCATAGTCAGCTACGTTTGTATTGTCATGAGAAGTAATACTGCAGAAGTAGTAGATATGCCTACTATCACCCCTATCGGTACCCAGTGCACAACAGGTCAGACGTGTCCAGAAAGTGGCATCTGGACAGTTGTAGGTGCCCCTCGCACGGCCTCGCCCATCGTTAAAGGCAAACGATTTCCGCCTTACTGCGGTAAGGCCGCTGTTTGGCAGCTAGCTTTGCACGCCTGATCTTAACCAAACGTTAGCCACTTCACGCTACCTTGATAGCGCGCGTTTGATTGGTGCGTCCTGAAAAAGACCACCCCAGTAAAAAAGCAGCAACGGGGGAAATCACTGCTTCTGGGGTGGCTGATGACGTGTTACAAACCAAACAACGGATCGTTCGCTTGCCCTCGCATTAAAGCCTTTCTGTTGTAAAGACGATACCCTTTCCAGGTAAAGGCTATGTAAATTTTTGGACATGTTGGGACTGATATACTTTGCCACCTGGTTGGGACTTATAGTGATTGAAAGTAGAACTAATAGCATTCTTGCATTTTCCAGTAGAGCCTTTTTATCCGAATGATTTAAAGGAGGTTTAGGTGCAAACATCGCTTTGGCTTCATCCAGAGAATTTCTTTTTGCTTGATTAACGGAAAATTTTTAAAGCCCATTTTATCGGGTTTAATTTTCTTCTAGGTGCATGAGAACATTCGATCAAATGATATGTTCAGAATTAAAGCCAAAACAGTATTTAGAAATCGTTCTGGTTTATTAGGAGTTTTAAAATTATTGAAAACATGGGGTATCACAGTTGAAACTGTGACACCCAGAGCTTTTAGAGAGGCGGTATAGTATTTACGCCTTTTCTAGGCTTCAACATGAAAGGCTTCTCTATTCCCAAGAAAGTTAACAGGGAAAGCCCACATACCAATACCAGCACCAAAGGCAGAAGCATAATGTAGTGGGAAACATTGCTGTCTATAAAGGGATAGACCTGTAACCAAGAAAAGAGGCTATATAGCACCAGCCCGTGAATCAAATAAACGCTGTAGCTAATTTCACCTAAAGCCTTCAAGCCGTAACTACTTAACAATCCAAACAGATCGTTACCCAGCGCAATAATGGCAAACGCCATGCTGAGGAGCACAGTCTGAGGTACAGAAAAGTAATCCGGCATCGTCATACTATATGCGACGAGGGCTATTGCCAGAGCGCCATAGACGGGTTTCTTTATATGATCGATCCATGCTGGCCGGTGTCGCTTGATCAGCACAGGGATGAATCCAGCGATAAAAAATAGCAAGAAATGGAGCTTCAATACTTCCAATTGTGCTGCAGGTAATGCAGCTACTACCACGGTGAGAGATAGGGCAAGGTAGCGGCCGTAGTTTTCGCGGTTGATCAACGCTGCGAGAACAGGAAGGGCTAGATAAAAGAACCATTCATATTTCAACGTCCACTGGACTCCGGCCGTAATGATGCGACTCTCTTGAAAGCCATTAAAGGAGGCACCAAGAAAAACAACCCATCTCAGACTTTCCTTGGCCAGTTGAGTAAGCGATACCAGATCGAATCCGGTTCGATACAGGCTGATAAATATGACTACTGCTACAACGAATGCGTACAGTGGCATAATTCTCCAGAATCGTGACTGGAATATATGTGGCCAGTCAGGCTTGCGCTGATAAATTTTTCCAAAGAACAGAAAGCCTGTAATCATGAAAAAGAGCGTGACGGGAACCGCCCCCATATTGTTCAGGAGCGCACTGCTGTCTGAGCCTGCCCATTCGCCAGTGGTCTTCCATTGGTAGGTCACCATAAAGTGGCAGCAGACCACAGTGGTAGAGAGTACGCCTCGTAGTGCGTCAATAGGGGAGGATCGGGTTAGCGCCTGCTCTGACAGGATATTTAGACGCCTGAATAATCTGTCCAAAAAGAACATGGACAATACATAAATAAGCAGTAATTCCAGCGTTACAGTCATAGCGGAGTTGATATCGTAATAGTGTTGCTCTTCCAGCCTTTTTAACGGTTAGCAGATTTTTAGTCGAAAGAGCGCTTGATCTGCTCCTGGTAAGAGAGGGGCAGTACGATAATCGACAAAAACCATAAGACCATGCGGAAAGGCATCGGCTAGGAAGACCAATGAATGGACAATGACGAGGCCTTCATAAGGCTGACGGTCATCAAAGGAAAAGAAGCAACCCAGTGGTAAGCCATAGGCTGTTGCGACTATTGCGGTCAAGCCCGAGCGGCTTCTAAATTCCAAAGAATCCTATGTGCTGATTATGACTGGATAGCGGTTGGTTTCCTGAGTTTTTACGATCCCCCTCAACACTATGTATTTGGGTAGGGCTTTTGGCGCAGTGTCTTGCGTTAATGCTTACCACTTTGCTTTTGTTTGAGAAAAAAGCCATTTAGAAACCCTGTATTTGTAAATTCATCAACCAGCTGCTCTCTATGCGCTAAGCATTTCTGGTAGATAGCAGCTAGGGTAATGACTGATAGGTTTAAAAGCCGTTCCTTTTAGCGGCTTCAAAATTAGAACTGAGTCAGCTTCAATCGTTTGTGGTAGAGCATTCCGTCTTACTCTTGTGAAATGCCTCGCACCTCATGCACCTATCGAGGCACACTATCTAGACTTCTTTCTTAAAGAGTTCTCTGCGTAACGCTTATCCAAGATGTTCAAATAAAGCTTGACCTGTGAGCGGAGGGGCCTATAGTGCGCCCCACTTCCGCTGCAACGGAACAGCAAAAAGCCTTGTAGATCAATGGTTTAGCTGTTTACTCAGGGTCAGGCCTCCGGTCTGGCAGAAGCGGAAAGAGGGAAGCGGTAGTTGACAAGCCTTT
>NZ_JAUEPD010000012.1:0-139469 GCF_030403525.1 Pseudomonas sp. WAC2
TGCCAGACCGGAGGCCTGACCCTGACTAAACAGCTAACCCATTGATCTACAAGGCTTTTTGCTGTTCCGTTGCAGCGGAAGTGGGGCGCATTATAGGCCCCTCCGCTCACAGGTCAAGCTTTATTTTGACCGGACTGAAAAATCTTCTTTTGTCTTAGCTGAGTGGCGATGAATGGTAAGCGAAGCACAAGCAGCAGGCCTCCTATCGAGGCGTATATCAGCCACTCGCGGATATCCGAGCGAGTTATCCAGCACATGTGCAGCAAGGCCATAACCAATGCTATATAAATGAGGCGATGCAGCCGCTTCCACTGCTTGCCTAATTTACGCATGCTGTAACGGTTCGAGGTCAGAGCTAGAGGAAGCAGCCCCAGCACGGCAATGAACCCTACAATCACATAGGGACGCTTCTGCAATTCAATACCCAAGCGGGAAAAATCCCAGCCTAATACAAAGGCCAGGTAAGAGCAGAAATGAAGCGCTGCATAGGTGAATGTCCACAGGCCTAACTGGCGGCGAACCAATGCCCATCCTTTCCAGCTCGTCATTTTCTGCAAGGGCGTCAAGCTGAGCGTTATCAGTAAGAGTACTAGCGCCCCCAGGCCAAGCCTATCAATGATTACCTTACCGGGGTCAGGGCCCAAGGCAGAACTCCATGCCTCGTACAGCCAAGCACCAAGCACCGAAAACGCACTGATTAAAACGACCAATCGCCATACTTGCAGCATCATTAATACTGCTTCCTCAGGTCCATCCCGGCGTATAGGCCAGCAACCTCCTCTGCATAACCGTTAAACATCTGTGTTTCTTTAATATTAGGACTAAATAGACCGCTAGGAAGCCGTCGCTCTTTAGCCTGACTCCAACGGGGATGATCGACCTGCGGGTTGACGTTGGCATAAAAGCCATACTCATTTGGCGCCATGCTTTGCCAGGTTGTCTGCGGTTGATCACTCACCAAGCTGATGCGAACAATCGACTTGATACTTTTGAATCCATACTTCCACGGCACAACTAATCTAATGGGTGCGCCGTTCTGATTAGGCAGTACTTGCCCATACATGCCTACCGCCAATATAGCCAATGGATGCATGGCTTCATCCATACGCAACCCTTCTCGATAAGGCCAATCCAGTAGAGAGAAACTGGAACGCTGCCCTGGCATATGCTGGGGATCATTCAATGTTTCAAAACGAACGTACCTGGCATTAGCTGTTGGCTGGAACTGTTTAATGACATCTGCTAGTGGAATACCCAGCCACGGGATAACCATGGACCAGGCTTCGACACAACGCAGGCGGTATATCCTTTCTTCCAACTGCTGAGGCCGGATAATGTCCTCCAGCGAGTAGGTACCTGGCTTACCAACCTCTCCGTCTACCTTGACTGTCCAAGGCTCGACCACCATCTGCCCTGCATTGGTATAGGGATCACCTTTATCAGGGCCGAACTCATAAAAGTTATTGTATTGCGTGGCGTCTTTGAAAGGCGTTATGGACTCACCCTTTATATCTACCGCCTTCCAACGAATAGCAGACTGTTTCTCGGCAAACCAATCAGGCGCTTTGCCTGGTTCCACATCTGAATAAACAGATCCGTCAGCAAGCGCCCAGCCGGGCAGCACCGTAGCAGTGACAGCAGCACTGGCTGCACCCATGAATTGACGGCGAGACAAATAGATATTTTCTGAAGTGATTTCAGATGGCTTGCAGGCAGAACGCGGAGGGATGTTAATCAGCATGGCAATCTCCACAGCGACTACTGTCGATACGTAGTCTCACTGTGGAGATAATCAGGGAATTAATCAATGCGTGCGGTCGCGATGACGGCGGAAGCGCATTAATGCCTTGACGGGACCTGACACAGCATAAGCAAGGAAACCCAGCAGCAGGACACGTGGCGGATCAGTAAAGATAATGGCGAAGATCAGGACAGCGATGAGGATGCCCACGAACGGAACACGCCCTTTCATATCCAGGGTCTTGAAGCTCCAGTACTTGAAATTACTAACCATGAGCATTCCTGCAGCAGCAACCATGAACGCAACCAGGAATGAGAGTTTGGAGCCCTGAATACCAAAGTCGCTAAAGCACCATACTGTTCCAGCAACTAGCGCAGCGGCGGACGGACTGGCTAATCCAATGAAGTAACGCTTATCGACGGAGCCGATCTGAGTGTTGAAACGCGCCAGTCGGAGTGCTGCACCTGCCACATAGATAAAGGCCACAGCCCAACCTACATTGCCTAGACTGATCAGAGCCCATTCAAATGCAAGAATGGCCGGCGCTACACCAAAGGCCACCATGTCGGACAGCGAATCGTACTGCTCCCCAAAAGCACTCTGGGTATTGGTCAAGCGTGCAACACGACCATCCAATCCATCAAGGATCATGGCGATAAAAATGGCTGCCGCTGCTGCTGCAAACCCTACCGCAGCCTCTTCCGACTGTCCCTGGATAAATGCAGTCTGTGCCGCAATGGACTTGATGATTGAATAAAGTCCTGCAAAAAGCGCGGCTGTCGTGAAGAGGTTCGGAAGTAAATAGACGCCTCGACGGCGAATCTTTCGTCCCTGGGCATCGTGTGTTTCTTCGAAATGCTCATCGACGGGAATAATGCTTTCAGTGCTTGAGGAAGCTGTTTCGTTAGCTTCGTCGGGACGCTCGCTCATGAAAATTCCTTGCATAGGACTTGAAGTCTTGGATGATCCCCTCCTCTCAGGGTTCATCCTTAACACGTTACAGCTTTTATATCAGAAGACGAGCTGAAACGAAAAAACGCGGCCGTGGCCGCGTTTTTCCGAAACTGAGATCAACAGGAGCTTTAATGGCCCTAATGATTAGTTTTTGCTCTTGTCGACGATCTTGTTAGCAGCAATCCAAGGCATCATAGCGCGCAGTTTTTCACCGATCTGCTCGATACCATGCGCCGCATTATTGCGACGATATGCCGTCATGGATGGGTAGTTGCTTGCGCCTTCGCTGATAAACATCTTGGCATATTCGCCATCCTGAATACGCTTGAGCGCATTGCGCATAGCTTGGCGAGATTCGGCGTTGATGATTTCAGGACCTGTCACGTACTCGCCATACTCCGCATTGTTGGAGATGGAGTAGTTCATGTTGGCGATACCGCCTTCATACATGAGGTCCACGATCAGCTTCAGCTCATGCAGGCACTCGAAGTAGGCCATCTCAGGAGCGTAGCCCGCTTCAACCAGTGTTTCGAAGCCTGCTTTAACCAGCTCAACGGTACCACCGCACAGAACAGCCTGCTCACCGAACAGGTCGGTCTCGGTCTCGTCCTTGAATGTGGTTTCGATGATACCGGTACGGCCGCCGCCCACGCCGCAAGCGTAGGACAGCGCTACGTTCTTGGCATTGCCGGAAGCATCTTGGTAAACGGCGATCAAGTCAGGAATACCGCCGCCCTTGACGAACTCGGAGCGAACAGTATGACCCGGGGCCTTGGGTGCAATCATAATGACGTCCAGATCCGCACGCGGCACAACCTGGTTGTAATGGATTGCAAAGCCGTGAGCGAACGCCAGGGTAGCGCCCTGCTTCAGGTTAGGTTCGATTTCATTCTTGTACAGCTGAGCCTGAAATTCGTCAGGCGTCAGAATCATGATGACATCGGAAGAGCTAACGGCTTCTGGAACGCTTTTGACAGCCAGTCCAGCCGCTTCGGCCTTCTTGGCAGAGGCAGAGCCCGGGCGCAGCGCGACGACAACGTCTACACCTGAGTCTTTCAGGTTGTTTGCATGAGCGTGGCCCTGAGAGCCATAGCCGATAATGGCGACTTTCTTGCCCTGAATGATGGAAAGATCACAATCTTTATCGTAATAAACGCGCATGAAATTCTCCTTAGAATTAGCCGCGTGGCTTTATCAAATTTAAATGCTCAGAGCCTTGTCGCCACGGGAAATCCCTGTGACACCACTGCGTACGACTTCCAGAATAGACGTCGTACCGATCGCCTGGATAAAGCTGTCGAGTTTTTCACTCGTACCAGCCAGCTGAATCGTATAGACGCTACTCGTTACATCCACTATCTGTCCACGGAAGATATCCGTGGTGCGTTTGACTTCATCGCGTTGAGCTCCGGTCGCCTTGACCTTGATCAGCAGAAGCTCACGCTCAATGTGGGAGCCCTCGGACAGATTCACCAGCTTTACAACCTCGATCAGCTTATTGAGGTTCTTGGTAATCTGCTCGATGGTTTCATCGTGCCCCACGGTTGTCAGCGTCAGACGCGAGAGCGTTGGGTCTTCTGTCGGAGCAACGGTCAGGCTTTCGATGTTGTAGTTGCGCTGCGAGAACAGGCCGACCACACGGGACAATGCGCCTGGCTCGTTTTCTAGCAGAAGGGAAATGATGTGCCGCATGATTAAGTCCGCTCCGTCTTGCTCAGCCACATTTCGCGCATCGACCCATCTTTAATCTGCATTGGATAGACGTGCTCGCTGGTATCAACCTGAATATCCAGGAAGACCAGACGGTCCTTCATGGCAAAGGCCTCTTCCATCATGGGCTTGAGATCAGCCAGACGCGTGATGCGCATACCGGCATGCCCGTATGCCTCAGCCACCTTGACGAAGTCAGGGAGCGATTCCATATAGGAATGCGAGTAACGGCTGTTGTACTGCATGTCTTGCCACTGGCGAACCATGCCCAGGGCCTGGTTGTTCAGCGTAATGATCTTGACGGGAAGGTCATATTGCAGACAGGTGGACAGCTCCTGAATATTCATCTGGATACTGCCCTCGCCTGTTACACAAGCGACGTCGACGTCAGGGAAGTTCAGCTTGACGCCCATGGCCGCTGGCAGGCCGAACCCCATGGTGCCCAAGCCACCGGAGTTGATCCAGCGGTTTGGCTTGTCATACAGATAGTACTGTGCAGCGAACATCTGATGCTGACCTACGTCAGAAGTGATAAACGCATCTCCATGGGTTACTTCGTAAAGCGTCTCGATCACCGTCTGCGGCTTGATGATGCTTCCATCCCCCTTGTCGTAGGGAAACAGGCCGCCCTGCGAACTGCGCCATTCCTCAATCTGCTTCCACCAATTGGCTTGAGCTTCTGCTGCTGGCTTTTCGCCAATTTCCTTGAGGATGGCAACCATTTCCGTCAGAACGCTATCGACAGGCCCAACAATCGGAACATCCGCCTTGATCATTTTAGAGATGGAGGCAGGATCGATATCGACGTGAATGATCTTGGCATTGGGGCAGAAACGTTTGGCGCCATTGATGACGCGATCATCAAAGCGGGCACCTACTGCCAGGATGACATCGCTATGGTGCATTGCCAGGTTGGCTGTGTAACTGCCGTGCATACCTAGCATACCCAGGAACTGACGATCACTGCCTGGAAAACCGCCCAGCCCCATCAACGTGTTGGTAACTGGCAGGTTGAGCATCTTAGCAAGCTCGGTCAGCTGGGCTGCACCGTTCCCCATGATGACGCCGCCGCCCGAATACAGAATAGGCCGCTTGGCCGCCAACAGCATTTCAGCGGCTTTGCGAATCTGTCCAGAATGACCACGAACAGCCGGATTATAGGAACGCAGCTTGACCTTCTTGGGGTATACGTATTCGAACTTCTCCGTGGGGCTGGTCATATCCTTCGGGATATCAACCACAACCGGCCCGGGACGACCCGACTCCGCCAGATAGAAGGCCTTTTTCATGACCTCTGGAATTTCGGAGGGGTGCTTGATCATGAAGCTGTGTTTAACGATAGGCCGGGAAATCCCCACCATGTCGACTTCCTGGAACGCATCGGAGCCGATCATGTTGCTGCCAACCTGCCCAGACAGGATTACCATCGGAATGGAATCCATATACGCCGTAGCGATACCTGTAATGGCGTTGGTGGCACCGGGGCCTGACGTTACCAGAACGACGCCTGCCTTTCCGGTCGCACGTGCATAGCCGTCTGCCATATGCGTGGCTGACTGCTCATGGCGAACAAGAATATGGGTTACTTCTTTTTCTTTAAAGAGGGCATCGTAGATGTGCAGCAGGGCACCACCAGGATACCCATAGATGTATTTAACGCCTTCGTCACGCAAAAAACGGACGACCATTTCAGCGCCGGATAAGAGCTCCACGTTTCACCTCTCAACGCAATACGAGCGCCCACGAGTGGGCTTTCGGGGTTCGATCGACTGCAAGGCAGAGCATGGGCGACGGTGATCGCCGACGGGACAGCTGCCAAGAAAGCCGTGTTGGAAGAGCTCTAGAGTTACCGAGTTCCTCCACCCAGCGCGAGGTAACGCGTTACGGGTATGACTGCGGCGGCGCGGGTAGGCACCTCATGGTCTGCCGAGAAGCTAGCTTTGGGCCGGCTTTCTACAGCGAACTTTGGATTCTTCGCATTCAGCCGGTGCAAGTCAAGCCGTCTATGCACTTAATTTATGCACAGATCGAAGTCTCATTTTTTAAAGGCAAGTTTCGCTATAGTAGAGCGCTCTAACCCTTACGCTAAAGGATTCAACATGTGGCGTACGTTTTTAGCCATTAGCAGTGCCTTTGTCTTGATGGGCTCCGTTCACGCCGCTCAGGTCTACAAGTGGGTCGACGCCCAAGGCGTCACCCACTTCAGCGCGCAACCGCCTGCTGACCGTAGTGCAGATGAAATGAAGGTAAAACCGGCACCCAGTCTTTCAGGCCAGGCCAACACACCGGGAGCCGGGAATGGTACGGGCGACGCCGTGAACAATGCAGAACAGCGCTCTATCGAGCAGAAGGTTCAGCAAGACGTCAGAGAACAAGAAAAGAAGCGTGAGGAGTACTGTAAGGCTGCGCGAACCAACCTGGCACAGCTGCGCAGTAATCCTCGGGTCATGGTCGAAGAAGGTCGGGGTCAAATGAGACGGCTCACCGAGGAAGAACGCCAGCAGCGTATCAGCGAAGCCGAATTTTCGATCAATCAGAACTGCAATTAAGCCTTAGCGATGTTCGATCAGTCGATCGAACTCGCCCAGCGCCTCCAAAAGCGTTGCCACGCTGCGCATGTCGTTTTGATAGACCACTTCCGCCATAGGGCGAATGCCTGAGCGTCCGGGCAACCCGCTGTCCGACTCAATGATGACCTTCATCCGTGGTAGAAAAATCCACTGAAGCCATTGCGCAAAGCTCAACGTGTCTACACAGAACGGCTCTTGGCTGGCCAGGTCCTGATCGCTGGGTGGCACGCTTTCCCACCACCCTAGTACACGCAACTCTCGCTCGATCAGAAGCAATTGCTCCGCCAGATCAGACAGGCGAGCATCCATCAGGCACCCACCTTGGCACGCTGACGTGCTGTAGCCGCACCCGCGGCATCGCCTTGGCGTTCGCGCGATTGAGCGATCAATTCCCACAGACTGGCTTGCAGGGCAGGACGGCCATTGGCGTACGTCAGTCCACGTCGAGCCAGCTGCTCAGCCTGCGCGGCATCGCCTTGGGCCAGGCGGACTTCAGCCAGCCGATATAACACTTGCGGCTCGCGAGGCGCAATGCGCATGGCACGCTCCAGGCTTGAGGACGCTCCGTTAAGGTCGCCGCCGCCCTGCTGTTGCTGTGCTGTTGTCAGCAAGGCCAATACGGGACCATCGAGCTGCTCATCGGCCGACAGCGCACTGCTACGGCCGGAAGGAATTCCCGTAGGCGCGCTGGGTGCTGGCTGGGGCGCTGAGTAGCTATCATACCCCTGAGCAGCTGGCGCACCGGTAGAGGGTCCCACCGTTATAGGCCCTGTCGAAATAGGCGCTGTAGCCGGAGCTGCCGCAAAGGTCTGGATGGGCGCCGGGTTATCACCGGGCACCATCACCGTTACACCGCCATCCTGCTGTGGCGCCTGGGCAGCCATAGGCGGCGGTGAATTAGTCGGCATGCGACCGCCACTACGCGCCAGCTCTTGATTGGAAACAGGCGTGCTTGAGTCCACAACCGGAATAGCACCTTGCTGTGGCGTGGCACAACCTGCCAGAACTACCGTAGCGGCCAGTGCCGCCCATACCGCTTTAGTCACGTTCTACCCTCTTAATTCAACCAACCGCGGACCCAGTCCATGACAGAGTCGGAAGGGTTCTGTCCACCACATGCCGGCCCAGGGGGCGGCTCACTTCCCTGAATATAGGGCATTTGGACCGCGCCGGGGCAATTTGGATCGGTCCCCTGCCCTGTGGCCGGATTAACCCATGCCTGAACAACATTATCGGGCAGCGGCAGATCCAGTGAGGTTGGTTTGGCGCGTTTCATGAACCCGGTCCATACCTGCAGGGCTCCTGTCGCGCCGGTTAGCGGCGTCTTGCCATTGTCATCACGACCCAGCCAGACCACAGCAAGCAAGTCCTGACTGAAGCCCGAGAACCAACTGTCTCGTGAGTCGTTGGTCGTACCGGTCTTGCCCGCCAGATTCAAGGATGAAGGCAGCTGGTTATAGACCGAGCGAGCTGTGCCCTCGCGCACGACACGCTGCATCGCGTATTGGGTCAGGTAAATAGCCCCCGGATCGAAACGCTGCTGAATCTGGAACGGATAACGCTTGAGCGGCTCACCGTCAGATGCCAGAACGCTACGAATGCTACGCAGCGGTGTATTGAACCCACCATTGGCCAGCGTCTGATACATGGTGGCGACTTCCATGGGAGTTAACGCACCAGCACCCAGAAGCGTTGAAGGATAAGGCGGCAACGAGCGACTCACCCCCAGACGCTCAATGGTCTTGAGCACCTCAGGCACGCCTAAATCCAGGCCCAGTCGGGCAGTAGACAGGTTGTAGGAATGAGCCAGTCCCTGATACAGGAAAATCGTCCCGTGGGAATCACGTTCGTAATTCTGCGGACGCCAAACCTGACCATCACCTGTCTTAACGGAGAACGGCTCGTCCTTGATGAATGTGGTCAGGGTGTACTGACTCGGCCTTTCCAATGCTGTCAGGTATACCGCAGGCTTGATGATGGAGCCGACCTGCCGAACTGCATCCAGCGCCCGGTTATAGCCGGCAAAGCGAGGATCTCGCCCGCCCAGCAACGCCTGAACTTCACCGGTTTCCGGGTTGGTGACCACCATGGCCGCCTCAATGCCTTCCACACCCTTGCGGCCGTCGAGGCGCTTCAAGGCCTCGGTCATGGAGGTCTCGGCCTTGAGCTGAAGAATTGGATCGAAGCTGGTGAAAATACGCAGCCCTTCACCAGTCAAATCTTCTTCCCGGTAGTCTTGTTGGAGCTGACGCTTAACCAGATCGATGAAGGCGGGATAGGAGCTGTTTGTCAGCGAGCCTGCCTTGCTGATCCCCAAGGGCCGCTGCTTGGCCGCTTCCGCATCTTCCTTTGTGACTGCACCCTGTTCGGCCATCAGGTCGATGACCAAGTTACGACGAGCCAGGGCACGCTCCGGATAACGCCGCGGGTTGTAGTAGGAAGGTCCTTTTACCATTCCTACCAGCAGAGCGACCTGGTGCAGTTTGAGCTCGGACAACGGCTGGCTAAAGAAATACTGACTGGCCAAACCGAAACCATGAATGGCGCGGGTGCCATCCTGCCCCAGGAAAACTTCATTGAGGTAGGCCTGAAGGATTTCGTTCTTGTCGTAATGCAGCTCCAGCAATACCGCCATCAGGGCTTCGGTAAGCTTACGAGTCAGACTGCGCTCACTGGTGAGGTAGAAGTTCTTGACCAACTGTTGGGTCAGTGTACTGCCACCCTGACGCAACTGCCCTGTAGTAACGTTGATCCAGGCGGCTCGTCCAATCGACTTCAGCGAAACGCCATGGTGATCCCAGAACTCACGGTCCTCGACCGCAACCAGTCCATTGATAAGGGCAGCCGGAACCTGATCCAGTTTAACGAGGATACGGTCTTCGTTGTGGGCAGGGTATATGCCGCCTATCAACAGAGGCTCAAGACGCGCCACGGCCAGATCCGAGCCGTCCTTGCTACTCAGACCCGAGACAAAATCGCCAGAGAAGTTTACCTTGATCGAGCGAGGAGGCTCTTCACCCTCGTAAAATTGAAAGCCTCGGGTATCCAGCTCGACGCTGGAGCCTGCAACCGAGACGTCACCCGGCCCCTGAATGGCTTTTTCACGGCGATAGCCTAGCGCATCAAGCTCGGTCAGGAAGTCATCCTTGCTGAGCTTAAGCCCTGTAAACAGCTCAAGCGGCCGTGCATATACCTTGGCAGGAACCATCCAGCGCTTACCGGAAAATTTCTCCTGCACGATAGCGTCGAGATAAATAGAAAATCCCGCAAGGACGACCAAGCCCACCAGGCCTAATTTAAGAGCCCAGCCGGACAGGGAGCGCCAGTTGAAGAATTGGCGGGACGGTTTTTTTGAGCGAGAGGATCGGGTGCGTTTCATGGCGGCGCATTATACGCACTTTGCTTCTAGCGGGCAGACGCCAGCCAGCGGTTTGCAGGGTCACTCACAGCGGCCATAATGGCGATCACTTTTCATGGCTACGCTAAGGACCGCTTGTGAGTCAGACCCTGATCGCTGCGCTGCAGAACCCGGCCCTCTATCCGCATCCGGTTACCGCGTTCAATGTTATCGAGACGCATATTTCCTGGGTGGTTCTGACAGGGGAGTATGCCTACAAGATCAAGAAGCCGGTGAACTTCGGCTTTCTTGACTTTACCGACCTGAAAGCCAGAGAGCACTTCTGTGGCGAGGAACTACGCCTCAACCAACGCCTGACGAAAGGACTGTATCTGGATGTCGTTCCCATTACAGGCAGTCCAGAGGCACCCCAGATAGATGGCGAAGGTCCGGTTATTGAATATGCCATCAAGATGCGCGAGTTTCCTCAGAGTCAGCTCTTGAGCGAGATTGAAAAACGCGGCGAACTCACCGAGCAGCATATTGATGCACTGGCCGAGCAGATTGCGCGCTTTCATTTGAGCGCACCGGTTGTCGATGCTTCAAACGAACTGGGGTCGCCCGACTCGGTGATGGCACCTGTGCGCCAAAACTTCGAGCAGATCCGCCCGATGCTTGAGCATGAACAAGACCTTGCCCAACTGGATCACCTGGAGGCCTGGGCAGAAGAGCATTTTGCCCGGCTGCATCCCCTGTTCGAGCGGCGCAAGGCGGAGGGCTTCATTCGTGAGTGCCACGGCGACATCTACCTTGCCAATGTGACTCAACTGGACGGACAGGTCGTACTCTTTGACTGCATCGAGTTCAACGAGCCTTTCCGTATGACGGATGTGATTGCCGATACCGCCTTCCTGGCGATGGACCTGGAAGACCGCAAGCACAAGACGCTGGCCCGCCGCTTTATCAATGCCTATTTCGAGATGACCGGCGATTATGACGGGCTGCATGTTCTGCCGTTCTACAAGGCTTACCGGGCCATGGTTCGGGCCAAGGTCAACCTCTTCCAGTACGGCCAGGCCTCCGATCCGGCTCAAAAGGCTGAAATCCTGGCACGCTACCGCAATTATGCGTCTCTGGCAGAAAGTTACTGCGCCATTCCGTACTGCCTGTTGGCCATTACCCACGGTGTATCCGCTGTAGGCAAAAGCAGCGCAGCGCTCAAACTGGTGGAGGCACTGGGCGCGATTCGTATTCGCTCGGATGTCGAGCGCAAGCGGTTGATTCAGGACGCTACGCCTGACGTGCTGTATAGCGCTGAGTCCGGGAAGGCAACCTATGATCGCCTGCATCACTTGGCGGCGGGTATCCTTCAGGCTGGCTACCCAGTGGTACTGGATGCAACCTATCTGAAACAGGCTCAGCGCGAAGCAGCTGCTCAGGTGGCAGAAACGGCAGCCGTCCCCTTCCTGATCATCGACTGCCACGCTCCGGATACCATGATCGCCCAGTGGCTGGCCGAGCGCCAAACTGAAGGCCGTGATCCCTCCGATGCGACTCTGGCGGTCGTCCAGGTTCAGCAGCAAGGCCGTGAAGCACTGACAGAGCAGGAATTGATCCGAACACGGCATGTTGACATGACCGATCCGACCAACTTGGATGCGCTCGTCAAGGCCATGCAAGACAAGCTACCGGTCAACTGACTGCAGGCTCCACACATCGTTTCCTCCTCCAGCGCCCGGAGAGACCGCTACACTGAAGAGGTACTCAGGCGAGTGCATTCAGTGAGCACTAGGCAAAACGGGCCTGGAGGGCACGATGAGTAATGACTTACTGTTGTTGAAGAATCTCGGCAAGACGTCAGTACTTTGGTTACATGCGGTAGGTATCCGTACGGTAGACGAGTTGCGCAATCGGGGCTCGGCGGGAGCTTACATGGCGGTATGTGCACGCGGTTTTCGTACATCGAAAGTTCTGCTTTATGCCCTGGAGGGCGCTCTGCTCAACATTCACTGGAATGAACTGACACCTCAACACAAGCAGGCCCTACTCGCTCAGGCCAGAGCCTTGGCTCAGGAACACGAGATAGCTCACAAGCTCCGCTGATGAGGATTTACGCCGTCCACCGGCTTGCTTATTGTGCGAGCTATTTCACACCTCTGATATAAAGGATTCAGGGCCATGTATCTCCTTGGCGAGCAGCCTACCTATGCCGACCAGCTGATCAGCCGTCTACAGGGTATTCCGGCGCAGTTGCTCGAAGGACTTTCCCCTTCAGGCGAGCCTATTTCCGTTTACTGCCTGTATGGCTTGAGCGAGCTCGAGCCAGCCAACCATCTTTTTTTGATACAGAAAGGCATGGTGCATGCCTTAGTGGAGGGGCGTCCCCTGTTTTATTTGCAGGAAGGCGACCTGGTTGGCATGAGACAAGGGCTGGACCTTCCCGAGTGCACCTATAAAAGCGACGAGCCCGTCACGCTCATTCCCTACCGGCGCTCGGATGTGTTTCGCCATATCCACAGCAGCGAACAGCGCCAGGAGCTGCTGCTTCAATACCTTATTGGTCAAAACGCGCTGCTTTCCGATGCACTGGTGCGACTCAAGCCCCAGGAAGTACGCCCCAGCACAGGCTTCAAGCAATTTGCCATAGGCGAAGAGTTGATCCGTCAGGGGGATGAGGCTGACCACGTCTTCATTATTATCGAAGGCCACGCCGAGGCGCGGGTCAATGATCAGAAGGTAGGCGATGTGTGCAAAGACGAAATCTTTGGCGCCATGGCGGTTTTCACCCAGGAGAAACGCAGTGCGACTGTAGTAGCGACCGAGCCCTGCACAGTGATGATCATTCCCAAGGATCAGTTTTTAAGCCTGATGTACAGCACGCCCCGTATCGCTCACAACCTTATTGAGAATATGGCTCGCCGCATCGATCTGCTTAACAGGGAAGTCACGCAGTTGCGCCAGCAGCTCAAATCATAAGCCTGCTTCCTATTTGAGAATAAGAAATATTCTCGAATAGCTTGACACAGAAATGAGAATAGCTATTATTTGAATCAGCTGGTCGCGAGACTGGCTCTGATAACTGAGAGACTAGCAGGTCGGCCTTTCAGGTTATCTCCTCATCAGGCTAATCACGGTTTCGACCCGGCTCTGCCGGGTCTTTTTTTGTCTGGAGAAAAGCGACTGCTCTAAGTGCGTAACTGGTTATCCAGCCTTCAGATGTACTCGTGAATCAGTCTGCCGGGCACAGGGCTCTCCATTCCCAAGCGGTAGGCACGCTTGATCGAGACAGCTGCTTCCTGGGCTTTGTCCTTATTGGCAGCATGAACCCAGCAGAGAGGTTTCTGCTCGTCTACGGCCTCGCCTACAAAAGCCAGCTCACTTAAACCAACCGACAGATCGATTTGATCGGCTGGGTGCTGACGACCGCCACCCAGGACTACAACAGCCAGGCCTACCGAACGTGTATCAATGGACACCACACGTCCCGGTCGTTTGCTGAAAACAGGCATGACGACAGGCGCTTGCTGTAGATACCGCTCCGGTGCTTTGGTCAGGTTAACCGGGCCGCCCAGCGCGGCCACCATACGAGCGAAACACTCTAGGGCGGAACCGTCTCTCCAGACCCCGAGCAATTGTTCATGGGCCTGGACTGTTGTATTGGCCTGCCCTGCTAAAACCAGAGCCTGTGCAGCCAAGGCCATTGTTACCTCCCAAAGTCGCTGACTACGGATCTCGCCTTTGAGAAGCGCGATAGCCTCAGCCACTTCCAGGGAGTTTCCCGCACTGCGTGCCAGCGGCTGGTTCATATCGGTAACCAATGCCCGCGTTTTGACACCTGCCCCGTTGGCTACCGCGACAATGCTCTGTGCTAGCGCTTGCGCCTGGCTAGTCTCTGCCATGAAGGCACCGTTACCCGTCTTGACGTCCATGACCAGAACATCCAGTCCTGCCGCCAGCTTCTTGGCCAGAATCGACCCGGTAATAAGATCAATGGACTCAACCGTACCGGTCACATCGCGAATGGCATAAAGCCGTTTATCCGCCGGTGCCAGGTCAGCGGTCTGCCCAATGATGGCACAGCCCACTTCAGCCACGACCCGCCTCAACTGCTCAGGTGATGGCTGGCAGTTATAACCGGGAATACTGTCCAGCTTGTCCAGCGTACCGCCGGTATGGCCCAAGCCGCGACCTGAGATCATCGGCACGTAACAGCCACAAGCTGCCAGCAATGGCGCAAGAACGAGGCTTACCACATCACCCACACCGCCGGTGGAGTGCTTGTCGACTACAGGACCGGGCAGGCTCCAGGAGAGCGTTTGTCCCGAATCGCGCATGGCAGTCGTAAGGGAAATGCGTTCATCTACTGTCATGCCCTTGATAAAAACAGCCATGGCGAACGCCGCGATCTGTCCTTCACTAAGGGTTCCGTCCGTTATTCCTGCAACGAAACGCTTGATATCCGAGCGCTCCAGTACCAAGCCGTCACGCTTGCGACGAATCACTTCCTGAGCCAACCACATCCTGGCAGTCCTCCAGGCTAATCCACCATCACGAGGTAGGCGCAGCAGATAACTGCCGCGCCGCCTGGTTCATATCGAGATGAAAAATCCCACAATCGCGGCGCTCATGAAGTTGGAAAGCGTCCCGCCAATCATGGCGCGCAGTCCAAGCCGTGCCAGCTCAGAGCGGCGTTGCGGAGCAATGGAACTCAAGCCACCCAATTGAATGGCAATGGATGCCAAGTTGGCGAAGCCGCACAAAGCAAAAGTCACAATGATTTGTGTATGGGTAGACAAGACCTGCACGCCTGCAGCCGCTGCCTTGGCAGGATCCATGTAGTTGGCAAGATCCACATAGGCCACGAACTCATTCAGAACGATTTTCTGGCCAATGAAACCGCCTGCCTGAACCGCTTCATTCCACGGCACGCCGAGGAGAAATGCGACAGGCGCCAGCAGATAACCCAAAATCAGCTGCATCGTGATCTGCGGATAACCCAGCCAACTGCCAGCCCAGCCGAGCAATCCGTTAAGCATGGCAATGAGCGCAATGAACGACAGCAACATTGCGCCTACGGCCACGGCAAGCTTCAAACCCGCCTGAGCGCCTTCAGCGGCCGCATCAATGACGTTGGCTGGCCGATTCTCGCCCTGCCCCAGGTTACCCACGATGGCTTCGTCCCGGGTCGCCTCGGTTTCAGGCTCCATCAGCTTGGCCATAAGCAAGCCTCCCGGTGCGGCCATGAAGCTGGCAGCGATTAGGTACTTGAGATCAACACCCAACCCGGCATAGCCCAGCAATACCGATCCGGCAACGGCTGCAAACCCGCCAACCATCACTGCAAATAACTCTGACCGGGTCATATCGGCGATAAATGGCCGAACGACAAGCGGTACCTCAGACTGGCCAATAAAGATAGCCGACGTTACTGCCATCGACTCAATCCGGCTGGTCCCCAGCATCAGCCTCAAGCCCCCTCCAATCAGCCGAATGATCCAACCCATGATGCCCAGGTAGTAGAGTACGGAGATAAAGCTTCCAAAGAAGACAATGACCGGCAGTACTTTGATGGCAAATACAAAGCCGCCATTGCCGAACACCTCGAACATGCGTGCACTGCTCAAGCCGCCGAAGAGAAACTCGATGCCCTTGTCCGCATAAAGCTGTAGCGACGAGACGCCACTGGAGATCGATGCCAACACGGTCTGCCCCCAGGGGATATAGAGTGCAAAGGCCCCCAGCGCGACCTGAATGCCAAAGGCACAGAGAACCGTACGCGGCCGGATGGCCCGGCGATGGCTGGATAGCGCGACGGCAATAGCGACGAGCACAGCCATCCCGACAAGACTGATCATGGTGTTGTCTCCGAACACAATAGGACCTCAAGCGCCGACTCGAACGCCGGCAAGCCTTCGGTGACGTTAGAAAGAATCAAAGGCGCCCGGAAGCAATTCCTTGAGTGTCCAGACCTTGGTGGCCGACGCGTCGCTACCCTGGCAGATGATCACTGCATCAGGCGCCATAAGTTCGAGCAGGACCTGACGACAGGCACCGCACGGGCTGATCAGAGGAACCTTGGGAGCATAAACGGCAATTGCCTTGAAGCTGCGTGGAGCAAATCCCTGACTGATGGCCGAAAACAATGCGCTACGCTCGGCACAGTTGGTGAGGCCGTAGGAAATATTTTCGACGTTTACGCCATGAATTACGCGCCCGTCCTCGGTCAACAGTGCAGCGCCCACTGGAAACTGAGAATACGGTGAGTAAGTTTGGTCAGCAGCCAGCTTGGCTTCTTCCAACAATTGTTCATGCTCAGTGGCGGCATGCTCGCTCATAAAGGGTCCTCGCAGATAAAAGGCCGGCACTTTAAACGTTCCAGCCTCGTTTTATGAATCAGAATTGATAACCCACGCCGAAGTAATAGCCCCAACCGTTCGAGCGAGCCCTGAAGGGGCCGTCACCAAAATTTAGTTCGGTGCCATCCTTCCATTGCCCGCCATTATGGAAATAGCGCCCCACTGCCATCAGGCGCAGGTGCGTAAAGGAATATAAAAGGACATTGGTAGCGACGGTCGCGTTGGCGGTACGAGCAGGGCCTGCCTTGTCGTGCAGATCCGAGCCGAAGTCAACGTTGGTAAAGCCGACATATGTTAGGGACGCTCCGTTGTCGAACGTCCCCAAGGGTAGAATGTACTTTAGCTGCGCCCGGTAGCCATCCCAGGAGTTTTCATTGGCAGCGCCATAATTTTCCCACTGACGGCGCACATACAGGTTAGCAGAGAGGTTGAGACGCGTCCCCGTCTCGATATCCGTTCCCAGGCCGCTATAAAGCGTGTTGCCCCGGTTCTCGCGGTTATGGCCGTGATCATAAATCCAGTCAAACGCAACATAGAACTCCTTGAAAGGGCCGAACCCCAGCTTGCGACCCAGCAGCTCATCGATGGATACCCGCGGCTCATGCTCCATGAACACGGGAGAGCCTTTATCCCATACACCGCTGTCGTGACTGTTACCGATCCCTAACACCTTGGGAATATCGACATACCCATAGAGCTCGAAAGGCCCTTTACGCCCGAAATATTCATATTCGAGATAGATATCATCGACGGGACGTGGACCAAAGCTGATGTCCTTGCTACCGATCAGTGTCACGTTCTGGTTATACCAGGAGGACAGATAGGTTCCTTTCTCCGGCGGAGCGACTTCGTAGCTGAGGTCCTCGCCCTGGGCACTCTCCTCTCCTTGCGCAGGTGGCGTCGCTCCAAACACGGGCATGCCAATGCCTGCAGTCAGCGAGACACCTAACAAGACCTTTTGAGTCCGCTTGGTCATAGGTAAACAGGTAAAGAAACGAGAAATAACCGCGTACTCCAATGTTGCACTCCTTCAAAGGGTTACATCACCCGCCGGATTAGGCACAGCAGAAGGCCATAGGCTTTACCCTGTACGGAGTAACCGCATTATAAAAAGGTTACGTATTGATACGTTTGTAAAGTGGGAGGGAGCGTAAGCACGGGATGTGCCAAACCTGACTCGCTGAACAGGATTCAGGCAAGAGCCGCTGCCGGCCCGCATTTTCCCCATGCACACCAGAATCAGTCGGCCTCACATTAGTGAATCCGTTGGTCGCTGCACCGTCATGACTCATTCGTGCCCTGTGAAGGGCACAACGACGTGGTCGTGCTCATCGCACCGAGAGCTACATCACGACCTTAAGCCGACGAGTCACCTGTATGGCCTGTAGCGTAACATCAGCACCGTAAGCCAGAATCTCGACTCCGGCCTCCAGCGCCTCGCGCAATGCACGTCCGTAGGCAGGATCGATATCATCGGCAGGACGAACCGCCTCGATACCTGTGAGATTGACGCAATACAACAGCACCGCACGCGCGCCCTCACGCGCCAGCGCCGACAATTCACGTAGATGCTTGGCTCCCCGAACCGTAACGGCGTCCGGGAAAGCTGCCACACAGTCCATGTTGTAGCCGAGCGTTACGCTCTTCACCTCGACAAAAACCTCTCCTGAGGGATACGTCAAACGAAAATCCGCCCGGCTATTTTCAGCGCCATAAGCCACCTCACGACGCAACGCGCTAAAGCCGGCAAGTTCTGGAATTGCCCCAGCCAATAGCGCTTCCTCCACCAACCGGTTCGCCCTGCTGGTATTGATGCAGGCGAGCCGCCCGTGAGGGGTCTCTACAAGCTCCCATGTCCCAGGAAGCTTGCGCTTGGGATCATTGGAACGGCTGAACCAGACACGAGCGCCCTCTGCCTGACAATTGAGCATCGATCCGGTATTCGGGCAATGAATCGTCAGGGTCTCGCCCGTCACCGTCTCGATATCAGCCAAAAAACGTTTATAACGCCGGATCAAAAGCCCCTCTTCCAGGGGTGGATCAAACTGCATGGACTACTTCCGCTTCGATGATCAGGGACGCCAGGTTTTGAGGCCGCGAGCAATGCGCGTGACGGCCCCCTCCAACCGCGGCAGGCTTTGGGTATAGGCAAAGCGGACATGCTGACCGGCACGGTAGCGTCCGAAGTCGAGCCCCGGAGTAAAGGCTACATGCTCGGTCTCGATGAAATGCTGGCAAAAAGCATACGCATCGCCGCCAAAGGCAGACATATCGGCGTAGAGGTAAAACGCGCCTTCCGGCTCGACCTCAATTCCAAAGCCCAGCGCCCGCAAGGCTGGCAGCAGGAAGTCGCGACGCTGCTGAAACGCTGTACGTCGGGCCTCGAAAATCTCGATCGCGTCTGGCTTGAAACAGGCCAAGGCCGCATGCTGAGCAATCGTGGGTGCGCTGATATAAAGATTTTGTGCCAGCTTCTCGAGCTCTGGAATAGCCTCCGACGGTGCGACAAGCCAGCCCAGGCGCCAGCCGGTCATTCCAAAGTATTTGGAAAAACTGTTCAGAACGAAGGCCTCGTCATCGACTTCCAACACGCTTGCCGCGTCCGACCCATAGGTCAGACCATGGTAGATCTCATCCACCACCAGATGACCGCCTCGTGTGGATAGACTCCTGGAGAGTGCCTCCAACTCATCCCTGTGCAGGACCGTTCCCGTAGGATTGGCAGGCGATGCTACTAGAGCACCTACGCTGTCTTGCGTCCAATGGGCGTCGACGAGCTCAGGCGTCAATTGGTAGCGCGTCTGCGGACCGACTGGGACCAATTGGGCCGCCCCTTCGATCAGGCGCAGGAAATGGCGATTACAGGGATAACCGGGATCAGCCATCAGCCAGTGCTTGCCCGGGTCGACCAGAAGCGCACTGGTTAGCAGAAGTGCGCCTGAGCCTCCGGGCGTAATCATAATGCGTTCGGGATCAATATTGACGGCATAGCGCTTGGCATAGAACTCGGCAATGGCTTCGCGCAGCTCAGGCAGACCGCGCGCAGCGGTGTAACGGGTATTACCATTCGCCAGCGCCGCCTGCCCAGCCTGGATGATGGGTTCTGCTGTCGTGAAATCCGGCTCGCCGATCTCCAGGTGAATGACATCATGCCCAGCGGCCTGTAACTGATTGGCACGAGCCAGCAGGGCCATGACATGGAAGGGCTCAATGGCACGGCTACGCGCACTAAATGATTTGGTCATGGTCTATCCGAACTTGTTAGAGAGAGGGGATTCTAACCAAGGCTATAAAGACGGCACCAATACATATAATTCGAGCAAGACCCACAAGATATGCCTTGGAGCTTGATAACAAGGACTTCAGGTAGTAGCGCCGCACCAAGGCTTCTGGTAAGTTCGCCCGCTTGCATCCGCGGGGGCCTCTTGCCCAGTAGACGTATCCAGCCTGCGGACAGGATTAGCGAAAGTGAGAGGGTCATCCATGGCGACCGACGAAAAACAGCAAAACACCCCTTTGACCCGTGGCTTCGAACCTTATCAGGAGGAGTCTGGCGAGGAGTACATGAGTGAGCGCATGCGCGCCCATTTCACTAACATCCTGAATAAATGGAAGCAGGAACTGCGGGAAGAAGTAGACCGCACTGTAAGTCACATGAAGGAAGATGCCGGCAGCCATGCCGACCCGGCCGACCGTGCGACCCAGGAAGAAGAGTTCAGCTTCGAGCTACGTACCCGTGATCGTGAGCGCAAGCTGATCAAGAAGATCGACGAGACGCTTCAGCTGATCGAAGACAACGAATACGGCTGGTGCGACTCTTGTGGTATCGAAATCGGTATCCGCCGCCTTGAAGCACGTCCGACTGCCAGTCTGTGCATCGACTGCAAGACACTGGCGGAAATCAAGGAAAAGCAGATCGGTTCCTGACCGATCAAGGGGCGCTCAGGCGCCCCGCTTGCTTTTTAACGATTGTCGTTCCCCACCATGACGACCTCATCCTATATAGGCCGGTTTGCCCCGACACCTAGCGGTTACCTGCATTTCGGGTCACTGGTTGCAGCCGTTGCGTCTTATCTGGACGCCCGTGCCGCAGGAGGACGCTGGCTTGTACGCATGGAGGATCTCGATCCGCCTCGTGAGGTTCCAGGCGCCCAAACAGCCATTCTCGACACGCTGGAACGCTATGGCTTCGAATGGGATGGCGCCGTAGAGCGGCAAAGTGATCGTCATGATGCCTATGAGGCTACCGTAGCGCGCCTGCTGCATAGCGGCCTGGCCTATGCCTGTACCTGCTCGCGCAAACAGCTGGAAGGCTATGGGGGACTGTATCCAGGCCACTGCCGTAACGCCCAGCATGCCCATGACATGGCCGCGATACGCATCCGGGTTCCTGAGCTCGAATATGCCTTTACCGACAGGGTACAAGGCGAATTCCGCCAGCATCTAGGACGGGACGTAGGCGACTTTATTATCCGTCGGCGTGATGGCTTGTTTGCGTATCAGCTCGCCGTGGTACTGGACGATGCCTGGCAGGGCATTACCGATATCGTCCGAGGTGCAGATCTTCTCGACTCCACGCCGCGTCAGCTCTATCTGCAGGAACTGCTAGGCTTTCCCCAGCCTCGCTACCTGCACGTCCCGCTGATCATTCAGCCTGACGGACACAAGCTGGGCAAATCGTACCGCTCTCCGCCTCTTCCGCACGATCAAGCCGGACCGCTACTGCTCAGAGCCCTGCGTGCGCTAGGCCAGCAGCCATCCTCCGAGCTCCATGGCGCCAGTGCCCGAGAGATTCTGACCTGGGGTATACAATCCTGGCAGCCTGCCCGGATACCACATACCCATACACTTGCCGAAGCTGAACTCCGGTAACAACGCAGATTGTCTCAAAACGGATAAGGCAGACCTGCGCTAACGGATGCAGGATCCCCCATCCATCGGCTACCATCCAGCCAAGGCCTATTTGAGAATGCAGTATGTATATCTACCGGTTGGTCCTGCTCCTGGTTGTGGGCATCTACCTGTTTTCCCCTGCCATCATGGATTGGTGGATCGACCCGACTGGTGCCTGGTATCGCCCTTACCTACTCTGGCTGATTCTGATCGTGGTTACTTTTATTCTTCAGAGCCAACGCGATGCCGATGAGCTTTAGTATTTCCCAACTGCTTGCCATCAGCGCAGGTTATCTGCTGATTTTCTTTGGCGTAGCCTGGATGACCGAGCGAGGCTGGGTCCCCCGCCGCCTGGTCAGACATCCGATCATCTATACCCTGTCGTTAGGTGTCTATACCAGTGCCTGGGCCTTTTATGGAACGGTTGGCCTGGCTTACGACTATGGGTACGGCTTTCTTTCCTATTATCTGGGTCTATGTGGCGCATTTTTGCTGGCGCCTGTACTGCTCTACCCCATTCTGCGGCTGACACGTGTCTATCAGTTGTCCTCACTGGCAGACCTTTTCGCCTTTCGCTTTCGCAGCACTTGGGCAGGCGCCCTCACGGCCCTGCTGATGGTAGTTGCCGTTCTGCCATTATTGGCCCTTCAGATCCAGGCGGTCGCTACCAGCACCGGCATTCTGATCAGCGCACCGGCACAGGACGGCCCGGCACTGGCCTTCTGCTTTCTGATTACGCTATTCGCCATGCTGTTTGGCGCGCGACAGATTACCGCTCGCGAACGCCATGAAGGACTCGTGGTAGCAATTGCTTTCGAATCACTGGTCAAGCTCATCGCGCTAGGTGCTGTTGGCCTGGTAACGCTCTATACCGTGTTCGATGGTCCATCTGGGCTTGAAACCTGGCTGACCCAGAATCAGACAGCACTTTCCACACTGCATACGCCCTTGCAGGAAGGCCCCTGGCGGATCCTGCTCCTTGTCTTTTTTGCGGCGGCCATCGTGATGCCACACATGTATCACATGGCGTTCACGGAAAACCTGAGCCCCCGTGCCCTTGTCAGCGCCAGCTGGGGCCTTCCGTTGTTCCTGTTATTGATGAGCCTGGCTATTCCACCGATTCTCTGGGGCGGTCTTGCTCTTGGAGCGCCCACGAGCCCGGAATATTTCACATTGGGCGTGGGCATGGCGCTGGATAAACCGCTGCTGGCGCTGGTAGCGTTTGTAGGAGGCCTGTCCGCCGCCAGCGGCGTGATCATCGTGATGACCATGGCCTTGTCTGGCATGGTGCTCAACCACCTGGTGCTGCCCCTGTATCAGCCACCTACCGACGGCAATATCTATCGCTGGTTACGCTGGACGCGCCGCGGATTGATTGCAGCCATCATCATGGCCGCCTATGGGTTTTACCGCCTGATCGGTAATCATAGCGACCTGTCGAGTCTTGGCATTGTTGCCTTTGTGGCCACGGTGCAGTTTCTACCAGGCGCATTATCCGTTCTCTACTGGCAGACCGCCAATCACCGCGGATTTATCGCAGGCCTTCTGACCGGCATGGGCCTGTGGACGCTGACCATGCTGCTGCCGGCGCTTGGCTTCATGAAAGGCTTCGAAGTCGGTCCTTTCTCCTACTACATCGATGCCACCAACTGGCACTTGGCAGCCCTGGCGTCACTGGCCGCTAACGTTCTGGTGTTTGCACTGGTCTCTCTGTTCACCGAAGCCAGCGATGAGGAAAAAAGCGCGGCGGAAGCCTGTGCGGTGGATAATGTCAGACGGCCCCAGCGGCGGGAGCTGATTGCCGCCTCGCCCCAGGAGTTCGCTACTCAGCTGGCCAAGCCCCTGGGTGCCAAGACCGCCCAGAAGGAAGTAGAGCGCGCCCTCAGCGATCTGCTGCTTCCCTTCGACGAGCGTCGCCCGTACGCGCTACGTCGGCTCAGAGACCGTATCGAGGCCAACCTGTCAGGCCTGATGGGGCCACGGGTCGCCCAGGATATCGTCGAAACGTTCCTGCCTTACAAGGAAGGCAGCGAGGCCTATGTCACCGAAGACATCCATTTTATTGAAAGCCGTCTGGAAGATTATCAGTCCCGTCTTACAGGTCTTGCAGCCGAACTGGACGCCTTGCGTCGTTACCACCGGCAAACCCTGCAGGAACTGCCCATGGGTGTTTGCGCGCTGGCCCAGGACTGCGAGATCCTGATGTGGAACCGGGCCATGGAGCGGCTGACAAACATCGACTCAGTGCAAGTTGTAGGCTCGCGCCTTTCGGCACTACCTGAGCCCTGGAAAGCCCTGTTCGAACGCTTTCTCCGCTCTCCCGACCAGCATCTATACAAACAGCGCCTGGCACTCGACAGCAACCAGCGCTGGCTCAATTTGCACAAGGCGGCCATCGACGAGCCTCTTGCCCCCGGTAACAGCGGCAACGTTCTGGTCGTGGAAGACATCAGTGAGACCCAACTGCTTGAGGATCGACTGATTCACTCCGAGCGCCTCGCCTCTATTGGCCGCCTCGCAGCAGGAGTCGCCCACGAGATTGGTAATCCGGTTACCGGTATTGCCTGCCTGGCACAGATCCTTCAGGAAGAACGCGAAGCGGATGCAGAAATTCAGGAGATTAGCGGACAGATCGTCGAGCAGACACGCCGCATCACCCGCATCGTTCAATCGCTGATGAGCTTTGCCCATGCCGGTGGTCGGCAACATGACCCAGAGCCGGTCAGACTGTTAGATACTGCACAAGAAGCCATCTCGCTGTTGTCGCTTAACCGCCGCAGCGTCGATGTCGAGTTCCAGAACCTGTGCGATCCGGAGCACTGGGTCAAAGGCGACCCGCAACGGCTTGCTCAGGTATTGATCAATCTATTGTCCAATGCTCGCGATGCCTCGCCACCCACCGGCACGATTAAGGTGCGTAGCGAAGCCCGTGGGCAGACGGTAACGCTTATCGTCGAGGACGAAGGCTCCGGCATCCCAAAAGCCATAATCAGCCGTCTTTTCGAGCCCTTCTTTACAACCAAAGACCCTGGTAAAGGGACGGGACTTGGCCTTGCTCTGGTCTATTCCATCGTGGAAGAGCATTATGGAGACATAATGATCGACAGCCCGATCGACCTTGTGCAAGGCCGCGGTACGCGTATACGTGTGAATTTGCCGCGTCATTTTGAACAACCTGATCGAGCCGTAACCGGAACGTAGAGCGGAAACGAGATGCGCCACTGCCTGGCGCCTCCGCTCTGCCACCGTCGAGAGAGCCCAATATGGCACATATTTTGATCGTCGAAGACGAAACCATCATTCGCTCGGCCCTGCGCCGATTGCTCGAGCGCAATCAGTTTCAGGTCAGCGAGGCTGGCTCTGTGCAGGAAGCGCAGGATCGTTACGACATTCCATCGTTCGACCTGATTATCAGTGACCTGCGCCTACCCGGTGCCCCTGGGACTGAGCTGATCGACCTGGCTGCAGGCAAGCCGGTGCTGATCATGACCAGCTATGCCAGCCTGCGCTCTGCCGTAGACTCCATGAAGCAAGGCGCTGTCGACTACATCGCCAAGCCATTCGACCATGACGAGATGCTGCAGGCGGTTGCGCGCATTCTCATCGAGCGCGAACAGGCCCCGCAGCAGACACCGCCGGAGCGTCCAGCCACTCGCGGCGAAGCGCTGCCAGTCCACGACAGCGACATTGGTATCATCGGCAGTTGTGCTCCCATGCAGGATCTGTATGGCAAGATTCGCAAGGTTGCCCCTACCGATTCCACCGTGCTTATTCAGGGGGAGTCCGGTACGGGCAAGGAGCTGGTGGCTCGTGCACTTCATAACCTGTCACGTCGGGTAAAAGCACCTCTGATTTCTGTGAACTGCGCTGCCATTCCCGAAACGTTGATCGAGTCCGAACTGTTCGGCCATGAGAAAGGAGCCTTTACAGGTGCTAGCGCAAGCCGCACCGGCCTGGTCGAGGCAGCTGATGGCGGTACGCTCTTTTTGGACGAAATCGGCGAGCTGCCGCTGGAAGCTCAGGCACGCCTGCTGCGTGTCTTGCAGGAAGGCGAGATTCGCCGCGTCGGCTCGGTGCAGTCGCAAAAGGTCAATGTCCGCCTGATTGCAGCCACTCACCGTGACTTGAAGACATTGGCCAAGACCGGGCAATTCCGGGAAGACCTCTATTATCGTCTGAATGTTATTTCCCTGCGCCTTCCGCCGTTGCGTGAGCGAAGCAATGACGTGCTGGAAATCGCCCGCGTATTTCTGGCCCGCCAGTCCAACCGCATGGGTCGCGAGGCCATGCATTTCAGCCAGGAAGCTGAACTCGCCATTCGCCATTACAGCTGGCCGGGTAACGTTCGGGAGCTGGAGAATGCAATCGAACGAGCCGTCATTCTCAGCGAGAAGAACGAAATCGAACCGGACCTGCTCGGCATCGATATTGAACTGGAAGATTTGGACCTTTCCGAACACTTCCTGGATCCACTCGAGACGCCTCTGGGCTCCTCCAATGTCAGCCATGAGCCTACGGAAGACCTCTCCCTGGAGGACTACTTCCAGCACTTCGTACTTGAACATCAGGACCACATGACCGAGACCGAATTAGCCCGCAAGCTTGGCATAAGTCGCAAGTGCTTGTGGGAGCGACGTCAACGGCTTGGTATTCCGCGCCGAAAAACGGGCGCTACCAGCACCGACCTGTCCTGATAGACAGAAAACGCATCGTTACCGATGCGTTTTTTTTGCGGGTAACACAGGGCCATCATTTCAGAATGTGTTACCGCCGTAACATCAGGCGAGGTTAACGGTAACGAATTTCTTATGTTGCCCGCCTCAAAAAACACTACATATTTTCATAAGCCTTTGTTTTAAAACGATTTTCAAAAGTTGGCACAGCATCTGCTTTATATCTGGCACAACAAAAATAAAAAATCAGTAAAACCCCTAATAAAAATAAGACGTAACGACTCCAGCACAATAAGAACAAGCAGGCGGAGGCGTAGCTAACTGATCATTTTGGAGAAGAGTCGATTGCGGAGCATTTGCCCCGTACCAGTCCGAGAATAATAAAACTGCCCTGAGGCAGCACCTGCACTGGATAGATCAATTGTGATCATGACGACATCAGCGTCCAAAGTAATCCGTTTGCTCTTGGCCCCAAATTTGGGAGCCCTCCTGGCGGCAGGTATCCGACCAGGACGGACCAGACAAGAAAAACAACAGGTTCGATATAACAATAAAAACAAAGCACGTACCAATTTGGGGGGGAGCTTCGGCTCCCCCAGTGCCTTAAGCTTCACGCCAGCCATCATTCAAGATCCCCTCCTATAATGCTAGAATCCGCCATAACCGCGGGTTTCCGCTCGCTCCGCCGACCTCAAGAACAGTGCTATCAATGCTGAAAAAGCTGATCCAGTCCCTGCGTTCGCCATTACGTCGCGCACCCAGTAAGCCTGAACTACCTATCGTGATTCCTCGTAGCCAGCACGCGCTGGAGCGTGAACAGATTAGTCGCCATGCCCTGAGCGTTGTGGATCGGCTGGAGAAGGCTGGCTACCAGGCCTATCTGGTCGGTGGTTGCGTAAGAGATCTGATGCTGGGCGTTGAGCCGAAGGATTTCGACGTCGCGACCAACGCAACGCCTGAGCAGGTACGCGCTGAATTTCGCAATGCACGCGTCATTGGACGTCGCTTCAAGCTGGTCCACGTACATTTTGGCCGAGAGATCATTGAAGTGGCGACTTTCCGCGCCAATCACCCCGAAGAAGAAGAGGATGAAGACTCCGTTCACTCCGCCCGCCACGAAAGTGGACGCATCCTTCGCGACAACATCTATGGCAATCAGGAGCAGGATGCACAGCGGCGTGACTTCACGATCAATGCCCTGTACTACGAAGCTACCCAGGAACGTATCTTCGATTATGCCAATGGCGCCTCGGATATTCGTAATCGCCTGATTCGCCTGATTGGAGATCCCGAGCAGCGCTACCAGGAAGATCCAGTACGCATGCTGCGAGCCGTACGCTTCGCGGCTAAGCTGGGCTTCGAGATCGAAGAGCAGACAGCAGCACCTATTCGCCGCCTGGCACACCTGTTGAGGGATATCCCAGCCTCCCGTCTGTTCGATGAAGTGCTCAAGTTGTTCCTGAGCGGTAACGCAGAGCGCACCTATGAGCTGCTGGTCACCTATGATCTCTTTGCCCCTCTGTTCCCGGCAACAGCTGAAGCGCTCGAAAAGAACCCTGAATACACAGGCCGTCTCATCAAGCAGGCGTTGGCCAATACGGACGCACGTATTCGTGAAGGCAAGCCGGTAACACCCGCCTTCCTGTTTGCAGCGCTGCTCTGGCCTGCCCTTCCCGCCCGCGTGGATTACCATCAGGAAAAGGGGCTGCCACCGATTCCAGCCATGCAGGAAGCGGCTCACGATATTACGCTCGAGCAGTGTCGCCGGATCGCCATTCCCAAGCGCTTTACCATTCCCATGCGCGAGATCTGGGACATGCAGGAGCGCTTGCCTCGCCGTCAAGGCAAACGCGCCGATATGCTCTTGGAAAACCCCCGCTTCCGGGCAGGCTATGACTTCCTCCTGTTGCGTGAGAGCGCCGGCGAGCGTACCGGTAACCTGGGTCAATGGTGGACGCGTTATCAGGAAGTCAGCGACAGTCAACGTCGAGAGATGATTCGTGAACTGAGTCAGGAAGACGGCAAGGGCGCGGTCCGCAAGCGCCGCCGTGGCGGTGGGTCACGCAAGCGTCGCACACCTGGCACCGACAAACCTACCCCGCCAGCGGAGTAATCGATGGAGCGTGTTTACATCGGGCTCGGCAGTAATCTGGCGGAGCCCCGTACCCAGCTTGAATCAGCGCTGGCGGCGTTGAATACGCTTCCGCAAAGCCGACTTGTATCCCGATCCTCCTTTTATGGAAGCGACCCATTGGGTCCGGCTGATCAGCCCCGCTATGTAAATGCTGTCGCAGCGCTTGATACCGCTCTGGAACCACTTGCGCTGCTGGATGAGCTGCAAGCCATCGAGCAACAGCAGGGTCGAGTCCGCAAGGATGAGCGCTGGGGCCCCAGAACACTAGACCTTGATATCCTGCTATTCGGCAGCCACACGATCAATGAGCCCCGCCTGACCGTACCGCACTATCACATGCATGCCCGGGCGTTCGTTCTCTACCCTCTGGCCGAAATTGCCTCGGGTGAGTTGCGCCTGCCCGATGGCAGCCTGTTGCAGGCTCTGCTGGACGAGTGCCCGTTCGCAGGCCTGGAGCGACTGCAATAAGGGGCTTGCAAGTCATAGTGTTACAGTAACGTTCCGGTAACACATCGTGATTGACTTCCCCTGAACTCGCCGAGACTATAGGCACCCACTTGCCTGGCCATCCCTTTGTTACTGCCTACAGACAGGCTGTGTCCACTGCAGAATTGGCAGGCAAGCGACGAGATCTGTAGTTCGCTACAGCCATCAACCAGAATAAAAAGATACGACTGTATGTCCCCAGCTATTCAGGACACAGCCTGAAGAGGAAGTTTGATATGCCTGAGGTTACCCTCACCACTTTGCAGGCGCTGAAACAGCGCGGTGAAAAAATCACCATGCTGACCTGCTATGACGCAACCTTTGCCCATACGGCTAGCCAGGCGGGCGTCGAAATACTGCTGGTAGGCGATTCCCTGGGCATGGTCCTTCAGGGCCACGACAGCACCCTGCCTGTTACCACAGCCGATATGGCCTATCACACGGCCTGTGTAAAACGCGGCAATCGTGGCGCACTTATCGTGGCCGATATGTCCTTCATGGCTTACTCGACACTGGAACAGACCTTCCAGAATGCTGGCGCACTGATGCAGGCCGGCGCGCACATGATCAAGCTGGAAGGCGCTGCCTGGCTGGCAGAACCCATTCGCCAGCTGGCTGAACGGGGCGTTCCGGTCTGCGCGCACCTGGGCCTTACGCCTCAGTCAGTAAATGTGTTTGGTGGCTTCAAGGTACAAGGGCGTGATGAGGCTCGCGCCCAGCAGCTGCGTGAAGATGCCAAGGCGCTTGAGGCAGCCGGAGCTGCCATGATTGTGCTTGAGTGTGTCCCCAGCCCGCTGGCGGCCGACATCACACGCGCTGCCAACATACCGGTCATCGGTATCGGTGCCGGCGCGGACACGGATGGGCAGGTACTGGTCATGCACGACATGCTAGGCCTTGCTCTGACAGGCCGCTCACCCAAGTTCGTGAAGAATTTCATGGCCGGCCAGAGCAGTATCCAGGAAGCCTTCACAGCCTATGTCCAGGCCGTTAAGAGCGGCACCTTTCCCGCACCAGAACACGGATTTTCGGCATGATTACCGTACACACTATCAGCGAGCTGCGAAACGCAGTCGCTGAGGCCCGCCGCTCAGGCAAGCGCATCGGTTTTGTTCCCACCATGGGCAATCTGCATGCAGGCCATGTCGCCCTGGTTGAAACAGCGCGGGTCCATAGCGATTTCGTGGTTGCCAGTATTTTCGTCAATCCGCTGCAGTTCGGTCCCACCGAAGACCTGGACAAATACCCGAGAACGCTTGCCGCTGACCAGGAGAAACTGGCAGCGGCCGGCTGCGCAGTTCTGTTTGCACCTGCCGTATCGGAGATGTATCCCGAAGGGATGGACCACCAGACGCGGGTCAGCGTCCCGGTCGTTTCGGAAGGCCTGTGTGGCGGCAGCCGCCCCGGTCATTTCGAAGGCGTCGCCACGGTTGTCAGCAAGCTGTTCAACATGGTCCAGCCTGATGTCGCTGTGTTTGGTGAAAAGGACTACCAGCAGCTTGCCGTCATCCGCAAGATGGTCAATGACCTGAACATGCCTATCGAGATCATAGGTCAGCCTACCGTTCGAGACACCGATGGGCTGGCACTATCATCACGTAACGGCTACCTCAATGGCGAACAGCGCGCCACGGCCCCTTGCCTGTATAGCCTGCTGAAACAAGTGGCCGAGCGTATCCAGGCAGGTCGCCGCGATTACCCTGCCCTGCTCGACGAGGCCAGACAGCAGCTTGAAGCGGATGGCCTGCGAGTGGATTATCTGGAGCTTCGTCAGCAAGGCACATTGCGCCCGGCGGCAGAAGCCGATCGGCAACTGGTAATACTATTGGCCGTCTATGTTGGCAACACGCGGTTGATTGATAATTTGTCATTCGAGCTTGATATCTAATCAGCAGGATGAGCACCGCTTCGCTAAAGCCCGGAACACCCCGGGCTTTTTCGTGTCTGACGGCCATCATTAGCTTGACTGACGCGCTCTATCTGGCGTGCTATAGCCGGGCGTGCCACAAGCTTTATCCCAAGATGTAGTGCACAACGTACGACAATACCTACAGAAGGAAGCGAATCCCAATGGAGTATTACAAACAGCCTATCAACGTTACCGAGTTGAAGTCCTGGCAGGCACTGACAGAACATCGTCAGGAGATGCAGTCCTTCATTATGCGTAATGCGTTCGCGGCGGACCCAGGACGCTTCAAGCAATTTTCATTGAGCGCCTGCGGGCTGTTTCTGGACTACTCCAAGAACCTGCTAACTCAGCAGACTCGCGACCTGCTAATCAACCTGGCACGTGAAGCAAACCTTGAAGGCGCGATCAAGGCGTTATTGTCAGGCGAGCCCGTCAATTCCTCGGAAAATCGTCCTGCACTCCATACAGCCCTGCGCCGCCCGCTAGGCGACAAGGTGATGGTGAACGGGCAGGATGTCATGCCGGAGGTACATCGGGTACTGGGCCGCATGACCGACCTGGTCAACCGTATCCATAACCGCCTCTGGCGAGGACACACAGGCAAGCCGATCACAGATGTCGTCAATATCGGAATTGGCGGCTCCTTCCTCGGGCCCCAACAGGTTGCCGAGGCACTCACGCCTTACGCACAGTCGCAGGTCCGCTGCCATTACCTCGCAAACATCGATGGCAGCGAATTCCATGAGCTGGTGACCGGCTTGGAAGCCGAAACGACCTTATTCATCGTTTCCTCCAAATCCTTCGGTACCCTGGAAACCCTGAAAAACGCCCAGGCTGCACGTGCGTGGTGCCTTGGCCAGGGCTGCGCCGAGCAGGATCTGCATAAGCATTTCATTGCAGTCTCCAGCAACGTGAAGACAGCCGTTGAGTTCGGGATCAGCGAAGAAAACATTTTCCCGATGTGGGATTGGGTTGGGGGCCGTTACTCGCTGTGGTCGGCAATCGGCCTGCCTGTTGCCATTGCCATCGGTGTATCCAATTTCAAGGAATTGCTGGCCGGCGCCTATGCTATGGATCAGCACTTCCTGAAGATGCCCTTCGAAAGCAACCTGCCCGTGCTGCTGGGCCTGCTGGGTGTGTGGTATGGCAACTTCTGGGATGCTCAGAGCCACGCTGTACTGACCTACGATTACTATCTGCGCGACTTCACCAAGCATTTGCAGCAGCTGGATATGGAGTCCAATGGCAAGCGTGTTCGCCAGGACGGTACTCCCGTCGCCACGGCAACCGGCCCGGTCATCTGGGGTGGCGTAGGCACCAATGGGCAACACGCGTATCACCAGCTGATGCACCAGGGCACCCCGATGATTCCATGCGATTTCATCGTGCCGGCCTCCAGCCATCATCCCATTGCTGACCATCACCCCTGGTTGTATGCCAATTGCCTCTCCCAGAGCCAGGCCCTCATGCGCGGCAAGACGCTTGAAGAAGCGGAAGCCGAACTGCGCGCTAAGGGCCTGCCTGATGAGCAAGTAGCATTCCTGGCTCCGCACAAGGTCATCCCGGGCAACCGCCCCAGCAATACGCTGGTATTCGAGCGCGTAACCCCGAGCAGCCTAGGCGCCCTGGTGGCGCTCTATGAGCACAAGGTATTCGTACAAAGCGTGATCTGGGGTATCAATGCCTTTGACCAGTGGGGCGTAGAGCTGGGTAAAGAGCTGGGTAACAGCGTCTATCAGCATTTGGTTGGCAATGGAGAAGAGGCTGCGGAAGATGCCTCGACTCAAGGTCTGATCGAGTACTTCCGCCAGCACCATCGCGGCTGACCAATCCGCTCCGCTCAAAACGCCGCTCTTGCGGCGTTTTTTATTTTTACCTACGACTTTCGGCCAGAAATACACACACTCTATCGCCTGGCTGAACCCCATCGCCCAAATAGCGCCTAATGTGGATGGAAGCGGAGAACAACCACAACAGGAGCCCGCCATGTCGGAACACCATCGCTACCCCGTGCCCGAAGCAGTGCAAAAGCAAGCCCTTCTAGATAAAGAAGGCTATGAGCGTCTCTATCGCCAGTCCATTGAAGACCCTGAGCGCTTTTGGGGTGAGCAGGCCAAAGCCATGCTTGACTGGTTCAAACCGTGGGATGAAGTTCACCATAGCGATCTGGCCAAGGGTGAAGCCTCATGGTTCAAGGGTGGTCAACTGAATGTGTCCTACAACTGTGTCGACCGCCATCTGGACAAGCGTGCGGACCAGGTCGCCATTATCTGGGAAGGCGACAATCCCTCCGATTCCCAGAAGATCACCTACCGTGAGTTGCACCAGAATGTTTGCAGGCTGGCTAACGTTCTGAAGGCGCATGGCGTCAAGAAAGGCGACCGTGTGTGCCTGTATCTCCCCATGATTCCTGAAGCGGCCTATGCCATGTTGGCCTGCTCCCGGCTGGGTGCGGTCCACTCCGTGGTGTTTGGCGGTTTTTCTCCCGATGCCCTGCGCGACCGTATCCTGGATGCCGATTGCCGTACCGTCATTACCGCCGATGAAGGGACCCGCGGCGGCAAATGTGTCCCGCTCAAAAACAATGTGGATAAGGCCTTGTCCTCATGCCCGAATGTTTCCAATGTGATCGTGGTACAGCGTACCAAGGGCAATATTGCATGGACCGAAGGTCGGGACGTTTGGTACCACGACGCCGTGCAAAACGTTAGTGATGAATGTCCAGCCGAACCGGTGGATGCGGAAGATCCGCTCTTCATCCTCTACACCTCGGGCTCGACCGGTAAACCCAAAGGGGTATTGCATACCACCGGGGGTTACCTGCTGGGCTCTGCAATGACCTTCAAGTATGTATTTGATTATCACGAAGGTGAGATCTTCTGGTGCACCGCGGACGTCGGCTGGGTAACCGGCCACAGTTACATCGTCTATGGTCCCTTGGCCAATGGGGCAACAACGCTGATGTACGAAGGCATGCCCAGTTATCCGGATGCCTCACGCTTCTGGCAGGTCGTGGATAAGCATCAGGTCAACATCTTCTATACAGCCCCTACCGCCATTCGGGCGCTAATGCGTGAGGGAGACGCCCATGTGCACAAAAGCTCCCGCGCCAGCCTCCGCTTGCTGGGTAGTGTAGGCGAGCCCATCAACCCTGAAGCGTGGGAATGGTACTACCGCGTCGTAGGTGAGAAGCGCTGCCCTATTGTCGACACATGGTGGCAGACCGAAACAGGCAGCATCCTGATCGCACCGCTCCCTGGCGCAACGGACCTAAAGCCCGGCTCGGCTACACGCCCCTTCTTTGGCGTTCAGCCTGTTCTTCTGGACGACAAAGGCAAGGAGATCGAAGGCCCTGCCGCAGGTGTTCTGGCTATCAAGGCCAGCTGGCCCAGCCAGATCCGAAGCATCTATGGCGATCATCAACGTATGATCGATACCTACTTCAAGGCTTACCCCGGCTACTATTTCACCGGCGACGGTGCCCGCCGTGATGAAGATGGGTATTACTGGATTACCGGCCGCGTGGATGACGTAATCAACGTATCCGGCCACCGGATCGGCACGGCAGAAGTGGAAAGCGTGCTGGCTTTACATGACGAAGTGGCCGAGGCCGCTGTAGTAGGCTGCCCCCATGATGTAAAAGGCCAGTGCGTCTATGCATTTGTCACCCCAATGGGCGGTGTGCAACCCACGGATGAGCTGAAAAAACGCCTGCTGGCTCAGGTCAGTTCCGAGATTGGCAGCTTTGCAAAACCGGACTTCCTCCAGTGGGCGCCGCGGCTACCCAAGACACGCTCTGGCAAGATCATGCGACGTATCCTGCGCAAGATTGCCTGTGATGAGCTGGACACTCTGGGCGATACCTCCACCCTGGCTGATCCTTCCGTCGTGCAGGAGCTGATTGAGCATCGGCAGAATCTTGCAGCCAAAAAGTGAGTAAAACCGCCGCCGGGCATAGCGTTGGATGTCTGGCGGCTCGTTATCCATTAAGCTTTACGTGATGAAGCATCATTTGGGGCTGTAATGGAAATCCTGCGACGCCGTATTGAAAGTCAGGTCATGAGCCTTACCGGGCTAAGCCTGGGCGGAGTCGATTACGAAAACCCACCTGGGGACCCTGGCCTGTTCGGACCTGATTCCGCCTGCTGGAAGGTACACAGTGACTTTACCTGCATGATGATCGGCGGGGTCGCCGCCCTGCTTCTACAAATGCTGCATCCCTTGGCACTGGCAGGTGTCTGGGATCACTCCCGCTTTCGAGAAGATATGCTGGGCCGATTACGGCGTACCGGCCAATTCATTGCCGCCACCACCTTTGGCAACCAGGCCGATGCACAACGGTTGATCGAAAAAGTCCGGATAATTCATGGCCATATCAAAGGAGTTGCCCTGGATGGACGCCCTTACGCAGCCGATGATCCTGATCTTTTGACGTGGGTACATGTCGCGGAGGTGAGCAGCTTCCTGAAAGCCTACCTTCGCTATTTCAATCCCCACTTTTCCCTTGCGGAGCAGGACCGCTATTACCGCGAAGTTTCTCTGATTGCCAGGCAACTAGGCGCCCAGCAAGTCCCGGTATCACGAATAGAAATCGAACATTACCTTAACACGATGCGCCCAGAGCTGGTCTGCGATGAACGTACGCGTGAGATTACGCAGATCCTGCTCTCAGCCCCAGCTCCCAGTGCGCTGGCCAAGCCATTCGGTTCACTGATCATGAGAGCAGGGATTGATCTGCTACCCGAATGGGCCGCTCAGCAACTGGATATTCTGCCCGGCCACGCGGAGCGGCATCTGGTAAGGGCCGGCGTCAATCGTACAGCTCCCCTGTTACGCTGGGCGGTTCGCAACGGCTCCTCACATCGGGCGCGCCGCCGCATGGGTCAGCCCAACAAGCCCTGATCGGTCGCACGGCAGCCCACAATAATCTGTATTCTGTACGCCTTTATTGCTCTTCGCCTCAAGGCCTGCCCATGCAAACCCTTTTCTCCGCTCTGGACGCAGCATTGTCCCGCCGTGAGTCGCTCCTGGCACGACTCCACACCCAGGGTACGGACTGCTATCGACTGTTTCATGGATCACAGGAGGGAGCAGCAGGACTTACGCTCGACCGGTACGGCCCGCAATTACTGATTCAGAGCTTTCACGCCCCTGTCGAAAATGACGTGATCCTTGCACTGCATCAGCAGGTTCAGCGTTTTTTGGGCCAGGAATTATTTCTCGTTTATAACGACCGGTCGCAAGGCAATTCCCGGATTGATCGAAGCAGCACCGCCCATACAACCGAACCAGATGCACTGGAGGCCACCGCTGCTCACGAATGGGGCTTGACCTATCGTGTGCGGGGCCGCCATGCCGGCCAAGACCCGTTACTCTTTCTTGACTTGCGTAACGCGCGAGGCTGGGTCAAGCAGAACAGCCAGGATAAGTCAGTCCTGAATCTCTTTGCCTATACCTGCGGTGTAGGACTCTGCGCTGCGGCTGGTGGAGCACAGGAGGTCTGGAATCTGGACTTCGCTACGCGCAATCTGGCTGTAGGTCAGGAAAACGGTACTCTCAATCCTTCATTGCCGCCCATGCAGTTCGTTCAGTCGGACTATTTCCCCGCTATTCGCCAGCTAGCCGGCTTACCTATCACTCATCGTCGAGGCCAGCGCTTGCCCAGTTATCCTCGCCTGGACCCAAAGCAATTTGACCTTGTGTTTCTTGATCCACCGGCCTGGGCCAAAAGTGCCTTTGGAACGGTAGACCTTCAGCGTGACTATCAAAGCCTGCTCAAACCAGCGCTCCTAGCTACTGCCGAAAACGGCACCCTGGTGTGCTGTAACAACCTGGCTAAAGTCTCCATGGCAGAATGGCGCGAGTCTGTTCTGCGCTGCGCCAGTAAACAGGGAAGACCGGTACGTGACTGTCAGGTTATCGCGCCAGACGAGGACTTCCCGTCCTTTGACGGCCAACCGCCCCTTAAGACCTTGATTTTACAGTTGTAAAGATCACGCTTTGCGCATGCTGCCGTTGGCACCACAGCAGCACGTGCGATACTGGAGAGCACTCTTGATGGATAGACGCCATGCCCAAAGCATTGAAACGCGCCGCCATTGTGTTGTCGCTCCTCCTGCTGTATTGCCTGCTTGGTTTTCTGATTCTCCCGCGCGTTGCGTTGCACGTTGCAAACCAGCAGTTGACGCGTTACACCACGCAGCCTGCTCAGATTGATGAGATCACCTTCAATCCCTTCACATTTGAAGTAGAACTGAAGGGGTTTCGCATTGGTTCTCCCGAACACCCCGTCTTGGCAGCCAAGCGCCTCTATGCTGACCTTGAGCTGAACAGCTTATGGCGAATGGAAGCACATCTGGCGCGTCTGGAGCTGGAAGAGCCCGTTGTCGACGTTAGGCTCGAGAAAGACGGTACGCTAAATCTTACCGAGCTGTTTAAAACGCCTGAGAATTCCGACCCTCAAGACAAGCCTACGGCAAATTCAACCGAGCAACCCTTTCCCTTGACCATCGATGCTCTTGTCCTTCAGAAGGCCCAGGTGCATTACCGAGATCAACAGCTCAAACAGCCCGTCGAAGTGAGTTTCAACCCCATTGATCTGACCCTGAAAAACATCGGCACCCGTACAGAAAATCCAGGCCGCTACAGCCTGAATGCCCAAGCAGGCCAGGATGGTGCACTCACAAGCGAAGGAACGCTCCACTTGGTCCCTTTCACCCTTAATGGCTCTCTGGAACTCAAGGAGGCTGCGCTGGCCCCCTGGTGGGCCTACGTCAGCGAAGCGCTACCGCTTTCACTCGATAAGGGTCGGTTGAATGGGCATGCTCAGTACCACCTCGAAACAGGAAAAACCTTTCAACTACAACTGTCCAAGACCAGCCTGAGCCTTGATGAGCTTTCCAGCAAAGCAGTCAATGCCACGCCACAGATACATCTAAACCACCTCGCTATTGCCGATGCCACACTGGACCTGACCAAACGCCAGATTCATCTGGGAAAGCTCGAGACCCGAAACTTGGAGGCCTGGGTCTCTCGGGATCGGGACGGTCAGCTGGATTGGGCCAAGCTGTTCACCTTCCCGGAGCAACCCGAGGCGTTGCCCGACACACCGAATTGGCAGATCAGCCTTGGCAAGACTGACCTACAAGGCGGCCGCCTTCATCTAAAAGACCTGGCCGCTTCAGCACCAGTGGATCTGGACATAAAGGACATCAACCTGGCGTTATCCAGCCTTGATCTGGCAGGCCAAATGCCGACCACGGTCAACCTCAACGCTCAAGTTGGTCTACATGGGCAGCTTGAGGTTAGCGGTGAGCTGACATTGAATCCTGTGACTGCTCGCCTGCATATCATTAACAATGATATCGATCTACGCCTAGCCCAAGCCTATATTGCCCCCTATATCCGTCTTGAAGTGCGGAGCGGCATGCTGGCAAGCGACATCAACCTCTCCCTCCATGATACAGCGCCTCTTGCCTTGTCCGTGACCGGGCAGGCCCAGCTCACCCAGCTGCATACTCTAGATACCCAGCGCCAGCGTGACTTCCTGCGCTGGCAAACGCTTACGCTCAAAGGTATCAGCTACGAGCATGGCCAGCGTCTCGCCATTGATGACATTACCCTGCTGCGCCCCTATGCCCGTCTTATTATCAACGAAGACCTGACCACCAACTTTCGTCAGCTGCTGATTCCTCAACCCAAAGACGAAGCACCTGACGACACCACTCCGCTAACCCTGCACATCGGCGGTATTCATGTCGTTAACGGCTCGGCCAATTTTGCAGACTATAGCCTTACGCCCAGCTTCATAACGGCTATTCAGGAGCTGAACGGTCAGATCGGCACGCTGGATACAAAGGCCTCCGATCCGGCGGAAATAAGCCTGACCGGCAAGGTGGATCGCTTTGCACCCGTCAATATCAAAGGTCGTCTGAACCCACTGGATCCGCTTAACAAACTCAACGTGACAGCAGCATTCCGTCATGTTGAACTTACAACCCTCACGCCCTATTCCGGAAAATTCGCCGGCTATGCCATCCGCAAAGGGCGCCTGGACCTGGATCTCAACTACCGGATCGACAACAGCAAGCTGGATGCTCAAAACCATCTGGTATTGGATCAGCTTGAGCTAGGTGAACGGATTGACAGCCCTGATGCCGTCGACCTGCCTGTCAGGCTTGCGGTTGCGCTACTCAAGGACTCCCACGGCAGAATTGACCTGACTCTCCCTGTCGCGGGTAACCTCAACGACCCTAACTTCAGCGTGGCGCCCATCATCTGGCAAACGATGCGTAACGTCATTGCAAGGGCTGTCCAATCGCCCTTCAAGATGCTGGCAGGCTTGGCAGGTCGAGCAGAAACGGACCTCAACGAGATACCCTTTGAAGCGGCCTCGGTCAACTTGACGGGTGAGGCGCGTCAGTCGCTCGATACGCTGGCCCAGGCGCTAAAAAATCGTCCGCAGCTGCAGCTGGATGTAGAAGGCCGTAGCGCGGTTGAGATCGATGGCCCTTCACTTTCTGCGCAGCGCTTGGAGCGCGAATTCCAGACACAATACTACAATTTGCTGCAGCGGCGAGGCGACAAGGTTCCCGCAGATGCCACCCAGCTTGCCGTACCGGAAGATATGCGACCTGCCTTGCTGGAGGGGATTTACCGTACCCGCCTTAAACAACAGCCGCCTGCCGAGTGGACACACCTGAGCGATACCGAGCGGCAGCAGCGTCTGAGTGCCGCCATTCTTGATTCATGGAAAACGAGTGATCTGCTTCTGCGACGACTGGCACAGGCGCGTGCTCAAAACATCAAGCAATACCTCGTAGAAAAGACCGGGCTTGAGGAAGGGCGTATTTATTTAATTGATGTCAATACAAGCCAGCAAGGCAATAATGGGCGTATCGCGGCACAACTTCATCTTGGCAGTAGCTAGGACAGCAGATGAGATACACCACAACCGCCATAGCCCTATTGCTAGCGCTCTCCGTCTCGGTGGCGCTAGGTGACACGCTCCGCTGCGGCAGTAACTTGGTTAACCGGGGCGACCGTACGTTTGAGGTACAACGGAAATGCGGCGAACCTGCGCATCGAGATTTTATAGGCTACACGCAGGGTGACTATGGTCGTAGGGAATCGACACGGGAAGAATGGGTTTACGGTCCCTGGAATGGTGGAACCTACATCTTGACATTTGAAGCCAACCGGCTTGTCAGCATCGAATTCACACGTGATTAGAGCCTGTTCATGCCCTTTAATGCTCTTCGAGTCTCTGTACTGCTCATCCTTTCTACCATAGTGTGGCCTGCTCATGCCGAGTCCTTACGATGCGGTAGTCAGCTGGTCAATACAGATGACCATATCAGCGAAATTTACCGTAAATGTGGAAGGCCCAGCAGCCGTGCTAACCTGGGTTACATTGAGGTCGTAGACAGTTACAGAAGACGTAGCGACGTTAAAGTCGAAGAATGGGTGTATGGCCCATGGAACGGCATGTATCACTATTTGACGTTTCGCGGCGACCGGCTGTTCAAGATTGAAAGCAAGCGCGGGCAATAATTACGCCACGTTAAGGCGAAGCTTGAGCTCTAAAAGGTGATCATGGCACAGTTTGGCTTTTTGTAGCTGCTCCTGAACCAGCGGCTTGGCTTCCAGTTCGGGCATATCGTGTATGGCCTGTTCCAGCAGGTGGAGAAGCTGGTCCTCAGACTCCTCTAACACTTGAATATAGGTGGTATCCCCCGCTTCTGCTAGAGCAGCTCTGGTCTGTTCATAAAGCTCTTTGAAGGAGCTTACAAAAAGACTGTCATTAGCAGGCTGCCTGCCATGCAAGGATGTCTGGCTACTTAACAGGATAACCAGACCCGCTTTCATCTGAGCCATCTCAGAGAACAACGCTTTGAGCTGGGGACTGCTCACCACATTGATCGCTGACTCGTAGAATGTTCTGCCATTACGAGAAACTTCAATCAGATCCACAAAGGCATCTGCTTTTCCAGACATGGCACTTACCTCATAGATACTAAAAGTGGCGGGCTTCAAAGCCCGCCACCTTAGATTATTCGGCCGATTTCAAGCCATCAGCCGATACGGCTTTAACACCTTTGATATTTTTTGCTTTTTCAACAGCCAGCTCACGCTGAGCGTCTGTCGCAACGGTACCGGAAAGGGAGACTACACCTTTGTTGGTCTCAACCTTGATATCGGTCCCTTTGATATGATCATCAGCAAGGAAAGAAGATTTCACCTTTCCAGTGATCCATGTGTCGGAAACTGTTTCCTCTGCCTTCTCCACGTTGTCATTAGCGGCCAACGTCATCGTTTGATGGTTTGTGGCAGCAAACGCACCTCCGGCAAACGGCATGCTTAGAGCGGTAAAAGCGGCGGCGGCAAGAGCGAAATGGCTGAAAGTCTTCTTCATGGTGTGACTCCTGTTTTGAGTGTACGCCGTATCCTGGCGCTAGCACTAATCATGATCGCAATCAGCATGCCAACTCGGCTTCACAAAAAAATCATTAAATATCAATAAGTTAATAATTTGGCTTTTTAATAAACCGTTGCACATTGCAATAAATCGTTCATGCAATACATGCAAGTTGCATGAACAACGGACATAAAAAAGCCCAGCCAAGGCTGGGCTTTCAACTTACTAACTATCAGGCGCCAGAAGCTTCAGCTGCTGCGACATCCTTGATAGAGAGCTTGATACGGCCGCGGTTATCCACGTCCAATACCAATACCTTCACTTCCTGTCCTTCTTTCAGTACATCGGAAACCTTCTCGATGCGCTGATCGCTGATCTGGGAAATGTGTACCAGACCATCTTTGCCAGGCAGGATATTTACGAACGCACCGAAATCGACAATGCGCTCGACCTTACCAACGTAAATCTTGCCGATTTCAGCTTCTGCAGTAATACCCAGAACGCGCTGTTTGGCGGCCTCGGCAGCTTCACGGGTTTCGCCGTAAATCTTGACGCTGCCATCATCTTCGATGTCGATCGACGCCTTGGTTTCTTCACAGATTCCACGAATAACAGCGCCGCCTTTACCGATGACGTCGCGGATCTTGTCTGGCTCGATCTTCATGGCAATCATGGTCGGTGCATTGGCAGACAGCTCTGCACGCGGCTTGGCGATTACCTGATTCATCTGGGACAGAATGTTGAGGCGAGCCTCCAGAGCCTGAGCCAGAGCGACTTCCATGATCTCTTCGGTAATACCGTTGATCTTGATGTCCATCTGTAGAGCGGTAACGCCCTTGTCAGTACCGGCCACCTTGAAGTCCATATCGCCGAGGTGATCTTCATCACCTAGAATATCGGTCAGAACAGCAAATCTGTCGCCTTCCTTTACCAGGCCCATCGCAACGCCAGCAACCGGAGCGCGAACTGGAACACCAGCATCCATCAATGCCAACGAGGCTCCGCAGACAGAAGCCATGGAGCTTGAGCCGTTTGACTCAGTGATCTCTGAAACAACACGAATGCTGTAGGGAAACTCTTCCTGAGAAGGCAGCATAGCCTGCACACCACGGCGTGCCAGACGGCCATGACCGATTTCACGGCGGCCTGGACTACCCATACGTCCGCACTCACCGACCGAGAAAGGCGGGAAGTTGTAGTGCAGCATAAAGGTGTCACGGCGCTCGCCTTCTAGCATGTCGAGGATCTGAGCATCGCGGGCAGTACCCAGGGTAGTCGCTACCAGCGCCTGAGTTTCACCACGCGTAAACAATGCGGAGCCGTGAGTCTTAGGCAGCACACCCACTTCAATATTCAGCGGACGAACAGTACGGGTATCACGACCATCGATACGCGGCTTACCGCCTACGATGTTCTCGCGTACAGTGCGATATTCCAACAGGCCAAAAATTTCCTTGACCTCGGCGGCACTGTACTGACCCTCTTCATCACCCGCAAACTTGGCCACAGCCTGATCGCGCAGCTCACCCAGAGCCGCATAACGGTCCTGCTTGATGGTAATGGTATAAGCCTGAGAGATTGCCTCACCAAATTCGGCACGCAGCTGGTTAACCAAAGCTGTGTTCTCGACCGGAGCTTGCCAGTCCCACGTAGGCTTGCCTGCTTCAGCAGCAAATGCCTTGATTGCCTCGATGACAACCTGGAACTCTTCATGGGCAAACAGTACAGCGCCCAGCATCTGGTCTTCAGTCAGCTCGTCCGCTTCGGACTCAACCATTAGAACCGCGTCAGAGGTACCTGCAACAACCATGTCCAGGCTGGAACTCTGAAGCTGCTCATAGCTTGGGTTGATGATATAGCCCAGCTCTGGGTGGAACCCTACGCGTGCAGCACCAATCGGGCCTGCGAACGGAATGCCGGAAATAGCCAGAGCGGCAGACGTACCGATCATGGCAGCAATATCCGGATCAGACTTCTTGTTGGTAGAAACTACAGTACAGACAACCTGTACTTCGTTCATGAAGCCTTCGGGGAATAGAGGACGAATCGGGCGATCGATCAGGCGGGAGGTCAATGTTTCCTTTTCGCTTGGACGACCTTCACGCTTGAAATAGCCACCGGGGATACGACCTGCCGCATACGTCTTTTCCTGATAGTGGACAGACAGCGGGAAGAAGTCGCGGCCTTCTGCTGGAGACTTGGCGCCCACAACAGTGACCAGAACGCTAACGTCTTCAGTACTGACAAGTACTGCACCACTGGCCTGACGCGCAATACGGCCCGTCTCCAGGGTTACGGTCTGCTGACCGAATTTGAATGTCTTAATTACTGGATTCACAGTATTTCCTTCTTGTATTGCCCTTGGGGAAATCTTGAGAGCGGCGGGGTATCGGACCCGGCGCGATCTCAGGGACGCATGAAGCAAAAAAGCTGGAAACCGGCATAGCCGACCCCCAGCTTTTAAGCGACTAGCGTCCAGCTTGCATCGTGATCAACGACGCAGGCCCAGACGGCTGATCAGGTCACTGTAACGAGTAGTGTCCTTGGCCTTCAGGTAGTCCAGCAGCTTACGACGCTGGTTAACCATACGGATCAGACCACGACGGCTGTGGTGGTCCTTGCTGTTGGCCTTGAAGTGACCCTGCAGCTTGTCGATATTGGCAGACAGCAGAGCAACCTGCACTTCCGGAGAACCGGTATCGCCTTCGCCGCGCTTGTAGTCGTTAACGATCTGGGCTTTTTCTTCAACGCTAAGTGCCATGATAGGGCTCCTAGATATAACAGGCCGAGGGAACTACCCCCGTGTTCAGAGAAGAGGAATGACCATGCCTGTTAACAGCCACCCTCATATCAGTCTTACGACCGAACCAAACGACGCGGCGCAATACGCCCGTCGTCAGTCACCTCACCGATACCGATGAAGCGACCTTCATTATCCTGTACTCGCATCCAGCCAAATTTGGGCGCGTTCGCCGCTCGCACCGGCTGACCATGCAACCAATAGTAGGCTGTGTGCTCGGTCAGTTGTAGCAGCGGCCAGTGCTCCAGACCACTATCAACCGGGAGCAGGAAGGCATCCAACGCTTCTGCACCACCTTCTTCGTGCGCTTTTTCAAGCACCTCAAGGCTTACAGACTGAGCCAGAGCGAAGGGGCCTGCCTGAGTTCTGCGTAGTTCCGCTACATGAGCTCCGCAACCAAGCGTCTGGCCTAAGTCTTCGACCAGGGACCGAATGTAGGTGCCCTTGCTACAGTGCACATCGAGTGTAGCGCGATCCGTTGTCAGCGCCAGCAGCTCGAGACGGCTAATAGTAACAGAACGCGGTTCACGCTCCACCACCTCGCCTGCACGAGCCAGCTTATAGAGCGGCTGACCGTCTCGCTTCAGCGCCGAATACATAGGCGGAACCTGTAGGATATCACCTCGAAACACTGGCAGGGCTGCTTCTACAGCCGAGGCGTCAAGGTTCACCTCTCGACGGTCAACGATTTCTCCCTCGGCATCACCTGTCGTTGTAGTGACACCTAGCTGCATAACCGTTTCATACCCTTTATCCGCATCAAGCAGATACTGGGAGAACTTTGTTGCCTCACCAAAGCACAACGGCAAAACACCTGTTGCCAATGGATCAAGGCTACCGGTATGCCCCGCTTTTTCAGCATTAAGCAACCAGCGTACCTTCTGCAGGGCCGCATTAGAGGTCAGGCCTCGCGGCTTGTCGAGTACCAGAATACCGTTAACCGATCGACGGATTCGTTTCACTTGCGCCACGCTTACTCTCCATCCTCGTGACGACGATCTTCAGATACTGCACGCTCGATCAACGCAGACAGTTCCGCTCCGCGACGGATGCTCTCATCATAATGAAAGCGCATTTGCGGGATCGTCCTAAGCTTCATTGCGCGTCCTAACTGCTGACGCAAAAAGCCAGAGGCTTCATTCAGAATCCCTAAATTCTGGGCAATATCCTCAGACGAATCTTTACCCAAAACAGTAATAAATACTTTGGCGTGGGAAAGATCACGCGCCACATTGACGTCAGTAATCGTTACCAGGCCCAGACGAGGATCTTTAATTTCCCGCTGAATCAAAAGCGCTAACTCACGCTGCATCTGATCACCGATGCGCTGAGTACGAGTGTATTCTTTAGCCATCTTCGCTCTCTCTTAAAGCCAGGTGCTGTTAAAAAGACGAAGCTGGAAGCTGCCTTGCGGCAACTTCCAGCTCCTGGCTTTTCGCTTGCGTGAATTACAGCGAGCGTGCTACTTCGACCTTCTCGAAAACTTCGATCTTATCGCCGACCTTAACGTCGTTATAGCTCTTCACACCGATACCGCATTCCATGCCGGCACGAACTTCAGCCACGTCATCTTTGAAGCGACGCAGAGATTCAAGTTCACCTTCAAAGATCACAATATCTTCACGTAGAACACGAATCGGACGATTGCGATGGACCATGCCTTCAACAACCATACAGCCTGCAACAGCGCCAAACTTCGGTGAGCGGAAGACGTCACGAACTTCTGCAATGCCCAGAATGTTCTCGCGAACATCGCTGCCCAGCATACCCGTTAGCGCTTTCTTAACATCTTCGATAATGTCGTAGATCACGTTGTAATAACGTAGATCCAAACCTTCCTGCTCAATGATCTTACGAGCACCAGCATCGGCACGAACGTTAAAGCCGAAGAGAACCGCATTAGAAGCCAGCGCTAGGTTCGCATCACTTTCAGTGATACCCCCTACACCACCAGCAACAACACGCACCTGAACTTCATCGTTCCCCAGACCACTTAGCGAGCTTTGCAGAGCCTCTAGAGAACCGCGCACATCGGACTTGAGAACAATGTTAAGCGTCTTTTTCTCGTCCTGGCCCATGTTTTCGAAAATATTTTCGAGCTTGCCTGCCTGAGCACGTGCCAGCTTGACCTCACGGAACTTACCCTGACGGAACAAGGCAACTTCACGCGCTTTTTTCTCATCGGTCAGAACAGTCAGCTCATCACCGGCATCCGGCGTGCCATCCAAGCCAAGAATTTCGACGGGGATGGATGGGCCTGCCTCTTTGATCGGCTTGCCGTTCTCATCGAGCATGGCACGGATACGACCGAAGTTAACACCGACCAGGGCCATATCACCCTGACGCAGAGTACCGTTTTGCACCAGAACAGTAGCAACCGGTCCGCGACCCTTATCAAGGCGCGACTCAATTACTACACCACGACCTGGAGCCGAAGGTGTTGCAGTCAATTCAAGAACTTCAGCCTGCAGAAGAATGGCTTCTAACAGCTCATCAACGCCAGTACCTGCTTTGGCAGATACATGAACAAACTGAGTATCACCGCCCCACTCTTCTGGGATGACATCACGCCCAGCCAGATCATGTTTAACACGGTCCGGATCTGCATCAGGCTTGTCGATCTTGTTTACTGCAACAACGATCGGCACACCAGCAGCCTTAGCGTGCTGGATAGCTTCTTCTGTCTGTGGCATGACACCGTCATCGGCAGCGACAACCAGAATAACAATGTCGGTTGCCTGAGCACCACGAGCACGCATGGCGGTAAATGCTGCGTGACCAGGGGTATCCAGGAACGTCACCATGCCACGATCAGTGTTTACATGGTAGGCGCCGATATGCTGGGTGATGCCACCCGCTTCGCCTGCTGCAACCTTGGCGCGACGGATGTAGTCCAGCAAGGAAGTCTTGCCATGGTCAACGTGACCCATGACCGTAACCACCGGCGCACGGTGAACCTGCTCGCCCTCGAACTTGAGGGACTCAGCCAGCTGCTCTTCCAACGCATTTTCGCTAACCAGCTTAACCTTGTGACCAAGCTCCTCAGCAACCAGCTGAGCGGTTTCACGATCCAGCACCTGGTTGATCGTAGCAGGCGAGCCCATCTTAAACATGAACTTGATGACTTCAGCTGCCTTGACAGACATCTGCTGGGCCAGCTCGGCAACAGTAATTGTTTCGCCTAAAGCGACTTCACGAACAACCGGCCCTGTAGGGTTCTGGAAGCCATGCTGGTTACGCTTTTTGAGCTTGGACTTGTTTCGGCCGCCACGGCGACCGCCAAAACCATCATCTTCATCATCGCCGGCGCTACGAACAACGCGCGGACTACTAACCTTATCCTTCTCCTTCAAGGAAGGACGGTGCTGTGCATGCTTGCGGTCGCGACGCTCATCCTCATCCCGCTTGCCTGCTACAGGCGGCGCTACGGGACGACGCGGTTCTTCGCGCTTACGCTCATCAGATGCAACCGCCGGCGCTGCCGGTGCTGCTTTATTTGCAACCACTTCTTCCACTACTTCCTCGGGCTTGGTTTCTGTAGCGGCTTTCGCAGCCGCTTCTGCCACTTCTTGAGCGGCCTTGGCAGCAGCCTGCTGGCGAGCTTCTTCTTCAGCTTTAAGGCGAGCTTCCTCTTCGGCCTTCAAGCGAATCTCTTCTTCTGCTCGCTGGCGAGCTTCTTCTTCGGCCTTCAAGCGAGCAGCCTCTTCGGCCTCGCGCTGTGCCTCAAGCTCACGCTGCTGTTCGGTCGCCAACTCATCGGGACCTTGCTTGACGTAGGTCTTCTTTTTACGGACTTCGACATTAACCGTCTTGCTTCCAGACACCTTCAATGTCGTTTGAGTCTTGCGCTGGAGCGTTATTTTACGCGGTTCTTCCAGCTTGGTGTTTCCTTTCAGATGAGACAGCAGTTTTTGCTTTTCAGTGTCGGTCACAACCTGGTCTGCACTGCTATGGGACAGACCCGCTTCCCGCATTTGCTGCAGCAGGCGTTCAACCGGTGTATTGACCGTTTGGGCCAGTTCTTTCACCGTGACTTGCGTCATGCACTCTTCTCCTCAGGCAGCACCGCTCACTCAAACCAATGGGCACGGGCAGCCATGATCAACTTGCCGGCACGCTCTTCATTCATGCCGTTAATATCGAGCAGGTCATCGATGGACTGCTCGGCAAGATCTTCGCGATTGGCAACGCCTCGCTGCGCCAGCTCAAGCGCGAGTTCCTCAGTCATGCCTTCGAGACTAAGCAAATCTTCTTCCGGCTTCTTGTCAGCCAGTTGTTCTTCCGTCGCGATGGCACGGGTTAACAGGCGGTCCTTAGCCCTGTTACGAAGCTCATTGACGATGTCTTCATCGAAACCATCAATATTGAGCATTTCCTCCATGGGAACGTAGGCGATTTCTTCGAGCGTGGTGAAACCTTCTTCAACCAACACCTGAGCCAACTCTTCATCTACGTCCAGTTCGTCTACAAACTGCTGAAGAATATCGCCCGTCTCTGCCTGCTGCTTGGCCATGATGTCCTCTTCGGTCATCACGTTCAGCGTCCAGCCTGTCAATTGACTTGCAAGGCGAACGTTTTGGCCACTACGACCAATAGCCTGAGCCAAATTATCAGCGGCAACTGCGATATCCATGGTGTGGGTATCTTCATCAACAATGATTGACGCAACCTCAGCAGGCGCCATGGCATTGATAACGAACTGCGCAGGGTTGTCATCCCACAAAACGATGTCTACTCGCTCACCGCCCAATTCGCCAGACACGGCCTGGACACGCGATCCCCGCATGCCGATACAGGCACCCTGCGGATCGATACGCTTGTCTTTCGAGCGCACGGCAATTTTGGCACGCGAGCCTGGATCCCGAGCAGCGGCCATAACATCAATCAGCTGCTCAGATATTTCCGGTACTTCAATCCGGAACAGCTCAATCAACATTTCAGGCGCTGTGCGCGACAGGATTAGCTGAGGACCACGATTTTCCGTCCGGATTTCCTTGAGCAGTGCACGAACCCGAACGCCAACACGGAAGTTTTCCCGTGGGATGATCTGATCACGAGCCAGTAAGGCTTCTGCATTGTTGCCCAAGTCGACGATTACATTGTCTCGCGTAACTTTTTTGACTGTACCAGAAATGATCTCACCCACTTTTTCGCGGTAAGCATCAACAATCTGAGCACGCTCAGCTTCACGCACTTTCTGGACAATAACTTGCTTGGCTGTTTGAGCCGCAATGCGGCCGAACTCTATGGATTCGATCTTTTCTTCAATCAGATCGCCAATTTTGGCATCTGGATTGATTTCCTGAGCTTCATCAAGCGTCAGGTTTGCTGCTGGATTATCAAAGTCTTCATCTTTGACAACTGTCCAGCAGCGAAACGTTTCATAACTACCGTTGTGGCGATTAATAGCCACACGCAGCTCTACATCTTCTTCGTAGCGTTTCTTTGTGGCAGTGGCCAGGGCTAGCTCCAATGCCTCGAAAATGACACCGGGCGGAACACCTTTTTCATTGGAAACCGATTCCACTACCAGTAGAACTTCTTTACTCATCGTACGCCTCGCCTGTCGCAATCCTTTGGGATCCGCGGATTTGCGCCTTATTCAAATCGGGGAATGACATTAGCCTTATCGATCATCTCGACGGGAAGCAGATATTCATGATCATCAACCTGAACCACGACATCCTGTTCTTCCACACCGCGCAAAAGGCCTTGAAAATTGCGGCGGCCTTCATAAGGCGAACGAAGCCTTATTTTTACTTGCTCACCGACAAAAGCGTTGAATTGCTCAAGAGTGAATAAAGGTCTATCCATACCTGGAGATGAAACCTCCAAGGTGTATTCGCCCGGAATAGGATCTTCTACGTCTAAAATCCCGCTAACTTGACGACTGACTTTTTCACAGTCCTCAACCAGAATTCCGTTTGAATGATCGATATAGACCCTTAGCAGAGAATGCCGGCCCTGGGAAATGTACTCGATGCCCCAGCATTCATAGCCAAGCGCTTCGATGACGGGGGCCAGCATGGCTTGCAACTGTTCTAGCTTGCTCGACACCTGGTTGCCTCACGCATGCTGTGCAAATAAAAAATGGGCGATAACGCCCATCCCTTGTGGTCGCTGCAAGAACGCACGACCTGATTGTTCAGCTAACAAAAAGCCCCTATAAAGGGGCCTTTGTTGACTGGTTGCGGGGGCAGGATTTGAACCTACGACCTTCGGGTTATGAGCCCGACGAGCTACCAGACTGCTCCACCCCGCGTCAAAGCTGGAGCGAAAGTATAAGAAAGAGTCTCTTTCAGGTCAATCTACTTACGCTCACGACACTATTTTCAGTGTCTAAATATGGTGCCGAAGATGGGACTCGAACCCATACAGCCGTTGGCCACTACCCCCTCAAGATAGCGTGTCTACCAATTCCACCACTTCGGCAAAAACTTCTTACTATTTCTGATTTCCCGGAACATCACCTTCTGAGGATGCCGAAGGTTTCTGCTGTGACATGGGAACATCATCATTTGCCGCAGGCTTCTGAACTTCAGGCGCCTGCTGCATGGCTGCAGGCTTAGGAAGTCCCACTTCCTGCAACGCGTTGGCTTTTTCCTTAGCGAAATAAGCCAAACCTAAACTAGTAGCAAAAAAAACCGCCGCCAGTATAGCAGTAAAACGACTCAAAAAGGTAGCAGAACCTTGGCTTCCAAAAACAGTACCCGAAGCACCTGCACCAAAAGAAGCACCAGCGTCCGCACCTTTACCCTGCTGAAGAAGAACTAGGACAACCAGTCCCAGCGCCATTAGCAGATGCACGACAACAACTAGAGTTTCTAACATCATTTACTTCCAGCAGCGTGATAAATCACGCCAAATTCATTCGCATTTAGGGAGGCTCCACCTACAAGCCCACCATCGATATCAGGCATACCGAACAATTCGGCAGCATTACCGCCCTTTACACTTCCACCGTATAGCAGCCGAACTTTATCAGCCACAACATTGCTATAAGAGCGGATAAACTGTCGCAGTTCCTGATGCACCGCCTGAGCTTCATCAGGAGTTGCTGTCAATCCTGTACCTATCGCCCATACAGGCTCATAGGCTACAACCGCAGACTCAAAAGCCTCGATACCCAGCACATCTATTACAGATTTGAGCTGCCCTTTAACAACGTCAAAGGTCTTACCAGCTTCTCGCTGCTCTCGAGTCTCACCAACACAAAGGACCGGCACTATACCCATCTTTTGGGCTGAAGCAAACTTTTTTGCAACCGTATCGTCATCTTCTAGCAAGATCAAACGACGCTCGGAATGCCCTACAAGCACATATCCACAGCCCACATCACGCAACTGAGAAGCTGCTATCTCACCAGTGAGCGCACCTTGCTCAGGCTGCACGGCACAATCTTGCGCGCCGAGGCCTATACTACTATCCGCAAGGCCTACCTCTACCTGATCAATAAACAGAAATGGCGGAAACACTACCATCTCAACTTCATCAGACAAGGCGAGCTTACTCAACCCTTCTATCAGCTCGGCTACATCTGCACGTGTTCCGTGCATTTTCCAGTTACCAGCGACCAAAGGCTTGCGCATGCTAATGCCTCAGTGAGCGAAGTGGGCGCAGATATTATCTAAGTTTTTTTGCTTTGACAAGCCAAATCAAGCACATACCTCACTTACCAGCTTAGCCAAGGCTTCTGCATGCTTGTGAACCTGGCGTTCGTCGCTGCCTTCAACCATTACCCGAACAAGCGGTTCTGTTCCCGACTTACGCAGTAAAACACGCCCTTTGCCCGCCATTTGCTCGGTCACCTCTGTACATGCTTTTTGTACGTCAGGATGCGCCAAGGGGTCTACGTCTCCGGAGTAGCGCACATTGATAAGCACTTGAGGATACTTTTTGAGGCCCTTGCGCGCCTCTGCCAATGTTTGCCCAGCGCGCCTCAGTGCCATCAAAACCTGCAAAGCGGAAATAATGGCATCGCCCGTTGTGGTGTACTGGCAACATACAATGTGACCAGAACTCTCGCCACCTAGCGTCCATTTCTTGGACAAGAGCTCAGCCATGACATAGCGGTCGCCGACCTTGGCCCTGGCAAATGGAATTTCCAACTCAGCCAGACCAAGCTCCAACCCTAGATTGCTCATCTGAGTACCCACGACCCCACCATCAAGGCGGTTGCGGCCTTTGAGATCCTTCGCAATCAGGAACAAGAGCTCGTCCCCATCAACGATTGCGCCCGTATGGTCAACCATCAACACACGATCACCATCGCCATCAAAGGCAATACCAAGGTCAGCATGCTGATCCCGCACAGCCTTCTGCAGCTCGCCTAAATGAGTAGAGCCGCAATTTTTGTTGATGTTGAGACCATCTGGCTGAGCACCGATAACACTAACCTGAGCACCCAGCTCACGGAAGACACTTGGAGCAATCTTGTAAGTCGCACCATGAGCACAGTCGACTACGACCCGCATACCAGCAAAACTAGTACCCGCTGGCACACTACTTTTGCAGAACTCTATATAGCGCCCTGCGGCATCATTGATACGAGATACTTTACCGATGCGAGCAGACTCCACAACAGTCATCGGCTGATCCAGTAACTCCTCAATCATCAGCTCTACCTCATCGGGCAGCTTAGTGCCCAACCCGGAAAAGAACTTGATCCCGTTATCGTAGAACGGGTTATGGGAGGCACTGATAACAATACCGGCATTAGCCTGGAATGTACGTGTAAGATAAGCGATACCTGGTGTTGGCATCGGCCCTAAAAGCATGACATCTGCGCCAGCGGCTGAAAGCCCGGCCTCAAGTGCAGATTCGAACATATAACCAGAGTTACGCGTATCCTTACCTACTAAGACACGACAGATACCCTGACTACGAAACGCAATGCCCGCAGCCCATCCCAACTTCAACATAAAGTCAGGGGTAATGGGATACTCACCTACGCGACCACGAATTCCATCTGTTCCAAAATACTTTCTAGCCATTGCTATCGCCTTGCCTTAAGCCTGCTCTACCGCAGCAATCATTTTTATAACATCAACCGTCTGCTCTACATCATGCACCCGGATAATACTGGCTCCCTTGGCAACCGCGAGTGCAGCTAAAGCGAGACTGCCATATAAACGCTCTTCGACAGGCTTGGTCAGGACCGCCCCGATCATGCTCTTACGTGAAACGCCTACTAACAGCGGCAACGCCAGCTCAAACAGCTCCGGCATACGCTTGAACAGAACAAGGTTATGCTCAAGCGTTTTGGCAAACCCAAAGCCAGGATCAAGAATAAGTTGGTCGTGACGAATCCCTTCCTTTTCACAAGCAGCAACCCGCTCACTCAGGAAGGCAATCACATCGGTAACCACATCCTCATAATGAGGGTTTTGCTGCATTGTCCCAGGCTCACCCTGCATATGCATCAGACAGACAGGTAGGCCTGTTGCAGCGGCGGCCTCAAGCGCACCGGGACGCTTCAAGGCACGCACGTCATTAATCAGTCCCGCCCCCACCTTTGCACTTTCAAGCATCACCTGAGGTGAAGAGGTATCAACCGAAATGATAACGTCCAATTCTTTAGATATAGCTTCAACTACAGGCACTACCCGACTGAGCTCTTCGTCCTCTGAAACAGCAGGAGCTCCAGGCCTTGTTGACTCGCCGCCAATATCAACAAGGGTGGCACCTGCCGATACCAAAGCACGTGCATGAAACAGCGCGCTATCCAAGGTATTGAACCGGCCGCCATCAGAAAAGGAATCAGGAGTGACATTGAGGATCCCCATGACATGGGGATGTGATAAATCAAGAACCCGACTGCCGCAAAGCAGTCGGGTTTGGATTGAAACAGGAATCATGGAGGAATTAGTGCTCGCCTGCCGGTCCACCTATTGGTGTTTCGGGACGACTATCTCCTTGAGTAGCATTAGTGCCGGTAGGACCTGAACCGTCCTGCCAATCACGCGGCTCCCTCGGTACACGACCTGCCATGATGTCGTCGATCTGATCAGCATCAATTGTCTCGTATTTCATCAGAGCGTCAGACATCATTTCCAGCTTGTCTCGATTCTCATCCAACAGACGCTTGGCTGTATTGTAACAGTCATTGATGATTCGCCGGATTTCAGAGTCGATCTCTTTGGCTGTCTCACCTGACATGCTGCCGCTACCACCACCCGAACCACGACCCAGGAAGCTTTCACTTTCTTCCTCACCGTAGAGTAGCGGGCCGAGCTTTTCAGACAAGCCCCACTTAGTGACCATATTGCGAGCCAACTGAGTAGCGCGCATGATGTCATTCGAAGCGCCAGTAGTGACACCTTCGAAGCCAAGCGTCATCTCCTCAGCGATCCGTCCTCCAAACAGCGAGCAGATCTGACTCTCCAACGCCCGCTTGGACAGACTGTAACGATCCTCCTCAGGCAGGAACATGGTTACACCTAAAGCGCGTCCACGAGGAATAATCGAGACCTTGTAGACAGGGTCATGCTCAGGTACCAGGCGACCTACGATAGCGTGCCCCGCCTCGTGATAAGCAGTGTTGCGCTTCTCCTTTTCGGACATGACCATTGTCTTGCGCTCTGCGCCCATCATGATCTTGTCTTTGGCCAACTCGAATTCACGCATATCTACGGTGCGCTTATTGGAGCGCGCTGCAAATAGAGAGGCTTCGTTTACCAGATTGGCAAGGTCAGCGCCCGAAAACCCCGGGGTGCCACGCGCGATAACAGCGGCATCCACACGGTCTCCCATTGGAACTTTCCGCATGTGAACCTTAAGGATTTGCTCACGACCACGAATATCCGGAAGACCTACTACGACCTGACGATCGAAGCGACCCGGGCGCAGTAAAGCAGGGTCTAGTACATCAGGACGGTTGGTAGCAGCTATGACGATGATACCGTCATTCATTTCGAAGCCGTCCATCTCAACCAGCAACTGGTTCAGGGTCTGCTCACGCTCATCATGACCACCGCCCATACCCGCTCCACGGTGGCGGCCAACCGCATCGATCTCGTCGATAAAAATAATGCAGGGCGCATGTTTTTTCGCCTGATCAAACATGTCACGAACGCGGCTAGCACCAACGCCCACGAACATTTCAACGAAGTCGGAACCTGAAATAGTGAAGAAAGGTACCTTGGCCTCACCGGCAACAGCCTTTGCCAACAGGGTCTTGCCTGTACCGGGCGGACCTACCATCAGCACACCACGAGGAATACGCCCGCCCAGGCGCTGGAACTTACCGGGGTCACGCAGAAACTCTACCAGCTCAGTAACTTCTTCTTTTGCCTCGTCACAGCCAGCAACATCTGCGAACGTTGTTCGCACCTGATCCTCAGATAGTAGTCGCGCCTTGCTCTTGCCGAAGCTCATGGGCCCGCCGCGTCCACCTGCGCCGCCTTGCATTTGCCTCATAAAGAACATGAACACGGCAATGATCACCAGAATCGGAAAGCTCGCTACAAGTAGCTGCGTCCAGATACTCTGCTGCTCAGGCATTTTGCCTTCGATGACCACATTATTGTTGACCAGATCACCGATCAGACCGTTGTCCTGAATAGCAGGTCGAACCGTCTTGAACGTATCGCCGCCACGATGTTTTCCCGTGATGACGTAACCGTCGACAGTCACACGCTCAACCTGACCATCCTTCACTTGCTGAATGAAGTCAGAATAATTGAGCGTTTGCGGCTCATTGGGACTGGAGAAATTGTTCATCACCGTGACCAGTACGGCCGCGATGATGAGCCACAGAATCAGATTCTTTGCCATATCGTTCAATTGACTACCCTCTGAGCCGGCTTCGCTTGGAACCGTTCGTATCGAAACCGGCTATTGGCCGGTAAGTTACTACACAACGCTGACGCTGAGCAGCGGCCGTCTGTAACCCTTTATGAGATCCGTCGCTCTTCTCACTTTAGCTGAGACTTTCAGAAGAGTCTGCCGTTGCATCTGACTGCGCGTTACCTTAAGCCTCGCACCAGCAAATACTGCTCATGCAGGCGATCTTGTGACGCAGAAGACGTGCGCATAACAACCTTGTCGAAGTTCTCCCGCTCCAGCTTCAGGTAACTGCCAAACCCCTCGTCTTGAAATATTTTGATTAAGAATTCACCAGCCGGACGCAGTAGACACTGCGCAGGATCAGGCGCCAGCTTACAAAACATTTAGCTTGCAGCTGACTTACTGTACTCAAACCCCACATATTGGGGCCCTATCAGAAATAACAAGGTCTTCGAAAGCTCCACTAATCGCCTTGCTAATTTGTTCAAAAACTTTATGTTGCGTGAAAACACTCTGAACAATGTTACCTGAGCAAAAACACGCTGCTTTTCTGATCGAGCCACGTGTACTTTATCCTGTCCTTCTGGGCTATACCTAGCCGCTAGGGTACAATAGATACCTTTTCTCTGGGGTTTAATTATGGCTCTCAATCAAGAGCAGAAAAAGCAATTCAAATCTATTGGGCACCATTTAAAGCCTGTATTGATAGTAGGTGAAAATGGTCTTACTGAAGGTGTACTGGCTGAGCTTGAGCGGGCACTCAACGATCATGAACTCATCAAGGTCAAGTTCAATTTAAGCGAGCGCGAAGATCGGCGAACCCTAATGGAAGAACTTTGCCAGTCCGCCAAATGCGAACTGGTTCAAACCATTGGCAAAATAGCACTTATCTATCGCAAGGCTCAGCCGCAGAACCGTTCGCTTTCAAACGTAGTCCGCCATAGCTTGTAATGCCCGGAACGAACCAGGCATACAGATAACTGCATTCTGTCTGATGGGAAGAGAAAGCAGGCCCAACTTGGCAGACCTCTCACCTTAATGCTTATTCGGCAAGTCATCCTTTGACAACCTGCCTACCTGCCTCCAATCGCTACCTCAAGGGAAGCGATTGGACAGCTGGCTATCTACATCAGATATGACGCACTTCGACGATTTCGTACTCAACATCGCCGCCCGGGGTCTTAACGATCACCGCGTCGCCCTCTTGCTTGCCGATTAATGCGCGAGCAATTGGAGAACTAACCGAGATCTTGCCAGACTTTATATCTGCCTCGTCGTCACCAACGATCTGATACGTCACCGACTCGTCCGTATCAACATTTACGATCTCAACGGTTGTACCAAAAATCACCTTGCCCGAGCGCGGAATCGTTGTGATATCGATTACCTGGGCATTGGATAAACGCCCTTCGATATCACGAATACGCGCCTCGACCATACCCTGCTGCTCGCGAGCCGCATGATATTCCGCATTTTCTTTCAAATCACCCAGCTCGCGCGCCTCGGCAATCGCCTGTGTAATTTGGGGACGAAGCTCCGTCTTGAGATGCTTGAGCTCTTCCTCCAGGGCGCGAGCGCCCTGGATTGTCATAGGATATTTGTTCATGCCTTGATTCCTGCATGTAAATCTTGAAGCCGGCGCACAGTCTTTTCTGCACCAAACTTCAAAGCTTCACAAATCGCTTGGCCGCCTGCAAGCGTTGTCGTGCAGCAGATCTTGTGTTGAAGCGCATTCCGGCGAATTGAGTAGGAGTCAGCAATAGACTGACGTCCTTCGGTTGTATTGATCACCAATGTAATTTCATCATTTTTGATCATATCGACAACGTGCGGGCGACCTTCAGTCACCTTGTTAACACGGCGAACCGGCAGGCCAGCTTCCTCAATGACACGGGCCGTACCAGCCGTAGCAACAACCTCAAAGCCCAGCTCAACCAGCTCTTTAGCCACTTCAGCGACAAAAGGCTTATCGTCATCCCGAACACTGATAAAGGCACAACCACTATTAGGAAGAATCTCACTCGCACCCAACTGGGCTTTCGAGAATGCCTCGGCGAAGCTGTCGCCTACGCCCATGACCTCTCCGGTAGATTTCATTTCTGGGCCGAGAAGCGGGTCGACGCCAGGGAATTTGGCGAAGGGGAACACTGCCTCCTTAACACTGTAATAAGGCGGAATGATCTCCTTGGTAAACCCGATCTCTTCCAGGGTTTTACCCGCCATTACACGTGCCGCCACCTTGGCCAGTGACTCGCCAATGCACTTGGAAACGAATGGCACTGTACGGGAGGCACGCGGGTTTACTTCCAGCACATAAACATCGTTCCCCTGAAGGGCCAACTGCACGTTCATCAGTCCGACCACGCCAAGCTCCAGCGCCATTTTCCGGATCTGCTCACGCATTTCATCCTGTATGTGTGCCGGCAGGGAGTACGGAGGCAATGAGCACGCCGAATCACCCGAGTGGATACCCGCCTGCTCGATGTGCTGCATGATAGCGCCAATGACTACGTCCTTGCCGTCACATACTGCATCCACGTCTACTTCTATCGCGCAGTTCAGGAAGTGATCCAGCAACACAGGGCTATCATTGGATACCTGCACCGCTTCGCGCATGTAGCGCTTGAGCTCTTCTTCTTCGTAAACGATTTCCATGGCACGGCCACCCAACACATATGAAGGGCGAACCACCAACGGATAACCGATACGCTTGGCACCAGCAATCGCTTCTTCTTCGCTGCGAGCAGTAGCATTCGGCGGCTGGCGCAGATTCAAACGCTCGATCATCTGCTGGAAGCGCTCACGATCCTCAGCACGATCGATTGCATCGGGACTGGTACCGATAATCGGAACCCCGGCCTCCTCCAGCGCGCGAGCCAGCTTCAACGGTGTCTGGCCACCGAACTGAACGATTACACCCTTAGGCTGCTCGACACGCACGATTTCCAACACGTCCTCAAGCGTAACCGGCTCAAAATACAGGCGGTCAGACGTGTCGTAATCCGTCGACACGGTTTCGGGGTTGCAGTTGATCATGATGGTTTCGTAACCATCTTCACGCATAGCCAGAGCCGCATGAACACAGCAGTAGTCGAACTCGATACCTTGTCCGATACGGTTGGGGCCACCCCCAATCACCATGATCTTGTCACGGCTGGATGGGTTGGCCTCACACTCCTCCTCATACGTGGAGTACATGTACGCAGTGTCGGTCGCGAACTCTGCGGCGCAGGTATCGACACGCTTGTAGACCGGGAGCACTTCCAGCTTGTAGCGATGGCGACGCAGGCTTTTTTCCGTCACACCGAGCAGCTTGGCCAGACGTGCGTCCGAGAAGCCCTTGCGCTTGAGCTTCCACATGAGATTACGATCGACATCCGCCAACCCCAGGGTTTTGACCTTTTCTTCATCCTTGATCAGGTCTTCGATCTGCACCAGGAACCACGGATCGATCTTGGTCAGCTCAAACACACGCTCAACGCTCAGACCACGACGGAACGCATCTCCGACGTACCAGATACGCTCTGCGCCAGGCACTGTAAGTTCGCGCTTGAGAATGCTATCGGCTTCAGGATCTTCTGGATTGAGCTTGGGATCAAATCCATTTACGCCAACCTCCAGGCCACGCAATGCTTTTTGGACCGATTCCTGGAAGGTACGACCGATCGCCATTACCTCACCCACTGACTTCATCTGGGTAGTCAGGCGAGCATCAGCCTTAGGGAATTTCTCAAAGGCAAAACGCGGTATCTTGGTTACGACATAGTCGATAGCCGGCTCGAACGATGCTGGGGTGCGCCCACCGGTAATGTCGTTCTGCAGCTCGTCCAGCGTGTAGCCAACTGCGAGTTTGGCTGCAATTTTGGCAATCGGGAAACCTGTGGCCTTGGATGCCAGCGCTGAAGAGCGGCTGACGCGTGGGTTCATCTCGATGACAACCATGCGACCTGTATCAGGGCAGATACCGAACTGCACGTTGGAGCCACCGGTTTCGACACCAATTTCACGCAGCACCGCCAGGGAGGCGTTACGCATGATCTGGTATTCCTTATCGGTTAGCGTCTGCGCAGGCGCAACGGTTATGGAGTCACCCGTATGCACACCCATAGGATCGAAGTTTTCGATGGAGCAGACGATGATGCAGTTGTCCTTTTTATCGCGGACAACTTCCATTTCGTACTCTTTCCAACCGATTAGAGACTCATCGATCAAAAGCTCGTTGGTTGGTGAAAGGTCCAGACCGCGAGAGCAAATCTCTTCGAACTCTTCACGGTTATAGGCAATACCGCCACCACTGCCACCCATAGTGAAGGATGGGCGGATGATGCAAGGGAAACCAACCTGCTCCAGCACGCCGTATGCCTCTTCCATGCTGTGGGCAATACCCGAGCGCGGACAAGCCAGGCCGATGGCACGCATGGCCTTGTCGAAACGGGAACGGTCTTCTGCCTTATCGATCGTATCAGCATTGGCACCGATCATTTCGACGCCAAACTTTTCCAGGACGCCATGCCGCTCAAGATCCAGCGCACAGTTCAACGCTGTCTGGCCACCCATGGTAGGCAACAGTGCGTCAGGGCGCTCCTTCTCAATGATTTTAGCTACCGTTGCCCACTTGATAGGCTCGATGTAGGTCGCATCAGCCATGGATGGGTCAGTCATAATGGTGGCCGGATTGGAGTTCACCAGAATGACGCGGAAACCTTCTTCTTTCAGGGCCTTACAGGCCTGTGCACCGGAGTAATCGAATTCGCAGGCCTGGCCGATAACGATAGGGCCGGCACCGAGGATCAGGATGCTCTTTATGTCTGTACGCTTGGGCATGGGATTCTCGTTGCAGTAATCAAGTCAGAGTTGCGGTCGCCAGCTTCATACCAAAGCCAACGAATAATGCGCCTACACCAGTATTGGCACTGGCGGCGAGCCGCTGCCGCTGGCGGAACCAGGCCGCCAAACGCACACCGGTAAAAATCAGAAAACTGAGGTATATCGCGCTGATCACTTCAAGAATCAGCCCGAGCACCCCGAATGCCAATCCTGGATGAGCGTACCCGGGATCGACAAACTGTATGAAGAAGGACACAAAGAACAAAATGGCCTTTGGATTCGACAAACTCAATAGAAGTGCCTTTTTAAAAGGCTTGTCGATGCCCTCTTCTTGAGTCTGCTGCTCAATGGGCGACAGGGGATAACGCCACTGACGCCAGGCGCCACGTAATATTCCTACACCTAGATACAGTAGATAAGCTGCGCCCAGGTACTTGAGCCCCATGAAAAACAGGGGCTCGGCTTTCAAGAGTGAGGCTACTCCCAACGCGGATAGCGTCATAAGCAACGCATCCCCAAAGAAGACGCCAAAGGCAGCACGATAACCGACTGCCACGCCTCTTCTTGCAGAGGACGCCAGCACAAAGAGGGAGTTGGGACCGGGCAGCAATACGACGAAAATCACACCCGCTATATATGTCCAAAGGTCAGTGATACCCAACTCCGACCAGGCCATTTATTAACGCCGCCCCGCCATGGCATTGATGAAGCGATCAAACAGTGGCGCCACATCATGCGGCCCCGGACTTGCTTCCGGATGACCCTGGAAGCTGAACGCGACCTTGTCAGTACGCTCGATGCCCTGGAGAGTGCCGTCAAACAGCGACTTGTGAGTTGCGCGAACGTTGCCCGGCAATGTCGCTTCATCTACAGCAAAACCGTGGTTTTGACTGGTGATCATCACAACACCCGTATCGAGGTCCTGCACCGGGTGGTTTGCACCATGGTGCCCGTTAGGCATTTTTACTGTACGCGCACCAGAGGCCAACGCTAAAAGCTGATGCCCCAAACAGATACCAAAAACGGGAATGTCTGTTTCGAGCACTTCCTGAATAGCCTGGATTGCATAATCACAGGGCTCAGGATCTCCCGGACCATTGGCTAGGAATATACCATCAGGATTTAACGCCAAGGCTTCGCTGGCTGGGGTTTGCGCGGGCAGAACAGTAATTCGGCAGCCGCGAGCAACCAACATCCTGAGGATGTTGTATTTGACACCGTAGTCAAACGCAACCACATGGTAAGGCAACTGGTCAGCCGGAATCTCTGGAGCACTATCTGTCTCCAGACCCCAAACAGAGCGGCGCCATTCGTAGGACTGCTTGACGCTCACCTCTTTGGCAAGATCCATTCCCTTGAGGCCTGGGAACGCACGGGCTGCTTCAAGCGCTTGCGCCTCAGTGAGGTCATCACCTGCAAGAATGCAACCGTTTTGAGCGCCCTTTTCACGCAGAATACGGGTCAGCTTGCGGGTATCGATTCCAGCAATGGCTACAGTCTGATTGGCACGAAGATAGTCAGGAAGTGACTGCTTGTTACGCCAGTTGCTGGCTACCAGGGGGAGATCACGAATAATCAGGCCGGAGGCCCATACCTGATTGGCCTCACCGTCTTCAGGTGTCGTACCGGTGTTGCCAATATGAGGATAAGTGAGGGTTACGAGTTGCTTGGCATAGGAAGGATCGGTGAGGATTTCCTGATAGCCGGTCATAGCGGTATTAAACACCACCTCACCGACTGTAAGACCGTCGGCACCGATGGATTCTCCGTGGAAAATCGTGCCATCGGCAAGTGCGAGAATGGCTGGCTTAGTCAAGAGACCTCCCAAAATCTAGTCTGAAGAGGCAAACGCAGGTTGTAAAAAAGCGGGATGTGGTATGAACCGCATCCCGCTTTTTTATTAGATCATGCTGCGCTGGCTTTAGTGGACACACTAAAGCTGCATGATACGGAAAGTATTTGAGCAAATCCACACTTACTGATGCAGCTCATCGCCTTAGATGCCAAAACGAAACTAGATAATCTAAAGCACCTCTAAGCGAACCCCATAAGCGCCTAGCGAAAAGATAATTTAACGCAGCCCTAAAACATCTTGCATATCGTAAAGGCCAGGCTCTTTCCCCTCCAGCCACAGCGCTGCGCGGACCGCACCCTTTGCGAAGGTCATGCGACTTGACGCCTTGTGGGTAATCTCGACTCGCTCGCCCTCGGCAGCAAACAATACCGTATGGTCTCCAACCACATCGCCCGCCCGGACAGTAGCAAAACCAATCGTCTTGCGGTCACGCGCTCCGGTCTGACCTTCACGACCGTATACAGCCACCTCATTCAGATCTCGACCCAAGGCCTGCGCAACGACCTCGCCCATACGTAACGCTGTACCGGAAGGAGCATCGACTTTATGCCGGTGGTGAGCCTCGATAACTTCAATGTCAACTTCATCTCCAAGAACACGAGCAGCCGTGTCAAGAAGCTTCAAACACAGGTTGACGCCTACACTGAAATTGGCTGCAAACACGATCGGAACCTGTTTACTCGCCTCCATGAGCATAAGTTTCTGCTCTGCAGAAAAGCCGGTGGTTCCAATGACCATGGCCTTGCCTGCCTGACGGCAATAAGTCAGATTCTGTAGCGTTACGGTTGGATGAGTAAAATCAATCAGCACATCGAACTCATCGGCAACCCGCGCCAGATCGCCAGATAGAGGCACGCCGATACGACCAATGCCAGCCAACTCACCGGCATCCGCTCCAACCAGGGTACTGTCAGGACGATCCACCGCTGCCGTCAGTCCCGCCGCACCACTGGTTTGCTGCACGGCTTCAACCAGCGTCTTACCCATGCGCCCGGCGGCGCCCATTACTGCTATACGTCGCATTGTTATGCTCCATGCCGCTAGCAACAGGCCGACACGCCGCCAAGCCTGCGCCCGCCTAGCTTATAGATCGTCGAAAAAACGCTTCATACCATCGAACCACCCACTGGCACGCGGTGAGTGCGAGCTATTGCCTTGAAGTGTATTACGGAACTCTTCGAGCAGCTCACGCTGGCGCTTGTCCAAATTAACAGGCGTCTCGACCACCACACGGCACATCAGATCACCCGCACCACCCCCGCGCACAGGCACAACACCCTTACCGCGCAAGCGGAACATTTTGCCTGTCTGGGTGGCTTCTGGAATCTTGAGCTTCACACGGCCGTCGAGCGTTGGCACCTCCAGCTCGCCTCCCAGTGCCGCATCGGCAAAGCTGATCGGCACTTCACAGTAGAGATGCTTACCGTCACGCTGGAAGATGGCATGCTCACGAACGTTCACAACCACGTATAGATCGCCGGCCGGCCCACCCATCGTTCCCGCCTCGCCCTCGCCAGAAAGGCGGATGCGGTCACCGGTATCAACACCTGCCGGAACCTTGACCGACAGCGTCTTCTGCTCTTCGATACGCCCCTGACCATGACAGGTCTGGCATGGCTCAGGAATGATCTTGCCAGTGCCATGACACCGCGGACAGGTCTGTTGAACCGAAAAGAAGCCTTGCTGCATGCGAACCTGACCAATACCACCACAGGTCGTACAGGTAGTTGGCGACGTGCCGGGCTTTGCACCGCTGCCATCACAGGTCTTACACCCGACCAGTGTTGGGACACGGATCGTGACATTAGTGCCACGCACAGCCTCTTCAAGGTCTAGATCCAGCGTATAACGCAGGTCTGCGCCACGCTGCGGACCACCACGTCCGCCTCCACGAGCGTTACCAAAGAAGTCACTAAACACATCGCCAAATATGTCGGAGAAGCTGGCGCCTGCCGCTCCGGCGCCGAAGCCACCAGCCCCCATGCTGGGATCAATCCCTGCATGCCCATATTGGTCGTATGCAGAGCGCTTACCCGCATCGGACAGCACTTCATAGGCCTCATTGGCCTCTTTGAATTTTTCCTCAGCGGCCTTATCGCCCGGATTACGGTCCGGGTGATATTTCATCGCAAGGCGCCTGTAAGCCTTTTTCAGGTCAGCATCACTAGCGCCACGCTCGACACCAAGAATCTCGTAATAATCACGCTTGGCCATAAGTTTCCTGCACCTTCATTTTTCAACCCTCCAGACACGCCAACGCGGGAGGCAGGCTCCCGCGCAGCGGATCAGGCAGGTCAAGTGACCTGCCAGGGCTCAAGCAAGCGCGAGGCTTACTTATTGTCCTTGACCTCTTCGAACTCGGCATCCACAACGTCATCGCCGGCAGGCTTGTCGCTGTTGGTATCTGCCTTGGCTGCGCCTTCTGCATTTGGAGCAGGCTGCTCAGCATACATCTTCTGAGCCAACGGAGCAGAAGCCTGAGACAAAGCGTTCATCTTGGCCTCGATGGCTTCTTTGTCATCACCCTTCACCGCTGCTTCAAGCTCACCAAGCGCTTTTTCGATGGCCGCTTTTTCGTCAGCGCTCGCCTTGTCACCCGCTTCGGTAAGCATCTTGCGCGTGCCGTGCGCCAGCGCATCGCCCTGGTTACGTGCAGTTACCAGCTCTTCGAACTTACGGTCCTCATCAGCATTGGCCTCGGCATCACGAACCATCTGCTGGATCTCTTCTTCGGAAAGACCAGAAGACGCCTTGATGACAATGGACTGCTGCTTACCAGTGGCCTTGTCCTTGGCAGACACATGCAGAATGCCGTTGGCATCAATATCGAATGTGACCTCGATCTGCGGTACGCCACGGGGTGCTGGCGGAATCTCAGCCAAGTCAAACTTACCCAGGGACTTGTTCTGTGCAGCCTGCTTACGCTCACCCTGCAGCACATGAATAGTCACAGCGCTCTGGTTATCATCTGCCGTCGAGAACACCTGCGACTTCTTGGTTGGAATCGTAGTGTTTTTCTCGATCAGCGGAGTCATCACGCCGCCCATGGTTTCGATGCCCAGCGTCAGCGGACTTACGTCCAGCAGCAGAACGTCTTTAACGTCACCTGCCAGTACGGCACCCTGAATCGCAGCGCCGATAGCTACCGCTTCGTCAGGATTGACATCTTTACGTGCTTCTTTGCCAAAGAACTCAGCTACACGCTTCTGAACCAGAGGCATACGCGTCTGACCACCAACCAGGATCACCTCATCGATGCTGGACACATCGATACCGGCATCCTTCAGCGCCGTGCGGCAGGGCTCGATGGTGCGCTCGACCAAGTCCTCTACCAGCGACTCCAGCTTGGCACGGGAGATCTTCACGTTCAGGTGCTTGGGACCTGTTGCGTCTGCGGTAATGTACGGCAGGTTCACATCAGTCTGTTGAGCAGAAGAAAGCTCGATCTTGGCTTTCTCAGCAGCTTCTTTCAGACGCTGCATAGCCAGCGGATCACCCTTGAGGTTGATGCCGCTTTCTTTTTTGAATTCGTCTACCAGATAGTCGATCAGACGAATATCGAAGTCTTCACCACCCAGGAAGGTATCACCATTGGTCGCCAGTACTTCGAACTGGTGTTCCCCATCCACTTCCGCGATTTCAATCACGGACACGTCGAAGGTACCGCCACCCAGATCGTACACGATAACGGTGTGGTCGCCCTTGGCCTTGTCCAGGCCATACGCCAGCGCAGCAGCCGTCGGCTCGTTGATGATTCGCTTAACATCCAACCCTGCGATACGACCGGCATCCTTGGTAGCCTGACGCTGGCTGTCATTGAAGTAGGCCGGAACGGTAATTACCGCTTCGCTTACTGTCTCGCCCAGGTAATCCTCGGCGGTTTTCTTCATCTTTTTCAGCACTTCGGCAGAAATCTGCGGAGGAGCCATCTTCTGGCCCTTCACTTCTACCCACGCATCACCATTGTCTGCCTTGACGATGCTGTAAGGCACCATCTGGATATCTTTCTGTACCACATTCTCTTCGAAGCGGCGGCCGATCAGACGCTTGACGGCGTACAGCGTGTTTTGCGGGTTAGTCACCGCCTGACGCTTAGCAGGCTGACCTACCAGTGTTTCGCCATCGTTGGTGTAGGCAATAATGGACGGCGTGGTGCGAGCGCCTTCAGCGTTCTCAAGCACCTTTACATTGCCGTTTTCGAGGATGGCCACGCAGGAGTTGGTCGTCCCCAGGTCGATACCAATGATCTTACCCATGTTCACTCTCCAGAAATCTTGATTCCGTGCGATCCGTCTGCGGATCTTTTTTGCTCGGTTGTTTCACCAAATGGGGATCGAGCAGATTATTTCAAGCCTTTTCGTTAATTGTCGGCTGCTGATTCGAAGGTGCTTTGCTAACAACCACCATGGCCGGACGCAACAGGCGCCCATTGATGGAATAGCCCTTCTGGAATACTTTCAGCACGCTGCCCGGCTCGACATTGGCACTTTCTTCCATTGCCATAGCCTGGTGATGCTCTGGATTAAAGGGCGCACCATGCGGATCAATGACCTCTACCTGGTAACGCTTGAGCGTGTCCTGGAAAACCTTGAGCGTCAGCTCCATGCCTTCACGCATAGGGCGCAACGCCTCGTTGTTGGCATCCGACATCTCAAGACCACGCTCAAGGCTATCGATCACAGCCAATAGGTCGCCCGCGAACTTTTCCAAGGCAAACTTGTGCGCTTTCTCGACATCCTGCTCAGCGCGGCGACGGACGTTCTGCAACTCAGCCGCGCTACGCAGCATCTGATCTTGTGCAGCCGCTAGCTGTTCTTCCAATGACGCTACGCGAGCAGCCAGGTCATCTCCTTGAGAAGCCTGGGCGTCTTGATTGGTTTCAGGCTTTTGAATATCTGGATTTTGTTCGTCAGCCATGTCGTCCTCCTGTCGAATCAGTTGGCAGGCGAGGCGCCATATAAAGCGCTGCAAAGCCTGCGGTTCTGCCCGCAATATGGGGCCGGCTTTTAAAGCTTCAAGGGTTGAGCTTATTGCCAGAACGAAAAGAAAAACTGTATAAATGAACACCACTGAATAAATAACCAGATCAACAGATTTCGGAGCCCACCCACATGCTGGTGCATCTGTCCGTCCGTAATTACGCGATTGTTGAACATCTTGATCTTGAACTTGAGCGTGGCATGACAGTGATTACCGGCGAAACGGGCGCCGGCAAATCAATCATGCTGGATGCGCTCGGCCTTACCATGGGTGACAGGGCAGATAGCGGCGTAGTACGCCCTGGCGCCGACAAGGCGGACATTCTGGCCACCTTTGATCTGAAACGCATCCCCGAGGCGCAAAGCTGGCTGGCTGAGCGAGACCTTGATAATGATGGGTTATGTATTTTGCGCCGTGTTATTACAGCCGAAGGTCGCTCGCGGGCCTACATCAACGGGTCGCCCTGCCCTCAAGGGGACCTTAAGGCATTGGGCAGCCTGCTCATCGACATCCATAGCCAGCATGAACATCAGTCTCTGCTGAAAACGGATACCCATCGTCGCTTGCTGGATGAATTTGCCGAGGCAAAAGAGCTGGCACGCCAGGTACAGTTGGCTTCACAGCGTTGGCGCCAGACCAAGCAAACCCTTGAGCGATTGTCGAGCAGCGGTGAAGAACAACGGGCTCGCTATCAGCTGCTGAGCTATCAGCTTGAAGAGCTGGCAAATCTCGCTTTGAGCGAAGGGGAAATCGAAGCACTTGAACAAGAGCAGAAGACATTAGCCAGCGCAGAGCAGCTTCTTGTTGCCTGTCGTCAGGTCATCGACCTATGCAGTGAGGGCGAAGGCGGCAACGTCCTGTCGGCCCTGAACACAAGTACTCACCGCCTGGGCGGATTCAGTCATGCGCCCAAAGCGCTAGAGGAAGCGACAAACCTAATTGGTTCGGCGCAGATACAGATCGAAGAAGCCGTCTCCGAGCTCAACCGCTTTATCGATAACTTCGAGGCCGATCCAGAGCGCCAACAGGTAGTACAGGAGCGCTTGGATGCCATCTACACCATGGCGCGTAAACATCGCGTACAGCCCGAAGAGCTTGTTCACTTGCAGACACAACTTCAGAGTGAGCTCGAGTCGCTTAATGCTGATGATGCAGCGGTTGAGCGCCTCCAGGAAGAGCTGGCAGCGTATGCACGTCATTATCAGGAAAAGGCCAATGAACTGAGCGAACGGCGACAAACCCGTGCGCCCGAATTGGCGGCAGCCGTAGAGACAGAGATGCAGCGCCTCGGCATGCCTGGCGGTCGCTTCTCTATTACGCTACAGCCTGAATCCTCAGACGACCTGCAACCTTACGGTCAAGAAACGGTGGAGTTTCGCGTAAGCGCAAACCCAGGTCAGCCCTTGAAACCTCTGGCCAAGGTAGCGTCAGGAGGCGAGCTGTCTCGTATCAGCTTGGCCATTCAGGTCATCACAGCCCAGACGTCACGCGTCCCTACGCTTGTATTCGACGAAGTGGATGTAGGGATCGGCGGGCCTACTGCTGAAATTGTAGGTCAATTGCTACGACGCCTCGGCGAAGATGGACAGGTTTTAACCGTTACTCACCTGCCACAGGTAGCGGCTCAGGGGCATCACCACCTCTTTGTTCATAAGGAGCGTGGCGTCAGTGAAACACGGACGGCGGTTGCGATACTCGACAAACAGCGCCGCATTGAGGAAGTGGCCCGCATGCTAGGGGGCATCGACCTGACGCGCGAATCCCTTGCGCATGCCAAAAAGATGGTTACAGCGAAATAACAGCGTTAAGACGAAACAAAAACAGCGGCAAAGGCCGCTGTTTTTTATTGCGCAGCAAGGCTTATTTTCTTTTTTTGACGTACAGCACAAGATTGTGATCGACCAGCTCATAGCCGTGCTCTTCAACAATCTCACGCTGACGCTTTTCGATTGAGGCATCTGTGAACTCGATGACCTCGCCTGAGTCTACACACACCATGTGATCATGATGTCCCGTATCCGCCAGCTCAAACACGGCATGGCCACCATCAAAATTGTGGCGATCCACCAGTCCAGCGGCTTCAAACTGGGTCAATACACGATAAACAGTAGCGAGCCCGACATCCTCGCCGGCCTCCATTAACGCCTTGTATACATCTTCAGCACTCATATGGCGCTGACCGGCGGAATCCAGCATTTGCAGGATCTTGACCCTTGGAAGAGTCACTTTTAGCCCGGCTTTACGGAGCTCGTTATTTTCAACCATGTTCTTTCTCGGCTTCGAACGCTTCGCAGCACTTCGGAATGCAGGTATGATCAGAGTTCATTGCCTAGCAAGATAGTGGAAGTCTTCCCCCGATGCAAAACCTCAAGCTAACGCTGACCGGGCTTACCTTTCTGAGCCTCGCCACGCTCGCCGGATGTTCTTTTCCGGGGGTCTACAAAATTGATATCCAGCAGGGCAACGTTGTCACGCAGGACATGATAGACCAGCTTCGCCCAGGAATGACCCGACGACAAGTAAGGTTTATCATGGGGAGCCCCCTGATTACCGACACTTTTCACGCTAATCGTTGGGATTACCTCTATAGCATGCAGCCGGGTGGCGGTCAGCGCCAGCAGGAGCGTGTGAGCCTGGTTTTCGATGACAGCGATCATCTTGTAGGCCTCGCCGGCGACTTCAAACCGGGTGTTACCCGGGAGCAGGAAATCATGGGCACAGACGGTCAAACCGCTGCTCCAGAGACTTCCAGCCCAGCGGACCAACCCGCTCAACAGCAACCTCAGCAGCCGGTTGATCAACCGCCAGCACCTGGCTCAGTTGAAGAGCAGATCCAGCAGGAAATCGATAGAACACAGTCGACTCCAGTCCCTACGCCAGCCCCTATTGATACACAGAACGAATAGATTCCATTATCTATTTCAAATAAAAAAGCCCCGGTTGACGGGGCTTTTTTATGGGGGCGCCATGGTTAGCTGTCTGTCTTTAACAACAGGCTCAGCCCCTCACGCATAGACGTAACGCGATCAAAAGTGAAATATGCCTTCAGACGCGAGTTATCTGCTTTTGAATGACGGATGTCACCCGCGCGTGTTGCTGCATGTGTGATCTTGGGAAGACCACCTACTAAGTCGCCAACTTCCTGTAACAATTGATTCAGGCTAACGACTTGGCCGTGCCCTACATTGACAGCCCCAACCACGGGTTCAGCCCTTTCAAGACCTTGGACAATAAGCCCTACCAGATCGCCCACATATACAAAATCGCGGGTCTGCTCGCCATCGCCGTAAACGGTTATTGGCTCTCCCTGACGTGCTCGATCTGTAAAGATACTGATGACCCCCGAGTATGGTGAAGACGGATCCTGCCGAGGGCCATATATATTGAAGAACCGGAAGACGACCGGTTCCAGAGCGTGCTCACGGCGGTAGAAATCAAAGTAATACTCGCCAGCCAGCTTATCAGCTGCATAGGGCGTAAGCGGCGCCTTGGGCGTTTCCTCGGCAATGGCCTGCCCTTCTCCGTTCGGCCCATATACCGCAGCACTTGAAGCAAAAACCACACGGCGAACATGATGCTTGCGCATGGCTTCGCAGACATTCAACGTGCCTATAAAATTGCTCTGATGCGTACTAACCGGGTTGTCTACCGACGCCTGAACAGAGGCGACAGCCGCCAAATGCACAACAGCACAGCAACCTGTCATCGCTTGGTGGACCGTATCGGTATCGGCCACGTCCCCTTGAATGATTTCCAACCAAGCATTATCTGCTGGGAGATTGTCCCGTTTACCGGTAGAGAAATCGTCCAGTACCCGGACACGTTTGCCTTTGGCTAGTAGCACATCAACCAGATGAGAACCGATGAACCCGGCTCCGCCCGTTATGAGAATTGGTTGCTCAGTCATGGCGACTTCCTGTTTGCCGATAATAACGGTCCAGCAAAGCGGACATTCCGCTACGCCAGTTACGCGGCTTGACGCCAAACGTGTTCAAAATCTTTCTGCAAGCTAACACTGCATTTTGCGGCTCTTCAGAAGCATCGAGAGTCGCGCCATGAGCTCTTGGCTCAAGGTTTGGCTCTGGCATCCCGTGCAGAGTCAGGGCCTCGGCAATAATCGCCTGTCCCAGCGTCAATTGAGTAACAGCCTCAATACCGCCGTAATGATAGGTCCCCCACAGAGGAGCACTGCAATCCAGTTGTTTGATGACGGCTAGGATAACCCGCCCGGCGTCATCGACAGGGGTTGGACTTCCACGACGGTCATCAGCAAGCGGCATCAATTGCCCTACCTCAGCCCGCGACAGGAAACGGTCCAGCTCACCTTGCGGGCTTTCATCCAGAAGCCATCCCAATCGCAACAGAACATGCTGGGGGCACAAGGCACGTACTGTTTGCTCTATAGTCAATAGCGCCTGTCCGCGAACACCAAGAGGATTGGGCTCATCTTTCTCGCTATACGCACTCGCTCTACTCCCATCGAAAACACGGTAGCTGGAGGGCTGTATCAAGGCAATTGAGTAATGTTGGCAGAGTTCAGCCAGCCGCTCGATAGCACTGGCCTGCCGAGAGAGCTGGTCATCATCGACGTGCTCGGCCTGAAACCAGTCGAAATAATAGGCCAGGTTGATGATTACATCGGGACGGGTGTCATCAAGCAACTGAGTCAGGTGGCTGGCGTTCCAGCCCTGCGCTGGCGGACGAGGTGCAAGAAAGTGAATATCTTCTTCAGCACCCAGACGGATCAGCGCCTGACCCAGGGCATTACCGCCGCCCAACAGCATGAGGCGCATGCGCATGGAGTTCGGGTATCTTCCAAAATCTAATCATAAATGGCGTGCCTGAAAACAGGCACGCCGACAGTGTCATCATTGTGCAGCATAGCGGAAGCTTTCGTCATCCGCGTCAGGATGGGACAGCCTCAACGGTTGTCTCATCTTCGGTATTTTCTTTTGGCGCACGCAGCACATAGGCCGCTGCGCTCTTGAGATTGGGTAGCAGACGGCTGATCAAGGCCAATTGGGTCAGTACCAGACGATGCCCATCGTCAAGATCATCCGGAAACTGTTCCAGCTCATCAGCCAAGGCATTTTCTTCTTCTGCCGTAGGCACCAGAGAACGCCGTTCATTGAGCGCTTGGGCTATTTCAAGCAGCCCTGCGCTCAAGCGGTCCATGGCTTTTTCAATCAGGACATCTACGGGATGCTCAGCCAGCTGTATACGGTGAGCCCCTAATGCTGAGAGATAACCCAGCAAGGTATTGGATAACGCCAGAAAGCGAAACCCTGCCTCTAGATTACGGCGAAAATGCCCAGGCTCTCGCAACATGTTAGCCAGTGCTGCCGATAACATCGCGTCTGCGTTGTGTACGTTACGCCGCGCCACCCGGTAATTCAGATCATCCCGCTTGCCGTGGCGATACTGGTCGATGACGCTACGCAGGTAGTTATTGCTGGTCAGCAATGTGTTGGCCATCACCTGATGCAAGCGTCTTCCCTGCCAGTCGGGCAAGATAAAGAAGACAGCCAATACTGCGATTAGGCAACCGATAAGGGTATCGATCAGACGCGGCCAGATCAGACCGAAACCATCGCCCACCTGGTTGAAGCAGAACAGCACCATAACCGTGATAGCCGCTGTGGCAATGGTATATCGATCGGTCCGAGTCACGAAAAAGACCGTACCTGCGATAACCGCCAACGACAGCTGAGCCTCGGTACTGCCAAAAAGCTGCAGCAAGGCATTTCCCAACAATAGACCTATGACGGTACCCACTATTCGCTGAACCAGACGTACCCGCGTAGCGCCATAATTTGGACGGCATACGAAAACAGTCGTGAGCAATATCCAATAGCCGTAGTTCGGGTGAATCAAATGCAAGATGCCATAGCCGGCAGCCAGAGCAATAGCCATTCTCAGCCCATGGCGAAACAGAAGCGATGTTGGCGTAAGTTGCAGCCGTATGCGTTGCAACATGTCCTTGAGGGAGCGCGGCGCTGGATCAAGCAGGCTGGTATCCAACTCTCCTATATTGACATCAGGCTGGCTGGCATTGGAAAGCTGGCGCTCCAGAGTCGTCAGATTGGTGGATAACGAATCCAGAGAACGTAACAGTCCACGCCAACGGGGGTTGTTCTGCTGTTTGAGGTGTTCGATCGATGCGTGCAGGTCAGCCATAGCCTGATGACTCTGCTGGCCATACTCAAAGGGCTGCCGCAATCGAGTAGCCTCACCTAGCAAGGCACAAGCCTTTGCCTGCAGACTCAGCAACCGCTGGCAACGAAACAGCACATCGCTATGGAAAAACGCCTCGGTCAATGCGCTATAAGGATAATGGGAAGAGCTGGCCCGCTCGTGAATATCCTGAGCCATGAAATAGAGCTTGAAATAGAACCCCGAACGTACGCCTGGTCTACCCGAGCGGCCAAAGCGAATCAGAATAGTGGCCTTGGCCTTGTTCAGTGCATCGACAACACGCCCATTCTGCTGCGCCAGTTTCAAGCGGCGCTCATGGAGATCTACCTGACGCACCGGCTCAAGCAGATCAGCCTTGTAGCGTAGAAAGAGACCCAGTTCATAATACAAAGCTGCTAGGTGCTGCCGCACCGGCTGATGTGCAAACAAGGCACACCATAGCACCGATAGAAAGCCGTACCACGTGGCGCCCGCCAATAAAAGCGCGGGCTCATGCCAGATCGGCACCTCGCCTCCAAGCCGCTGATCCACACCGATCATTCCGTAGATGGACAAGATCACTGTTGCTTGGGCTATTGAACCATACCGCTCGCCAAGCGCGCCCAGCAACGTCAACAAGAATGTAGCCAGCGCCAGCCCACAGACAAAGATCCAAGGATAAGGGAACAGTATCTCCACAGAAAACGCAGCGATGGCAAAGCAGACCAGCGTTACCAGCAGGGACTTCAGTCGTCCCAGCCAATTGTCATCGGTCTCGGCCAGGGCACTGGCAATAATTCCGAGAAAGACAGGAGAAATGGAGCGTAGATCCCCTAGATACCAGCATACGGCCATAGCCCCTGTCAGGGCGACAAACACACGAACACTGTAGCTGGCCTTATCATGGGCCCACAAATGACGCAGAGGTTTGCCGAATAAAGTCATAGTGAGGCTTCGTTAGCTCCGTTGTGCCTCTTCAGCGAGGCTGTTACCAATAGACGCTGGGCAAAGAGGAAAAGACATCCTACAGATGAAAGTGTTTTTATTGTTTCCAGGCCAATCCACCAATACAAGGACAAGCAGCCTCAAAGATCGGCTCGAACAGGAATAACTGAAGCACACGTCTTGAGCGGTAAAAATAAAAAAGCCCAACTCTTTCAAGTCGGGCTTTTCGTTCAGAACCAGCTCAATACATATCAGAACGGGATATCGTCATCAAAGCTGTCGTAGTCTGGTGCCGGCTGCTGTGGCGCAGGTGCCGGACGGTTTTCACGCTGAGGCGCCGCAGCTTGCTGGGGACGAGGTGCCCGAGGCGCCTGTTGAGTCTGATTGTACTCATCGCCACCACCAGCAGACGCGCCACCACGGCCGCCCAGGAGCTGCATGGTACCGTTGATATCTACCACGATCTCGGTGGTATAGCGGTCCTGTCCGTCCTGGCCCTGCCACTTACGGGTGCGCAAGCTACCTTCCACATAGACCTGTGAGCCTTTACGCAGGTATTCCCCGGCAATTTCAGCCAACTTGCCAAAGAAAACCACGCGGTGCCACTCGGTACGCTCTTGCTGCTGGCCGGTCTGCTTGTCTTTCCAGCTATCACTGGTTGCCAGCGTGACATTGGTCACTGCATTGCCATTGGGCATATAACGAGTTTCCGGGTCGCCGCCGACGTTCCCGACCAGGATTACTTTATTAACACCACGAGCCATTTACTTCTCCTGAAATCTTCATCAATCAATGAGCTGCCGCCGCGGGATTTACCAACCGCTCCAAGGCCTCACGATTGACCTGTTTGGTATCTATTTTAACGTAGACCGCAGCTTCTTCCGCTACGACTACCGCGTCGGTAACGCCGGGCAAAGCCATTAGCCTATCAGTCAATGCCGCATCCTGGGCAACGGATGGCGCCAACGGCATGCGCAGACTGGTGACATAAGGGGGTTCGCGCATCGTAACAGCTATTAGCAGCCAAACGACACAAAGCGCCGCACACCCTAGAAAAACGGTATTCAACCCTCCATGCTGGAACAGCCAGCCACCTAAAATGCCACCGACCGCCGAACCCAGAAACTGACTGGTGGAATAGATGCCCATTGCCGTCCCCTTTCCTCCAGCAGGGGCCACCTTGCTTACTAGCGAGGGCAGTGAAGCTTCCAACAGATTAAAGGCAGCAAAGAATACAACGATGCCAATTACCAGTGCCGTCAGACTTTCATCAAAGGCAAAGAAAAACAGCTCACACAAAGCCAGTACCGCAATAGCGCCCACGAGCACCCGCTTCATCTGCCGCCTCTTTTCGCCATAGATGATAAAGGGCACCATGGCAAAGAACCCTACGACCAAGGCAGTCAGATAAACCCACCAGTGCTGCTCCTTGGGCAACCCGGCATGCTCAGCCAGTGCCAATGGCAGCGCTACAAAGCTGGACATCAGCACGGCATGCAATACGCCAATGCCAAGGTCCAGGCGCAAAAGGTCCTTGTTGCGCAACGTTTTGCCCAATGCCTGTTTGGCAACACTGGACTCGCGATGTTGCATGACGCGCGCCCCCTTGGGCACGAGGAAAAGAATCAACAGGAGTCCAATCAGCGCCAGCGCAGAAGTCGCCCAGAAGAGACCTGACAAACCAAACGAGCGCGTCAGCAGAGGACCGGACACCATTGCAACCGCAAAGGACACGCCAATACTCATTCCAATGGTAGCCATGGCCTTCGTACGATGCTGTTCGCGAGTCAGATCGGACAGCAGTGCCATCACGGCGGCAGAAATAGCTCCGCCCCCTTGAATGACACGACCCAGAATAACACCCCATATGCTGTGCGCATTAGCAGCCACTGCAGCACCTGCAGCAAACACCAGCAGGCCGGCAATGATAACCGGCCGCCGACCAATACGATCAGAAAGCGTACCGAAGGGAATTTGCAGTACAGCCTGGGTCAAACCATAAGCACCGATTGCCAAACCGATGAGGGCTGGCGTCGCATCTGCCAGCTCCTGACCATAGGTGGCCAGCACCGGTAACACCATGAACATACCAAGCATGCGAAAGGCAAACACAAGGGCCAGTCCGACCGCCGCACGGCGCTCTAAAGCGCTCATGCGGTCGCTGAGCTTATCGTGCATGAATACTCCTCTTGTCGGCACCTCAAAATTCATCGTGCCGGATAACTTTAAAAATAGCGAAAGAATGACCACATATAGGAAAGCGGGACGAAGCCCAAGCATGCCGACTTATACCCCAGACATGCTGTCCCTTGGCTGTACCGTTGCCAATTTGGCAACGCGGCAATTACTGCTGAAGAGCACTCACAATTTTACCAGTCTTGACCTGTCCGGCACAGGCGCGACGTTTCGACGCGCACCCGGCCGACGTCGTACAATTGCGGGGTCTCAGATGCCCGCCAAGCGAGGCCATAACATACGTGGATAAGATCCTTATCCGTGGGGCGCGAACCCACAATCTAAAAAATTTCGACCTTACCCTACCCCGCGATCAGCTCATCGTCATTACAGGCTTGTCCGGCTCGGGCAAATCGTCTCTGGCATTCGATACGCTTTATGCCGAAGGGCAGCGCCGCTACGTCGAATCACTATCGGCTTACGCTCGCCAATTCCTGTCAATGATGGAAAAGCCTGAGGTCGATAGCATAGAAGGCTTATCACCTGCGATTTCCATTGAGCAGAAGTCTACCTCGCACAACCCTCGCTCAACGGTAGGGACGATCACCGAGATCTACGATTACCTGCGCTTGCTTTACGCGCGTGTAGGCACGCCACGGTGTCCCGATCACGACGTGCCTCTGGAAGCACAGACCGTCAGTCAGATGGTCGATCAGGTCGTCAGCATGCCGGAAGGTCGCCGCCTTATGTTGCTGGCTCCTGTCATCCGTGAGCGCAAGGGTGAGCATCAGGCTATCTTCGAAGAAATGCGTGCGCAGGGCTTTGTTCGTGCCCGAGTGGATGGTCGCCTGTACGAATTAGACGACCTGCCCAAGCTAGACAAGCAAAAAAAGCACACCATCGAAATCGTAGTCGATCGCTTTAAAGTACGCGGCGACATCCAGCAGCGCTTGGCAGAATCGTTTGAGACAGCGCTTAAACTGGCCGATGATATTGCTGTAATCGCTCCCTTGGAGGGCGAGGATGGTGAAGAAGTGCTCTTTTCAGCTCGCTTCTCCTGCCCGATTTGCGGATTCTCCATCGGCGAGCTTGAGCCCAAGCTATTCTCGTTCAACAACCCGGCCGGCGCCTGCCCTACCTGTGACGGCCTAGGCGTTAGGCAGTTTTTCGATGCACGCCGGGTTGTAAATAGCGAGCTTTCCCTGGCAGAAGGGGCCGTACGAGGGTGGGATCGCCGCAACGTCTATTACTTCCAAATGCTGGGTTCACTCGCAGCCCATTACGGCTTCAGCCTTGAAGAACCCTTTAAGAACCTCAGCGCCAACCATCAGAAAGCGGTGCTCAACGGCTCTGGTCGTGAGGGCGTAGAGTTTCGCTATCTCAACGATCGCGGAGACATCGTCAAGCGCTCTCACCCATTCGAAGGCATTCTGCCGAATCTGGAGCGACGCTATCGTGAAACCGAATCACAAAGCGTACGGGACGAGTTGGCCAAATATCTGAGCACACAGCCATGTTCGGAGTGTAACGGTACACGTCTGCGCCGTGAGTCACGTCACGTATGGGTCGGGGACAAAACGCTACCTGCCGTGACGCGCTTACCGGTAGGAGATGCAACCAGCTACTTTGCGGACCTGACCCTGGCCGGACATAAAGGCCAGATCGCAGACAAGATTCTCAAGGAAATTCGCGAGCGTTTGCAGTTCCTGGTCAATGTAGGACTGGACTACCTCACCCTGGACCGCAGCGCCGACACACTTTCCGGGGGCGAGGCTCAGCGTATTCGCCTCGCCAGCCAGATTGGCGCAGGCCTTGTCGGGGTCATGTACATTCTTGATGAGCCTTCTATTGGCCTGCATCAACGGGACAACGAACGCCTGTTAGGAACACTTACGCACCTGCGTAACCTGGGCAATACTGTCATCGTCGTAGAGCACGATGAGGATGCAATCCGCCTTGCCGATTATGTTGTAGATATTGGCCCAGGGGCAGGCGTACACGGCGGCCAGATCATTGCCCAAGGTACACCGGCAGAAGTCATGGCACACCCAGAGTCCGTAACGGGGATGTATCTTTCAGGACGAAAGAAAATCGTCGTGCCTGCCGAGCGCACCAAGCGTGACAAGAAGAAAGAGCTGGTCATTAAAGGTGCCCGTGGCAATAACCTACAGAACGTTGAGTTGCGTATTCCAGTAGGCTTGTTCACATGCATTACAGGTGTTTCAGGCTCAGGCAAGTCAACACTCATCAATAATACCCTGTTCCCTATTACAGCTACCGCACTCAACGGCGCCACTACGCTGGAAGTAGCACCCTATGATTCGTTCGATGGCCTGCAGCATATCGACAAAGTTGTCGATATCGACCAAAGCCCTATTGGACGCACCCCTCGATCAAACCCGGCGACTTATACGGGCATTTTCACACCCATACGTGAGCTGTTCGCGGGTGTGCCAGAGGCGCGCTCTAGAGGATACGGGCCGGGCCGCTTCTCCTTTAACGTGAAAGGTGGCCGCTGTGAGGCATGTCAGGGTGACGGCGTTATCAAGGTAGAGATGCACTTCTTGCCCGACATTTATGTGTCATGCGATGTCTGTAAAGGCAAGCGCTATAACCGTGAAACACTTGAGGTCAAATACAAGGGTAAGACCATCACAGAGGTGTTGGACATGACCATCGAAGAAGCGCGTGAGTTCTTTGATGCAGTGCCTGCCCTGGCGCGTAAGCTTCAAACCCTGATGGATGTCGGCCTGTCCTACATCCGCCTGGGCCAAAGCGCAACCACGCTCTCTGGTGGAGAAGCACAGCGCGTCAAACTGGCTCGAGAGCTATCCAAGCGTGATACAGGCAAGACACTCTATATCCTTGACGAACCCACAACCGGTCTTCACTTTGCGGATATCCAGCAATTGCTTGACGTACTTCACCGCCTACGTGACCACGGCAATACCGTCGTAGTAATCGAGCATAACCTGGATGTTATCAAGACGGCAGATTGGCTGGTGGACCTAGGACCTGAAGGCGGCTCGAAGGGCGGTCAGATCATCGCGACAGGTACACCAGAAGACGTAGCCGAGAATCCAGCCTCGCATACCGGACGGTTTCTGCAACCATTGCTGGAGCGTGACCGGGCATGATGCCCCTACTAACCTTTATAGGTTAGTAGGCGCTGCATCTACAACTTGGAGCTCTGTCGGCCTACTCTGCTGGCAGCGCTCCAGCTCCTTTGCATCATGACTGCAAAAAAGCTCCACCTCACTCTTATGTGTCAACGAAAGCTCACGCAGCCGCTGCTGATTACGCAGACGTAGCTCTCGGTTAACTTCCATCATCGTTTGATAAAAACGCAAACCTGGCGTACAGGAACGCTTCGGCTGCCCGACTTCTTCACGATAAAAGTAAGCATCGCCAGCGTGAAGCAACCAACCTGTCGGTGTCTGAATAGCAACCCCCGCATGTCCCCAGGTATGGCCTGCCAATGGAATCATGAGAATTTCTGGAGGCAGCCCTTTCAAATCCCGAACTGCAGAAAAGCCATACCATGCCTCGCCTTGAGGCTCATATAGCTCCCAGCGCCTTACCTGGTCCCACTGATGAAAGCGGTAGCGTCGCTTGCCTATATAGCCGTGAGGCAAACGGGCCATATTTATCTCACGCTCTAGCACATGAACCGTCGCGTCTGGAAAATCTTCCAAACCACCCGCATGGTCGAAGTCCAGATGGGTAAGCACAATATGGCGTACATCGCTAGCCTGGAATCCAAGCTGCCGAATTTGCTCGATAGCGGTATAACGCATCTCAAACTGGATATTGTTGAACCCAATGAAAAATCCGCTAAGACGCTTGTGCGGTGCATGAACATCACGGGCACCAAACCCTGTATCAACCAAGACAAGGCCATCATTGTCTGTCTCAATCAACAGACAATGACAAACAAGATGTCCTGTCAGGCCTTTGCTGAATCCATCAAAAAGCGCACCGCCCCACGGACACATACAACCGCAGTTAAGATGATGTATACGCATGAGATCAATCCCAGTGTGATTCTTTTATTGCGACACACCGCGGGCGGCAGGTGTTTCCTCTATCTGTACATTTATTTGCAGACAATAAAAAAAGCCCCTCGTAGGAGGGGCCTTCTGAACTGACGATAATTATTCCACTTCGCTTAAGGACACACCCAAACCACTGGCGATCCCCTCACCATAAGCGCGATCCGCCTTAAGGAAATGAGCAATCTGGCGGCATTGAACGTCACGCGCAACAGAACGCATAGCACCAGTGATGTTATCGATCAACAATGCCTTTTGCGCATCGGACATCAGGCGGAACAACGCTCCTGCTTGAGAGTAATAATCCTCGTCCAGGCGATGATCATGACGATCCGCTGCACCACTCAATGTCATTGCAGGCTCACGGTACTGAGGGGCCTGCTTGGGTGCATTGCTAAAGCTGTTTGGCTCATAGTTGGGTGCGGCCCCACCATTACCATCAAAACGCATGGCACCATCACGCTGGTAGTTCTGGTAAGGCGAACGCGGAACATTTACAGGCAGCTGCTGATAGTTGGTTCCGACGCGATAACGCTGAGCATCAGCATAAGCGAACACACGCCCCTGCAACATTCGATCAGGCGACAGACCAACCCCTGGCACTACATTGCTAGGAGCAAAAGCTGCCTGTTCAACCTCTGCAAAATAGTTGAGCGGATTACGGTTAAGCACCAGCTCACCCACTTCAATCAACGGAAACTCTTTTTGCGACCATACCTTGGTGACATCGAACGGATTCTCTGTGCGGCTAAACGCTTCAGCTTCGTCCATCACCTGAATGCAAACGCGCCATTTCGGAAAGTCACCCCGCTCGATTGCATCGAACAGATCACGCTGAGCATAATCTGGATCAGTACCGGCCAACCTCGTAGCTTCCGCGGAAGATAGGTTCTTGATGCCCTGCTTGCTTTTAAAATGCCACTTCACGAAGCGCCGCTCATCCGCTTCATTGATAACGCTAAACGTGTGACTCCCAAAGCCATGCATGAAGCGATAGCCGTCAGGAATACCACGATCAGAGAATAGAATGGTTACCTGGTGCAGTGACTCCGGAGAATGCGACCAGAAGTCCCACATCATTTGCGGGCTCTTTAGGTTAGTCTGCGGATTGCGCTTCTGCGTATGAATGAAATCAGGAAACTTCAGTGGATCACGCAGGAAGAAAACAGGCGTGTTGTTACCAACGATATCCCAGTTACCCTCTTCCGTGTAAAACTTCAAGGCAAAACCACGAGGATCACGTTCGGTATCTGCCGAGCCACGCTCACCGCCAACAGTAGAAAAACGCAAGAATACCGGCGTCTGCTTACCTACGCTTTCAAAAAGCCGAGCAGAGGATAGATGGGTAATATCTTGAGTAACAGTAAAAGTGCCGTAAGCCCCAGAACCTTTCGCATGTACACGACGCTCAGGAATCACTTCACGGTTGAAGTGAGCCAGCTTTTCAACAAGATGAAAATCATCCAACAGCAACGGGCCACGTTCACCGGCAGAGCGAGAGTTTTGATTGTCGGCAACTGGAATGCCGCTAGCAGTAGTGAGCGTATTGTTCTGGCTCATGAAAACTTCTCCCTTGGAATTGCGCTTCAGCGCGTCTTGCAGAGAAGTATGTTAAAAGCGGGACGGTAGATCTAATTTATTAGATCTAGCCTTGTGATAGAAAAACCACCTATTTTAAGCATAAAAAAAGCCGGACACTAGGCCCGGCTTTTGATAACACTCACTGCTTATTCAGCAGATTCAGCCTCAACTGTGCCGCCAATAGGACGGTCAACCAGCTCAACATAGGCCATAGGAGCGTTATCACCAGCACGGAAGCCGCACTTGAGAATACGCAGATAACCACCTGGACGATTTGCATAACGCTTGCCCAGATCGTTAAACAGCTTGCCGACAGCAGCTTTCGAACGAGTACGGTCGAAAGCCAGACGACGGTTGGCAACGCTATCTTCTTTGGCCAGAGTGATCAGCGGCTCGGCAACGCGACGCAGTTCCTTGGCTTTTGGAAGAGTAGTTTTGATCAGTTCATGCTCGAACAGCGACACAGCCATGTTCTGGAACATAGCCTTGCGGTGTGCGCTCGTGCGGTTCAGGTGACGACCACTTTTACGATGACGCATGGTTAAATTCCTTACCAAACTAACGTTCGGTGACTAATAACGATCAGGCTGTAGCCTTATCGTCCTTCTTAAGACTTGCCGGGGGCCAGTTGTCCAGGCGCATGCCAAGCGACAAACCACGTGAAGCTAGGACATCCTTAATCTCGGTAAGCGACTTCTTACCTAGATTAGGCGTCTTGAGCAGCTCTACTTCGGTACGCTGAATCAGATCACCGATATAGTAGATATTCTCAGCTTTCAAGCAGTTAGCCGAACGGACGGTCAGTTCAAGGTCATCAACCGGACGCAGCAGAATCGGATCAATTTCGTCTTCCTGCTCAACGACAACAGGCTCACTGTCACCTTTGAGATCAACGAAAGCAGCCAATTGCTGTTGCAAGATGGTTGCAGCACGACGGATAGCTTCCTCAGGATCCAGAGTACCATTGGTCTCAAGATCAAGAACCAGCTTATCCAGGTTAGTACGCTGCTCAACACGAGCGTTTTCGACCACATAGGCCACACGGCGAACCGGGCTAAAAGAGGAATCGAGCTGCAGGCGACCAATCGCACGCGTCTCGTCTTCTTCACTCTGGCGAGCATCAGCCGGCTCATAGCCACGGCCACGAGCAATCTTAAGCCGCATGTTCAGCGAACCGTTATCAGCCAGATGAGCAATGACATGATCGCCATTGACGATTTCAACGTCATGCTCAAGCTGAATATCGGAAGCCAGAACGGGACCTTGACCTTTCTTGGAAAGGGTCAGAGTCACCTCGTCACGACCATGAAGCTTGATAGCCAGACCTTTAAGGTTAAGCAGGATTTCAATAACGTCTTCCTGCACGCCTTCGATTGCGCTGTACTCGTGTAGTACGCCATCAATTTCGGCTTCGACCACCGCGCAGCCAGGCATGGAGGACAACAAGATGCGACGAAGCGCGTTGCCCAAGGTATGACCAAAACCGCGCTCGAGAGGCTCGAGCGTGATTTTGGCGCGGGTTGGACTGACCGCCTGCACATCAATGTGCCGGGGGGTCAGGAACTCATTTACCGAACTCTGCATGGATGCACCTATTTTCTAGCCCTTACTTGGAGTAGAGCTCGACAATCAGGTTTTCGTTGATGTCGGCGGAAAGGTCGCCACGAGCCGGAACGCTCTTGAACGTACCAGACTTCTTCTCGGAGTCGACTTCTACCCACTCAACACGACCGCGCTGGGCGCAAAGCTCGAGAGCTTGGGCGATACGCAGTTGATTCTTTGCCTTCTCGCGTACTGCTACCACATCACCAGGCTTAACTTGGTAGGACGGGATGTTTACAGTCTGACCATTAACAGTAATGGACTTGTGAGAAACCAGCTGGCGAGACTCTGCACGAGTAGCACCGAAACCCATACGGTAAACAACGTTATCCAAACGAGTTTCTAGCAGCTGCAGCAGGTTTTCGCCTGTTGCACCTTTGCGACGAGCAGCTTCTTTGTAATAACCAGCAAACTGACGCTCCAGGACGCCGTAGATACGGCGAACTTTTTGCTTCTCACGTAACTGCAGGCCATAGTCGGATAAACGACCACGACGCTGACCGTGAGCTCCAGGAGCAGTTTCAATATTGCACTTGGATTCAATCGCGCGCACACCGCTCTTCAGGAAGAGATCGGTGCCTTCACGGCGGGACAGTTTGCACTTGGGACCAATGTAACGAGCCATTTCTTACTGTCTCCTATTACACGCGACGCTTCTTCGGCGGACGGCATCCATTATGCGGGATGGGCGTCACGTCGGTAATGCTGGCGATCTTGTAACCACAGGCGTTCAATGCACGCACTGCAGACTCACGGCCCGGGCCTGGGCCTTTGACGTTTACGTCAAGGTTCTTGAGACCGTACTCAAGAGCTGCCTGTCCGGCACGCTCAGCTGCAACCTGGGCAGCGAACGGAGTGCTCTTACGGGAGCCACGGAAACCGGAACCACCAGAAGTAGCCCAGGACAACGCATTACCTTGACGATCAGTAATGGTTACGATGGTGTTATTGAAAGACGCGTGGATGTGGGCGATGCCATCAACCACTGTCTTTTTGACTTTCTTACGAGGACGAGCAGCAGGTTTTGCCATGACTAAATTCCTGTCGATTCGCGGATGCGATTACTTGCGGATCGGCTTACGCGGGCCCTTACGGGTACGCGCGTTGGTCTTGGTACGCTGACCACGAACCGGCAGACCGCGACGATGGCGAAGGCCACGGTAGCAACCCAGGTCCATCAAGCGCTTGATATTCATGTTGAGTTCGCGACGCAGGTCACCTTCAGTGACGAGCTTAGCGACTTCATTACGCAGCTGATCGATCTGCTCGTCGCTCAGATCCTTAATTTTGGCGGACGGGCTGATGCCTGTGGCCGCACAGATATTCTGAGCAGTAGTGCGACCAATACCATAGATATAGGTCAGCGAGATAACAGTATGCTTGTTATCCGGAATGTTAACGCCTGCAATACGGGCCATTCTAGAAAAACTCCATGTGACAGCAACCCACGCCCTGGAAGCCAAGAAAAGGGCGCGAGATATTAACGCTGTAATAAAAAATGATCAACCCGACAGCACACTAGCTGTCGGGTTATACGCGTGTATTCACACTCAGCCTTGGCGCTGCTTGTGACGCGGCTCCGCGCTGCAGATCACCCGAACGACGCCGTCGCGACGGATGATTTTGCAGTTACGGCACAGCTTCTTGACCGATGCACGAACTTTCATCACCAACTCCTTAACCTTACGGGTACAGATCAGCGGAGCATTCCGCCGCCGTAACCCTTCAGGTTGGCTTTCTTCATCAGAGACTCATACTGGTGGGATACAAGATGCGATTGGACCTGGGACATAAAGTCCATGACCACCACAACTACGATCAGCAGCGAAGTCCCGCCGAGGTAAAACGGCACGTTGGCTGCAACCACCAGAAACTGGGGCAACAAGCAGACCGCCGTCATATACAGGGCGCCGAACATGGTCAAACGCGTCAACACACCATCTATATAGCGTGCAGACTGCTCACCAGGACGGATTCCTGGAATAAACGCACCAGACTTCTTTAGGTTCTCGGCAACGTCCTTAGGGTTAAACATCAAGGCTGTGTAAAAGAAGCAGAAAAATATGATCCCCGCACTAAACAGCAAGATATTAAGCGGCTGCCCTGGAGCAATGGCCTGAGCCACATCCTGAAGCCAACCGAGCCCTTGAGACTGACCGAACCACGAGCCTAGCGAGGCCGGGAACAGCAAAATGCTACTTGCAAAGATAGCAGGTATGACACCCGCCATATTTACTTTCAGTGGCAAATGACTATTTTGCGCTGCAAACACCTTACGGCCTTGCTGGCGCTTAGCATAATGAACAGCGATACGACGCTGGCCGCGCTCGATGAAGACCACGAACGCAATGATAGCAACAGCAACAAGGCCCACAGCTATCAGAGCGAAGATATTAATATCGCCTTGACGAGCAGACTCGAAGGATTGACCAATCGCCCGCGGTAAGCCAGCAACGATTCCCGAGAAGATCAGCATGGAAATTCCATTACCAACACCTCGCTCGGTTATCTGTTCACCCAGCCACATCATAAAAAGTGCGCCCGCAACAAATGTGGTTACAGCAACAAAATAGAAGCTGAACCCTGCTGAAAAGGCTACACCTTGACTCGCCAGTCCTACAGACATACCCGTAGCCTGAACCAGCGCAAGCACGAGTGTACCGTAACGAGTGTACTGACTGATCTTGCGGCGACCAGACTCGCCTTCTTTTTTCAACTGCTCTAGCTGTGGGCTGATAGCAGTGAGAAGCTGCATGATGATCGATGCCGAGATATACGGCATGATCCCAAGTGCAAATATACTCATCCGCTCCAGCGCACCGCCAGAGAACATGTTGAACAGGCTAAGAATGGTCCCCTCGTTCTGCCGAAACAGTGCAGCCAATTGATCAGGATTTATACCTGGAACTGGAATATGCGCACCAATTCGATAAACGATGATTGCCAGAAACAGGAAGCGCAAGCGCGCCCACAGTTCCGACAAACCGCCATTGTTGAGCGCAGAGAGAGAACCTTGCTTAGCCATTTATTCCTCGATCTTACCGCCAGCTGCTTCGATAGCCGCGCGAGCACCCTTAGTGGCAGGAATGCCCTTCAAGGTAACAGCGTGACTGATTTCGCCAGAGAGAACGACCTTAACGCGCACAACGCTACGATTGATAACATTGGCATCTTTCAGCGCTTGCAAAGTGATCACGCCGCCTTCTACCTTTGCCAGCTCTGAAGTACGAACCTCAGCGCGATCAAGGGCTTTCAGCGATACGAAACCAAACTTCGGCAGACGACGGTGAAGGGGCTGTTGACCGCCCTCGAAACCAGGAGCAACCTTACCGCCGGAACGGGAAGTAGCACCCTTGTGGCCACGGCCGCCAGTCTTACCAAGACCGCTACCGATACCACGACCTGGACGCAGCTTTTCACGACGTGCACCAGGAGCGGAACGTAGATCGTTAAGTTTCATAACTTAACCCTCCACACGCAGTAAATAGTAAGCCTTATTAATCATGCCGCGGTTTTCTGGAGTATCCAGAACTTCAACGGTATGACCGATGCGACGCAGGCCGAGACCCTTGACGCAGGCTTTGTGATTAGCCAAACGGCCATTCACGCTTTTGATCAGCGTAACTTTAACAGTTGAAGTAGCCATGATCAGAGAATCTCCTCGACGCTCTTGCCACGCTTGGCCGCGACCGACTCAGGCGACTGCATGTGCTTCAAACCCTCAAACGTTGCATAGACAACGTTTACTGGATTAGTGGAGCCATAGCACTTAGCCAGAACGTTCTGAACGCCAGCCACCTCTAGAACGGCACGCATGGCACCGCCGGCAATGATACCCGTACCTTCAGAAGCAGGCTGCATGAAAACTTTGGATGCGCCATGAGCAGACTTCACTGGGTATTGAAGTGTGTTGCCGTTCAGATCAACCTGAATCATGTTACGGCGCGCAGCTTCCATAGCCTTTTGAATAGCTGCAGGAACTTCGCGCGCCTTACCACGGCCAAAACCAACACGACCCTTACCATCACCCACCACGGTTAGTGCAGTGAAAGCGAAGATACGGCCACCTTTAACGGTTTTAGCAACACGGTTAACTTGAACGAGCTTCTCGATGTAACCTTCGTCGCGCTTTTGATCGTTGTTTGCCATGACTTAGAACTCCAGCCCGCCTTCACGAGCGGCATCGGCCAGCGCCTTAACGCGACCATGATACTTGAAGCCAGAACGATCAAACGCTACTTGAGTAACGCCAGCCGCTTTGGCACGCTCTGCTACCAGCTTGCCGACCTTTTGCGCCGCTTCGATGTTGCTGGTTGCGCCTTCGCGCAGGTCTTTGTCCAGCGTAGACGCACTGGCCAGAACCTTGCTGCCGTCGGCCGCGATGACCTGGGCATAGATGTGCTGAGAGGAACGGTAGACGCACAGACGTACAGTTTCCAGCTCGCGCATTCTCAGGCGTGCCTTGCGAGCGCGACGCAGTCGAGTTTCTTTCTTTACGCTCATTTGCTATGCCCTACTTTTTCTTGGCTTCTTTACGGCGAACGACTTCATCGGAATAACGTACACCTTTGCCCTTATAGGGCTCTGGCGGACGGAAATCACGAATCTCTGCTGCCACCTGTCCAACGAGCTGCTTATCAATACCCTTAATCAGGATATCAGTCTGGCTCGGGGTCTCAGCAGTAATGCCTTGCGGCAATTCATAGTCGACCGGATGAGAGAAACCCAGGGAAAGCGAAAGAACCTGGCCCTTGGCCTGAGCTTTATAACCAACACCAACCAGCTGAAGCTTGCGCTCAAAGCCTTGGCTCACGCCAATGACCATATTGTTGACCAGCGCACGGGTAGTACCAGCCATGGCACGAGTCTGCTGATCACCATTACGAGCGGCGAAACGAAGCTCACCGGACTCTTGAGAGACTTCAACAGAAGGATGAACCTTAAGCTCAAGAGAGCCTTTGGAACCCTTAATAGAAAGCTGTTGACCAGCCAGGTTAATTTCAACACCGGCAGGAAGCTTAACGGGGTTTTTAGCAACGCGAGACATGCTTCTTCCCCTTAGAAAACAGTGCAGAGCACTTCGCCGCCAACACCAGCAGCACGGGCTGCACGATCAGTCATCACACCCTTGTTGGTGGACACGATCGATACACCCAAACCGCCGCGCACTTTCGGCAACTGGTCAACAGATTTGTACTGGCGAAGGCCAGGACGGCTAGAACGCTTAAGCTCTTCGATTACAGGCTTACCTTCGAAGTACTTCAGCTCGATGGACAGCAGCGGCTTAACTTCCGTGCTGACCTGAAAACCCGCGATGTAACCTTCGTCCTTAAGGACTTTAGCTACCGCTACCTTCAGCTTGGAGGAAGGCATGCTTACGACGGACTTTTCAGCCATCTGGGCATTACGGATACGAGTTAGCATATCTGCTAACGGGTCCTGCATACTCATGGGCTTGTAGCTCCTAAATGCATAAATGAGCCTATAGCTCTGAAACTGCCCAGCCGAAAACATGCCGACTCGGGCGAGCCGGATATTCTAGTAGGCATACAAAAACGAATCAAGCCCCAAAAGGGGCTTGATTCGCATACTTACTGCAAATTGCTATGAAATTACCAGCTGGCTTTAACCAGACCAGGAACATCACCACGCATCGCAGCTTCGCGCAACATAATACGCGACAGACCGAACTTACGGTATACACCGTGCGGACGACCAGTCAAACGGCAGCGATTACGCAGACGACTGGCGCTAGCGTCGCGAGGCTGCTTTTGAAGTGCAACCTGTGCAGCCCAACGATCTTCCGGAGAAGTGTTGGGATTGGCAATAGCTGCCTTTAACTCAGCGCGCTTAGCTGCAAACTTAGCAACCGTTTGCTGACGCTTCAGCTCACGGTTCTTCATGCTTTGCTTAGCCATACGTAGCTCCTATCAGTTACGGAACGGGAAGTTAAATGCACGAAGCAGTGCACGACCTTCCTCATCCGTACGAGCAGTTGTAGTCAGAGTAATATCCATACCGCGGAGCGCATCGATTTTATCGTAATCGATTTCCGGGAAGATGATTTGCTCTTTAACACCCATGCTGTAGTTACCGCGACCATCAAAGGACTTGGCATTCAGACCACGGAAGTCACGAACGCGCGGCAAAGAGATAGCCAGCAGACGATCCAGGAACTCGTACATGCGATCGCTACGCAGAGTTACCTTGACGCCAATCGGCCAACCATCACGGATCTTAAAACCAGCGATCGACTTACGCGCATAAGTTACAACCGGCTTCTGACCAGCAATTTTCTCAAGGTCAGCCAGCGCATTGTCGATAATCTTCTTATCGCCTACCGCCTCACCAACACCCATATTCAGAGTGATTTTAGTGATACGCGGAACTTCCATCACGTTAGCCAGCTGAAGCTGTTCTTTCAGCTTGGGCGCGATGTCCTTCCGATAAACTTCTTTCAATCGTGCCATGGTGATCTACCTAGCAACCTTAAGCCTGAACCGCTTTCTGGTTCGACTTAAAGATACGAATTTTTTTACCGTCCTCTACCTTGAAACCTACGCGGTCAGCCTTGTTAGTTTCAGGGTTGAAGATAGCAACGTTGGAGACATGCAGAGGAGCTTCCTTCTCAACAATGCCACCTTGCGCGCCCAGCATGGGGTTAGGCTTGGTGTGACGCTTGACAAGGTTAACACCACCAACAACCAAACGGTCATCAGCCAGAACCTTGAGCACCTTACCGCGCTTGCCCTTGTCCTTGCCTGCGATGACGATTACTTCATCGTCACGACGAATTTTTTGCATGACGGCTACTCCTTACAGCACTTCGGGGGCAAGGGAGACGATCTTCATGAACTTCTCAGAGCGAAGTTCACGCGTCACCGGCCCAAAGATACGGGTACCGATAGGCTCCTGCTTGTTGTTCAACAGAACAGCCGCGTTACCGTCGAAGCGAATGATGGAGCCGTCAGTACGGCGCACACCGTGCTTAGTACGCACCACAACAGCCGTCATCACCTGGCCCTTCTTCACCTTTCCACGAGGAATGGCTTCTTTTACGGTGACCTTGATGATGTCGCCAATACCTGCGTAGCGGCGATGCGAACCACCCAGCACCTTGATGCACATAACACGACGAGCGCCGCTGTTATCGGCCACATCGAGCATGGATTGAGTCTGAATCATGGCTCTTCACCCTTACACTTGTACGGCGCGCTCAACGACATCAACCAGCGTCCACGCCTTGGTCTTTGCCAGAGGGCGGGTTTCGCGAATGGTGACCAGGTCACCAGCGCGGCACTGATTGTTTTCGTCGTGGGCGTGCAGCTTGGTGGAACGCTTGACGTATTTACCGTAGATCGGGTGCTTAACGCGACGCTCGATCAATACAGTGATGGTTTTGTCCATTTTATCACTGACCACTCGGCCGGTCAGTGTACGGACGGTCTTTTCAGCTTCAGCCATGATCACTTACCTGCTTGCTGGTTCAGCACAGTCTTGACACGAGCAATGTCGCGCTTCACTTGCGAGAGCATGTGAGACTGCCCCAATTGGCCAGTTGCCTTCTGCATACGCAGATTAAACTGGTCACGCAGCAGGCTGAGGAGCTGCTCGTTCAGCTCCTCGACGGATTTCTCACGTAATTCTTGCGCTTTCATTACATCACCGTCCGCTTAACAAAGGAGGTTTCAACGGGAAGCTTGGCAGCCGCGAGCGCAAAAGCTTCACGAGCCAGAACCTCAGAAACACCCTCGATCTCGTAGAGGACCTTGCCCGGCTGGATCTGGGCTACCCAGTACTCAACACTACCCTTACCTTTACCCATACGCACTTCAAGAGGCTTCTTGGTAACAGGCTTGTCCGGGAACACACGGATCCAGATTTTACCGCCACGCTTAACGTGACGAGTCAAGGCACGACGAGCTGCTTCGATCTGGCGAGCAGTAAGACGGCCACGGCCAACAGCTTTCAGCGCATATTCGCCAAAGCTTACTTTACTACCGCGATGAGCCAAGCCACGGTTGTGACCGGTCATCTGCTTGCGGAATTTTGTACGCTTAGGTTGCAGCATGATGCGTACTCCTTACTTAGCAGCTTTTTTACGCGGAGCAGGAGCTACAGGCTTAAGCTCTTCCTGGCGGCCACCAATGACCTCGCCCTTGAAGATCCAAACCTTCACACCGATCACACCATAAGTGGTGTGCGCTTCCGCAGTTGCGTAGTCAATATCGGCACGCAGTGTGTGCAGCGGCACACGACCTTCGCGATACCACTCGGTACGAGCAATTTCTGCCCCGCCAAGACGACCACTCACCTGAATCTTGATGCCTTTGGCACCAAGACGCATCGCACTCTGCACTGCGCGCTTCATCGCACGACGGAACATAACGCGACGCTCGAGCTGCTGAGCCACGCTTTGCGCAACCAGCGCACCGTCGAGTTCCGGCTTACGGATCTCTTCGATGTTGATGTGCACAGGCACACCCATTTGCTTGGTCAGGTCCTGACGCAGCTTTTCTACATCCTCACCTTTCTTGCCGATAACGATACCGGGACGAGCAGTGTGGATGGTAATGCGTGCAGTTTGCGCCGGACGATGAATATCGATACGGCTTACGGACGCGCTTTTTAGTTTGTCTTGGAGGTACTCACGAACCTTCAGGTCGGAGAGCAGATAATCAGCGTAAGTGCGCTTATCTGCATACCAAACGGAAGTATGCTCCTTGACGATGCCCAGGCGAATGCCATTGGGATGTACTTTCTGACCCATCTGATCGACTCCGTTACTTGTCCGCAACCTTGACCGTGATATGGCAAGACCGCTTCACGATGCGATCAGCACGACCTTTGGCGCGCGGCATGATGCGCTTCAGCGAACGCCCTTCGTTGACGAAAACCGTGGAGACTTTTAGGTCATCCACGTCTGCGCCTTCGTTGTGCTCGGCATTGGCAACAGCCGACTCCAACACTTTTTTCATGATCTCGGCAGCTTTCTTACTGCTGAAAGCCAGGAGGTTGAGCGCCTCGCCCACCTTCTTCCCGCGAATCTGGTCGGCGACCAAGCGGGCTTTCTGGGCGGAGATTCGAGCGCCCGACAGCTTAGCGGCTACTTCCATCTTTCCTTACCCCTTAACGCTTGGCTTTCTTGTCAGCCGCATGACCGCGATAAGTGCGGGTAGCAGCGAACTCGCCGAGTTTATGACCAACCATGTCTTCGTTGACTAGCACCGGGACATGCTGGCGGCCGTTGTGTACAGCGATGGTCAGGCCGACCATCTGCGGAAGAATCATCGAGCGACGCGACCAAGTCTTAATTGGTTTACGATCGTTCTTCTCTACCGCAACTTCGATCTTCTTCAGTAGGTGAAGATCGATAAAAGGACCTTTCTTAAGAGAACGTGGCACAGTCGTATCCTCAATTCGTTACTTGCGGCGACGGACGATCATCTTGTCAGTGCGCTTGTTCGCACGGGTCTTCGCGCCCTTGGTCGGGAAGCCCCATGGAGACACCGGATGACGGCCACCGGAGGTACGACCCTCACCACCACCATGCGGGTGATCAACAGGGTTCATCGCCACACCGCGGACGGTTGGACGAATACCACGCCAGCGCTTAGCACCTGCTTTACCCAGGGAACGCAGGCTGTGCTCGGTATTGGATACTTCACCCAACGTTGCGCGACATTCACTTAGAACCTTGCGCATCTCGCCAGAGCGTAGACGCAGCGTTACATAAGCGCCTTCACGAGCAACTAGCTGGGCGGAAGCACCAGCTGAGCGGGCGATCTGTGCGCCTTTGCCTGGCTTGAGCTCAATACCGTGAACAGTACTACCTACCGGGATATTGCGCAGAGGCAAGCTGTTACCTGCTTTGATTGGAGCACCAGCACCAGAGATCAGCTGATCACCTGCCGTCACACCTTTCGGAGCGATGATGTAACGACGTTCGCCATCAGCGTACTTCAGCAGCGCGATGTGAGCAGTACGGTTTGGATCGTACTCAACGCGCTCAACAACAGCCGGGATACCGTCCTTATCGCGACGGAAATCAACCAGACGATAGTGCTGCTTATGACCGCCACCCTTGTGACGAGTGGTGATACGACCGTTGTTATTACGGCCACCGGACTTACCCTGCTTCTCCAGAAGAGGAGCATACGGGGCGCCCTTGTGCAGATCAGCATTGACAACCTTGACCACGAAACGGCGGCCAGCGGAGGTCGGCTTGCATTTTACGATTGCCATGATGCCCCCTTACTTACTCAGCATTGCTGGAGAAATCGAGGTCTTGGCCCGGCTGGAGAGCAATATATGCCTTCTTCCAATCGTTACGCTTGCCCAGACCACGTGCGGTACGCTTAGTCTTACCCTTTACATTCAGGGTGCTAACACTGCGCACTTTAACGTCGAACAGCTGCTCGACCGCCTTCTTGATTTCCAGCTTGGTTGCATCAGTAGCAACCTTGAAAATAAACTGCTTTTGGTTTTCCGCCAGCACAGTTGCCTTCTCGGAGATGTGCGGACCAAGCAGTACCTTGAATACACGTTCCTGGTTCATCCCAGCAGCTCCTCGAATTTCTTCACGGCAGACACTGTGACCAAAACCTTGTCGTAAGCGATCAGGCTAACAGGGTCGGAACCCTGTACATCACGAACGTCAACGAAAGGCAGGTTGCGGGCAGCCAAGTAAAGGTTCTGATCGACGTTATCAGTCACAATCAGGACATCTTTCAGGCCAAGGCCGTCAAGCTTGTTTACCAACCCTTTAGTCTTAGGGGCATCGATAGAAAACTCGTCCACTACGACCAGACGATCCAGACGTACCAGCTCCGCCAGAATGGAGCGCAGCGCAGCGCGATACATCTTCTTGTTGAGCTTCTGCTCATGGTTCTGCGGCTTAGCAGCAAAAGTGGTACCACCGCCACGCCAGATAGGGCTACGAATAGTACCTGCACGGGCACGACCGCTACCCTTTTGACGCCAGGGCTTTTTGCCACCGCCAGATACTTCGGAGCGAGTCTTTTGAGCGCGAGTACCCTGACGACCGCCAGCCATGTAGGCGACTACTGCCTGATGGACCAGCGTCTCGTTGAATTCGCCACCAAAGGCGCGCTCAGAGACTTCAATAGCCTGCGAGCCATTTACATTTAGTTGCATGTTCCGTTCCCCTCTTAACCGCGAGCCTTGGCTGCAGGACGAACAACCACATCACCGCCAGGCGCGCCAGGAATGGCACCCTTGACCAGAAGCAGGTTGCGCTCAGCATCAACACGGACAATTTCAAGGGACTGCACAGTTACACGCTCAGCACCCAGGTGACCGGACATCTTCTTGCCCTTGAACACTCGACCAGGAGTCTGGCACTGGCCGATAGAGCCAGGTGCGCGGTGAGAAACGGAGTTACCGTGAGTATTATCTTGACCACGGAAGTTCCAACGCTTAATGGTACCGGCATAGCCTTTACCTTTGGACTGACCAGTCACATCGACCAGCTGTCCAGCTTGGAAAATATCAACCGTGATCTGATCACCAGCGTTGTACTCGCCTTCTTCAAGACGAAACTCCAGAACGCTACGACCAGCAGCAACGCTCGCTTTGGCAAAGTGACCTGCCTGAGCCTTGCTAACACGAGAAGCACGACGCTCACCCACTGTCACTTGAACAGCACGATAGCCATCAGTCTCTTCTACTTTCATCTGTGTTACACGGTTCGGCTCAATCTCGATGACTGTAACCGGAACGGAAACACCTTCCTCGGTGAAAACGCGGGTCATGCCGCACTTACGACCGACTACACCAATAGTCATTGTATAAACCTCTTGAGTGTACGGGGCTTTCACCCGCTATGGCCGCCCATTTCAGAGCGTTACACGACTAAAACCCCAAGGTTTTAGCCGAGGCTGATTTGTACTTCTACACCAGCAGCAAGGTCGAGCTTCATCAGCGCATCAACGGTTTTATCCGTTGGCTGGACGATATCCAGCACACGCTTATGAGTACGAATCTCGTACTGGTCACGTGCATCCTTGTTGACGTGCGGAGAAATCAGCACTGTGTAACGTTCCTTGCGGGTAGGCAGAGGAATCGGACCACGCACCTGAGCACCAGTACGCTTCGCGGTTTCCACGATTTCCTGGGTGGACTGATCAATCAGGCGATGATCAAAAGCCTTCAACCGAATACGGATTTGTTGGTTTTGCATTTGACCTCAGACTCCAAGCTTTCCCCTCAGGCAGAATATGCCCGATAAAAGGAGGCGCAATTCTATAGAGACGCCAGAGGGGTGTCAATAATAGACAAAGCAGAAAAGGCCCCGAAGGGCCTTCTCTGGACGAACGTCGATATTATTCGACGATCTTGGCAACCACGCCGGCGCCTACGGTACGGCCGCCTTCGCGAATAGCGAAACGCAGACCTTCTTCCATGGCGATCGGAGCGATCAGGGTAACAACCATCTTGATGTTGTCGCCCGGCATTACCATCTCAACGCCTTCCGGTAGTTCGCAGTTACCAGTCACGTCAGTAGTACGGAAGTAGAACTGAGGACGGTAGCCCTTGAAGAACGGAGTATGACGACCGCCTTCTTCCTTGGACAGAACGTACACTTCGCACTCGAACTTGGTGTGCGGCTTGATGGTGCCCGGCTTGGCCAGAACCTGACCACGCTCAACGTCTTCACGCTTGGTACCACGCAGCAGGGCGCCAACGTTCTCACCTGCACGACCTTCGTCTAGCAGCTTACGGAACATTTCAACGCCGGTGCAGGTAGTTTTGGTCGTAGCTTTGATACCTACGATTTCAACTTCCTCACCCACCTTGACGATACCACGCTCAACACGGCCTGTTACTACAGTACCGCGACCAGAGATGGAGAATACGTCTTCGATCGGCATCAGGAACGGCTGGTCGATTGCACGAACTGGCTCAGGGATGTAAGCATCCAGAGTTTCAACCAGCTTACGCACAGCAGAAACACCGATTTCGTTGTCGTCTTTGCCTTCCAGCGCCATCAGCGCGGAACCTACAACGATCGGAGTGTCGTCACCTGGGAAGTCATAGGTGTTCAGCAGATCGCGAACTTCCATTTCTACCAGCTCGAGCAGCTCAGCGTCGTCAACCATGTCGGCCTTGTTCAGGAACACAACAATGTAAGGAACGCCTACCTGACGGGACAGCAGGATGTGCTCACGAGTCTGCGGCATGGGGCCGTCAGCTGCCGAGCAAACCAGGATCGCACCGTCCATCTGCGCAGCACCGGTGATCATGTTCTTCACATAGTCAGCGTGGCCAGGGCAGTCAACGTGAGCGTAGTGGCGAGTGGCCGAATCGTACTCAACGTGGGAAGTGTTAATGGTAATACCGCGCGCTTTTTCTTCCGGAGCGTTATCGATCTGGTCGAAGTTACGAGCAGAACCACCCCAAGTTTCAGAGCAAACCTTGGTCAGTGCTGCAGTCAGCGTTGTCTTACCATGGTCGACGTGGCCGATGGTGCCGACGTTGACGTGCGGTTTGTTACGTTCAAATTTTTCTTTAGCCACGAGTATAAACCCCTACTAGAAAGCGTTTATTAAGCTTGTTTCTTGATAATAGCTTCGGCGATGTTCGATGGCGCTTCAGCGTACTTGGCGAACTCCATGGAGTAGCTAGCACGACCTTGAGACATGGAACGCACATCAGTAGCGTAGCCAAACATCTCGCCCAGCGGAACTTCAGCACGAATCACCTTACCGGATACAGTATCTTCCATACCCTGGATCAGGCCGCGACGACGGTTCAGGTCACCCATTACGTCGCCCATGTAGTCTTCAGGCGTTACCACCTCGACCTTCATGATTGGCTCAAGCAGAACAGCACCACCCTTCTGGGTCAACTGCTTGGTCGCCATCGAAGCAGCGATTTTGAACGCCATTTCGTTGGAGTCGACGTCATGATAAGAGCCGTCGAATACAGTTGCTTTCAGGCCAAGCAGCGGATAACCGGCAACGATACCGTTTTTCATCTGCTCTTCGATGCCCTTCTGAATAGCAGGGATGTATTCTTTCGGAATCACACCACCCACTACCTCACTGGTAAATTCGAGACCTTCCTGACCTTCATCAGCCGGGGCGAAACGAATCCAGCAGTGACCGAACTGACCACGACCACCGGACTGGCGAACGAACTTACCTTCGATTTCGCACTTGTTCCGGATAGTTTCACGGTAGGCTACCTGAGGCTTGCCGATGTTAGCCTCAACACCAAACTCGCGCTTCATACGATCAACCAGAATATCCAGGTGCAGCTCACCCATACCGGAAATAATGGTTTGACCAGACTCTTCGTCGGTCTTAACTCGGAAAGACGGGTCTTCCTGGGCCAGCTTGCCCAATGCAATACCCATTTTCTCCTGGTCAGCCTTGGTCTTCGGCTCAACCGCAACCGAAATTACCGGCTCAGGGAAGTCCATACGCTCAAGGATAATCGGCTTTTCTAGCGAGCAAAGAGTATCGCCCGTAGTAACATCCTTCATACCAATCAGAGCAGCAATGTCACCTGCACGAACTTCCTTGATCTCTTCACGGGTGTTCGCGTGCATCTGCACCATACGACCCACACGCTCTTTCTTACCCTTCACAGAGTTCAGAACCGAATCACCGGAATTCAGAACACCAGAATAAACGCGCGCAAAAGTCAGCGTACCTACAAACGGGTCGGTGGCAATCTTGAACGCTAGAGCAGAGAAGGGCTCTTCGTCATTAGCATGACGCTCATCTTCCTGCTCCTCGTTGTCCGGATGGACACCTTTGATCGCAGGAATTTCTGTCGGAGCCGGCAGGAAGTCAATCACGGCATCAAGAACCAGTGGAACGCCCTTGTTCTTGAAGGAGGAACCACACACAGCCGGAACGATTTCGCATGCGATAGTACGCTGACGCAGGCCAGCCTTGATCTCTTCGATCGACAGCTCACCTTCCTCCAGGTACTTGTTCATCAGCTCTTCGTTAGCTTCAGCAGCTGCTTCAACCATGTTGGAGCGCCACTCGTCGGCCAAGTCCTGAAGCTCTGCAGGAATTTCTTCCTCGCGATAGGTCATGCCCTGGTCATCATCGTTCCAGAAGATCGCTTTCATCTTCAGAAGGTCAATCTGACCCTGAAAGTTATCTTCAGCACCGATAGCCAGCTGAACCGGGACAGGTGTATGACCTAGACGCTTTTTGATCTGCTCAACAACACGCAGGAAGTTGGCACCAGCACGGTCCATCTTGTTGACGTAGACAATACGCGGAACACCGTACTTGTTAGCCTGACGCCATACAGTTTCAGACTGAGGCTCAACACCCGAAGTACCGCAGAAAACAACAACAGCACCGTCCAGCACACGCAAGGAACGCTCAACTTCAATAGTGAAGTCAACGTGACCAGGGGTATCAATAATGTTTACGCGGTACTTGTCATACTGCTTAGTGGAGCCGGACCAGAACGCTGTGGTAGCAGCAGAAGTAATGGTAATACCACGCTCCTGCTCCTGAACCATCCAGTCCATGGTAGCTGCGCCGTCATGAACCTCACCCATCTTATGGTTCACGCCGGTGTAGAACAGAATACGCTCCGTGGTAGTCGTTTTACCTGCGTCCACGTGGGCGCAGATACCGATATTACGGTAGCGATTAATTGAGGTAGTACGAGCCACGATAAGGTCCTCGCTTGATTAGAAGCGGTAGTGCGAGAAGGCCTTGTTGGCCTCTGCCATGCGATGCACGTCTTCGCGCTTCTTGACTGCGGCGCCCTTGCCTTCGAATGCATCCATGAGCTCTCCTGCCAGGCGCAGAGCCATGGACTTCTCACCACGCTTACGCGCAGAGTCCACAAGCCAGCGCATAGCCAGAGCGTTACGACGGGACGGACGAACTTCGACCGGCACCTGGTAGGTAGCACCGCCTACACGGCGGGACTTCACTTCGACCAGCGGAGCGATGGCGTCGAGCGCTTTTTCGAAAACTTCCAGGGGGTCGGCATTCTTGGAACGCTCTTTGACCTTGTCCAGAGCACCATAAACGATACGCTCAGCAACGGCTTTCTTGCCGCTTTCCATTACGTGGTTCATGAACTTGGCCAGGATCTGGCTTCCGTATTTTGGATCGTCAAGTATTTCGCGCTTGGCCGCTACACGACGTCTTGGCATTGATAAGCCCTCAAAACGGTCTTCAGGTTAGCTCAGGACTGTAACAAGCAGGTTACGCCTGACCTTACTCTTATCGACTCGAACAAAAAGAATAGATTACTTCGGACGCTTCGCGCCGTACTTAGAACGACCCTGCTTACGGTCTTTAACACCAGAGGTGTCCAGAGAGCCGCGTACAGTGTGGTAGCGCACACCCGGAAGGTCCTTTACACGACCGCCACGGATCAGTACCACGCTGTGCTCTTGCAGGTTGTGACCTTCACCACCAATGTAGGAAGTCACTTCGAAGCCGTTTGTCAAACGCACACGGCATACTTTACGCAGTGCCGAGTTAGGTTTCTTAGGGGTAGTTGTATATACGCGGGTGCAAACACCACGACGTTGCGGGCAGTTTTGCAGCGCAGGCACGTCGCTCTTTTCGACGAGACGCTTGCGCGGCTTACGCACCAGCTGGTTGATAGTTGCCATCTATAGCTCCACTGATTGTCTTACGACACAAACGAAATGGCAGGACCATGGGCCCTGCCAATTTTCGGGGTACGAAAGTCTAAAGAGGTTCTCCCGCACCGTCAATACGAAGCCCTGACCACTCGGCCAAGCTTCGTTTGATTTACTGCTTAGCTACCACTTGAGTTCAACGCTTCGGTCAGCGCAGCTTCCGCCTCGCTCGCACTCACACGCTGAGGCTTGCCAATTTCCCGCTGACGCTTGCGCTCGCTGTGATAAGCCAGACCAGTACCCGCCGGAATCAGACGACCCACAACAACGTTCTCCTTCAGGCCACGCAGGAAGTCACGCTTACCTGTTACCGCCGCCTCAGTAAGAACGCGCGTTGTCTCCTGGAAGGAAGCTGCCGAAATAAAGGACTCCGTTGACAAGGATGCCTTCGTGATACCCAGCAGCACACGCTCGTACTTGGAAATGAACTTATCTTCTGCAACCAGGCGCTCATTTTCTTCCAGCACCTGGGTCAGCTCCATCTGATCACCCTTGATGAAGCTTGAATCACCAACTTCACTTACCTCCACCTTGCGCAGCATCTGGCGCAGGATGGTCTCAATGTGCTTGTCGTTGATCTTCACGCCTTGCAGACGATATACATCCTGAATTTCGTTCACGATGTATTTCGCCAGCGCACTTACGCCTAACAACCGAAGGATGTCATGCGGATTGCTTGGGCCATCGGAGATAACCTCACCGCGACTCACCTGCTCGCCCTCGAAGACGTTAAGGTGACGCCACTTAGGAATTAGCTCCTCGTACGGCTCACTACCGTCGGTAGGCGTAATTACCAAACGACGCTTGCCTTTTGTTTCCTTACCAAAAGAAATCGTACCGCTGATTTCCGCAAGAATAGCCGGCTCTTTTGGACGACGCGCTTCGAACAGGTCAGCCACACGCGGCAGACCACCCGTAATATCTCGGGTCTTCGATGTTTCCTGCGGGATACGTGCAATGACGTCACCCACATGAACCTTGGCACCATCGTTCAGGTTAACCAATGCATTGGGCGGCAGGAAGTACTGGGCTGGTACGTCAGTACCTGGCAACAGTAAGTCGCGACCATTTGCATCAATCAACTTTACAGCCGGACGAATGTCTTTACCGGAGCTTGGACGATCTTTGATATCCAATACTTCGATATTGGTCAAACCTGTCAACTCATCGGTCTGACGCTTGATCGTGATACCTTCTTCCATGCCGACAAAGGCTACGGTACCGTCCATCTCGGTTACGATCGGGTGGGTATGCGGATCCCACTTGGCCACCACAGCACCCGGCTCAACCTTGTCACCTTCCTTGACAGAGATTACTGCACCGTACGGCAGACGATAGCGCTCACGTTCACGACCAAAGTCATCCGCAATAGCTAGCTCACCGGAACGGGATACAGCAACCAACGCACCGTCAGCGCGTTCAACGTGTTTCAGGTTATGCAGACGGATGGTACCGCCGTTCTTCACCTGAACATTGTCCGCTGCGGATGTACGGCTGGCCGCGCCACCAATGTGGAACGTACGCATGGTCAGCTGTGTACCAGGCTCACCGATCGACTGAGCAGCAATAACACCAACCGCCTCACCGATATTAACCTGATGTCCGCGAGCCAGATCACGGCCGTAGCACTTGGCACAGATACCATGACGTGTTTCGCAGGTAATTGGAGAGCGAACCACTACCTCGTCTACGCTATTCAGCTCGAGGAACTCAACCCAACGCTCATCTACCAGAGTGCCTGCAGGAACAATGACTTCGTCATCCGCACCGGGCTTGAAGACATCACGTGCAATGGTCCGACCAAGGACGCGCTCGCCCAACGGCTCGACCACGTCGCCACCTTCGATGTGCGGCGTCATAACCAGGCCATGCTCGGTACCACAGTCGACTTCGGTTACAACCAAGTCTTGCGCAACGTCAACCAGACGGCGAGTCAGGTAACCTGAGTTCGCAGTCTTCAAGGCGGTATCCGCCAAGCCTTTACGTGCACCGTGCGTGGAAATGAAGTACTGGAGTACGTTCAGACCTTCACGGAAGTTCGCAGTAATAGGCGTCTCGATGATGGAGCCATCAGGCTTGGCCATCAAACCACGCATACCGGCTAACTGACGAATCTGTGCAGCGGAGCCCCGCGCACCTGAGTCAGCCATCATATACATGGAGTTAAATGACTCCTGATCAACTTCCTTACCCTCACGATCGATCACCTTCTCCTTCGAGAGATTGGTCATCATCGCCTTGGATACTTCGTCGTTAGCCTTCGACCAAAGGTCGATCACCTTGTTGTACTTCTCACCCTGAGTAACCAGACCAGAGGCATACTGGCTTTCGATCTCTTTTACTTCAGACGTAGCGGCATCAATGATACGAGCCTTCTCGTCTGGAATAACGAAGTCGTTCACGCCAATGGAAACGCCCGACAAGGTCGAATAGGCGAAACCGGTGTACATGAGTTGGTCTGCAAAAATGACGGTATCCTTTAGACCTACCACGCGATAGCAATGGTTAATCAGTTTGGAGATCGCCTTTTTCTTCATGGACTGGTTTACGACATCGAACGGCAAACCGGCAGGAACAACCTGGAACAGCAAGGCACGACCTACTGTCGTATCAACGATACGGGTGTTGCTAACGACAGAGCCGTCCTTCTGCTTCACCTTTTCATTGATACGAACCTTGATCTTGGCATGCAGCGCAGCTTCGCCAGCGCGGAATACGCGATCGACTTCTTGCAGGTCAGCAAATATACGACCTTCACCCTTGGCGTTCACCGCCTCGCGCGTCATGTAATAGAGGCCCAGCACCACGTCCTGCGACGGCACAATAATCGGCTCACCATTAGCAGGCGACAGGATGTTGTTGGTCGACATCATCAATGCGCGAGCTTCCAGCTGAGCTTCCAGTGTCAGCGGCACGTGGACGGCCATCTGGTCACCATCGAAGTCAGCGTTATAAGCCGCACACACCAATGGATGCAACTGAATCGCCTTGCCTTCAATGAGCACAGGCTCAAACGCCTGAATACCCAAACGGTGCAATGTCGGAGCACGGTTCAGCAATACAGGGTGTTCGCGAATGACCTCGGCGAGAACGTCCCAGACCTCAGGCAGCTCACGCTCAACCATTTTCTTGGCGGCCTTGATGGTAGTCGCCATACCGCGAGCTTCCAGCTTGCCAAAGATGAATGGCTTGAATAGCTCCAACGCCATTTTCTTGGGCAGACCGCACTGATGCAGACGCAAGGTCGGACCTACGGTAATAACCGAACGGCCTGAATAGTCCACGCGCTTACCCAGCAGGTTTTGACGGAAGCGGCCCTGCTTACCCTTGATCATATCAGCCAGCGATTTCAGCGGACGCTTGTTAGAGCCCGTGATTGCGCGACCGCGACGGCCATTATCCAGCAGTGCGTCAACCGCCTCCTGCAACATCCGCTTTTCGTTACGCACGATAATATCGGGCGCAGACAGATCAAGCAGGCGCTTCAGTCGGTTATTACGGTTGATAACGCGACGATAAAGATCGTTTAGATCAGACGTTGCAAAACGGCCGCCATCCAGCGGAACTAGCGGACGCAGATCTGGAGGCAGAACGGGCAGCACCGTCATGACCATCCATTCAGGCTTATTGCCGGAGCCCTGGAAGGCTTCCATCAGCTTCAAGCGCTTGGATAGCTTCTTGATCTTGGTTTCAGAATTGGTTTGCGGAATTTCTTCGCGCAGACGGCCAATTTCGTGCTCCAGATCAATGCCGCCCAGCAATTCGAAAACCGCTTCGGCGCCCATGCGGGCGTCAAAATCGTCACCGAACTCTTCAAGAGCTTCAAAGTACTGCTCGTCGTTGAGCAGCTGATATTTTTCAAGCGTGGTCATGCCCGGATCGATGACAACGTAGCTCTCGAAATAGAGCACTCGCTCGATATCCCGCAGAGTCATGTCCAGCAGCAGGCCGATACGGGACGGCAGTGACTTCAGAAACCAAATGTGTGCAACTGGGGACGCCAGCTCAATATGACCCATGCGCTCACGACGCACTTTGGCCAGCGCAACTTCTACACCACACTTTTCACAAATAACGCCACGGTGCTTAAGGCGCTTGTACTTTCCGCACAGGCACTCGTAGTCCTTTACTGGACCAAAGATCTTGGCACAGAAAAGACCATCACGCTCAGGCTTGAACGTACGGTAATTGATGGTCTCGGGCTTCTTCACTTCGCCAAAGGACCAGGAACGGATCATCTCGGGCGAGGCCAGACCGATACGAATGGCATCGAACTCTTCGAGTTGACCCTGGTTTTTCAACAGATTCAGCAAGTCTTTCAAGGCCTTTCCTCCTCACGGACCAGGCATGACCGCCTTGACGGCCATGCCTTCTTGGCGTCGCGTGTTATTCGGTTTCCAATTCGATATCGATACCGAGCGAGCGAATTTCCTTGATCAGTACGTTGAAGGACTCCGGCATACCGGCCTCCATACGATGATCTCCGTCCACGATGTTCTTGTACATCTTGGTCCGGCCATTCACATCGTCCGACTTGACCGTCAGCATTTCCTGAAGGGTGTAGGCGGCACCATAAGCTTCCAGCGCCCAGACCTCCATCTCTCCGAAACGCTGTCCACCGAACTGCGCCTTACCACCCAGCGGCTGCTGAGTAACCAGGCTATACGATCCTGTGGAACGGGCATGCATCTTGTCATCGACCAGGTGGTTGAGCTTCAGCATATACATGTAGCCGACAGTAACCGGACGCTCGAACTGATTACCGGTACGGCCGTCAAACAGGCGCATCTGACCACTTTCGGGCAGATCAGCCAGCTTCAGCATAGCCTTGATTTCACGTTCCTTGGCACCATCGAAGACCGGCGTAGCCATCGGCACGCCACCACGCAGGTTTTTAGCCAAACGCAACACTTCTTCGTCGCTCAGCTCATCCAGGTTTTCCTGGCGGCCACCGATCTCGTTATAGAGCTCATGCAGGAAACTACGCAGCTCAGCTACTTTGCGTTGCTCTTCAAGCATGCGATTGATCTTCTCGCCCAACCCCTTAGCAGCAAGGCCTAGGTGCGTTTCAAGAATCTGACCAACGTTCATCCGTGACGGAACACCCAGCGGGTTCAATACGATGTCAACCGGAGTACCCGTCTCATCGTAAGGCATGTCTTCAACCGGCATGATGACCGATACCACACCCTTGTTACCGTGACGACCTGCCATCTTGTCACCAGGCTGGATACGGCGACGGATTGCCAGGTAAACCTTCACGATCTTAAGGACGCCAGGTGCCAGGTCATCGCCTTGCTGCAGCTTGCGCTTTTTGTCCTCGAACTTGTCGTCCAAGAGCTGACGGCGATCGGATAGATAGGCTTGAGCCTTTTCCAACTGCTCGTTTTGTGCATCTTCTGCCATACGCAGCTTGAACCACTGGCCACGCTCCAGACCATCCAGGTACTCGTCAGTAATGACAGAACCCTTTTTGACATTCGGTCCGCCATCCGCAACCTGACCTACAAGTGCCTGACGCAGACGCTCGAAGGTGGCACCTTCAACGATACGGAACTCCTCATTGAGGTCCTTGCGAATCTCGTCGAGCTGGGACTTCTCGATTGCCAGTGCACGAGAGTCACGCTCTACCCCATCACGGGTAAAGACCTGTACATCAATGACCGTACCCTTGGTACCCGTTGGTACGCGCAGGGAAGTATCCTTAACATCGGACGCCTTTTCGCCAAAGATGGCACGTAGCAGCTTTTCTTCTGGAGTCAGCTGGGTTTCACCTTTCGGCGTTACCTTACCGACCAGAATGTCACCTGCCTGCACCTCGGCACCAACGTAAACAATACCGGCTTCATCAAGCTTGTTAAGCGCTGCCTCGCCTACGTTCGGGATATCAGAAGTGATTTCTTCTGGGCCGAGCTTTGTATCACGAGCCACACAGGTCAGCTCCTGAATGTGGATCGTAGTAAAGCGGTCTTCCTGCACAACGCGCTCAGACAACAGGATCGAGTCTTCGAAGTTGAAGCCGTTCCAGGTCATAAACGCAACGCGCATATTCTGACCTAGTGCCAGCTCACCCATATCGGTAGACGGGCCATCAGCCAGGATGTCGCCACGCGCAATGACGTCACCCTTATTTACCAGCGGACGCTGGTTAATGCAGGTGTTCTGGTTGGAGCGGGTATATTTGGTCAGGTTGTAGATATCTACACCCGCCTCGCCCGTTTCAACTTCGGCATTAGCAACGCGCACCACGATACGGCTTGCGTCAACGGAGTCGATCACACCGCCTCGACGTGCCACAACACAAACACCAGAGTCGCGTGCTACGTTACGCTCCATACCCGTTCCGACTAGCGGCTTGTCCGAGCGCAGAGTCGGAACAGCCTGACGCTGCATGTTCGAACCCATAAGGGCACGGTTCGCATCATCGTGCTCGAGGAAAGGAATCAGCGAAGCAGCAACGGAAACCACCTGCTTAGGTGACACATCCATCAGAGTTACGTCTTCCGGGCTCTTAACCGTGAATTCGTTCTGATGGCGTACCGCTACAAGCTCATCGACCAGTCGGTTATTTTCGTCCAGAGCCGCAGAGGCCTGAGCGATTACATGATTGGCTTCTTCGATCGCTGACAGGAACACAATCTCATCAGAGGCCACGGCATCCTTGACTACGCGATAAGGACTCTCCAGAAAACCATACTGATTCGTGCGTGCATAGGTTGCCAGCGAGTTGATCAGACCAATGTTCGGGCCTTCTGGTGTCTCAATCGGACATACGCGACCGTAATGAGTCGGATGAACGTCACGAACCTCAAAGCCCGCACGCTCCCGTGTTAAACCACCCGGGCCGAGTGCTGAGACACGACGCTTGTGCGTGATCTCAGAAAGCGGGTTGTTCTGATCCATGAACTGAGACAACTGGCTCGATCCGAAAAACTCCTTGATCGCAGCAGCCACCGGCTTTGCATTGATCAGGTCTTGCGGCATCAGTCCTTCACTTTCGGCCATCGATAGACGTTCCTTGACCGCGCGCTCAACACGCACCAGGCCAACACGGAACTGATTTTCAGCCATCTCACCTACGCAACGTACACGGCGGTTACCTAAGTGATCGATATCATCGACGATACCTTTACCGTTCCGAATGTCTACCAGCGTTCTGAGCACGTCAACGATGTCTTCGCGGCTCAGTACACCCTGGCCTTCGATTTCGTCACGGCCGATACGACGATTGAACTTCATACGGCCAACGGCAGATAGATCGTAACGCTCGGCGCTGAAGAACAGGTTGTTAAATAGTGTCTCAGCAGCTTCCTTGGTTGGAGGCTCGCCTGGACGCATCATACGATAGATTTCAACCAATGCTTCGAGTTGATTGGTTGTGGAATCGATCTTCAGCGTATCGGAAACAAACGGACCACAGTCAATGTCGTTGGTGTACAACGTTTCGATGCGGACGACATTTGCCTTTGCAATTTTTGCCAGCATATCGAGGGTTAACTCGGTATTGCACTCGGCAATAATTTCACCAGTAGCAGGATGCACGATCGCCTTGGCAGTAGTACGGCCAATAACATAATCGAATGGCACTTCCAGCTCGGTAATACCTGATTTTTCAAGCTGATTGATATGGCGCGCAGTAACACGACGTCCCTGCTCTACAATCACCTTGCCTGCATTGTCCTTAATATCAAAGCTGGCAATTTCGCCACGCAGACGCTGCGGCACCAATTCCAGATTCAAGGTTTCACCCTTGATGTGGAATACGTTGGTGTCGTAGAACATATCCAGCACTTCTTCAGTACCGTAACCAAGCGCGCGCAGCAGAACGGTCGCAGGTAGCTTGCGGCGACGGTCGATACGAACAAATACGCTGTCCTTGGGGTCAAACTCGAAGTCTAACCAAGAACCACGGTAAGGAATAATACGAGCGGAATACAGCAGCTTACCGGAGCTGTGGGTCTTACCACGGTCGTGATCGAAGAAGACACCAGGAGAACGGTGCAACTGGGAAACGATGACACGCTCGGTACCATTGATAATGAAGGTGCCGTTTTCTGTCATCAGGGGAATTTCCCCCATGTAAACTTCTTGCTCCTTGATGTCTTTGATCGCCTTGTTGGACGACTCACGATCAAAAATAATCAGGCGCACTTTTACTCGCAGCGGAACAGCAAATGTCACGCCGCGCAGAACACATTCTTTAACATCGAACGCCGGCTCGCCAAGGCGATAACCGACATATTCCAAGGCAGCATTGCCGGAATAACTGATAATCGGGAAAACGGACTTGAAGGCCGCGTGCAGACCGATATCGCGGAGCTGATCTTTGCCTGCGCCCGCCTGCAGGAATTCGCGATACGAATCCAGCTGGATAGCCAATAGATACGGCACGTCCATAACGTGCGGCAACTTGCTAAAGTCCTTGCGGATACGTTTTTTCTCAGTGTATGAGTAAGCCATCAGCGTTCCCCAGCTTGGTCACCTGCTTGTTTGGCCTCTCCGACGGGAGCAGCCGGAAAATCTTGCAAACGTTATCGTTTGCGCCATCACCTATGATGGCCTTCTTTATTTCTATTTGATCACAAGCCCGACCGGGCTGCATCGAAACAGAAAAAGGCCGGTGGCTATTGCCACCAGCCATCAGCCGAACTTTAACGCTCAGGCTGTAGACGCAATGTCTGAGCTTACTTGAGCTCGACCTTGGCGCCAGCTTCTTCCAGAGACTTCTTGGCAGCCTCGGCTTCCTCTTTGGAAACGCCCTCTTTAACAACGCCAGGAGCGCCGTCAACAACTGCCTTGGCTTCTTTCAGGCCCAGACCAGTCAGTTCACGAACGACCTTAATGACGTTCACTTTCTTGTCGCCAGCCTCGGTCAACATGATAGTGAATTCAGTCTGCTCTTCAGCAGCAGGAGCGGCAGCAGCCGGACCAGCAGCTACAGCGGCAGCAGCAGTTACACCGAACTTCTCTTCCATCGCCTTGATCAGTTCGACCACTTGCATGACGGACATTTCGGATACGGCGTTGATGATATCTTCGTTGGTCAGAGCCATGACTCTAATTCCTGTATCGTTTAGGGGCTTCGTAGCCACTAGAATTAAACAAAAAAGCGAGAAAGTAGATGCTTAGCCTTAGGCTGCAGCAGATTCTTTCTGGTCGCGAATAGCTGCCAGAGTACGAGCCAGCTTGCTGGTTGCGCCCTGGATAACGCTCATCAGCTGGGACACAGCTTCGTCGTAGGTTGGCAGAGTTGCCAATACGTCGATCTGGTTAGCTGGGATCAGCTTGCCTTCAAACGCGGCTGCCTTGATCTCGAACTTGTCCTGACCCTTGGCGAATTCCTTGAAAATGCGAGCAGCAGCGCCCGGATGTTCAGTGGAAAAAGCAATCAGGGTCGGGCCTTTGAACGCGTCGTTCAGTACGTCAAACGAAGTACCTTCAACAGCGCGACGCAGCAGTGTGTTACGCACAACTTTCACGTAAACACCAGCCGCACGGGCCTCTTTACGGAGTCCGGTCATTGCACCTACTGTCACGCCACGGGCATCAGCCACGACAGCAGACAGGGCACTTTGGGCAGCCTCGTTGACTTCAGCGACGATAGCCTTCTTGTCTTCGAGTTTAATTGCCACGGGTTTTACTCCTGGATGTTACCGTATCGCCCAACCTAAGCCGGACGTCGTTTTGGTGTCTGACTCGGTAACCGAATCGGGAGCACCATCTGCGTAGGCTTAATTTAAGACTTTCGTCACCTACGGTCTTGGACAGCCCCCGCCAGGCAGGGACCCCAATAAGAGAGCGAAGCAGTGCTTCGCTCGAATCACTTAGGCTTCCAGGGAAGCCTGATCAATCTGCAGACCTGGGCCCATAGTGGTGCTCAGAGTCACGCGCTTGACATAAATACCTTTGGAAGTAGACGGCTTGAGTCTCTTCAGGTCAGCCAGCAGCGCTTCAACGTTCTGCTTAAGCTTAACGGGTTCGAAATCAACCTTGCCAACGGAGGCATGGATGATGCCGTTCTTGTCGGTACGGAAACGAACCTGACCGGCCTTTGCGTTCTTGACTGCAGTAGCAACGTCCGGAGTCACAGTGCCAACTTTGGGGTTAGGCATCAGACCACGAGGACCAAGGATCTGACCCAACTGACCTACTACGCGCATTGCATCTGGAGAAGCAATCACGACGTCATAGCTCAGATCGCCAGCTTTCATCTCGGCAGCCAAGTCGTCCATACCCACTTTTTCTGCACCAGCAGCCAGCGCTGCTTCAGCATTGGGGCCCTGAGTAAACACGGCTACACGGACGCTCTTGCCAGTACCGTTTGGCAGAACGGTAGCACCACGAACAACCTGGTCAGATTTACGAGGATCAACGCCCAGATTAACTGAAACGTCTACCGACTCTTTGAACTTTACAGTGGACAGCTGAGACAGAAGCGCAGCAGCCTCTTCAAAGCTGTACTGCTTGCCTGCTTCAATCTTGGCAGCAATAGCCTTTTGACGCTTAGTGAGCTTGGCCATTACACGCCCTCCACATTGAGGCCCATGCTACGCGCAGAGCCAGCGATAGTACGTACAGCTGCATCCATATCAGCAGCAGTCAGATCAGCATTCTTGGTCTTAGCAATCTCTTCAAGCTGAGCACGCGTTACGGTGCCGACTTTCTGAGAGTTAGGACGACTAGAACCGCTCTGAATGCCCGCAGCCTTCTTCAGAAGAACGGAAGCAGGAGTACTCTTGGTCTCAAACGTGAAGCTACGGTCACTGTAAACGGTAATAATTACCGGAGTAGGCAGACCTGGTTCCATACCTTGGGTACGGGCGTTGAATGCCTTACAGAATTCCATGATGTTCACACCATGCTGACCCAGCGCCGGACCTACTGGCGGGCTCGGGTTAGCTTGGGCCGCTTTAACTTGCAGCTTGATATAAGCTTGGATTTTCTTAGCCATTTGCTACTCCAATGACGGGTCTAACGCCTTAAGGCTCCCCGGTTTGATTCACCTTATCCCACTGACGACAAAACCCCGCAGCCTAAACTGCGGGGTATGGGACCAGGCATCAGTTAGACGACTTTTTCGACCTGACTGAATTCCAGCTCAACCGGCGTAGAACGTCCAAAAATCAGGACAGCCACTTGAATCCGGCTTTTTTCGTAATTCACTTCTTCGACAACACCATTGAAGTCAGCAAACGGACCATCGATAACACGAACAGTCTCACCTGGCTCAAACAGTGTTTTCGGCTTGGGCTTATCACTACTGTCGGAAACACGACGAAGAATCGCTTCTGCCTCACGATCAGTAATCGGTGCTGGCTTATCAGCCGTCCCACCAATAAAACCCATAACCCGCGGGGTATCTTTAACGAGGTGCCATGTACCTTCGTTCATCTCCATCTGAACGAGCACATAACCTGGAAAGAATTTACGTTCGCTTTTGCGCTTCTGGCCATTACGCATTTCCACTACTTCTTCAGTGGGAACCAGAATATCGCCGAACTCATCTTCCATTCCGGCAAGCTTGACGCGCTCAATCAAAGAGCGCATGACATGCTTCTCGTAACCCGAGTATGCATGCACTACGTACCAACGCTTAGCCACGGCGAACCCTTAACCTACGATCATGGAAACAAGCCATCCGAGCAGGGAATCTAATCCCCATAACAGCAGCGCCATGACCAGCACTACTGCAACCACAATCAATGTGGTCTGAGTTGTCTCTTGCCTACTTGGCCAGACAACCTTACGAATCTCGGTGCGCGCCTCTTTGAGCAGCGTGAAAAACGCTTGCCCTTTGACAGTCTGTAATGCAACGAAAGCAGCTACAGCACCCAGAACCAGCAAACCGATAACGCGATACAGGATCGGCTGGGCTGAGTAGTAGTGGTTAGCAACAACACCTACTGCTACCAGCAAGACGACCACAAGCCACTTCATCGCATCGAAGCGTGACTCTTTGGCTTCCGCCTTGACGCTCATCAATTGAAATCCTGTCAGGAAATGCCAGATTAAATCTGGCAGGCCAGGAGGGAATCGAACCCCCAACCTGCGGTTTTGGAGACCGCCGCTCTGCCAATTGAGCTACTGGCCTGTAACTTAAATCAGGCCGACTATTATGCCGGCCTAACAACCCAAGATCAAGAACTTATTCGACGATCTTGGCAACCACGCCGGCGCCTACGGTACGGCCGCCTTCGCGAATAGCGAAACGCAGACCTTCTTCCATGGCGATCGGAGCGATCAGGGTAACAACCATCTTGATGTTGTCGCCCGGCATTACCATCTCAACGCCTTCCGGTAGTTCGCAGTTACCAGTCACGTCAGTAGTACGGAAGTAGAACTGAGGACGGTAGCCCTTGAAGAACGGAGTATGACGACCGCCTTCTTCCTTGGACAGAACGTACACTTCGCACTCGAACTTGGTGTGCGGCTTGATGGTGCCCGGCTTGGCCAGAACCTGACCACGCTCAACGTCTTCACGCTTGGTACCACGCAGCAGGGCGCCAACGTTCTCACCTGCACGACCTTCGTCTAGCAGCTTACGGAACATTTCAACGCCGGTGCAGGTAGTTTTGGTCGTAGCTTTGATACCTACGATTTCAACTTCCTCACCCACCTTGACGATACCACGCTCAACACGGCCTGTTACTACAGTACCGCGACCAGAGATGGAGAATACGTCTTCGATCGGCATCAGGAACGGCTGGTCGATTGCACGAACTGGCTCAGGGATGTAAGCATCCAGAGTTTCAACCAGCTTACGCACAGCAGAAACACCGATTTCGTTGTCGTCTTTGCCTTCCAGCGCCATCAGCGCGGAACCTACAACGATCGGAGTGTCGTCACCTGGGAAGTCATAGGTGTTCAGCAGATCGCGAACTTCCATTTCTACCAGCTCGAGCAGCTCAGCGTCGTCAACCATGTCGGCCTTGTTCAGGAACACAACAATGTAAGGAACGCCTACCTGACGGGACAGCAGGATGTGCTCACGAGTCTGCGGCATGGGGCCGTCAGCTGCCGAGCAAACCAGGATCGCACCGTCCATCTGCGCAGCACCGGTGATCATGTTCTTCACATAGTCAGCGTGGCCAGGGCAGTCAACGTGAGCGTAGTGGCGAGTGGCCGAATCGTACTCAACGTGGGAAGTGTTAATGGTAATACCGCGCGCTTTTTCTTCCGGAGCGTTATCGATCTGGTCGAAGTTACGAGCAGAACCACCCCAAGTTTCAGAGCAAACCTTGGTCAGTGCTGCAGTCAGCGTTGTCTTACCATGGTCGACGTGGCCGATGGTGCCGACGTTGACGTGCGGTTTGTTACGTTCAAATTTTTCTTTAGCCATCGACACTCTCTCCCATCAAGAATTGAGCAAGTAACGCCGCCATAAAATAAAGGCAGATATTCTCATATCTGCCCTTAATAATGGAGCTCATGAGCGGATTTGAACCGCTGACCTCACCCTTACCAAGGGTGTGCTCTACCAACTGAGCTACATGAGCAAACTACAACAAACTGGAGCGGGTAGCGGGAATCGAACCCGCATCATCAGCTTGGAAGGCTGAGGTTCTACCACTAAACTATACCCGCAGAGCCTGTAGCTCTTGCAATTTGGTGGAGGGAGAAGGATTCGAACCTTCGAAGTCGTAGACGTCAGATTTACAGTCTGATCCCTTTGGCCGCTCGGGAATCCCTCCAAAGGAGGCAGCATTCTATTTGCCTGCTGCCGTCGTGTCAAGGATTTTCTTACTTTTCCTCAACTTACGTTGCCTTGACCGCCAACCAGTGGACTTACATGTTCAAGGCGGGCGCATTTTATGCATTTAATTTTTCACATGCAATCATTAAATGCGTTTTTCTTAAATTTTTTCTTAAAAAACAAAGGGTCGCTTAAGCGACCCTTTGTTTTCAGCCTAACGATTATAACTGTGGACCAGCCGCCTTGATCGCTTCGGAGACGCCACTGAACTTTTTGAAGTTCTCGATGAACTTGCCTGCCAGCGCCTTCGCCGATTCATCATAGGCATTTTTATCTTCCCAAGTGTTACGCGGGTTGAGCAATGCAGTATCGACACCAGCTACGACCTTGGGAACATCAAGGTTGATAATGGGCAAATGCTCGGTCTCAACATCGACCAGCGCCCCACTTTGAATAGCGGCAATCACTGCTCGTGTCGTTGGGATATTGAAGCGCTTGCCTACACCGTAACCGCCCCCGGTCCACCCGGTGTTCACCAGGTAAACTTTGGAGCCGAACCCATTGATACGCTTGATGAGAAGCTCAGCGTACTCGGCCGCCGGGCGCGGGAAGAAGGGTGCGCCGAAACAGGTAGAGAAAGTGGATTTGATGCCAGCCCCCGATCCCATTTCAGTAGAACCCACCAGCGCAGTGTAACCCGAAAGGAAATGATAAGCCGCCTGCTCGTTATTAAGGATAGATACAGGAGGAAGCACACCCGTCAGATCGCAGGTGAGAAAGATTACCGCATTAGGCTCGCCACCGCGGTTCAGTTCCGCACGCTTTTCAATCAACTCACGAGGATAGGCCGCCCGGCTGTTCTGGGTCAGACTATCGTCCGAGTAGTCTGGCAGGCGAGACTGTGGATCAAGCACCACGTTTTCCAGCACAGCGCCGAACTGAATGGCTTTCCAGATGACAGGCTCATTCTTTTCGGACAGGTCGATACACTTAGCGTAGCAGCCGCCTTCTATATTAAAGACGGTGCCGACACCCCAGCCATGCTCATCGTCACCGATCAGGTAACGGCTTTCATCGGCAGATAGCGTCGTCTTACCTGTTCCCGACAGGCCAAAGAACAGCGTAACGTCGCCCTCTTCGCCCATGTTGGCCGCACAGTGCATAGGAAGTACATCATGCTCAGGCAGCAGGAAGTTTTGCACCGAGAACATGGCCTTCTTCATTTCACCGGCATAACGCATGCCCGCGATTAATACCTTGCGAGCAGCAAAGTTAATGATGACGGTGCCATCGGAATTGGTTCCATCACGCTCCGGTTCGCAGACAAACCAAGGGGCGTTAAGGATTTCCCACTCCTGGCGGGACTGAGGGTTGTAACTTTCCGGGTTGATGAACAGGCAACGGCCAAACAGGTTGTGCCAGGCGGTTTCCGTAGTCATCTTGACTGCAAGGTAGTGCTCTGGATCGGAGCCTACATGCACATGCGAAACGAAGTGATCCCGCTCACCTACATAGGTTGAAACGCGATCCCATAGCGCATCGAACTTTTCCGCTGGAAAAGGACGGTTGATAGAACCCCAATCGATGGCATCACGGGTAGACGACTCTTCAACAATGAAGCGGTCGGCTGGCGAGCGGCCGGTGCGATGTCCAGTCTTGACTACAAGAGAGCCATTGGCGGCTAACTCACCCTCGCCGCGCCGAAGCGCCTCTTCTACCAGCTGCGCGGCGCTAATATCGGTATAAACGTTGGCTTGCGTCATGTAGTTCCCCGTCGGCCCTCGGCCGGTCCTTTTGCGTTTTGTAGCTTAACCCGAGTTTGGCTACATAAAAAACGAAGTCGCGCGATTATGCCAGAAAGCCTATTCCTGAATGCAATGCTTAGTGACGGGTTTCTTGCGGTGTTTGGCTTCCACCGCCTGCAAAAATCTGCGCGACATCGGCAGCGTCGAACAGGTATCGCTGATTGCAGAACTGGCAGTCGATTTCTATCTGACCACCCTGCTCCTGCAATAGCAGTTCGACATCTTCCTGGCCCACAGAGACAAGCGCATTGGCAGAACGTTCCCTAGAACAGCCACAATGGAATTCGACGATTTGAGGATCAAAGACTCTGACGGTTTCTTCATGATAGAGGCGATGAAGTACCGTTTCGTTGGGTAACCCCAACAGCTCTTCTGCAGTCAGCGTATTGCCAAGCGTTGTAAGGTGCTCCCAGCTGGCGTCGCGCGACTCTTTGTCCTTGTGTTTGTCCGCTGGCAGCTGTTGGAGCAGGAGCCCTCGAGCGCGCCGTCCATCGGCATTGAGCCAGAAGCGGGTAGGCAGCTGCTCGGACGTGGCGAAGTAGCCTGAAAGGCATTCAGCGAGCGTCTGGCCTTCGAGAGGAACGATCCCTTGATAACGCTGACCGTTGGTCGGATCGACCGTGATGGCAAGAATACCTTCGGGCATCAGATCTTTCAGCGTGGCATCAGGAGCGATGTCGTCGGCATTGTAGCGGGCGATACCGCGTACCTCTCGGGCGCTCGAGCACTCCACCATCAATAGAGGAATCGCACCGCTGGAGCGTGCCTGCAATACCAGCAGACCGTCGAACTTGAGCGTGCCGCACAGCAAGGCAGCTGCTGCAAGCATTTCACCCAACAGCTGCGCGACGGGTTCCGGATAAGGGTGTTTGGCAAGCACCTCTACATAGCTTCTTTCAAGCAATGCAAGTTCGCCGCGAACGTCGGTGTCTTCAAACAGGAAACGCTGTGTGTAATCGAATGGGGTCATGACAAAAGTACGCTTGAATAGGGAAAATGACAAAAGCGTGACAACACTCCCGTGCGGTCACGCTTTTTATTCATATGGATTCATTTCATTCTATGGACAATGCCACACTCTTCCAAGCCAAGTGGCAATGGCGAGCATTTCTAATCAGCCACCTCGTGGCGCTGCTGTTGATTATTCTCTGGCTTATCCCTTCCGTACGCACCACTCTTCTGGATCTGGATGCGCACCTCTTCCGTGCGCTGAACGCACCGCTGGAAAGCAATACGGTCTGGCTACACGTCTGGGCTGTTGCCAGCCTGAGACCATTCGACATCGTTGTGGGCATCATTCTTCTCACACTTACGATACGTGGGAATTGGGTGTTCAAACCAGAGCAGGTCCGTAGCGCCTTCTTCGGCTTGCTTACGGTACTGCTAGCCTTGCTGCTGATCCGCAACCTGTTCACCAAGGCTATCGAAGCCGCCGGCCTGCAGCATGCCAGTCCATCCGACATGCTGACGTATGCCATTCACATGAGCGATTACTTCCAGTCCTGGGAAAAGGCCTGGGAGCTCAAGGATCGATCCGGCGCCAGCTTTCCAGGGGATCATGCTTCGGTTCTTCTGCTCTGGGGCCTCTTTCTAACGGCTTTTACGCGCAACCCATTACAACTTGTCGTCACTTGGCTACTGGTAATGCTTTTCATGATGCCGCGCCTGGTCGCCGGTGCTCACTGGGCTTCGGATGACTATATGGGCGGTATTGCCGTTGCACTACTGGCAATGGCCTGGGGGTTTTATACGCCGCTGGCCAATGCCGGTAGCCGCATGTTCCTTCGTTTAACTGCGCCGCTGTTTCGTGTAGCAGCTCATATTCCTCTTATCCGGCAGATGAGCCTGGTCAAGCACTACTGAGTGCTCATCTAGTCATTGGCCCGAGAATCAGCGTCGCCCCGGAATCGATGAATCTGACGGCGCTGCTTCTTGGTTGGCCTTCCATCCGTTGCCAACCCAAGCGCTCCCGCCTTGCGCATGGCCGTAGCCCGCTCGCGACGCTCAAGACTTTCCTCTGTCTCCCGATACAGTAACTGGGCCTCGGGTGCTCCGCGACGCTGTTGAGACAGGGAGAGGACTATGACGGTCTTCTCATCGAACCCCTGACGAATCGTCAGCTCATCACCAACCTTGGGTTCTTTGCTGGGCTTACACCGCTCACCCCGACACTGAACCTTGCCTCCTTCTATGGCAGCCTTGGCCAGTGCTCGTGTCTTGAAGAACCGTGCAGCCCACAGCCACTTATCCAGGCGGACTTTTTCATCTATATCTTGAATAGACGTCATTAACGAAAACGCTCCGAATACTTATCAATTTTTGCCATTAGACCAGGGCTGGTTACGGGCATTCTAACGGTACGATCATGAAGACCTTCTTTCCTGAAGAATTAACCAACCCTATGCGCTGCCAAGGCTGCCACCAGAGTGAACCCCTTGGGTTCGATTTCGCCTTTGCCTATCAGCCCATTGTTGACGTAACCACTCGCAGTATCTTTGCTCATGAGGCGCTGGTCCGCGGCCCGGAAGGCCAGGGTGCGCTTTCAGTGCTTGAGCGGGTGGATGCGCATAACCGCTATCGTTTCGATCAGTTATGCCGCACCAAGGCGATTTCAGGCGCAGCAAAGCTTGGAATGAAGGAAAAACTTTCCATTAACTTTCTTCCAAATGCCGTCTATCGACCGGAGCTGTGCATTCGCAGCACACTGGAGACGGCCAAACGGCATGACTTTCCGTTGAGCAATCTTATTTTTGAAACAGTTGAAAGCGAGCATATTGGTGATAGCCAGCATCTAACGCATATCCTGCAAGAATATCGGCAGTTCGGCTTCATGACGGCGATTGACGACTTTGGTGCCGGACATTCAGGCTTGAACCTGCTAGCCACTTTTCAACCGGATCTGATCAAGCTGGATATGGCCTTGATTCGCAATATCGATCATGATCGAGTCCGACAGGCCATTGTTCGAGGCGTCGTCTCCATATGTACGGAGTTGAACATTCAGATCATTGCCGAAGGTATTGAAACCGCTGCTGAGCGTGATTGCCTGCGTGACATTGGTATCACGTTGATGCAGGGTTACTGGTTTGCCAAGCCTGCGTTCAATGCGCTGGCCTCCATCGATAAGCAGATATGGGGACATTGATCCCGACTTCAAGGATTACGCTTGGACACACTCGACGAGCTGGCTATTATCGGCCTACGTGAATGGGTCGCCCTGCCGGACCTGGGCGTAATCGGCCTGAGGGCCAAGATCGACACAGGTGCGAGCACTTCAGCCCTGCATGCAACGGAAGTTGTTCCTTTTGAGCGTAACGGTGAACGCTGGGTGCGTTTTACGGTCCATCTGGGCACACTGGTGCAGTCCCGGCACCGGCATTGCGAAGCCCCGTTGGTAGCCAAGAAGACCATACGAAGCTCCAATGGCCATGCTCAGAACCGCTATGTGATTCGAACCAATCTCGCCCTGGGTAATCGATCCTGGCCAGTGGAATTTACCCTGGCCTGCCGCAAGAGCATGCGTTACCGCATGCTTCTAGGCTCGAAAGCCTTGGTCGAGGGTGGCCTGATCGTGAATCCGGCCGTCAGCTATGCGCAAGACAAACCCATCCTATCCCTCTCTCCCGCTCCGGGTGCTGCATGAAAATCGCTGTGCTGTCGCGTAATCCTCGCCTGTATTCCACTCGTCGCCTGGTGGAAGCCGGGGAGCAACGTGGTCATCAGATGGTCGTGATCGATACGTTGCGCGCGTATATGAATATCGCAAGCCACAAACCGCAGATTCACTATAGAGGCAAGCCGCTCGAAGACTTCGATGCCGTGATTCCGCGAATTGGGGCATCGGTAACGTTTTATGGCTGCGCAGTGCTGCGGCAGTTCGAAATGATGGGCGTCTTCCCGCTTAATGAGTCCGTCGCCATCAGCCGAGCCCGAGACAAGCTGCGCTCCCTGCAGTTGATGTCACGCAAGGGTGTTGGCCTGCCGGTGACAGGCTTTGCGCACTCTCCAGATGATGTACCGGACCTTATCCGCATGGTTGGCGGTGCTCCGCTGGTCATCAAGCTGCTGGAGGGTACTCAGGGAATCGGCGTGGTGCTGTGTGAAACCGAAAAGGCTGCCGAGTCGGTACTGGAAGCCTTCATGGGGCTCAAGCAGAACATCATGGTACAGGAGTATATTCGCGAGGCAGGCGGTGCGGATATTCGCTGCTTCGTGGTGGGTGACAAGGTGATTGCCGCCATGAAGCGCCAGGCCAAGCCCGGTGAGTTTCGCTCCAACCTGCATCGCGGCGGCACGGCAAGCTTGGTGAAAATTACGCCTGAAGAGCGTATGGCCGCCATTAGAGCCGCCAAGGTGCTGGGGCTGAATGTGGCCGGTGTCGATATTCTTCGCTCCAATCATGGTCCGCTGGTCATGGAGGTGAACTCTTCACCGGGCCTGGAAGGCATCGAGCAAACGACCAACCAGGACATTGCGGGCATGATCATCCAGTATCTGGAAAAGAACAGTGGCCCCAACCTGACACGTACCAAAGGCAAAGGCTAAGGAATGACAGGCAGCACGTCTTTTCTTGATGCCTCCAGTTTTGGGGGCAAGGTAGCGCTGATCGCGCCAGCGGCAGCAATTGCCAACGATGCGCTGGAAACCACCTACGCACGGTTGCGTGAGATGGAGGTTCCGTATGTTGCAGGCGAGCACGTACAGGCACGTCATCGTTATCTTGCGGGTACAGTGGATCAGCGTCTGGCCGATGTTTATGCGGCTTTTGATAATCCAGAGGTTAGTGCTGTCTGGTGCTTGCGGGGCGGTTATGGGTGTGCTCAGCTTTTACCGCATCTAGATTGGGAGCGCATCAGGCGGGCTGGCCCTAAACCGCTGATTGGTTTCTCCGATATCTCGATCATGCTCAGTGCCTTTCATCGGCAAAGTCTGCCTGCAGTACATGGTCCAGTGGCTACGGCATTGGCCAAACGATATGACGGTGAAGAACAGCTGCGTCATGAGGACTCGTTTCGCAGCCTCGATCGGCTGCTGAGAACGGCCGGAGGGTATCTGCCAGCCCAACCGGTCAATCACTCGCTCAAGTCCATACAAGGACCGCTGATTGGCGGCAACCTGACGGCACTGGCTAGTACCGAGGGCACCGGCTATGGACTGTATGCGCCTGACGGCGCCATTCTGATCCTGGAGGATGTAGGTGAGCCGTACTATCGCATCGAGCGTAGCCTGTGGCAGCTATTGAACAGTATCGATAGCGCCAGGCTTGGCGCCGTATGCCTGGGCACCTTTACGGATTGCCCGCGCAAGGGTGTGATACACAGCCTTGAAGAGATTATTGCTGAATGGCTAGAGCCCCATGGTGTTCCGTTGTTCTCGGGTCTGCCTAGTGGACACGGCCCGGATAACCAGGCCTGGCCATATGGTCAGGAAGCCCGCCTCGATCATGACGGACTCCACTGGTAGCGTCAGATCAGCTGGCGGTACGAGGCAGCAGCAGACCTAGTGGCAACAAGACGCGCGCCTCGACTCCGCCACCCTCACGATTACGCAGTTCTACGCTGCCACCATGCTGGGCGGCAATACGCCTGACGATGGCCAGCCCCAACCCGGTACCAGAGCCGGTACGCGCCCGGTTGCCGCGAATGAAGGGATTGAAGATTTCCTCTATCTCACTGGGATCAATGCCCGGTCCCTGGTCCAGAACGCTCAGCACAACATAGGGCGCTGTCGAATCTCCACCTACGTGAGCCCTGACCTCCACGGCGCCGCCTCCATGCTTGAACGCATTTTCCAGGAGGTTGGTCAGCATCCGCTTGATCGACACACGCCGCAAAGCCACGGGCGGCACATCGGTTTGGGAGAGACGGACCCGCTCCTCATTCTGGTTGTAAGGCGCCACGGTTTCCTGAATCAGGTCATTCAGGTTCGTTTCTTCTAAAGGCTCATCGCGTCCATCACGTATAAATGCCAGGAACTGATCGAGAATCAGGTTCATATCCTCGATATCGCGGACCATGTCCTCCGTCATCTCGTCCATTTCAGGCAGCAATTCGACTGAGAGGCGTAGACGGGTAAGCGGCGTGCGCAGGTCGTGGGACACGCCGGCCAGCATCAGCTCACGCTCGCGTCCAGCCTGCTCGACATCGTGAGCCATCTGATTGAAGGCATGATAGACCTCCATGATCTCGCTTGGCGCATCACTTTCCGGCAGGCGTACGCTATGCCCTTTACCCAGCTCGCGGGCGGCATAGACGAGCCGTTTGAGTGGTCGGTTCAGCTGGCCGACAAACACCCAGGCCACAGCAGTAGAAAACAGGCCAATCCCGAAGAACCAACCCAGCACACTCCAGATTCGCTGGCCTCGCAGGGGGTGAGCGTACAGCGGTATCTTGATCCAATCAGGCCCCAGCGATGGCGCCAGCACCCAAAGTGCAGGCCCCTGCTGTACACGAACCCTGACTTGAGTATCCGGCCCCAGCTCCTGCTGCATCTGGCGGTCGAAAATTTCACTGTAAGGCCAATGATACTCACCCGCTGGCACCGTTTCCGGCGATTCATAGTGCAGCCCGGATGCCTGGGCGACAGCGGGACGGTCATCCGGATCAGCGGCCCAGTAAGCCCGCAGCGTCAGTGCAGCACCATGACTGTATTGGCGATCAACCAATACATCTTCGTTGAGCAACAGGTAAACCAGCGTCAGCGCCTTGGAAAACAGTACGGCAATCAGAACCAGCCAGAGCGAGCGTGCGAAGAAGCTTTGAGGGAACCAGGCAGGCGTTTTCATAGTAACCACACGTCATTGACGCTCCGAGCATATTGCCACCCTATAAAGACTTGCTTCATAGAAAAGGCATCGATTTTGTTGAGTGACTGAACAAAACGGCTTTTTAAATGCCTCACAGCCTCGTTTCGCTAAGAAACACTTTGATACATTTGCCCGACTCTTTTCAAAGACCTCCCACACTGGAGATGTTTCGTGTCCGATATGTGCCATACCGGCTTGGACATTGGCTTTGCTTCCCTTAGTTACGCCCAGGTTATTTTCCTAGGTGTTGTGCAGGGTATCACCGAGCTCCTGCCAATTTCCTCTACTGCTCACATGCGTGTCGTTCCAGCCCTGTTAGGCTGGCAAGATCCTGGTTCCGCCTTTTCCGCTGCAATGCAGATGGCAGCTCTGGCAGCTGTCATCAGTTATTTCTGGCGTGACGTCAGCTCCGTTACCACCGGCAGCGTCAATGCAATTCGTCATAAGGACTACAACAGTCGCGCCTTTGTCCTGGCCATGGCAATCATTCTGGCGACAATCCCTATCTGTGTGGTCGGGCTTGCGCTTTCCCCTGTGCTCAATGCCTGCGACTCGCCTTTACGGGGCTTGAATGTCATTGGCTATGCCTGTCTGGGCATGGCGGCGTTGCTGGCCATTGCCGAGCTGACCTGCAAGCACAAGCGCGACATGAGTGAAATACGCCTGCGCGACGCCCTGATTGTTGGAATTGCACAGATTGGCGCGTTGATTCCAGGAGTATCCCGCTCCGGCTCGACATTGACTGCGGCCATGTTCCTCAACTTAAAGCGTGAAGAAGCAGCCCGCTTTTCTTTCCTGCTGGGCCTGCCCGCGATTGCCCTGGCTGGCTTGAAAGAACTGGTCGTGCTCTGGCATGCGTCCATCCCGGCAGAAGCCTGGTCGCTTCTGCTGGTAGGCATCCTGGTGGCAAGCCTTTCGGCGTTTGCAGCCATCTGGGGTCTGATGCGCTTTCTGGAACGCTTTTCGACCTGGATCTTCATTGTCTATCGAGCGCTGCTGGGCATCTTCCTGTTGGTAGGTGTTCACAACGGCTTGTTCGCCTGAAGGCGTCCCTGTGTGCCGGACTGTTACTTGTTGCCGTCCGGCACGAATACGTAGCCAACACCCCAGACCGTCTGGATATAGCGAGGCTTGGAGGGATCAGGTTCAATCATACGGCGCAGGCGAGAAATCTGTACGTCGATCGACCGTTCCAATGCATCCCACTCACGCCCACGCGCCAAATTCATCAGCTTGTCGCGGGTCAGCGGCTCGCGTGCATGCTGGACCAGCGCCTTGAGCACCGCGAATTCACCTGTCGTCAGCATATGCACTTCATCGCCGCGTTTGAGTTCGCGGGTTGCCAGTGAAAGCTCATAATCACCAAAGGTCACGACGGCATCTTCGCTGCCCGGTGCGCCCGGAACCTGGGGTGCTTGCCGGCGCAGAACGGCCTTGATACGAGCCAGAAGTTCGCGAGGGTTGAAAGGCTTGGCCAGATAGTCATCGGCGCCCTGCTCAAGCCCCTGGATGCGACTGCCCTCATCGCCCTTAGCCGTCAGCATGATGATCGGGATCTGGTTGTTCTGCTCACGCAGACGGGCGCAGGCCGACATACCGTCTTCGCCCGGCATCATCAGATCCAGCACGACCAGATGGAAAAGCTCACGGGACATCAGGCGGTCCATCTGCTCGGTGCTTTCCACGGTACGCACACGGTAGCCCTGCTCGGCCAGAAAACGCTCGAGCAGGCGACGCAGACGAGCATCGTCATCTACGACCAGAATCTTTTCACCTTCCGTAACGGGGGTGGTGCTCATGTCAACTCCTTCAAATAGGGAAGTGGATTATGGCGCAGGCCTCGTCCGCAGAGGGACAGTCCATTGTTAGCAGATTTTTCCTGAGAATGGGGGATTAGCCTGCATAAGAAGTTGAAAGCACATACTTATCCTTGGCAAATTGCCGCAGCGCGTTGATACCCGACGGGTATAATGCAGCGCTTCAAGCCTGCCGGTCAGGCCCGCTTCTCTGGTTTTCAGGTGGTTTCATGGACAGTATCAACTCCCGCATCGCCGAAGAGCTCGGCGTCCGCCCACAACAGGTCGCCGCAGCCGTGGCGCTGCTCGATGAGGGATCGACGGTTCCTTTCATCGCCCGTTATAGAAAAGAAGTCACCGGCAGCCTTGACGATACGCACCTGCGTCATCTGGAAGAGCGCCTGCGCTACCTGCGCGAGCTGGAAGAGCGTCGCACGGCGATCCTGGCCAGCATCGACGAGCAAGGTAAACTCACGCCGGAGCTAGCCCGCGAGATCAAGCAGGCCGATACCAAGACCCGTCTTGAAGACCTTTATCTGCCCTATAAGCAGAAGCGTCGTACCAAGGGCCAGATTGCCCTGGAAGCCGGCCTTGGCCCACTGGCAGATGGCTTGCTCAATGACCCAACGCTTTCTCCCGAGACCGAAGCCGCCGTCTATGTAAATGAGGACAAAGGCGTCGCCGACGTAAAAGCGGCCCTGGAGGGTGCCAAATACATTCTGATGGAGCGTTTTGCCGAAGATGCCGACCTCCTGGAAAAGCTGCGCGCATTCCTGAAGCAGGAGTCGACACTTTCAGCTCGTCTGGTGACCGGGAAGGAGCAGGAAGGCGCCAAGTTCAGTGACTATTTCGAACATGACGAGCTTTTCAGGAATGTACCGTCCCACCGAGCCCTTGCGATCTTCCGCGGCCGTAACGAAGGCGTCCTGAGTGCCTCGCTCAAGGTAGGCGATGAAGCACCTGGGACCATGCACCCTTGCGAGGTAATGATTGCCGAGCATTTCGAGCTGAAGAATCAGAATCGCGCAGCAGACAAATGGCTGGCGGAAGTCGTGCGCTGGACCTGGAAGGTCAAGCTGTACACCTCGCTGGAAACCGATCTGCTGGGCGAGCTGCGTGAAAAGGCTGAAGATGATGCCATCAGCGTATTCGCACGCAACCTGCATGATCTGTTACTGGCAGCACCTGCTGGCCCACGTGCCACGCTGGGTCTGGACCCAGGACTGCGGACGGGCGTGAAAGTCGCCGTGGTCGACTCAACCGGCAAGCTGCTGGCCACCGATACCGTGTATCCGCACGCCCCGAAAAACCAGTGGGACCAGACCATCGATACGCTGGCGAAGCTGTGTGCCAAGCATGGCGTCGACCTGATTGCCATTGGCAACGGCACGGCTAGCCGCGAGACCGATAAACTGGCGGGAGAACTGATCAAGAAATACCCGGGCCTCAAGATGACCAAGATCATGGTCAGCGAAGCTGGCGCCTCGGTGTACTCGGCTTCCGAGCTCGCCGCCAAGGAATTTCCGGATTTGGATGTTTCTTTGCGTGGCGCTGTATCTATCGCTCGCCGCTTGCAGGATCCGCTGGCTGAGCTGGTCAAGATCGAGCCCAAGTCCATTGGCGTGGGCCAGTACCAGCATGACGTCTCACAACTCAAGCTGGCTCGTAGCCTGGATGCCGTGGTGGAAGACTGTGTAAACGCCGTGGGCGTAGACGTGAACACGGCTTCGGCGGCGCTGCTGGCCCGTATCTCCGGTCTGAACGCAACGCTGGCGCAGAATATCGTGGCCTACCGCGACCTGAATGGCGCCTTCAAGTCCCGTAACGAGCTGAAGAAAGTGAGTCGCCTGGGAGACAAGACCTTCGAGCAGGCTGCAGGCTTCCTGCGGGTCATGAGCGGCAGCAATCCACTGGATGCCTCCGGCGTTCACCCGGAAGCCTACCCTGTCGTCGAGCGCATCGCCGCTGATACCGGCCGAGACATTCGCTCCCTGATCGGAGACTCCAGCTTCCTGAAGCGCCTGGATCCGAAGAAATTTACCGATGAAACCTTTGGCCTGCCGACCGTGACGGATATTCTGAGCGAGCTGGACAAGCCAGGGCGAGACCCGCGCCCCGAGTTCAAGACAGCAGAGTTCCAGGAAGGCGTTGAATCCCTCAAGGATCTCAAGCCCGGCATGGTTCTCGAAGGTGTCGTGACCAACGTGACCAACTTTGGTGCGTTTGTCGATATCGGTGTACACCAGGACGGCCTGGTACACATCAGCGCCCTGTCCGAGAAGTTTGTCAAAGATCCCTACGAAGTGGTCAAGGCAGGCGATATCGTGAAGGTCAAGGTCATGGAAGTGGACATTCCCCGTAACCGTGTGGGTCTGTCCATGCGCATGAGCGATACGCCTGGTGAAAAGGTCGAAGGCCAACGTGGCGGGCAACCTCGCAGCGGCAAGCCTGGTAACAGCCCATCGCGTGACCGTAATGCACCCCGTAACGAAAGCAAGCCTGCTGCCAGTGGTGCCATGGCAGCACTGTTTGCCAACGCCAAACAATTGAGGAAGTAACCATGAGCCAGTCCGTGGCAGGTAATGACAGTGCATTCAGCCAGCTGCTGGGGATGCGTATCCTCAAAGCCGAGCAGGGAGAATCCGAAGTCCGGATGAACATGCAGGACAAGCTGCTCAACCTGCACGGCAAGATGCATGGTGGCGCGTTGTTCTCGCTGATCGATACAGCGCTTGGACAGGCCAGTCACAGCCTGTTCGAGGGCAAGCCAGGCAGCGTGACCCTGGAGTGCAAGGTCAACTACATTCGGGGCGTCAGCGACGGTGAAATCGTCTGCCGCGCCAAGGTGATCCATCCCGGGCGCAAAACGCACGTCATCGAAGCGGAAGTGCATCAGAACGATAAGTTGGTGGCCAAGGCCCAGGCAACGTTCGCCTGCTTGTAATGCGTTCGCCCGGCGTGTTCTGCGCCGGGCTTTTACCCTGCCACAACGGCGATCGTACCCGCGGTGCACTTCGTCCACTTTCGGATGCAACCGCGGTAGGCCTATTGAAGTCTATTCGACAGACTTGTACACCGGCTCACTCATCCCCATAGTGGGGCCACTGTCGAGTGAAGGAAAACATCTTGAGCGATATCTTGACCCGCCGCCTGGCCCTGCTCGGCGATTCTGCCCATCTGTCGCTGTTGACTGAGTGTCAGCACGGCATCGAACGTGAAACCCTGCGTGTGGACGAGCACGGCCAATTGGCTCAGACACCTCATCCGGCAGCCCTGGGCTCGGCTCTGACTCACCCTCAGATCACGACGGACTATTCCGAGGCCCTGCTTGAATTCATTACTCCCACGGCGCATGACCCTGCCAAGGTGCTTGAGCAGCTCGACATCATTCACCGCTTCGCTACGCGACAGCTTGACGGTGAGCTCCTGTGGAGCCCGTCGATGCCGTGTCCGCTGCCGGAGGAAGAGCAGATTCCGATTGCCTATTATGGCGATTCCCATATCGGCAAGCTCAAGCATGTCTACCGCCGCGGGCTGGCCGTGCGCTACGGTCGGACCATGCAGTGCATCGCCGGTATCCATTACAACTTTTCGCTGCCGGAAACGCTCTGGCCCTTGTTACGCCAGGCTGAGGGCGATACCCGTAGCGATCGTGACTACCAGTCCTCCCGCTATATTGCACTGATCCGTAACTTCCGCCGTTACAGCTGGATGCTGATGTACCTGTTCGGTGCCTCTCCTGCGCTGGATGTCGGATTCATGCGTGGCCGCCCGCATCAGCTGGAAACCTTTGATGCCGACACGCTGTACCTGCCGTACGCGACCAGTCTGCGCATGAGCGACCTGGGCTATCAGAGCGAGGCGCAAGCCAGCCTGACGCCGTGTTACAACGACTTGCAGAGCTACACGGAAAGCCTGCGCAAGGCAGTGGCGACGCCCTACCCGCCTTACGCTGAAATCGGCACTCACCGCGATGGTGAGTGGGTGCAACTCAACACCAACATCCTGCAGATTGAAAACGAGTATTACTCGAACATCCGGCCCAAGCGGGTTACCCGTACGGGCGAGCGTCCCGTCCAGGCACTGATTGCCCGGGGCGTGCAGTACATCGAAGTCCGGTGCCTGGATATCAACCCGTTCCTGCCACTGGGCATCGACGTGGTGGAGTCACGCTTCCTGGATGCGTTCCTACTGTTCTGCGCCCTTGAGGAAAGCCCGCCGCTGAACGGCGAGTGTGGCGAATGTACGCAGAACTTTACCAAGGTTGTGAAGGAAGGCCGCAAGCCAGGCCTGTTCCTACAACGCCAGGGCGCCCCGATTTCGATGTTGGACTGGGCCGAGCGGCTGCTGGGCTGCATTGATCGCTGTGCCAAACTGCTGGATACCGCCTACGGTGGCAGCGCCTACCATGTATCAGTCGAAGAGCAGCGCCACAAGTTTATCAACCCGGCCCTGACGCCTTCGGCTCAAGTCCTGGCTGAAATGCGCGAGCATGGCGAAAGCTTTGCCGGATTCTCTCTGCGACAGAGCAAGGTCCATGCTGACTATTTCCGCCAGGCGGAGCTAAGCCCCGAACAGCAGGCCCTTTTCGAGCAGATGGCAGAACAGTCATTGAAGGACCAAGAAGAACTGGAGACTGCCGACCAAGGCGATTTCGATACTTTTGCGGCGGCCTACCAAGCCAGCATCCTCGGCACGCTGAGCGTGTAGCGTTCGGGCTCTGGCCGGGCTGTCCGGCCAGAATCACCTATAGCGCTTTTTCAAAGATCTTTGAGTTGCGCTGATAGTTGTACAACGATGCACGAGCACTGGGCAGTCGATCGACGCTGCTGGGCTCAAAGCCTCGCTCGCGAAACCAGTGAGCCGTGCGGGTCGTCAGGACGAACAGGGTCTTGATGCCTTGAGCGCGGGCCCTCTGCTCGATGCGTTCCAGCAACTCGTCCCCCCGCCCACCATGTCGATAGTCGGGATTGACCGCCAGACAGGCCAGCTCGCCTGCGTTTGAATCAGCGATCGGATACAGCGCGGCACAGGCGATAATGAGCCCTTCCCGCTCGACGATACTGAACTTGTCGATCTCACGCTCCAGCACTTCCCGCGAGCGGCGTACCAAAATCCCCTGTTCTTCCAGCGGACGGATCAGTTCGATCAGACCGCCCACATCGCCAATATCCGCCTCGCGAATGGACTCGAACTGCTCCTGCGCCACCAGCGTGCCGCTACCGCTGCGGGTAAAGAGTTCGTTGAGCAGCGCGCCATCCTCGGCGTAGCTCACGATATGCGTGCGGCGCACCCCACCCCGGCAGGCCTGAGCGGCCGCATCCAGCAGCTCCGCCTGGTAGTTGCCACTGCCAAGCCGCTCCAGATGCGGCGGCACTTGTTGAGGACGTAGCTCACGGATCAGGTTGCCTTCGGCATCCAGCAGACCTTGCTCGGCGCCGTAGAGCACCAGCTTGTCGGCGGCCAGATCGACAGCGGCACGGGTCGCGACGTCTTCACAGGCAATATTGAAAATCTCCCCGGTGGGCGAATACCCCAGCGGTGACAGCAGCACAATAGTGCGCTCATCCAGAAGACGACTGATGCCCTTGCGGTCGATGCGGCGGACCTCACCGGTATGGTGAAAATCGACACCGTCATGGATACCGTAGGGTCGCGCGGTGACGAGGTTGCCACTGGCTACCCGCAATCGCGCGCCCTGCATGGGGGAGGCAGCCATGTCCATGGACAGACGGGCCTCGATGGACAGGCGCAGACTGCCTACGGCATCGATCACGCACTCCAGCGTCGCAGCATCGGTGATGCGCAGGTCACGGTGAAAACGTGGAGCAATACCGCGCGCAGCCAGTCGCGTCTCGATCTGTGGGCGCGAGCCATGCACCAGTACCAGGCGCACACCCAGGCTGTGCAGCAGCACGAGGTCATGGATGATATTGCCGAAATTTGGATGCTCCAGCCCGTCGCCAGGCAGCATGACCACAAAGGTCCGGTCACGGTGAGCATTAATGTAGGGAGACGCGTGGCGAAGCCAATTAACGTAATCGTGCATTAAAGAGAAAACCTTGTGCAGCAAAAGTAAAAGGTGAACGGTGAGAGCTCGTTCATCGTCGTCGCAGCAACACGGTCACTCCTTGGCTATTGGTAGCGTTATGCAGTAATGGTGAATCAATTGACGAAGCACCTTTACGGTTGGTTCGATCTGGGAAAGCTCCAGATGTTCGTCTGGCTGATGGGCGCAGGCAATATTCCCAGGCCCCATGACCAACGTCTCGATCCCCAACTGCTGAAGATACGGCGCTTCGGTGCCAAAGGCTACCGCCTGGGCCTCACAGCCGGTGAGTTGTTCGGCGATGCGGACCAGTTCGCTGGTGGCTGACTGCTCGAAGGGTGGAACCGCCGGAAACAAGGGTTGGTAGTCGATCTTGACGGCATGGCGCTCTGCAATCGGTCTCAGCCGCCCCTTGATCAGATTGCGCAGCTCGTCCGCCTGCATGCCCGGCAGGGGACGCAGGTCAAACTCCAACGCACACTGCCCGCAGATCCGGTTGGGGTTGTCGCCGCCGTGGATACAGCCCAGATTCAGGGTCGGCTGCGGCACGTTGAAAAAAGGGTTGTGGTGCTCATGCTGCCATTGCTGCCGCAGTGCCATGAGTTCGCCCATGACGGCATGCATGGCCTCCATGGCGCTTCGCCCAAGGCTCGGGTCAGACGAATGGCCGCTCTGCCCCAGGATATCGATACGCTCCATCATGATGCCTTTGTGCATGCGGATGGGCCTGAGACTGGTCGGCTCGCCGATCACCGCGGCACGCCCCAATGGCCTGCCTGCCTCGGCGATTGCCCGGGCACCGTCCATGGAGCATTCTTCATCACAGGTCGCCAGGATGATTAGGGGATGACGGAACGGCTGGTCGATCAGCGTACGAACCGCCTCGATCACCAAGGCGAAAAAGCCCTTCATGTCGCAGCTACCCAACCCATACCAGCGATCATCCGCCTCGCGTAGTGTTAGCGGGTCGCTGGCCCAGAGCGGCTCATCGTAAGGCACGGTGTCAGTATGCCCGGATAGAACCAGCCCACCCGGTCCGCTGCCATAGGTCGCGATCAGGTTGTATTTGCCGGGCAGAATCTCCTGGGTCTCACAGCGAAAGCCCAGATCCCCCAACCAGCTCGACAACTGCGTAATGACGCCCGCGTTGGACTGGTCCAGCTGTGGTTGCGTGCAACTGACGGACGATTCGGCCAACAGGGCCTTGAATTGCTGTTTGAGCGCGGGGATGGGCATGGGCGTACTCCTTCGGCTAGCTCCCATCTTAGAGTGCTGAGTGACTGGGTCAACGCCGCTCCTCGAAAAGATGACGCCAGCGCCATGCGAATCTCCTGTCATGGGCCGCAGGGTTAGATACACTGATACCCAATCAGTCGACTCATAGCCCAGCGAGCCTTGCCGGCCTAGCTATACCGCTGCGCCAAGGCGCCGGTCGAACGCTTCACTTCACAGATCTTTCAGGCACCAGACCTTTTTGCCATGGCCAAAGAAACCGAAATCAAATTACGCGCGACTCCCGAAACCCTCGCTGCCCTGCGTGAGCACCCTGTGCTGAAAAAACGCAACAAGGAAGGCTGGAAGCGCCGCGAGCTGTACAACCAATACTACGACACCGACACCCGTGAGCTGGCCCATGCCCGAGTGGCGCTGCGGGTCCGTCGCGATGGTGACCAATACATTCAAACCCTCAAGAGCCGCGGCCAGAGCATGGCAGGCCTGTCCGAGCGCAACGAGTGGGAGTGGAACCTGAGCGGTCCAGACCTGGACACCAGCCTGCTGGGCCCTGAATGCTGGCCAGCGGCTCTGGCTAATCTGGACAAGCATCAGCTCAAGCCGATCTTCACAACCGATTTCACTCGCGACTATGCCGATATCGCATGGGAACGCGGCAAGAGCCGTGCTGTAGTCGAGGCAGCGCTGGACCAGGGTGCGGTCCTGGCTGGCGAGCATCAGGAAGCCATCTGCGAGCTGGAGCTTGAGCTGCGCGAGGGCGAGCCGGCCGACCTTCTTGAGCTGGCTGAACAGCTGGCGGCTGACCTGCCGCTAATGCCTTGCGACATCAGCAAGGCCGAACGCGGCTATCGCCTGCACGATACAGCCAGCTACACCCTGCATCTGACGCCCCCTACCCTGACGGCGGAAAGCACCGTGGATGACGCATTCGCGGCCATTGCCTGGCACCTGCTCGGCAGCAGCCAGCGTCTGGCAGAACAATATCGCTGGAATGGCCACTGGCGTCTGCTTGTAGAGTGGGTACATCAACTCGTCGACCTGCGGGCGCTGCTGAGCAGTCTGGGCCAGGCAGTTCCCCGTGCGTCCAGCCGTGAGCTGCGCCAGGCACTGGACGCGCTGCTGGCGGATTGGAAAACGTTTGCAACCATTGGCCAAGAAGATGAAGAAGCACGTCAGCAGGCACCAGAGCGCTTTGCTAACGAGCTGGCAAAGCCACGCTGGGGCCACTTCTCGTTGGTGGCGGCCCGCTGGCTGCATGATCGTCGCTGGACAGAAGCCCGTAATGACCGAGGCAACAAGCTAGGCCAGCTGTCGCTAGGCAAGTGGTTGCCCCGAACCTTGAGCGAAGAGGCTGATGCCATTCCTCTTCAGCGCGGCATGAACCAGCCCGAGCTGGTAGCAGAGCAGTTGCCACGCGTCGAGCGTATGCTGGTCTGGCTACGCCTCGCCCGTCCGGTGCTTGACCTGCCCGAAACGGATCGTCTCTATGGCGAGCTTGCCAAGCTGCCAGCGCTGATCGCCCATGAGCAACACGACGCAGTAGCCAATCAGGCAAGAACGCTTATTTCACTGCCAGCCTGGAAAGCCCTGCCCCGCTAATCAGACAGCATGGCGCACCGGCCTTGATGGCGGTGCGCCATGATTTCACCGCGACGGCGCTGTTCATATAATGATCAGCCATCCTCTGGGCGCCTCTCTAGCGTTCATTGACGTATCGTCGGACGCACCGAACTTCCTATAGGCTAAAGGCTCAGCTGTGTATAAGCGGCCGAGCGCATGCCTGACGATCAAACGAAATTGCTGTCTGCCGTTATCCGTACGGCCAGGCGCTCCGATCGAAGGTTAAAGCAGTACATTACAGACGAGGAGACCTGCATGTCCGCTATCGCATCCCCCGCTCAGGACCGTTGGCTGGAGCTCTCCGACGTCCTGCGTGAACTGGTTACACAAGGTCGGGTCGACCAGCAGGCCGCCGAGCAATGTCTGACCATTCGCCGCGGCGCTAATAATCCCCAGCAGCACCCGCTCGAATTTCTGGCCGCCCAGAACGTAGAAGATTTGAAGCGTCCCGGGAAGAAATTGGACCTGGAAACCCTGACTCAGTGGTTGGCAGAGTTTTCCGGCCAGCCTTACTTCCGGATCGACCCGTTGAAGATTGACGTAGCCTCGATCACGCCACTGATGTCCTATGCCTTTGCCCAGCGCAACAAGATCCTGGCGGTGGCCGTTGCTCCCGATGAGGTGACCATTGCCAGCGCCCAGCCGTTTGTCAGCAGCTGGGAAAGCAACCTCACCCATGTGCTCAAGCGACCCATCAAGCGTGTGGTGGCCAACCCTGTCGACATTCAACGCTACACACAGGAATTCTTCCGCCTGGCCAAATCGGTCAGCGGCGCCTCGGCAGTCGAGCAGCGCGGCATTAACGTCGGCAACTTTGAACAGCTGGTCAACCTGGGCGCCAGTGATCAGGAGCCGGACGCCAACGATGCCCACATCGTTAACATCGTGGATTGGCTATTCCAGTACGCCTTCCAACAGCGCGCCAGTGATATTCACGTAGAGCCGCGCCGTGACCAGGGTACCGTTCGCTTTCGTATCGACGGCGTGCTCCATAGCGTTTACCAGTTTCCAGCGCAGGTAACCCTGGCAGTTATCAGCCGCATCAAGAACCTGGGCCGCATGAATGTGGCCGAGAAGCGCAAGCCGCAGGACGGTCGCGTCAAGACGCGTATGCCCGGCGACAAAGAAGTGGAACTACGCCTTTCCACCATGCCGACCGCCTTTGGCGAAAAGCTGGTGATGCGTATCTTCGACCCTGATGTGTTGCTCAAGAGTTTTGACCAGCTGGGCTTTTCGGCCGATGACCTGCGCCGCTGGTCCGCCATGACCGGCCAGCCCAACGGCATTATCCTGGTAACCGGCCCGACCGGTTCCGGTAAGACCACGACGCTGTACACCACGCTCAAGCAGCTGGCGACGCCGGAAGTCAACGTGTGCACCATCGAGGACCCGATCGAAATGGTCGAGGACTCGTTCAATCAGATGCAGGTGCAGCACAACATTGAAGTAAATTTCGCCAGCGGTGTGCGTGCTCTGATGCGTCAGGACCCCGATATCATCATGATCGGTGAGATCCGCGACCTGGAGACGGCAGAGATGGCCATCCAGGCAGCCCTCACTGGCCACCTGGTGCTCTCCACCCTGCACACCAACGATGCGCCCAGCTCCATCAGCCGCCTGATCGAGCTGGGTGTGCCCTATTATCTGATTCGGGCAACGGTGCTGGGCGTCATGGCGCAGCGTCTGGTGCGGACACTCTGCCCCCACTGCAAGGCGCCGATCGAGCTCAACGAGCAGGACTGGCAGGAGCTTACCCGTCCCTGGAGCGCGCCGCTTCCCACCGGAGCCATGCAGCCCGTAGGCTGTTCCGAATGCCGTGATACGGGCTATCGAGGCCGGGCTGGCGTGTACGAAATCATGGTGCTTTCGGATGCGACCCGACAGTTGATTTCACCGGATACCGATATCACGGCGCTGCGTCGACAGGCCTTCAAAGAGGGCATGCGAAGCCTTCGTCTTTCCGGTGCGCAAAAAATTGCGGCAGGTTTGACTACTATGGAAGAAGTCCTCCGCGTTACACCACAAAGCGAGCGATGAATGATCTATGAACTTCGCCAAAAAAGGGTATCACTGCATAATGAAGTGACGCAGAATGGAAATTCCCTGATGTTGTATATGGGTTTTATGGACGATGATGAATCATGCGGAGCCTGTGTTGAGTAATGCCCCCGTACTGCCAACAGGCTGGAGCGAACGCGAGCGACTCGCGGAGCTTGACCGTTACGATATCCTCGACGCCCCCTCCGAGCCCGCCTTTGACGATATCGTCCAGTTGGCCTCGCAGATCTGCCATGCGCCCATCGCTGTCATCAACCTGATTGCCGAGAATCGGGAATGGTTTCTGGCTGAAAAAGGCTTTGGCGTGCGGGAAATGCCTTTGCATCTCTCCATATGCGCCAAAACCATCGAACACCCAGGCCCGGTGGTGATTCCTGATCTACGTGGGGATGATCGCTTCGCCAGCAATCCGCTCGTCAAGACCGCAGACGGCCTGCGCTTCTATGCTGGCGTCCCGCTGGTGTCATCTGTCGGCATACCTCTTGGAACGCTGTGTGTGCTGGACTGGCAGCCTCGCGTTCTGACTGCAGCCCAAACGCAATCCCTTGAGGCACTTGGCCGGCAGGTCATGCAGCTCCTGGATCTGCGCCTGGTGAAGGCTGCGTACGAACGCAGCGAGTCGATGAACCGTCAGCTGATGCATAACCAGCCGGGTCAGGCACTGCTGATTCTAGATAACCAGGGGCGCATACTGGCCTGCAACCCTGGCGCCGAATCGGCCTTGGGTTGGGATGAGCATGAATTGAGCGGACAGTCGCTGGAACTGCTCTTCACGGCCGAAGACCAAGCCCGCCAGCTTCCCCAGACTTTGCTGACCTACGCTCGGCAGCAAGGGCATCATCAGGGCGAAGGGCTTTACCTGCGCAAGGACAAGCACATCCTGCAGGCCAGCTACAGTCTCCACGCCTTGCAGACCGAGCAGGACGAGACCAACGGATTCCTCCTGACCCTGCAGGACCTTACAGCTGAACGCCTGCAACAGCGGACAGCGGAGCAAAACGAAGCCCGCTACCGGGCTTTAATGGATGTCAGCCCACAGATCGTCTGGTTTGGTGACCGCCACGGTTTCATGGAATACACCAACCGCTATTGGTACACCTATACCGGCCTTGACCCGGACGACATGAATCCAGACAGCTGGATGCGAGCGGTCCATCCAGATCATATCCAGCGCGTCAAAAGCACCTGGCGTGACACCATCCTTCGCCGTACAGCCGCCAAGATCGAGGCGCCCTTCCGTGCCGCAGACGGCCAATATCGCTGGTTTGAAGCGCGCGTCACCCCGGCGTTCAACGCAGCCGGCGAAATCGAGCGCTGGGTGGGTGTGGCGCTGGACATTGATGACCGCAAGCGGGCAGAAGCGGCGCGCCTTGAAAGCGAAGCCTTCACACGCCTCTTGATCGACTCGATCAGCGAAGGGTTCTACTCTGTAGATCAGCAGGGCAGGACCACACTGTGCAATGAGGCGTTCTTGCGCATGTTGGGCTTTGCTGACCGCAGCCAGGTTCTCGGGCGAGCCCTGCACGGCATCATCCACCACAGCCGTGCAGACGGGACGCCGCTCCCAGAAACCGAATGCCCGATTTTCCAAACAGCCAACACCGGCACGCCCCACCATATCGAGCAGGATTGGTTTTTCCGCCAGGACGGTAGCCGCTTCCCCGTCGAATACCGCTCCGAGCCCATCTGGCGTGACGGCGAGCTGCAGGGCGCCATCTGCACGTTCATGGATATCAGCGAGCGGATTCGTACCCACGACCGCCAGCGCTTCCTGCTTGAACTGGGGGACCGCCTGCACGGCACCCTGACGCCTACCGACGTGGCCGACGCCTTGGGCCAAAGTCTTGGCAACGTACTGGGCGTACAGCGTATCGGCTATGCGCTGCTCGACCGCTTTGGCGCGCTTAATGCCGAGAGCAGCTGGAACGATAATAGTGTTACTCCAGAAATCGGCAGCTTTTCGCTCAGTGACTTCAGCGCGGATTTGAATGCCGACTTGGTTAGCGGTGCGATTATCGTGATAGACGATACGGCTACCGATCCACGTACTCATGCCCAGCGGGAAAATCTCGAACAATGGGCCATTCGCGCCATGATGCTGGTTCCCCAGCATGACAAGGGCCAGCTCAAGGGCGTGCTGTATGTCCATGCCAGCACCCCGCACAGCTGGTCGGCCGAAGATATTGCGCTGGTTCGCGAAGTGGCTGAACGCATCCGTGTAGTCGTCGAGCGTACCCGTGCTGCAGAAGACCTGCGGCTGGCTGAACAACGGATCAGCCTTGCCGTCGATGTCGCGGCGCTGGGTGTCTGGGATTACGATATCGACCGCGATGTGATCACCTGGGACAACCGAATCACCGAGATGACCGGTATTCCAGCCAGCGCCTCCCGCAGCGTGACCGATCTACTCATCAACATTCTGCACCCGGAGGACAGCGAGAGCGTCCAGGCTATGTTCAGGACGGCTACCGCTGGCGATAGCGATAGCGAAGCACAATTGGAATTTCGCGTACGCGCCCATAGCAGCACCGAACCGGTCTGGCTAAGCGTGAGAGGCCGCCGTGTGACCGACCCGGATGGCACCCGCCGCATCATTGGCATTGCGCGAGACATCAGCAAGGAGCGCCGGAATGCTGATGCGCTCAACGCCATCAATCGCGAGCTCACTCGCCAGATTCAGGAGCGCACCGCTGCCGCCGAGCGACAGACTGCGCTGATCGAGCTGGGTGATGCCCTGCGTGAGGCAAGCGACACCGACGATATCGGCGGTATTGTCTCCCACACCCTCGCGCACATCCTGAATGTTTCACGGGTTGGTTATGCCCAAGTCGAGCCTGACGGTGAAACAGCCGTTGTTACCCATGACTGGAGCCATAGTACAACTAGCCTGACCGGTACGTTCCATATTAGTGACTACGGCACCTACCTTGACGAACTGCAGCGGGGCGAGGCTGTTGTGGTTCAGGATGTTGAGCAGGATCCGCGCACCCGGGACTATCAAGCCCTGTATGAGCCTAACGATGTTAGGGCCTTTGTCATCGTCCCTTTGATCGAGCATGGCCGCTTTGCAGCCTATCTGTTCATCTGCGATAACCAGGTACGCTTCTGGTCCAATGAGGAAGTCAGCTTTTTGCGCGATATCGCCGATCGCGTCTGGGCAGCTATCGAGCGGGCCCACTCTGAACAGGCGCTCCGGCAGAGCGAGGCGCGCTTCCGGCTGATGGCGGACAACGCACCGGCCCTGATCTGGGCCGTAGATGCCGAAGGTAACACCCTCTTCGTCAACAGCCGCTACGAACGCGAGTATGGCCTTTCTTATGAAAGTGCCCGGGACGGTGGATGGACACGCATGATTTTCGAGGAAGACCGCGAACACTGCGTTGCCGAGTACCAGCAAGCTTTCGAAGCGCGTCAACTCTACCGCAGCGAAATACGGATGCGAGACATCCAAGGTGAGGTTCGCTGGCTGCGCTGCGAGGCTGTCCCCCGCTTCGACGACAAAGGCGGGTTCCTGGGTTACATCGGCTGTAATGTCGACATTACCGAGGCACGTCTAGCAACCGATGCCCTGGAAGCCAAGATTGCCGAGCGTACGCAAGAACTGGGCGAAAGCCATACACGACTCATTACGGAAATCTATGAGCGTGAACGTGCGGAAGAGGCCGTGCGCCAGTCTCAGAAGATGGAAGCCATCGGCCAGCTTACCGGTGGGATCGCACACGATTTCAATAATATGCTGACCGGAATCGTCGGAGCGCTCGATCTTATCCGCATGCGTGTCATCAGTGGTCG